>NZ_JAYMGI010000002.1:3105000-3705000 GCF_035825295.1 Actinacidiphila sp. DG2A-62
CGATCTGCGCCAGCGTCTGGTCCGTGAAGGAGTTGGACATGACGAAGGAGGGGTGACCGGTCGCGTTGCCGAGGTTGAGCAGCCGGCCCTCGGACAGCACGATGATCGCCTTGCCGTCGGGGAAGGTCCAGGTGTGGACCTGGGGCTTGACCTCGTCCTTGACGATGCCGGGGATCTTCGCCAGGCCGGCCATGTCGATCTCGTTGTCGAAGTGGCCGATGTTGCCGACGATCGCCTGGTGCTTCATCTTGGCCATGTCGGACGCCATGATGATGTCGCGGTTGCCCGTGGTGGTGACGAAGATGTCGGCGGTCTCCACCACGTCGTCGAGAGTGGCGACCTGGTAGCCGTCCATGGCGGCCTGCAGGGCGCAGATCGGGTCGATCTCGGTGACGATGACCCGGGCGCCCTGGCCGCGGAGGGACTCCGCGCAGCCCTTGCCGACGTCGCCGTAACCGCAGACGACGGCGACCTTTCCGCCGATCAGGACGTCGGTGGCGCGGTTGATGCCGTCGACGAGGGAGTGCCGGCAGCCGTACTTGTTGTCGAACTTCGACTTGGTGACCGCGTCGTTGACGTTGATCGCCGGGAAGAGCAGCTTGCCTTCCTGCTGCATCTCGTACAGGCGGTGGACGCCGGTGGTGGTCTCCTCGGTGACGCCGCGGATGTCGGAGGCGAGCTGCGTCCACTTCTGCGGGGTGTCGGCGAGGGTGCGGCGCAGCAGGTCGAGGATGTGGCCGTACTCCTCGCTGTCCTCGGGGGTCGTGGCGGGGACGCTGCCGGCCTTCTCGAACTCGACGCCCTTGTGGACCAGGAGTGTGGCGTCGCCGCCGTCGTCCAGGATCATGTTGGGGCCGCCGGTGGGGGCGTCCGGCCAGGTCAGCGCCTGCTCGGTGCACCACCAGTACTCTTCGAGGGACTCGCCCTTCCACGCGAAGACGGGGACGCCGCGGGGGTTGTCCGGGGTGCCCTCGGGGCCGACGGCGATGGCCGCGGCGGCGTGGTCCTGGGTGGAGAAGATGTTGCAGGACGCCCAGCGGACCTGTGCGCCGAGGGCGACGAGGGTCTCGATGAGGACCGCGGTCTGCACGGTCATGTGCAGCGATCCGGTGATGCGGGCGCCGCTGAGCGGCTTGGACTCGCCGTACTCCTTGCGGAGGGACATCAGGCCGGGCATCTCGTGCTCGGCAAGGGTGATCTCCTTGCGGCCGAAGGCGGCCAGGGAGAGGTCCGCGACCTTGAAGTCGGTGGCGGTGGTGGTCATGCGGGCTGCTCCTCGCGGTTGAGGTCGAGGTGGACAGGGATGGGGCGCGGCCGTGGGGCGGCGCGGGTTGCCACGCCTTGCGGACACACCCGTCCCCTTGCGGCAGCGCAATCCGTCGGAGGCCCTCTCTCCCTCGGCCGGTCTCCGTGCGGAGACCGCCCGACCGCCATCAGCAGCGACGTCTGGCTAAGGACGAATCTACACCGGTGGGCCCATCGGCCCCAGCGCCACCGGGAAAGCGGGGCGGGGAAAGCGGGGCCGGCCCGGTGGGCCGGGGTGCTCAGCGTCCGCCGGGGGTCTGGTCGGGGTCGGGCCCCGCCGCGGCGGCGGACTCGCTGTAGATGTCGGGTTCGAGGTAGATCACCCGGGCGAAGGGCTCGGCGGCGCGGATGCGTTCCTCGGCGGCGTCGATGGCGCGGGCGACCTCGGTGGCGGTGTCGTCGTGCTGGACGGCGACCTTGGCGGCGACGAGGAGTTCCTCGGGGCCCAGGTGCAGGGTGCGCATGTGGATGACGCCGGTGACGGTGTCGCCGTCGACCATGGCCGCGCGGATGCGGGCGGTGGACTCTGGGTTGGCGCCTTCGCCGATGAGCAGCGACTTGGTCTCGGCGGCCAGGACCAGGGCGATGCAGATGAGGAGGGTGCCGATGCAGAGGGTTCCGATGCCATCCCAGACACCGCTGCCGGTGCCGACCGCCAGGCCGACGCCGATCAGGGCGAGGGCGAGGCCGATCAGGGCGCCGAAGTCCTCAAGGAGGACGACGGGCAGTTCGGGGGCCTTGGCCCGGCGGATGTACTCGATCCAGGACAGGCTGCCGCGGGTGTGGTTGGACTCCTTGACGGCGGTGCGGAAGGAGGAGCCCTCGGCGATGATCGCGAAGACGAGGACGCCGACCGGCCAGTACCAGTGGTCGACGTCGTGCGGGTGGCGGATCTTCTCGTAGCCCTCGTAGAGCGCGAACATGCCGCCGACGGAGAACAGGACGATGGAGACGAGGAAGGCGTAGACGTAGCGTTCGCGGCCGTAGCCGAAGGGGTGCTCGTCGTTGGCGGCGCGCTTGGACTTCCGGGCGCCGATGAGCAGGAGGGCCTGGTTGCCGGAGTCGGCGAGGGAGTGCACGCCCTCGGCGAGCATGGACGAGGAGCCGCTGAAGGCGAAGGCCACGAACTTGGCCGCGGCGATGGCCAGGTTGGCGCTCAGCGCGGCGATGATCGCCCGGGTTCCGCCTGACGCGCTCATAGCTGGTGGTGATCCTTCCCTCGTCCGGTGGGCTGGTACTGCGGCTGTCGCGCCAGGGGCGGGCGGCGGCTGCGGACGGTCATTCTTGCAGCCGCCGCTCCCGGGGGCGGGTCAGGCCGCCACGGTGGCTCGGAAGACGGTGCCTTCGCCGGTGAGTTCGACGCGTTCGGCGGCGGGGACGTAGGCGGATTCGCCGCGGCTGAGGGTGAGTCCGGGGCCGTCGTCGCCGGCGGTGCGCACCTGGGCCCGGCCGCTGGTGCACAGGAGGATCTGCGGGGTGCCGGGGCCGAGGAGTCGGGCGTCGGCGCCGGGGGCGAGGCCGTAGCGGGAGAGGCGGAACTCGTCGATGGGGGCGGCGTAGACCTCTTCGCCGTCGGGGGCGGCCTCGGGGCGGAGTACGCCGGGGTCGCCGGCTTCGAAGCGGACGATGCGCAGGAGTTCGGGTACGTCGATGTGTTTGGGGGTGAGGCCGCAGCGCAGGACGTTGTCGGAGTTGGCCATGATCTCGACGCCGAGGCCGTCGAGGTAGGCGTGCGGGACGCCGGCGCCGAGATAGAGGGCTTCGCCGGGCTGGAGCCGTACGTAGGTGAGGAGCATGGCGGCGATCAGGCCGCGGTCGCCGGGGAAGCTGCGGGCGGCCTTGGCGTAGGCGGCGAGGTCGGCGGCGTACGGGGTGCCGGGGGTGTCGGCAAGCCGGGCGGCGGCTTCGGCGGCGGCGTGCACGGTCTCGGCGATCGCGGCGGGTTCGGCGCCGAGGACGGCGGCGAGGACCTCGCGCAGGGCCTGGTCCTCGGGGTGGGCGCGCAGGATGTCGGCGTAGGGCCGCAGGGCGTCGACGTCGAGGGACTCCAGGAGGTCGGCGGCCTCGGTGGGGTAGCGGAATCCGCACAGGCCGTCGAACGGGGAGAGCGCCACGATCATCTCGGGCTTGTGGTTGGCGTCCTTGTAGTTGCGCTCGGGGGCGTCGGCGGGGACGCCGCGGGCCTCCTCGTCGGCGAAGCCCGCCTTGGCCTGGGCGAGGTCGGGGTGGACCTGGACCGACAGGGGGGCGCCGGCGGCGAGCACCTTGAACAGGAAGGGGAGGCGGGGACCGAAGCGCTTGACGGTGGAGTCGCCGAGTTCGGCGGCGGGGTCGGCGGCGATGACGGCGTCGAGCGGGACCGGGCCGTCGCCGCGGTCGATGCGCGAGGGTGCGCCGGGGTGGGCGCCCATCCACAGTTCGGCCTGGGGCTCGCCGGTGGGCTCGGTGCCGAGGAGTTCGGGGATGGCGGTGGTGGAGCCCCAGGCGTAGGGGCGGACGGTGTTGGTGAGGCGGTTCATGCCGGTCATGGTCTTTCGGTCGTGGCGACGGCCAGGTAAACGGCTGCGAAGTCCGTCAGGGCCAGGAGTTCGGCGGCGGTGTCGAGGGGGCTGCCGCCGGCTGCGGTGATCTCGCTGAGCGGGGTGTCGTGGGCGTATGCCTGCTCGCGGGCCGCGGGGGCGGCCGACCCGGACCGGTCGGCGGCCTCCTGGACCAGGACGATGCGCAGCCGCAGGCCGGCGGAGTCCTCGACGCGGTCGCGGAAGAAGTCGTCGGGGTCGGCGGCCAGGGCGGCGGCGCCGGCCTGGAGGGGGCCGTGGACGGTGAGGGCGGCGGGCAGTTCGGCGGCGAGGGCCGGGCGGCCGGCGCGGGCGCCCAGGACGGTGGCGAACCGGCGGGCGGCGGCGCCGGCGACGCGGCCCTGGCTCCACAGCAGCGGGAGGGATTCGTCGAGTTCGGCGGCGAGCGTCTTGGCCGGGTTGGTGTAGGTGGCGACGGCGGGGCCGCAGCGGGCGGCGACCTCGTCCAGCCGGTCGGCGACCTGGGCGAGGGCGTCGGCCGGTGCGCTGAGCAGGCCGAGGCGGTCGGTGAGGGCGAGCAGCGGGACGAGCAGCGCCCACAGCGCCCCGGGGTCGAAGTCGGCGCCGGAGTCCGCGCCGCGCGCCGTGTCAGACGCCGTGTCAGGGCGTGCGGCGGCACCGCCGGAGGCGCCGTCGGCGGCGGCGAAGGGGAGGGCGAGTCCGCGTACCTGCTCGACGGCCTCGGCCAGCGGCGTCTTGGCCGGGGCGACGGCGCAGGCGGTGCAGCCGCGGCGGTAGGCCTGCTCGACCAGGTCGGTCAGGCCCTGCTCGGTGCCCTGGGTGGTGGTCAGGAGCAGCAGGTCGAGGGGCCGGCCCAGCCGGGGAGGGTCCAGCGGGACTGCGCGGGCGTGGGTCCGGTGGGCGGCAGGAGTTCGATCGGGAAGGCGCCGGCGGCCAGGGCGGAGAGCAGGTCGGCGACGGCGGCGGCTTCCGGGCCGCTGCCGGCGATCAGCACGCCGCGCGGCCTGCCGTCGGGGTTCAGCGCCGGGACGCCGGCCTCGTCGGCGAGCCGCAGCGCGGTGCGGACCCGGGCGCCGCCCGAGGCGGTGGCGCGCAGCAGCCCCCGTGCGTCCGCTCGGGCGAGCGCTTCGGGGTCCTCCAGCAGCGACTCGTCGAACACGGTGGGACCTCCCGGTCGGATGCGGACTGATTCGGCTGGGATGTGCGGGGGTCTGGCGATGGACGCGACGGCGGTGTGCGGAGCCCGGGACGGGCGGGTGCGGCGGCGCGGCGGGGGGCGTGGGCACACCGCGCGGCCCTCGCGTGCGCCGCAGGCCCGGGGCGTACCGGAGCAGCCGGCTTCGGCGTGCCGCGTGCGACGGGCCCGGCGCGGACGGCCGCCGGGACTCCCGGGTGCGGGCGTCCCGGCACGGCGGGCGCCTGCCCCGGCGGGTCAGGCGCCCGTCAGGCCGGCCGGCGGGCCTCGTCGACCAGCAGGACCGGGATCTCGTCGCGCACGGGGTAGGCCAGACCGCAGGAGTCGGAGGTGCAGACGAGTTCGTTCGCGTCGGCGTCCTCGCGCAGCGGGGCGTGGCAGGCCGGGCAGGCCAGGATCTCCAGCAGGCTGGGCTCGACGAGCGGCATGGCGGCGTCCTCCGGACGGGTACGGCGGGGCAGTCGGCGGCGCGCCGGCCGCCCGTGGTGCGGGCGGCGGGCCGGCCGCCGGTCCCGTGGCGCTGGGCCGGTGCCGACGGCGTCGTGTCCGCTCCCTCAGCCTATAGCCAGCAGCTCACCGCCTGCCCGCCGCCGTCCCCGGCGGTCCCGCGCGCCCGGCCGCGGCACCCGGTGCTCCCGCCCGGCGCCTGGCGCCCCGCACCCCGCGCCGACGCCCGACCCCCGGGACCCCACACCCGCCGCATCCGCATCGCCGCATCCGCATCGGCCGGGACGCACCCCGTCCCCGCGCACCCGGGGCCCCGGCACCCGGCACCCGGCACTCCCGACGTGCCCCGCGGGACGCGCCCGCCCCGCGCTACCCGCGGACGATCGTCAGGACCTCGTCGCGGATGCGGGCCACCGTCGCGTCGTCGCGGGCCTCGACGTTGAGGCGCAGCAGCGGCTCGGTGTTGGAGGCGCGCAGGTTGAACCACCAGTCGGCGCCGCTGACGGTGAGGCCGTCCAGGTCGTCGAAGGTGACGCCGTCGCGGCCGGTGTAGGCGGCGCGGACCGCGGCGGTGCGCGCCTCCTGGTCGGCGACCGTGCTGTTGATCTCGCCCGAGGCGGCGTAGCGGTCGTACGCGGCGACCAGCGTGGACAGCGGGCCGTCCTGGCCGCCGAGCGCGGCCAGCAGGTGGAGCGCGGCGAGCATGCCGGTGTCGGCGTTCCAGAAGTCGCGGAAGTAGTAGTGCGCGGAGTGCTCGCCGCCGAAGATCGCGCCGGCCGCGGCCATCTCCTGCTTGATGAAGGAGTGGCCGACGCGGGTGCGGACCGCGGTGCCGCCGTGCTCGGCGACGACCTCGGGCACGGTGCGGGAGGTGATGAGGTTGTGGATGACGACGCCGCCGGGGTTCCGGGCCAGTTCGCGGGCGGCGACCAGCGCGGTCACCGCCGACGGGGACACCGGCTCGCCGCGCTCGTCCACGGCGAAACAGCGGTCGGCGTCGCCGTCGAAGGCGAGCCCGATGTCGGCGCCGGTCTCGCGCACCCTGGCCTGGAGGTCGACGAGGTTCTTCGGGTCGAGCGGGTTGGCCTCGTGGTTGGGGAAGGTGCCGTCCAGCTCGAAGTACATCGGCACCAGGTCCACCGGCAGGCCCGCCAACACGGTGGGGACGGTGTGGCCGCCCATGCCGTTGCCCGCGTCCACGACCACCTTCAGCGGGCGGATGCCGGACAGGTCGACCAGGGAGCGCAGGAAGTCGGCGTAGTCGCCGAGGACGTCGCGCGAGGTGATCGTGCCGGGCGCGGCGCCGGCCCGTGCGCCGCCGCCGGCCCCGGACTCGGCCGCCGGCCCCGTCCCGGCCCCGGACCCGACCCCCAGCCCCGTCCCGGCTCCAGACTCGGCCGCCGGCCCCGTCCCGGTCCCGGACCCGGCCTCGGGCAGCCCGGTCCCGCTCCACTCCTCGACCAGCGCGCGGATCTCCGCGAGTCCGGTGTCGCGGCCGATCGGCGCGGCGCCCGCGCGGCACATCTTGATGCCGTTGTACTGCGCGGGGTTGTGGCTCGCGGTGAACATCGCGCCGGGCAGGCCCAGCGACCCGCTGGCGAAGTACAGCTCGTCGGTGGAGCACAGGCCGATCTCGGTGACGTCGGCGCCGCGGGAGGCCGCGCCCCGCGCGAAGGCCCGCGACAGGCCGGGCGAGGACGGCCGCATGTCGTGGCCGACGACGATCGCCGCCGCGCCGGTGACCGTGGCGAAGGCCGCGCCGAACAGCTCGGCGAGCGGCTCGTCCCACTGGTCGGGTACGACGCCGCGCACGTCGTACGCCTTGACGATCTGCGACAGGTCGGCCACGGAGCACCTCGGATTGCACGGGTTCGGACAGGTCGGAAAACGCGTTCCACAACCTACCGAACGCCCCGCGCGGCTCCGGCGTGGCTACGGCTCGGGTGACCGCAGCACCCGCAGGTGGCCGCGCCTGGCGACCTCCAGGGGGTCGATGTCGCGCGCGCCGGGGCCGTTCTGGGAGCGCTCCTGCGGACGGGCGGCCTCGCGGACCGCGTTGGCCAGCGCCTCCAGGTCGTCGCCGCTCGGGCGGACCGGTCCGGTGTCCGTGGCGAGCCGTACGACCTCCCAGCCGCGCGGCGCGGTGAGCCGCTCGGAGTGCTCCGAGCACAGGTCGTAGCAGTGCGGCTCCGCGTACGTCGCGAGGGGGCCGAGCACCGCGGTGGAGTCCGCGTAGACGTACGTCAGCGTCGCGACGGCGGGGCGGCCGCAAGCGGTGCGCGAACAGCGACGTACAGGGCTCACGAGGTTGGACGGTACCGCACTCTTGAGCGGGCCGCGACGACTCGCCGCTCCGTCACCCGGTCGTGTCGCGCCGCGCCGATCGGAACCGTCTCCTCCACTATCGCCTGGCTGACCTGCGAGGACGCCGTTCGGGCGACAAGGGTGTACCGCCGGTAAGGGAAACCTCACCGGTCGCCTGGGCGTCGACTTCGGTCGGCAGGTGGCGCATATCCGTCACTTCGGTGGCCGGATGCGGTCTGCGCGCGGGCCGCGGCGCAGCCGGTCGGCGGCCTGTCCAGCGGCTTTTCGGCGGCCCTTGCGACGGCTCAAACGACGGCCCAAACGACGGCCGTACGACGGCCCACGCGACCGCCCATACGACCGCCCACGCGACCGCCCACGCGACCGCCCACGCGACGGCCTTGCGCCAGCTTTTCCGGCGGCCCCGGGCGCGGTCCTTCCGACAGCCCGCCCGTCAGCCCCCTCCCACTGCCCGTTCCTCCGCCCGTTCCACAGCACTTTCGGCGACAACGGCACGATCCGCTGCTGTGCGGGGCTGCGGCGAGGACTAGGCTCACGCTGATGGACAGCTCGGCACCCACCCCCGCGACCCCGCCCGCGCCGCGTCCGCGTCACCGCGACCGCCACGGCCGGGGGATGCGCGGTCCCATCGCGCCTCCGCAGGTCCCGCTGGCGCTCAGCCGGGCGGACGCCTTCGACGATCTGGTGCGGGACGCCGCGGACCGGCTGGAGCGGCGCTGGCCGCAGCTGGCCGACGTGGAGTTCGCCGTGCAGGAGGTGCCCTGGCCGCAGGACGGCCTGTCCTCGGACGGCGAGCCGGTGCCGCTCGGCCGCCTGATCAGCGCGGCCAAGGACCGGCCGAGCCGGATCGTGGTCTACCGGCGGCCGGTCGAGATCCGCGCCAAGAGCCGCGACGAGCGCGCGCTGCTGGTGCACGAGGTCGTGGTGGAGCAGGTCGCCGAGCTGCTCGGCCTGTCCCCGGAGAACGTCGACCCGAAGTACGGCGAGGACTGACCCCGGCGCCTGTCCCGCCCACCTACCGGTTGAGGATCCGCAGGTCGGACTCCGTGTCCGGGACGGCGACCAGGCCGCGGTCGTCCGGCATCGGCTGGATCGTGAACATCGGCACCCCGCCCGCCGGCAGCTCCAGTGTCCGCGAGGCGTAGACCGTGCCGCTGTCCGCGGTCGGCTCGACGGTCACCGCGAAGGCGCCCTTGCCGCCGCCGGGCTGATCGGGCGCCATGGACAGCGTGGCGCCCGGCTTGACGACGACGGTCCTGGTCATGGGGGTGCCGCCGCCGGAGCCCGCGGACGAGGTGACCTTCACCGTGGCGCTCTTGCCGACCGCGGTCAGCGAGAGCGTCGAGCCCTTGGAGCGGTTGTCCGCGGCGGTGGCGCGGGTGCCGACCGGCGGGGTCGCCGGCAGGAACGCCAGCTCATGGGAGCTGCCCTTGCCTCGGGTGACGAGCAGCGCGGCGACCACCGGCTCCGCGCTGTGCACGGTGCTGGAGCCCAGGATCAGCGACCCGGCGTCGCCCTTGGTGAGGTCGCCGAGGTCGACGCCGGTGGTCATGCCGCTCTTGACGTGCAGCGTCTCGTGGCCGGCCGGGGTGATCGGGCCGGTGGAGGTGGCCAGCTTGAGCGTCAGGTCGGCGTCGTCCGAGCCGGTGGCGAAGGCGATCAGGCGTACGTCGGTGGCGTCCTTGGGGATGCCGGGCATGACCAGCGAGGTCGCCGGGTCCGCGGCGGCCGGCAGCCAGTCGCCGCCCTTGCCCGCGGCGGTGGCCTGGACCGCCGCGCCCACCCGGCCGCTGCGCGCGACCACGTGCACGGTCAGGTCCTGCGCCTTCTCGGCGACCAGGGTGGACAGCAGCACCGCCACGGACTCGCCGCCGGGGACCGTGACGCCGTCGCCGGTGGCCGCCTTCAGCTGGCCGTCCTTGCCGTACAGCTGGACGTCCACGACCGCGGTGCCCTCGTCGGGGTTGACCAGGTGCAGGTAGTCCTGGCGGCCGTCCGCGGTGCTCGCGCCGGGGAACCAGAACTCGCTGTCGGGCACCAGGCACGACGTGCCGAACAGGCCGCGCCCGCTGCCGGAGTCGACGACGGTGGTCTGCTGGACGGTCCAGCCGGGCGCGAGCGGGCCGTCCGCGGTGCCGATGAGGGCCGGCGCGTCGGCCTTGTCGGTGGTCGTGGTGACCGGCATGCCCGGCGCGGTGAGCGGTGTCAGCGGCTTCGCCTTGGGGGTGGTCGGCACGAGCGTCGCCCTGGCCGCCGAGCCGGACCCGGAGCCGTCGTCCGAGCCCGACGCGCCCGTGCCGTCCGAGCCGGACCCGCCCGTGCCGTCCGAGCCGGACCCGCCCGAGCCGTCCGAGCCGGACCCGCCCGACCCGGCGTCCGACGCCGAGCCGGAGCCCGTGCCCGCCGGGGTGAACGACGTGTACGTGGTCGTCGCGAACTCCGACGACGACGGCTGCGGGCACAGCAGCGTGCTGCGCTGCACCGGGAGCCGTGCGGCCGAGCCCGCGGGCGCCGCGTCGGAGTCGTTGCCGCCGGTGAGCGAGGCCGCGCCGGTCAGGACGACGAGCGCGGCGACGGCGCCGGCCAGGGAGATGGTGCTGCGGTTCACTGGTGGTCGCTCCCGTCGCGCCGCGGGTCGCCCTCGGCGTACTCCTCGGGGTGTTCCTCGGCGTAGTACGTGCTCGGGTCGGGGTAGCCGGCGCCCTCGCCGTACGGCTGCTGCTGCCCGGGGTAGCCCCGGCCGTCGCCCGGAGCGCCCGGGTACGCCTGCTGGTCGCCGTACGACTCGCCGTACGGCTGCTGCCCGTCGGCGTAGCCCTGCTGCCCGCCGTAGCCCTGGGCGGCCTGGTCGGCGTAGCCCTGGTCGTGGCCGTAGCCGTCCTGGCCGGGCGCGGCGTACGGGTCGTAGCCGGGCGGCGGGGGCACGTAGCCGTAGCCGGAGCGGTCGTAGCCGCCGTCGCCGGCCGCCGGGTCCTGGGGTCCCGCCGGGTAGGGCTGCTGCCCCTGGGGGCCGCCGTCCCAGGTCTGCGTGCCGTCGCCGCCGTAGCCCTCGGCGCCGTAGCCCTGGCCCTGCGCGACGCCCTGGGAGGCGCCGGGGGAGGCGCCCTGGCCGGCCGTCTGCTCCTCGTACGCGCCCTGTCCGTCGTAGCCGCCCTGGCCGCCGTAGCCGTAGCCGTCCGTGCCGGGGGCGCCCGCGGGCACGGCGTACGGGTCGTAGCCGCCGTCCACCGGGTCGTACGGGGTCTGCGCGTAGCCGTCCGCGGCGTCGTCGGGGGCGGCGGAGGGGGCTGGGACGCGGGCCTGGCCGCCGTCGGCGCCGTCACCGGCCGCGGACGGGTCGCCGGCGCCCTGGCCGTCCCGGTCGGGCTGCCCGCCGTCCGCGTCGAGGCCCGAGGCGGCAGCCGCAGCCGCGGCCGCCGCCTCCGCCTCGGCCGCCGCCTGGAGCCTGCGGGCCCTGCGGCCCTCGCCCGACGCCTGGCCGGGGGCCTCCGCGACCGCGGCGGCGGCTTCGGCCTCGGGCAGGTCGTCGTCGATCCGGTTGCGCCGCCCCGGCAGCGCCAGCACGACCACCAGGAGCAGCAGGAACGCCTGCGCGCCCAGCCAGCCGATGTGCGAGACCGGCTCCTGGTAGGTGACGTCGAGGCGGCCGCCGGCGGCCGGCAGCGTGAAGCCCTGCGCCCAGCCGTCCACGGTGGTCGGGGTGAGCGCGGCGCCGTCGAGCGTGGCGTGCCAGCCGGCCGCGGCGGAGTCGGCGAGCCGCAGCACCCGACCCGCGGGCCCCGCGGGCACCTCGGTGTGCGCCTCGACGCGACCGGAGGCCACCGGCACCGTCGCGGCGCCCTTGGCGACGATGGTGATGCGGGAGACGGTCGCGGACTCCACCCGCCACAGCTCCGACCCGCCGGTCTGGCTGACCCGGGACAGGCCCGGGGTGCTGTCCAGGACGCGGGCGAAGCCGTGCGGCGCGCCCTTCTGCGCCAGCACGTAGCGGATCGCGTAGCCCGCGAGCCTGCTGCCCTGGTCGGCGCCCGAGCCGGCGACGAGGTTGGCGACCACGGAGTCCAGGGCGTGGTCGGCCGGGGCCTGCGCGGCGAGTTCGGCGTCCCCCAGGTGTGCGCCGGCGCCGCGGACCAGCGCGTACGTGATGTCGCCCGGGGTGCCGTTGAGCACCAGGGTGCGCGGCTGGTCGCGGGTGGTGGACTCCTCGGCGACGAACGCGGGCACCTGCTGCGGGTCGCCGCGCCTGATCGGGCCGTCGGCGCCGTCGAAGACCCAGGTGAAGGCGGCGAGCAGCGGGGCGAGCACGGCGGCGAGCGCGACCAGCGCGGCGACCGGCTGCCGCCAGCCGAAGCCGCTGGCGGCGATCCGCTCGTTGGCCCCCTCCGCGCCGATGGCGGCGGCGGCCAGCAGCGCCAGGCCGTAGACGAGCGTCGCGGGGCCGGCCCAGTCCTTGCCGTTCTCGATGACCGCGAACAGGAGTCCCGTGACGGCGGCGGCCCACGCGGCGACGATCGCGGTGCGCCGGGTGCCGCGCATCAGCGCGGCGAGCGCGGCCAGGACCACGCCGACGAGCAGGAAGCCGCCGGACGCCTTGGGGCCGCCGGGGCTGAGCAGCAGCAGGTCGATGCTGGAGGCGCTCTTGGTGCCGTACGCCAGGCCGGCCTTGTTCAGCATGCGGCCGGGGTGCGACAGCAGCGTCGTGGACCAGGGGGCGAGCAGCACCATGGGCGTGACCAGCAGCGCGAGGGACCGCAGCAGGTGCGGCACCAGCAGGACGCGCTGCCCCTTCAGCAGTCGCCAGCCGAGCGTGGCGGCGGCGAGCACCAGGGCGATCGGCCAGGTCACGGGGGTGAAGGCGGTGGTGAAGGTGAGCATGAGGGCCAGCGCCCAGGTGGCCCGCCAGCCGGGGCGGGCGCCGCGTTCCACGGCGGCGTCGCCGAGCTGGAGTCCGGCGGCGGCGACGGCGGCGCGGGCCATCAGCGGCAGCAGGATCGCCAGGAAGGCGGTGCCGAGGCGGCCGGCGGCCAGCGCGCCGGTGGCGGCGGGCAGGAAGGCGTAGGCGACCGACGCCCAGGCGCGCAGCAGCCGGGACTCGACCAGCGGCCGGGAGGCGAAGTACGCGGCGACGCCGGCCAGCGGCACCGAGGCGACCAGGAACAGCGTCAGGGTCAGCCCGGTGGAGCCGAAGAGGACGGTGGCGAAGATCGCCAGCACCGCGAGGTACGGCGGCGCCGACTGGGTGCCGCCGGTGCCCAGCGCGTGCCAGGAGCCGGCGTACGTGGCCCACAGGTCGGAGGCGCCGGACTCGGCGGGCAGCAGGGCGCCGCCGTAGAGGGAGCCGCCGCCGAGCAGTCCGCGGCAGGCCAGGAGGGAGACCACCAGCAGCACCGCGAAGAGCACCGGGCCCGGCTTGCGGGCGATCCGCTTGAGCCGGGCGAACTGCTCGATCTCCAGGAAGTCGCCGTCCTCGTCGCCGGGTCCGGACTCCACGGCGCCGCCGTGCAGGCCGGCCGCGGCGGCGGAGTCGTCGGCGCGGCCGGCGACGTTGCTGACGACCTGGTCGACGGTGGCGCGCACGGTGGCGCCCGGCGGCGGGAAGAGCGGGCGCAGCTCGGAGGGCGGCACGGCGCCGCGGCCGCGGGCGCGGCGGGCGGCGAGCAGCCGCTCGGGTCGCAGCAGCACGCCGAGCAGGCCGACGATCTCGTCGACGGCCTGGCCGGGGACCTTGCCGACCAGGTAGGCCAGCGTGCGCAGCAGGGTGCCGACGACGACGCGCAGCGCGACATAGGGCAGCAGCGGGCCGCGGGTGTTGACCAGCAGGGTGTAGACGGCGCCGGCCTTGTCGACGCGGTGCGGGTTGACCGCGGAGCGGCCGGCGCAGTCGACCGGGCGGCGCTCGCGGGAGGCGGCCTCGGCGTGCCGCATGACGGCGTCCGGGGCGATCAGCACGGTGTGGCCCGCGGCCTGGGCGCGCCAGCAGAAGTCGACGTCGTCGCGCATCAGGGGCAGCCTGCGGTCGAAGCCGCCCAGCTCCTCCCACAGGTCGCGGCGCACCAGCATGCCCGCGGAGGACACCGACAGCACCTGGCGGGTCTGGTCGTGCTGCCCCTGGTCCTGCTCGCGGCGCTCCAGGCCGGTCCAGCGGCGGCCGCTGCGGGCGATGCTGACGCCGACTTCGAGGAGCTGGCGGCGGTCGTACCAGCTGCGCAGCTTGGGCCCGACGATCGCGGCGGACGGCGAGGCGTCGGCGGTGCGCAGCAGGGCGGCCAGCGCGCCGGGGTCGGGCTCGCAGTCGTCGTGCAGCAGCCACAGCCACTGGACCGGTTCGCCGTGCGGGAGTTCGGGCTCGTCGTAGGCGTCGTCGTCCCAGGTGCGGCTGACCGGGTCCCAGCCGCTGCGGCGGCGCAGGTACGGCAGGTGCTCGGCGGTCAGCGGGGCGGCGGTGCGGACGGCCTCGTCGACGGCGGCGCCGAAGCCGGTGCGGCGGGCCAGGTGCAGCACGCGCTGGTCGCCGAGGGCGTCGGCGAGCAGCCGCGCGGAGTCGTCGGCGCTGCCGGTGTCGCAGGCGATGACGTCCTGGACCGGGCGGTCCTGGGTGAGCAGTCCCTCCAGGGCCTTGGGCAGCCAGCGCGCGCCGTCGTGCGCGACGAGCACGGCGGTCACCACGTGACGCGGGAACTCAGGGGTGCCGACCGGAGGTGCGGCCGGTGCTGGGCTGTTCACGGACATCGAGGTTCTGGCCCCGGTTCGCTGGACTGAGGTGGACGCGCGGTCCGCGCGGCGGCGGGAGAGCGTCTCGGACGGCCCCCCACACTAACGGCTCACACGGACGCCGCCGTCCGAGTGCGGGGACGCGGGGGCCGCGGGGCGGGTGGGACCAGGTCGCGGGGCGAGAGCGCGAGGGGCCCCGGGCGAGGGGCGCGAGGGGCCGCGGGGCGCGTGGGACAGGGTCGGGTGGGACGGGCGCAGCCCGCCTGCCGGGCCGGAGGGCGCGGGAGACGGGCTGCGCGGTGGTGCCGGGCGCCGCGGTGCGTGCGGCGCGGGAGCGTTCAGACGACGCCCTTCTTCAGGCGGCGGCGCTCACGCTCGGACAGGCCGCCCCAGATGCCGAAGCGTTCGTCGTTGGCGAGCGCGTACTCCAGGCAGTCGGAGCGGACTTCGCAGGCGAGGCAGACCTTCTTGGCCTCGCGCGTGGAACCGCCCTTCTCGGGGAAGAACGACTCGGGGTCGGTCTGCGCACACAGCGCGCGCTCCTGCCAGCCGAGTTCCTCGTCGGCTTCTTCGGCCAGCAGCAACTGGAACTGCTCGGTCATGCGCGCCCCTCGTCTGTCGTGCTTCCCCGTGATGTGTCCGTCGACCCGTTACAGGGCTTCCGGTCGAACGACACGAGTGAAATTACAAGTGTGTGCTCCGGGCCAGTCAAGCCAAGATCTGCTATTAGGCCCGTTATTCACTCCGCTGAACCAAGCCGTGACAGAAAGTGTTGATATCGACCCAAAGACCCGCATGCCTCAACGCCCGAGGGGCCGATCCGTCACCCACACTTCGACAGACGCCCCCGGGAAGCGCAGCGTTCCACCCGAGTGGGCGAAGCAGTGCGGATCACATTTCGATCACAGAAGGACAACGTCACACCAGGCGGCGCGTTCTCCCAGACCGGAGGCGAACCGGAAGCGAATCTGCATCGGATCTGCACGGATGCCGCACCACCTATCCCCAACAACCGATGCACAAACCTTTCGGCAACGCGCGTTACCGGATCAGGTGAACCTGTGCGACATTCCGGACATCCGTTTGACACGCGCGGGTCCCGACCGGTGTTCTTGATGCCATGCACGCCGCGCAGCACTTCTCCGGACGGATTCGCACTCGCGGGTTCTGCTGCGCCGCGCCCTCGCAGAGCTGTTGTTGTTCCTGTCGCTGCCGCTGATCCCCTGCCGGTGACCCCTTCGCGGTCCCGGCGCCCCACCCATCACGCGCCACGCAAGGAACATCACCCCATGTACTCCGACGTCTCGATCGCCGGCGACCCCCTCGCTCTGCCCCACCTGCTGCCGCCGGCGCCCCAGCACCCCGGCACCGTCGCCGAGTTCGCCGGACTCGCCCGCACCATCGCCGCCGACCGCGGCCGGTGGGCCCCGCTGGTGCGCTACGACGCCACCACCCGCTGGTACGCACGCCTGCAGACCGGCCCCGGCTACGAGGTGTGGCTGCTGAGCTGGCTGCCCGGCCAGGGCAGCGGCCTGCACGACCACGGCGCCTCCCACGGCGTGCACACCGTCCTCCAGGGCACCCTGCGCGAACGCTCCCTGGCCGCGCGGGGCGGGACCGCCCGGGAGACCACCCGGGTGCTGACGGCCGGACACCAGCGCGCGTTCGCTCCGGGGTACGTCCACGAGGTGGTCAACGACTCGCTGGACGGCGCGGTCAGCCTGCACGTGTACTTCCCGGGGCTGACGGAGATGACGCCGCACGCGTGCACGCCCGCGGCGACCGCGAAGACCGGGGCCGCGGCGCGCGGCTGACCGCGGGGGCCGACCACGCGGCTGACCACGTGGGCTGACCACACGGCTGACCGGGGGCGCGCCCGTCGTGCGGCCGGCCCGGGGACGGCCGGTGGTGGACGCCGGCAGCCGCGCCCCGGCCGGCTGACAGACTGGGGCCATGCGAATCGTGGTTCTGGCCGGAGGAATCGGAGGCGCGCGGTTCCTGCGCGGCCTCAAGGCAGCGGCGCCGGAGGCGGACGTCACCGTCGTCGGCAACACCGGAGACGACATCCACCTGTTCGGGCTGAAGGTCTGCCCGGACCTCGACACCGTGATGTACACGCTCGGCGGCGGCATCCACGAGGAGCAGGGCTGGGGGCGCTCGGACGAGACGTTCGCCGTCAAGGAGGAGCTGGCGGCGTACGGCGTGGGGCCCGAGTGGTTCGGGCTCGGCGACCGGGACTTCGCGACGCACATCGTGCGCACCCAGATGATCGGCGCCGGCTATCCGCTCAGCGCGGTCACCGAGGCGCTGTGCGCGCGGTGGAAGCCCGGGGTGCGGCTGCTGCCGATGTCGGACGACCGGGTCGAGACCCACGTCCTGGTGGAGCTGGACGGCGAGCGCAAGGCCGTGCACTTCCAGGAGTACTGGGTGCGGCTGCGGGCCGCGGTCCCCGCGCACGCGGTGGTGCCGGTGGGGGCGGAGGCCGCCAAGCCCGCGCCCGGGGTGCTGGAGGCGATCGCGGCGGCCGACGTGGTCCTCTTCCCGCCGTCGAACCCGGTGGTGAGCATCGGCACGATCCTGGCGGTGCCGGGCATCCGCGAGGCCATCGCCGAGGCCGGGGTGCCGGTGGTGGGCCTGTCGCCGATCGTCGGCGACGCGCCCGTGCGCGGCATGGCCGACAAGGTGCTCGCCGCGGTCGGCGTGGAGGCCACCGCGGCGGCCGTCGCCACGCACTACGGCTCCGGGCTGCTGGACGGCTGGCTGGTCGACACGGTGGACGCGGGCGCGGTGCCGGCCGTCGAGGAGGCGGGCATCCGCTGCCGCGCGGTGCCGCTGATGATGACCGATGTGGACGCGGCGGCGCAGATGGCGCGCGAGGCGCTGGCGCTGGCCGAGGAGGTGCGGGTATGACGACGACCGGGCACGCGGGGACGCAGCCGGCGAAGGACGCGGGCGACGACTCCCCCGGAGCCGGACCGGCAGCGGGTGCGGCAGAGGCGGCGGACCCGCGCACGGGCACGGCCGCCGGCACGGCCGCGACGGCGACCACGGGTACGACTGCGGCTGCGGCTGGTGCTACGACTGCGGCTTCGGCTTCGGCTGCCGGTGCGACCGGCGGCGCCGACGGCGCCGCGCGGTACGAGGTCTTCGGGGTGCCGGGGATCGGCGAGGTGCGGCCCGGGGACGACCTGGCCGGCCTCATCGCGACGACCGGCGTGACCCTGGCGGACGGCGACGTGCTGCTGGTCACCTCGAAGATCGTCAGCAAGGCCGAGGGCCGGATCGTGCGGGCCGACGACCGCGAGGCGGCGATAGACGCCGAGGCCGTACGGCTGGTGGCGCGCCGCGGCGCGACCCGCGTCGTGGAGACGCGGCACGGCTTCGTGATGGCCGCGGCGGGCGTGGACGCCTCCAACACCGAGGCCGGCACGGTGCTGCTGCTCCCCGAGCAGCCCGACGCGTCGGCCCGCGCGATCCGCGAGGGGCTGCTGCGCACCCTGGGCGTACGGGTCGGCGTCGTCGTCACCGACACCTTCGGGCGGCCCTGGCGAGACGGCCTGACCGACGTGGCGATCGGCGCGTCCGGGGTGCGGGTGCTGGAGGACCTGCGCGGCGGGAAGGACGGGTACGGCAACCCGCTGAACGCAACGGTCACCGCCGTCGCCGACGAACTCGCCGCCGCGGGCGACCTGGTGAAGGGCAAGACCAGCGGCGTGCCGGTC
Organism: Actinacidiphila sp. DG2A-62; assembly: GCF_035825295.1. Lineage (NCBI taxonomy): Bacteria > Bacillati > Actinomycetota > Actinomycetes > Kitasatosporales > Streptomycetaceae > Actinacidiphila > Actinacidiphila sp. DG2A-62. Next base: position 3,123,246 of record NZ_JAYMGI010000002.1, read on the forward strand.
GCGGTGGTGCGCGGCCTGGCCGCGCTGGTCGACCCCGAGCCGGGCGCGGACGACCCGGGCGCACGGCCGCTGCTGCGCAGGTCGGCCGACGACATGTTCCGGCTCGGCACCTCGGAGGCGGTCCGCGAGGCGGTCGGACTGCGGCGCACCGTGCGGGAGTTCACCGACGAACCGGTGGACCCCGCGGCGGTGCGCCGGGCGGTCGCGCTGGCCGTCACCGCGCCGGCGCCGCACCACACCACGCCGTGGCGGTTCGTCCTGCTGGAGACCGAGCAGGCCCGCACCCGGCTGCTGGACGCGATGCGGGACGCCTGGGAGGGCGACCTGCGCCGCGACGGCTTCAGCGAGGAGAGCATCGCCAAGCGCCTGCGCCGCGGCGACGTGCTGCGCCGCGCGCCGTACCTGGTGGTGCCGTGCCTGGTCGCCGACGGCGCGCACGCCTACCCGGACACGCGGCGGGCCGCGGCGGAGCGGGAGATGTTCGTCGTGGCGGCCGGAGCGGGCGTCCAGAACCTGCTGGTCGCCCTGGCCGGTGAGCAGCTCGGCTCGGCGTGGGTGTCCTCGACGATGTTCTGCCGCGGTGTCGTGCGCACGGTGCTCGACCTGCCGGCGGACTGGGACCCGATGGGCGCGGTCGCGGTCGGCCGCCCGGCGGTCGCGCCGGCGCCGCGCGCCGACCGCGATCCCGAGGCGTTCCTGACGGTGCGGTAGGCGATGCGCCGGCGTGGGTCGCCGGGCTGCGCGGGCGGCCCGGGCGACCGCGCGGCGCGGACCCCCGCTGGGCTGCGCGGGCGGGTCGGGAGCCGGACGTCGGCGGCCGGACATCGGCGGCCGGCTGGGCCCCGGCGGCCGGCTGGGCGCCGGCGGTCGCGAGCGGGGTCAGGCCCAGGGGCCGGGCGGGGCCGGGGCGCGGCGCGGGGTGCGGCGGGGCGGGCCGGAGGCGCCGAGCAGGATCAGCCGGGCGGCCCGGTGCCGCTGGCCGGCGTAGGGCTCCAGCAGCTCCAGCATGGTCGCGTCGTCGGTGCGGTGCGCGCCGGTCAGCGCGTAGCCGATGTGGTGCGGCAGGTGCAGGTCGCCGACGGTGACCGCGTCGGCCGCGCCGTGGCTGCGCTGCAGCGTCTCGGCCGCGGTCCACGGGCCGACGCCCGGCACGGTCTGCAGCCGCGCCGACGCCTCCTCCGGGGGCAGCGCGGCGAGCGACTCCAGGCGCGGGCCGAGGCGGGCCGCGCGCAGCACGGTGGCCGCGCGCTTGTCGTCCACGCCCGCGCAGTGCCAGTCCCACGAGGGGACGCGGGACCAGCCGCGCGCGTCCGGCATGACGCGCATGCCGCCGGCCGCGGCGGGGCCGGGAGCGGGTTCGCCGTGCTGGAGCAGCAGCAGCTTCCAGGCGCGGTACGCCTCGGCGGTGGTGACCTTCTGCTCCAGGATCGAGGGGATCAGCGCTTCCAGCACCAGGCCGGTGCGGGTCAGGCGCAGGCCGGGGTGGCGGCGGTGGGAGCGGTGCACGACGCGGTGGCGCGGGACGAAGGCGGCGGGCTCGTCGTCCGCGCCGAGCAGGGCGGGCATCGCGTCCAGGAGCCACTGGGCGCCGGGGCCCCACGCGGTGCCCTCCAGCGCGGCGGGGGTTCCGGTGATGCGCAGCGTCGCCGCGCCCTCGGGGGTGCGGCTGGCGCGCCACACCGCGCCGTCCGGGGTGATCCGGAACGCGGGGTCGCCGCCGCCGCGGCGCAGCGGCATCACCGTGCGCCGCACGTCCAGCGGGCCCGGCGGCGCCCACCTGCGCGTGACGCCCCCGCTGCTGGTCGCCGTCGCGCTCCCGGCCACCCGGGTCGCGGCCGGCGCCGCGAGCCCGCTGCCGCTCTCTGTCGCGCGGTCCGTCGCACTGCGGGCCGCGCCTACGTGGCTGGGCGCGCTTGCGCCCGCGGCGGGGCGGGGCGGGGGGATCGGGGGCACGCGCCGAGACTACGCGGCTCCCCCGCGGGCGGTGTGGCCGGATGCGCACCGGGCGGCCCCCTCCGCCCGGATGCCCACCGGGGCGGCCCCCTCCGCCCGGTGACGCACCCCCGGTCCGCTCCGGTTCGGCGCGCCGTCTCCCCGTTCCCCGGGTGACGTGGCGTTCGGCGTCCTGCGGGAGACCACAGGGGCGTCTCGTCGCCGGGCGGGTTGCTCCGGGGGCGCGCGGACACCCTAGGTGTTCTGTCTCGGGAGGTTGTGGACGGTGACGGAGATCATCACTCGCTGATCTTGAAAAGGGTGAGGGCCTTCTGGCCTGGTGTGGATTGCGACATCTGCACCGGCGACCAGAAAGGCCCTCGTGCCTCACCGTAACGCACCCCTGACCGAGACCGGACGTCTGCGTCTGGCACGCTGCGTGGTGGACGACGGCTGGCCGCTGCGGCGGGCGGCCGAACGCTTCCAGGTCTCGCCGACCACCGCTCAGCGCTGGGCCGAGCGCTACCGGCAGTTCGGTGAGGCCGGGATGGGCGACCGCTCCTCCCGCCCGCGCACAAGCCCCCGCCGCACCCCGACCCGCACCGAGCGCCGGATCATCAAGGTCCGCGTCCTGCGCCGCTGGGGACCGGCCCGTATCGCGCACCTGCTACGGCTGGCGCCCTCGACCGTGCACCGGGTCCTGACCCGCTACGGCCTGGCCCGTCTGGCCCACCTGGACCGGGCCACCGGCCGCGTCATACGCCGCTACGAACGCGACCGGCCCGGCGAACTCGTCCACATCGACATCAAGAAGCTCGGCAACATCCCCGACGGCGGCGGCCACAAGGTCCTGGGCCGCCAAGCAGGCCGCAAGACCCGCTCAAACGCCGGCTACAGCTACCTCCACACCGCCGTCGACGACCACTCCCGCCTGGCCTACAGCGAAATCCTGCCCGACGAGAAGAAGGAGACCGCCACCGGCTTCTGGACCCGCGCCCACGCCTTCTTCGCCCAGGCCGGCATCACCGTCGAACGCGTGCTGACCGACAACGGCTCCTGCTACCGCTCACGCGACTGGCGCGACCTGCTGACGGCAGCCGGGATCACCCACAAACGAACCCGGCCCTACCGGCCCCAGACCAACGGCAAGGTCGAACGCTTCAACCGCACCCTGCTCGACGAGTGGGCCTACGCCCGCCCCTACCGCTCCGAGGCCGAACGCCGCAACGCCTTCCCCGACTGGCTCCACACCTACAATCACCACCGCGGACACACCGCGCTGAAAGGCCAACCACCCGCCAGCCGCGTCCCCAACCTCACAGGGCAATACACCTAGGGCGCGTCCGGGGAGAAGCGGATGGCGGACGCCGGGATGCGGGCGGCGGGCCAGACGCGGGCCCCGGGGAGGAGTTCGTTGTCCGCGCCGATGTGCGCGGCGTCGCCGACGACGACGCCGTCGAGGACGGTGCGGGGGCCGATGTGGGCGCCGGCGCCGACGAGCGAGTCGCGGACCACCGCGCCCTCCGCGATGTGCGCGCCGGCCAGGATCGCGCTGCCGTCGACCTGGGCGCCGGAGGCGACGACCGCGCCGGCGGCGACACAGGTGCCGCCGAAGAGCTTGGCGTCGTCGGCGACCCGGGCGCCGGCCAGGACGAGGCGCTCACCGCACCGCCCGGGCACCGCAGGCGAGGGCGCGCGGCCCAGGACCAGGTCGGCCGAGCCGCGGACGAACGCCTGGGGCGTGCCGAGGTCCAGCCAGTACGTGGCGTCGACCATGCCCTGCAGGTGCGCGCCGTCGGCGAGCAGCCCGGGGAACGTCTCGCGCTCGACGCTGACCGGCCGCCCCGCCGGGATCGTGTCCAGGACGCCGCGGGTGAAGACGTAGGCCCCCGCGTTGATCTGGTCGGTGACGATCTCCTCCGGGGTCTGCGGCTTCTCCAGGAACGCGGTCACGCGCCCGTCCGCGTCCGTGGGCACCAGGCCGAACGCGCGCGGGTCGTCGACCGTCGTCAGGTGCAGGGAGACGTCCGCGCCGCTGGAGCGGTGGGTGGCCACCAGGGCCGGGATGTCCAGGCCGGTCAGGATGTCGCCGTTGAAGACCAGCACGGGGTCGCCCGGCGCGGACCGCAGCCGGTGGGCGACGTTGCGCAGCGCGCCGCCGGTGCCGAGCGGGTCGGTCTCGGTGACGTACTCCAGGTGCAGCCCGAGCGCCGATCCGTCGCCGAAGTACGGCTCGAAGACCTCGGCGAGGTACGACGTCGCCAGCACGATGTGCTCCACGCCGGCCGCGCGGGCGCGGGCCAGTTGGTGGGTGAGGAACGGGACGCCGGCCGCTGGCACCATCGGCTTGGGCGTGTGGACGGTGAGCGGCCGCAGCCGGGTGCCCTTGCCGCCGACGAGCATGATGGCCTCGGTCGCCGGGCCGCCGGAGGAGGGGGCGGGTGCGGGCGCCGAGGCGGGGTGTGCACGCATGCGCACGATAGTGACATAAGCCGTAAAGCTGATGAATCAGTACCTGACGCGTCGTCGGATACGTCGCCCCGCCGGACCCCCGTACGGAGTACCCGCCGCCGCCACGGGTGGTACGCCACCGTACCCGCCGCGCGCGGCCCTCCGCAGCCGGGTGGTGCGCCGGCGCGCCGCCGAAGGCCCGCGGTCCCGCGGACCCCGCTCCCCCGCGGCCCGCCCGATCATGCCAGTAACCTGGCCCCCGTGACAGCCACCGTGCAGACTCCCGCCGCATTGCTCGCCGAGGCCCTGCGCGGCGACCCCGGCCGCCCCCTGGTCACCTTCTACGACGACGCGACCGGCGAACGCGTCGAGCTGTCGGTGGCGACGTTCGGCAACTGGGTCGCCAAGACCGCGAACCTGCTCCAGGACGACCTGGGCGCGCAGCCGGGCGACCGGGTCGCGCTGCTGCTGCCGGCACACTGGCAGACCGCGGTGTGGCTGCTCGCGGCGTTCTCGGTGGGCGTGGTGGCCGTGCCGGGCGGCGACCCGGGCGGCGCGGACCTCGTGGTGAGCGGACCGGACACGCTCCAGGAGGCGCTGGCCTGCCGCGGCGAACGGGTCGCGCTGGCGCTGCGCCCGCTGGGGGGCCGCTTCCCGCAGCCGCCGGCCGGGTTCGCGGACTACGCCGTCGAAGTGCCGTCGAAGGGCGACCGGTTCGCGCCGTACGCACCGGTGGAGCCGGACGCGCCGGCCCTCGAACTGCCCGGCGCCCAGGGCGCGCCGCAGGTGCTGTCCGGCGCCGAGGTCGTGGCCAGGGCCCGCGCCGACGCCGCGGACCTCGGGCTGGCGCGCGGCTCGCGGGTGCTGACCGGGCTGCCGTTCGGCGACTGGCCGGGGCTGGCCGCGGGCCTGCTCGCGCCGCTCGCCGCCGACGCGTCCGTGGTGCTCTGCCGCCACCTGGACCAGCTGCCGGCCGAGCGGCTCGCGCAGCGCCGGGACGCGGAGCGCGTCACGCACGTCGTGCCGTAGTCGGAGCCGGAGCCGCAGCCGCAGCCGCAGCGCCGTCCGAGGCGGGACCGACTCCGGCGCCTTCGCGGCCCGGCCGTGGTGCCCGTGTGGCGTGTGTGGCCGCGCACGCCTGGAGTTGATCACTTCCCGGACAACCGGCGGCGTAACCGGTCGCTCGGGCAACCAAGTCCGGACCTGGGCTGTCTCAACGTGTGCCGGACGGGCATTCGGTCCGTAGTCCCGGCGACCCCGGCAACCGGCGACCTACCGAGGACGGCCACCGACGTGACCACGCCAGCAGACCCCGAGCCCGGCGACCCCGCATCCGGCCCCATACCGGCCGTCCCGACTCCTCCGACTCCTCCGACTTCTCCGGCCGCCCCCGCGGGTCCCGCGGACCCCGCGCCGCCTGCCGACGCGGAACCCGGCGCCGAACCCGGCCCGGAGGCCGTTGCGGAACCCGTCACGGAACCGGCCGCGAAAGCCGCCGCGACCGGCCCTTCCGCGACCACCCCCGCGAAGGCCGCCGCAGCCGCCCCCGCCGCGACCGCCCCCGCCGCCCCGGCGGTCCCCGCGGTCGCCGAACCGCCCGCGGCCCGGCGGCGGTTCCGCTGGCTGCGCGTCCTGGCCGTCTGCACCGCGCTCGTGGTGCTCGCACTGGCCGGCGGCGCCTGGTACGTGTACCAGCACCTGAACGGCAACATCACCACCGACAACGTCACCGAGACCGAGCTGAAGGCGCAGGAGGACCACCGGCCGGCGCAGGAGCCGACCGCCGCCGAGAACATCCTGCTGATCGGCTCGGACAACCGCGGCAACGGCAACGAGAAGTACGGCCAGGACAGCGGCACGCAGCGCTCGGACACCACGATCCTGCTGCACCTGTCGGCGGACCGCAGCAACGCCACCGCGATGAGCATCCCGCGCGACCTGATGGCGCACGTCCCGGAGTGCACCAAGCCCGATGGCAGCACGATCAGCCCGAAGTTCGAGCAGTTCAACTGGGCGTTCGAGGCGGGCGGCGCGGCCTGCACGATCCGTACGGTCGAGGAGATGACCGGCGTCCGCGTCGACCACCACCTGATCGTGGACTTCAGCGGCTTCAAGAAGATGGTCGACGCGGTGGACGGCGTCGAGGTGTGCCTGGCCGACCCGGTGCACGACCAGCAGGCGCACCTGGACCTGCCAGCCGGCCGGCAGAAGCTGGACGGCGAGCAGGCGCTCGGCTTCGTCCGGGCCCGGCACGGCTTCGGCGACGGCAGCGACACCGAACGCATCGGGCGGCAGCAGGACTTCCTGGCCTCGCTGGTCAAGAAGGTGCAGAGCAACGGCGTGCTGCTCAACCCGGTCAAGCTCTACCCGCTGCTGGACTCCGCGACCAAGTCGCTGACCGCCGACCCCGGGCTCAACTCGCTGAGCGAGCTGTACAAGCTGGCGCAGAGCCTGCAGAAGGTGCCGGCCGGGCAGATCCACTTCCTGACCGTGCCGCGCGAGCCGTACGTCGAGGACCACAACCGCGACCAGCTCGTCCAGCCCGACGCCGACCGGCTGTTCGCCGCGGTCCGCGCCGACCAGGCGATCCGCGTGACCTCCGGCCCGACCGACACGGGCGCGCCCTCCGCGTCCACGGGCTCCACGGGCTCCACGGATTCCGCGAGTTCCGCCGACCCCACGGGCTCCGCCGGCTCCACCAGCGCCCCCTCGTCCACCCCGTCCGCCGGCGCGACCTCCTCCCCCGGCGCCGGCTCCACCTCCGCCCCGACGTTCCACGGAACCACCGCGGATCGTGACATCTGCGGCAAAGATCAATGAAAACCTGCTGAAAAGTCCGCTCAAGTCTCCGACGGGATCAACGGGTTTGTCCGCTTGTAGGGACGCAGGATTTGTCACGGCCGGATATCGGCGATGAACTGGGCGGCTAGTGTGAGCGATCCGGCCGTTCCCGGAGGGAGGACCTGAGGGACCGTGGACACGCAAGGCCGTGGGAACATCGACCCGGCGGACCAGTGGGTGCTGGACCCCGCGACGGGCACCTACCAGTTGCGGCTGGAGCCGGACGCCGGCGCGCACGCCCCGGGCGTGCCCGCGCAGGCCCGCTACGGCGACGGCGCGGCCGGCGGACCGGCCGCGCACAGCGCCCCCTCCTCCCCCGAGGACGCCGCCGGCGCCGCGCGCACCGCGCCGCCGGTCCCGTCCGCGCCGACCGGCACCGGCACCGGCACGGCCCCGCTGCCCACCGTCCCGCCCGCCCGCGGCGCCGGCGACACCGCGCCCGCCTCCCACGGCCGCCGGGCCGCCCGCACGGCCGCCGCGGCCGGCGGCGGACGCGGCGCCGGCCGGGCGGGAGGCTCGGGCGGGCCGGGCGCTCCCGGCGGCCCCGGCGGTCCGCGCAGCCGGCGCCGGGCCAAGCCGAAGATGTCCCGCAAGAAGAAGGCGCTGGTGTGGACCGGCGGCGCCGTCGGCTTCGTGCTGGTGGTCACCGCGGTCGGCGGCTACCTGGTCTACGAGCACTTCAACAACAACATCACGACCGTCGACGTGGGCGACGCGGGCAGCAAGAGCGTCACCCACGAGGGCCCGATGAACATCCTGGTGATCGGCACCGACAGCCGCCAGGGCCTGGGCAAGAAGTACGGCGACGCGGGCAGCGTCGGCCACGCGGACACCACGATCCTCTTCCACGTCTCGGCCGACCGCTCCAACGCGACCGCGGTGAGCATCCCGCGCGACACCGTGACGGCCATCCCGGACTGCCCGACCAAGCAGAAGGACGGCTCGACGAAGGTCGTCCCCGGCACGCCGGTGTCGACCTCGTCGCCGAAGTTCAACGAGAGCCTGGGGCAGGACGGCCGCGACCCCGGCTGCACGATGCGGCTGGTCAGCCAGATGACCGGGCTGAAGATCGACCACTTCATGATGGTCAACTTCGAGGCCGTGAAGACGCTGTCGACCGCGGTCGGCGGCGTCGAGGTGTGCCTCAACCGGCCGCTGGTCGACGCCAAGTCGCACCTGAACCTCACCGCGGGCCCGCACAAGCTGGAGGGCGAGCAGGCGCTGGAGTTCGTCAGGACCCGGCACGCGCTGCAGAACCAGAGCGACCTGGACCGGATCAAGCTGCAGCAGAACTTCCTCAGCGCGATGATCCGCCAGATGAAGTCCACCGACATACTGACCAGCCCGACCAAGCTGTGGACGCTGGCGAACGCCGCGACCAAGGCGCTCACCGTGGACTCCGCGATCGGCAGCGTCACCAAGCTGAGCAGCCTGGCCAAGGACCTCAGCAAGGTGAACACCAAGAACATCACGTTCGTCACGCTGCCGGTGGTCGACAACCCCAACGAGAAGGTGCACGCCACCGTCGTCGTCGACCAGACCCGGGCGCCCCAGCTGCTGCGGCTGATCAAGGACGACACCTCGCTCACCGCGACCAAGAAGAAGACCACGACCGCGACGCCCGACCCGCGGACCGACGGCCCCAAGGCGACCCCGCACAACACCCGGGTCAACGTCCGCAACGGCAGCGGGATCTTCGGCGCCGCGCAGCAGACGGTGAACTGGCTGCAGAACGACGAGGGCGTCAACCGCTCGGCGAACATCGGCAACGCGCCGGCCGAGGTGGCGAAGACCACACTGGAGTACGCGCCGAACCAGGCCGACCAGGCCCGCTCGCTGGCCGCGATGATGGGCCTGCCGGCCTCCGCGCTGCACCAGGGCACGGTGGACGCCGAGCCGCTGGCCTACATGACGCTCACCCTCGGCAAGGACTTCACCGCGCCGGGCACGCCGATCGCCGCGCCCACCGCGCTGCCCAGCAGCGTGCCCAAGACGGAAGCGGACAATTCGGCCTGCGTGGGGTGAGCGCGGGCACGTCGTGTGGCCTGATTGCAACTCCGCGCGCCTCCCGACCGTCTGACTAAGGGATGAGGCTGCGACCGCCAGCCGAGACGAAAGGGCTGACGCCCGCAGCAGCACGGGGAGAGGACGCTATGCGCGACGGGACGGTGGGGGGAACGGCTACGGCGCCGCTCCTGACTGGGAGCAGGGGCTGTACCGGGACGACGCCCGCGCGTACGCCCCGGAGCCGGACGGCGGATATCCGCCGGCGGAGCACGGCGGGTACGCCCCTTCCGGCCCCGACGGCGCGTACGCGCCCCCCGAGTCCGGCGGCGCCTCCGCCCCGCCCGGCCAGGCGATACCCGGGCCGCGCGCCCCGCAGCCCGGCTCGCACCGGGCGCGGAGCCGCGGCGCCCAGGAAGGCTCCGGCGGCACGGGCGGACCCGACGGCACGGGCGGACCCGGCGGCCCCGGCGGCGGCCACCGCAGAGGCGGCCGGCGGGCTCCCCGCAGCCGCGGCCGACGGCTGCTGAAGTGGACCGCGATCGGCACCTCGGTGGCGGTGCTGGGCACTGCGGGCGCGGCCTACGGCTACTACGAGTACCTCGCCAGCAAGATCCACAAGGGGCAGCGGGTCAGCGGCGACACCCACGCGATCAAGCCGAAGGCCAACGCCGACGGCGACACCCCGCTGAACATCCTCATCCTCGGCTCCGACACCCGCTCCGACCCCGAGGACGCCAAGCTGGGCGGCGCGGCCGACAGCACCGGCGCGCGGGCCGACGTGATCATGATCGCGCACCTGTCGGCGGACCGCAGCAACATGTCGATCGTCAGCATCCCGCGCGACACCCGGGTGAACATACCCAAGTGCACCGACCCCAAGACGCACCAGGAATACCCGGCGACCACCGACATCATCAACGCCTCGCTGGCCCGCGGCGGCGCCGGCTGCACCCTGGCCACCGTGCAGAACCTCACCGGCGGCCTCTACATCGACCACTGGCTGACCATCGACTTCGCCGGCGTGGTGAAGATGGCCGACGTGCTCGGCGGCGCGCAGGTCTGCGTGCAGCAGAACGTGGACGACCACCCGACCGCGGCCCAGCCCGGCGGCTCGCACCTGCACCTGACGGCCGGCACCCACACGGTCAAGGGCGAGCAGGCGCTGCAGTGGCTGCGCACCCGGCACGCCTTCGGCAGCGACGCGATGCGCTCCAAGGCGCAGCACATGTACATGAGCTCGCTGCTGCGCAACCTGCGCAGCCAGAACCTCTTCTCCAACCCGGGCCGGCTCAACGACATCGCGACCAAGGCGATGTCGGCGTTCACCGTGTCCTCCGAGATCGGCACCCCGAAGAAGCTCTACGACCTGGGCATGCAGCTCAAGAGCATCCCGCCGAACCGGACCACGATGCTGACGATGCCGCACATCGAGGACCCGGAGAACCAGAACCACTACGTGCCGGCCCCCAGCGCCCAGACCGTCTGGTCGCTGATGCGCAACGACGTGGCGATGGACGCCAACGGCAAGGCCGCCTCGACCGCGTCGCCGAGCGCCAAGCCGACCACCGCGCCGGCGGGACCGCCCGCCGCGGCGCCGGCCACCGTCCCGGTCACCGTGGTCAACGGCACGGCGGGCACCGACGAGGGCGTCCCGACCTCGCACCGGGCCGGCGACATCGCGCAGGAGCTGGTCGCCAAGGGCTTCGCCAAGGCCGCCGCCACCCAGCAGGCGCACCCCAGCCAGGGCACCACGCTGGTCTACCCGGCGAGCGCCGGCGCGCAGGGCAGGTCGGACGCGCTGTCGGTGGCCAAGGCGCTCGGCATCCCGGCCACGGGCGTCAAGGCGTCCGCGCAGGCCGACGCCATCACGCTGACCGTCGGCGCCGACTGGAAGACCGGCACGGACTACGCGGCGACGCTGCCGAAGGCCGGCTCGGTGCCGACCGACGCGGACGCGGTCAACGGCGCGGAGGACTCGTCCAAGAACTGCATGTACGTCGAGCCGACGTACCGGTTCTGAGCCGGCGCCGCGCGCGGCTCAGACGTCCGCGGGGGTTCCGGTGGACGTCTGCGCCGGGTGCGCGTCGCCGGTGACCGCCGGGCGGCGGCTGGCGATCACCCGGCGGGCCAGCGAGCGCGGGCTGGTGACGAAGCCGTAGCCCCAGCACATGTGCATGGTGGCCAGCGCCAGCGGGATGCGCAGGCGCGCCGCCGCGGGCAGCCCGCGCCCGGCCGGCAGCGAGCCGACGGTGATGCCGGCCAGGTACGCCGCGGGCACCAGCAGCGCCCACGGGGTGAGCGCCGCGCCGACCACCAGGCCGGCGGCGTTGGCGATCAGCGCGCCGGGGGCGGCCAGGTAGCGCAGGTTGACCGAGCCGCGGTGGTAGCGGGTGACGACGCGGCGCCAGCGCCCGTAGTCCTTGTACTGTTTGGCCAGGGTGCGCACGCTCGGCCGGGGGCGGTAGGAGACCCGCAGCTCGGGCGAGAACCAGATCAGGTGGCCGGCCTCGCGGATGCGGTAGTTCAGCTCCCAGTCCTGGGCGCGGATGAACTCCACGTTGTAGCCGCCCTGCTGCTCCAGCACCTCGCGGCGGAAGACGCCGAGGTACACGGTGTCCGCGGGCGCGGCGGCGCCGCCGGTGTGAAAGGCGGCGTTGCCGACGCCGATCTTCGCGGTCATCGCCGCGGCGACCGCCTGCTCCCACGCGTTCTCGCCCTCGGCGTGCATGATGCCGCCGACGTTGGCCGCGCCGGTCTCGTCCAGCAGCCGCACGGCGGTGGCGATGTAGTTCGGCGAGAGCATGCCGTGGCCGTCGACGCGGACCACCACCGGGTGGCGGGAGGCGGCGATGGCCGCGTTGAGCGCGGCGGGGGTGCGTCCCGTCGGGTTGGGCACGGTGTGGACGCGGGGGTCCTCGGCGACGAGTTCGGCCGCGATCGCGTCGGTGCGGTCCGTGGACGGGCCGAGCGCGATGACGACTTCGAGCTCGCCCGGGTAGTCCTGGGCCAGGATGTGCCGGACGGAGTTGCGCAGGTGGCGCTCCTCGTTGAGCACCGGCATGATCACGGAGACGGCCGGGAGCGCGGGGTTCGAGGCGTGGGTGGCGGCGTTCATCGTGAGGAACGTTACCGCTATCGGGGGACACCAGCGCGTGGGGCCATAACCGACAGTCCTATTTGTCCCTAGCCTGAACGGGTTCTGCTCCGCTTCGTCCCCGATGCCCGGAGGTCGTGCCCGTGCCGCCCACCCGACGCCGACCGGCGACCGGCGCCGGCCCCGCCCGCCGGCGCGGGGCAGGTCCCCCGCGCCCGGACGGTCGCCCCCGGACAGGGGGCGCGGGGCGCCCGGGGCGCGGGCGGCGCGCGGCGCCCGGGGCCGCGCCGGCCGCCGGTCCGGTGGAGCACCAGGATCGCCGGCGGGATCGCGCTGCTGGTGATCACCGCCAGCGGGCTCGGGCACGCGGTGGTGAACTCGCTGAGCGGGGCGATCGACCGGGTGGACGCCTTCGGCGGCATGCAGGGCCGCCCCGAGGGCTCCAAGGGCACCAACTTCCTGCTGGTCGGCACCGACGGCCGCGACGGCCTGGACCCGGGCGAGAAGCGGCAGTACCACCTGGGCGGCGCGCCCTGCCACTGCACCGACACGATCATGCTGGTGCACCTGTCGCAGGACCGGCGGCGGGCCAGCGTGGTGAGCATCCCGCGGGACAGCTACGTACGGCTGCCGGACGTCGGCCCCGCGGCGGTCCTCGCCTCGCGCGGCGCCGCGGGGGCGACGCCGGCGGCCTCCCGGGCGCCGGGCTCCGCGTCCGCGGCACCGTCCGCGTCGGCATCCCCGTCCGCGTCGGCATCCCCGTCCGCGTCGGCGTCCCCGTCCGCGTCGGCGCCCGTGGGCACGCATCCGGCGAAGATCAACGAAGCGTACGCCGACGGCGGCCCCAAGCTGACCGTGCAGACGGTCGAGCGGCTCACCGGGGTGCACATCGACCACTACCTGGAGGTCGACTTCACCAGCTTCATGAAGACCGTCGACGTGATCGGCGGCGTCCCGGTGTGCACCACCGAGCCGCTCACCGACTCCTACACCGGGCTGAAGCTGCCCGCGGGCACCACCCGGCTCGACGGCGGCCAGGCACTGCAGTACGTCCGCTCCCGACACATCGACGGTTCCGCGGACCTGGGCCGGATGCAGCGGCAGCAGAAGTTCCTCGCCCAGGTCATCCACAAGATCACCAGCAGCGGCACGCTGAGCAACCCGGTCGAGCTGAGCCGGGTGGCCGGCACCGTGCTCGGCTCGGTCCGCGCCGACCAGGGGCTCAGCGCGACCGACCTGATCGCGCTCGCGCAGGGCATGAAGGGCTTCTCGCCCAGTTCCTCGGAGTTCGCCTCGGTGCCGCTGAGCGAACTGAACTACAAGGTCCCGGGCATCGGCTCCACGGTGAAGTGGGACGAGGCGAAGGCCGGCAAGCTGTGGGCGGCGATCCGCGCGGACCGGCCGCTGACCGCGCCGAAGCCCGCCGCGCACTCCTCCGCCGGCTCCGGCCCGGCCACGGTGGACGTCGCTCCGGCGACGATCCGGGTCACGGTGGCGAACGGCACGTCGACCAACGGCCTGGCCGCCGCCGCGCAGAAGGCGCTGCGCGCGACCGGCTTCGTCACCCCGGAGCTGCCGGCCACCGCCGAGACCAAGGTCGCCCGCACCGAGATCCGCTACGACCCGCGCTGGGACCGCTCGGCGAAGGCGCTGGGCGTCGCCCTGCCGACGGCGGAGCTGGTGCCGGTGGCCGGCCAGGGCGCGGTGATGCGGGTCGTGCTCGGCCCCGACTACACCAAGGTCACGCCGGTGCGGGCCGCCTCGCACCCGGTCGGCGAGAGCGCGGTGACCGGCGACGAGGTCGCCTGTCCGTAGCGGACCGGTGCCGTACCCCGGCCTGCGGCGCGCGGCCGGTCCGTGCGGTCCGTACGGCCCGTGCGGTCCCTGCGGTCCGTGCAGTCCATGCAGTCCATGCGGTCCGTGCGGGGTCGGCTCAGTCGCCCAGGCCCTCGGCGGCGCGCTCGCGGCGCAGCTCGACGATGGCGCGGCGGCGGGCCAGCCGGTGGGTGCGGCGGATCTGGGCCTCCTGCCAGCGGCGGCGGTCCCGGTCGGTCTCCGGCACCACCTGCGGCACCGGGCGCGGCCGACCCTCGGCGTCGACCGCGACGAAGACCAGGTAGGCGCTGGCGACCTGCTTGGCGGGGCCGGACTCGTTCCAGCGCTCGGCGACGACCCGTACGCCGATCTCCATGGAGGTGGTGCCGGTCCAGTTGACCTGCGCGCGCACGTGCAGCAGGTCGCCCACCCTGACCGGCTCCAGGAAGGCCATCTCGTCCATCGCGCCGGTGACCGCGGGCCCCCCGGAGTGGCGGCCGGCGACCGCGCCCGCGGCGTCGTCCACCAGCTTCATCACGACGCCGCCGTGCACGGTCCCCAGCAGGTTCGTGTCGTGGGCGCTCATGATGTGGGAGAGCGTGATCCGGGAGGCGGAGGTCGGCCGCTCCGCGACGACGGGCACGGCCGGGGTGGCCAGCGGGTCCGGGCCGCCGGCGGTGGGGTGCTGCGGTCGGGACGGGTCCTCGATCATGACATCCACCTTATGTCCGACCGTGCTCACGTCACGAAACGGCTCCCGAGCCGGGGCGAATGCATCGGGTCTGCTACAGAACCGCCTGGGATTCAGGGTGACCCCCCGTGGCCGGGCACACTGGCGGACATGAACGGTTGGAGCGATGACACCGAGCAGCGCAGGCTCTCCGAGCCTCCGCTGCCGCCAGAACTGTCGCCGCGCAGGGCAGCGGCAGCCTCGGGCGGCGTCCCGCCGCAGGCCGCCAGGCGCCCCCAGCCGGGCGCCGCGCCGGGCGGCCCGGGCGGCTACGGCGGCCCTTCCGGACCCGGTGGGCCGGGCGGTCCCGGCGGACCGGGCGCCCCGGGCACGGCCGCGGGGCCGCGCAGGCGGCGCTGGAGCACCCGCAAGAAGATCGGCGTCACGGCGCTCGGCCTGGTCGTGGTGCTGCTCGCGGTGACGGTCTCGACGTACTTCTGGGCCGACTCCAAGGTGCGCCGCGAGGTGGACCTGAGCACCGTCGAGGACCGGCCGCCGGCCGGCAAGGGCACGAACTACCTGATCGTCGGCTCGGACAGCCGTGAGGGGCTGACCAAGGAGGACGAGAAGAAGCTGCACACCGGCGCCGCCGAGGGCCAGCGCACCGACTCGATGATGATCCTGCACACCGGCGGCAACGGCACCACGATGCTGAGCCTGCCGCGCGACTCCTACGTCACCATCCCCGCCTTCACCGGCAAGGAGACGCACAAGCGCTACGCGGCCTCGACGCACAAGCTGAACCGCGCCTACGCCGACGGCGGCCCCGAGCTGCTGACCCGGACCATCGAGTACAACACCGGCATCCACATCGACCACTACGCGGAGATCGGCTTCGCCGGCTTCGTGAACCTGGTCAACGCGCTGGGCGGGACCACCATCTGCCTGGACAAGCCGCTGCACGACAAGGCGTCCGGCGCGGACTTCGCGGCCGGCTGCCAGAAGATGAACGGGCAGCAGTCGCTGGCCTACGTCCGGCAGCGGCACCAGGAGGCCGACCAGGACCTGGGCCGGATGCGCAACCAGCAGAAGTTCCTGTCCACCCTGGCCCACCAGGCGGCCTCGCCGTCCACCATCCTCAACCCGTTCAAGCTGTACCCGGTCATCGGCTCGGGCCTGGACACGCTCATCGTCGACAAGAAGATGAGCCTGCTGGACCTGACCCACATGTTCTGGGCGATGAAGGGCGTCACCGGCGGCGACGGCCGGCAGATGACCGTGCCGATAGGCAACGCCAACTACATGACCCCCAACGACGGCGACGCCGTGAAGTGGGACATGACGAAGGCCAAGCAGCTCTTCGACGAGCTGAAGAACGACGAGAAGGTCACCGTCAGCGGCAACTGACGTACGGCGCCGGCACGGCGCACCGGCACGCGGACGCGCACGCGGACACGCGGAAGCGGCCCGGCCCCCGGGAGGAGGGGTCGGGCCGCTTCCGCGTGTCGGTGCGCCGGCGCGCGTGCGTGCGCCGGAACGCCGGCGCGTCAGGTGCTCAGTGCCGCGCGGTGGCGGTCTTGCGGCGCAGGAAGAAGACCGCGCCGGCGCCGGCCGCCACGAGGGCCGCGGCGATGCCGGCGATCATGCCGGTGTTGCTGCCGCCACCGGTCTCGGCCAGGTCCTGCGTGCCCGCCGCGGGGGACGGCGCGTTGGTGTCGCCGACGGCCGGGGCCGGCGAGGTGGTGCTCGCGCTCGGCGTCGGGCTCGCGGGCGCGGTGGTGGGCGGCGTGCTCGCCGGGGGCGTGCTGGCCGGCGGGGTGGTGCTGTCGGTCGGGGTCGGCGTCGGGGTGGTGGGCGCGGCGCAGGTCGTGCCGTTGGTCGTCAGGCTGCCCTTGGTGACGTCGGAGTCGACCCGGTTGCTGCCCACGGTCTGCACGTGCACGCGGTAGGTGCTGTCGGCGTACCAGGGCACCTGGATGTCGATCGACTGGGTGGTCGACGCGCCGTTGAAGTGGCCGGAGCCGACGTTCTTGTCGCCCACGTAGACGGTCACGTCGACGGCGGTGCCGCTGGTGTCGGTGTCGGTCACCTTGACGTCGGCCTTGCCGGTCGCGGTGTTGCAGGACACGTCGGCGGTGAAGTCACGGATGTCGCAGGCGAAGGCGGTCCCGCCGACGGCCAGCGAGAGCGCGGCTGCGGCGGACGCGACGCCGATGGAACGCACCGCTATGGCGGTGCGGCGGTTTATGGACACGGCTTCCCTTCACGGGATCGGTTCACATCACGGAGGATCACCCCTGCGTCTCAACGGACCCCCGTCCCGCAGCGGATGACCCGACAGCTCTACAAGTCCCCGCGATCGCTTGTCAATTGGCCGCAAACCGCCCGCTAAACCTCTTCACCCGTGCAAAGTCGTCAGCCTGAACACGCCGCCGTCCGCGGTTTATTACAGAGTTGAGACGAACCGCGCCCGCCCCACCGACCCCATCCGCACCACGGCGGGACGGGCCGGCGGGCACGGGGACCGCGGGCTCGGGTCAGCAGGCGCACAGGCAGAACGGGTGCCCGGCCGGGTCCGCGTAGACCCGCCAGTTGCGCGCGCCGTCGTTGTCGCCCTCCAGCAGCGTGGCGCCGAGTTCGAGCACCCGCTTCTCGGCGTCGTCCATGGCGGCGCGCTCGACCGCGACGTCCAGGTGGAACTGCTGCGGGCGCTCCGGGTCCGGCCAGGCCGGCGGCTTGTGGTCGAGCGCGCGCTGGAAGGCGAGGTCCTGCTCGCCCTCGCGGTGCAGGTCCACCCACTCCCCGTCGTCGTCGACCTCGACCGTGCCGCCGAGCAGTTCCGCGTAGAACGCGGCGAGCGCCGCGGGGTCGGGGCTGTCCAGGACCACCGCTCCGAGCCTGCCGATCATGACGTGTTCCCTCCGTCGTGGGCTTCGTTCCGCCGGGCACCGTTACCGGCAGATGGGCCTCAGCCGGTAACCGTTACTTCATCATGGCGGGCTGGGGGTAACGTGGCAAGGGTGGAGGAGCCCGGAGCACGCGCGCCCGCGCCCGAGCCGCTGCGACTGGTCCAGGAGCTGGTGAACACCGTCGACCTGGAGCCGGGCGAGGAGAGCCTGGGCTCGCCCGCGGAGCTGGCGGCCTGGCTGCGCGGACACGGGCTGCCGGCCCGCGGCGTGGGCGCGGCCGACCTCGCCGAGGCCGTGGCGCTGCGCGAGGCGCTACGGGAGGTGTGCGCGGCGCACGCGGGGGCGACGGTGCCCGGGGAGGCCCTGGGCACGCTGGACCGGCTGCTGCGGGCCGCGCCGCTGCGGCTGGAGATCGACGCGGCGGGCGCCGCGCGGGTCCGCCCGGCCGACGGGCTCGGCCCGACCGCGGCCCTCACCGCCGCGGTGGCCGCGGCCGTCGCCGCGGCGGTCGCGGACGGCACGTGGCCGCGGCTGAAGGCGTGCGCCGCGGACACCTGCCGGTGGGTCTACTACGACCGCAGCCCGGCCGGCCGCAGCCGCTGGTGCACGATGGCGCTGTGCGGCAGCCGCGCCAAGATGCGCACGTACCGCAGGAACCGGGCCGGCGCCTGAGTCCGGTCAGGCGCCGGCCCGGTGGTCAGCGGGGCCGCGGGGGCCAGGGGCCGCAGCCGTCAGCAGGCCGCGGGGCCAGGTGCCGCGGCCGTCAGGAGGCCACGGGGCCAGGTGCCGCGGCGGTCGGGTGCCGCGGCGGTCGGGTGCCGGCGGTCAGGTGCCGCGGCGGTCAGGAGGAGGACGCGGCGGCCCGGCGCGCGGGCTCGCCCGGCTCCGCCTCGCCGGCGGGCGCCGTCTCGCCGGGGCGCACGGCCCCCCGCCCGGCCGCGTCCTGGAGGGCGAGCCGGCCGACCGCCGCGGCGATGAGCGCCGCGAGGCCGAGGCTGACCGGACCGGTGCCCCAGCCGAGGCCGCCGTGCGACGTGGCCGCGCCCATCCAGTCGGCGAAGGAGGCCCCCAGCGGACGGGTCAGCACATACGCCCACCAGAAGGCGGCGACGGCGTTCAGACCGGCGAGCCGGGCCGCCGCGGGCACCGCGATCGCCGCGGCGAACAGCACGCCGGAGGAGAAGTAGCCGAGCGAGAGCGTGCCCGCGGTGAGGTCGCCGGCCGCGGTGCCCAGCGCGAAGGTGGTGAGCACGGTGGCCCAGTAGAAGCGCTCGCGCCGCGGGGTGTCGATGCTGTGGATGGACAGCGTGCCCTCGCTGCGGTGCCAGGCCACCAGCACCACCGCGAGCAGCACGGCGAACACCACCGTCGAGACCGCGTACGGGACCCCGGCGACGACGTGCACCACGTCGGCCGCCATGGTGCCGAAGACGCTCACCATCACCACCGCGGACCAGTAGATCCAGGGCGAGCAGCGCGCCGCGCGGAACTGCAGCAGCAGCGCGCCGACCAGCCCGAGCAGCCCGATCGCCCCCGCGACCACCGGGTTCAGCACCCGGCCGAGGAAGTCCGAGGTGGTCTCGCCCATGCCGGTGGTGAGGACCTTGGTCAGCCAGAACCACGCGGTGATCCACACCGGCACCTTCGAGGACGCGAACCGGACGGCCGCCGCCCGTGCGGGACCGCCGGACGCGTGCCGGGGTGCGAGCCGCCGGTCGGCGGGAGAGGGGTACTGGGTCTGCTCCATGCGCGAACCGCCGCCTTTCCGGCGCGTGGCGCGCCGCGTTCCACTGACTACAGGACTGTAGACGGTGGAACGCGGGGAGAGGTTCGCGGGCCCGGCGGGCTTTACCCGATCTATGCCTGCGGGCGGGCGCCAGGCGCCCGCGCGAGGCCCGCGGGCGCGGGGCTGTGCGTGCGGGCTGTGGGTGCGGGCTGTGCGTGCGGGCTACGCGTGCGGGCGGCCCATCGCGCGGTAGGTCCAGCCGGCCTTGCGCCACACCTCGGGGTCCAGCGCGTTGCGCCCGTCGAGCAGGCAGCGGCGGCCGGCCGCCTCGCCGAGCGCGACCGGGTCCAGCTCGCGGAACTCGCGCCACTCGGTCAGGTGCAGCACCACGTCGGCGCCGCGGACCGCGTCCAGCGCGGTCGGAGCGTAGCCGAGGGTGGGGAAGAGCCGGCGCGCGTTGTCCATGCCCTTGGGGTCGTAGACGGTGACCTGGCCGCCCTGGAGCTGGATCTGGCCGGCCACGTTGAGCGCGGGCGAGTCGCGCACGTCGTCGGAGTCCGGCTTGAAGGTCGCGCCGAGCACCGCGATCCGGCTGCCCAGGAAGCCGCCGCCGCCCGAGCCGCGGCCCGGCGCCGCGCCCAGCGCCTCGCGGGCCATCTCGACCATCTGGGTGCGCCGGCGCATGTTGACCGAGTCGACCTCGCGCAGGAAGGTCAGCGCCTGGTCGGCGCCCAGCTCACCGGCCCTGGCCATGAACGCGCGGATGTCCTTGGGCAGGCAACCGCCGCCGAAGCCGATGCCGGCCCGCAGGAACTTGCGGCCGATCCGCTCGTCGTAGCCGATCGCCTCGGCGAGCTTGGCGACGTCGCCGCCGGCCGCCTCGCTGACCTCGGCCATCGCGTTGATGAAGGAGATCTTCGTGGCGAGGAAGGCGTTGGCGGCGGTCTTCACCAGTTCGGCGGTCGGATAGTCGGCCACCACGAACGGGGTGCCCTCCGCGGCCGGCTTGGCGTAGACCTCCCGCAGGAGCGACTCGGCGCGCGGGCTGTCGACGCCGATCACGATCCGGTCCGGGTGCAGGGTGTCCTGCACGGCGAAGCCCTCGCGCAGGAACTCCGGGTTCCAGGCCAGCTCGGCGTCCGCGCCGGCCGGCGCCAGTTCGCGCAGCGTCCGCGCGAGCCGGGCCGCGCTGCCCACCGGCACGGTGGACTTGCCGACCACCAGCGCGGGCCGGTGCAGGTGTGGCGCGAGCAGCGCGAAGGCGCTCTCCACGTAGCTCATGTCGCAGGCGTACTCGCCCTGTTTCTGCGGGGTGTTGACGCAGACGAAGTGCACGTCGCCGAACGCGCCGACCTCCTCCCAGGAGGTGGTGAAGCGCAACCGCCCGCTGGAGCCCTCGATCCCGGCCACGTGCCGGGCCAGCAGGTCCTCCAGTCCGGGCTCGTACATCGGCACGCGGCCCTGCGCGAGCAGCTCGATCTTGGCCGGGTCGATGTCCAGGCCGAGCACCTCGAATCCCAGCTCGGCCATCGCGGCCGCGTGGGTGGCGCCGAGGTAGCCGGTGCCGATGACGGTGAGCTTCAGGGGCATGCCGGAGAGCATAGTCCGCACGGCCTGCGGCGATAGCGAGTGCGGTATCCGCCAAACCGTGGCCGAGCCGCAGGCCACAGGTCCACAATGCGTGCATAGATCGCATGGGGAGATCTTTGGGGCGGCGTGGGGAGCGCATCGTGGCCGAGGGGACGGACGCCGCAGTCGGCGGTGTGGCGCAAGGCGGTACGGCGGGGGCAGGGCCGGCGGGGGCGGCGGGGGCAGGGCCGGCGGGTGCAGGGCCGGGCCGGCGGCGGAGCCGGAGGAAGCGGCCACGGACGGGGGCGCCCGTGCCTCCCTGCCACAACAGGACTCCGGCCCCGGCCCCGAACTCCCGCCGCCCGGCGGCCCCGAGACCCCCGAGGACGCCGACAGCCCCGAGGACCCCCAGGACCCCCAGGACCCCCACGACCCGGACAGCCCCGACGACCCCGACGATCCCGACGCCCCCGCCCGGCGGGCGCGGCGCCGGCGGCGTACCCGGCGGGTGCTGCTGGGCGCGCTGATCCTGCTGTGCACCGGCGTGCTGCTGGTCGCGGGCACGGTCTTCTGGGCGTACGAGCACTACACCGGCCGGGTCCAGCGCATCGCCAACGTCTTCCCCACGAACGTGCCGGCCTCGGCGCTGCCCCCGCCGTCGAAGGACGGCAGCCAGACGTTCCTGCTGGTCGGCGTCGACGCGCGCTCGGACCTGCCGACCACCGGCAAGGACGCGAAGGCGCCGGAGTGGAAGCCGGGCGCCCAGCGCAGCGACACGATGATGCTGGTCCACCTCCCCGCCGACCACAAACACGCCTATGTCGTCTCGCTCCCCCGCGACTCCTGGGTGGACATCCCCGGCCACGGCAGGGCGAAGCTCAACGCCGCCTTCTCCTGGGGCGGCCCGCCGCTGCTGATCGACACCGTGCAGCGGCTGACCAAGGTGACCGTCGACCACCTGGCGGTGATCGACTGGAGCGGCTTCAAGAAGCTGACGGACGCGGTCGGCGGCGTCGACATCACCGTGGACAAGACGGTCAGGAGATACAACGGCCCCGGGGGCTACTGGACCGCCGGCACCCACCACATGGACGGCGCGGACGGCCTGGACTACGTACGCGAGCGGTACGGCCTGCCGCGCGGCGACCTCGACCGCACCCACCGCCAGCAGAACTTCCTGCGCGCGGTGCTGTCCAAGATGCTCTCCGGCGGCACCTTCTCCAACCCGCTCAAGCTCAAGCGGACGCTGGACCAGGTGACCTCGGTGGTCAGCGTGGACGACCGGCTGTCGGACTCCGACCTGCGCGGCCTGGTGTGGAAGATGCGCGGTGTGCGCTCCTCGGACATGGTCTTCATGAACGCGCCGGTGGCCGGTTTCGACACCATCGCCAGGCAGTCGGTGGTGCTGCTGGACCCCAACGGCACGTCGGAGCTGTGGGAAGCGCTGCGCAACGACACCATGGACACGTACGTGGCGACGCACACCCTGGACTCGCTCGGCGACAAGGTGTCGTGAGACCACCGGCGGGCGGGCCGGGCGGTGTCGTGAAGCTCACGTGTCGCGCCCGTACGCGGCACCGCCCCCGCGCACCTAGGATCGTGGGGTTACTTAACGGTAGTTAGCACCCGGGGAGTGAGACTCAGTGGCCGGAACCTCCGATTTCGACTTCTTCCGGACCTCCGAGGAGCATGACATGCTCCGGGACGCGGTCCGCTCGCTCGCCGAGGCCAAGATCGCCCCCTTCGCGGCCGAGGTCGACGAGCAGGCGCGCTTCCCGCAGGAGGCGCGCGAGGCGCTGGAGGCCAACGACCTGCACGCCGTGCACGTGCCGGAGGAGTTCGGCGGCGCGGGCGCCGACGCGCTCTCCACGGTGATCGTGATCGAGGAGATCGCCCGCGTGTGCGCCTCCTCCTCGCTGATCCCGGCGGTCAACAAGCTGGGCTCGCTGCCGGTGCAGCTGTCCGGCTCGCCGGAGCTGAAGGCGCGGTACCTGGGCGCGCTGGCGCGCGGCGAGGGCATGTTCTCGTACTGCCTGTCCGAGCCGGAGGCGGGTTCCGACGCGGCCGGGATGAAGACCCGCGCGGTGCGCGACGGCGACTTCTACGTCCTCGACGGCGTCAAGCGCTGGATCACCAACGCGGGCGTCTCGGACTTCTACACCGTCATGGCGGTCACCGACCCGGACAAGCGCTCCAAGGGCATCTCGGCGTTCGTGGTGGAGAAGGGCGACGAGGGCGTGTCGTTCGGCGCGCCGGAGAAGAAGCTCGGCATCAAGGGCTCGCCGACCCGCGAGGTCTACTTCGACAACGTGCGCATCCCGGCCGACCGGCTGATCGGCGCGGAGGGCACCGGGTTCGCCACCGCCATGAAGACCCTGGACCACACCCGGATCACCATCGCCGCGCAGGCCCTCGGCATCGCCCAGGGCGCCCTCGACTACGCCAAGGGCTACGTCAAGGAGCGCAAGCAGTTCGGCAAGGCCATCGCGGACTTCCAGGGCATCCAGTTCATGCTGGCCGACATGGCGATGAAGCTGGAGGCCGCCCGCCAGCTGACCTACGCCGCCGCCGCGAAGTCCGAGCGCGTGGACGCCGACCTCACCTTCTTCGGCGCCGCCGCCAAGTGCTACGCCTCCGACGTCGCGATGGACATCACCACCGACGCCGTGCAGCTCCTCGGCGGCTACGGCTACACCCGCGACTACCCGGTCGAGCGGATGATGCGCGACGCCAAAATCACGCAGATCTACGAGGGCACCAACCAGGTCCAGCGCATCGTGATGGCCCGCAACCTGCCGTAGCGGACGGCCGCACGCGGCGGGCTCCCGTCGCCGCGACCACCCGCGGCGGACGAGGAGTCGGCAGTACCGCGCCGGCGCACCGTAAGGACACCGGGGCGTCGGACGGTGCTCGGCGCGGGGTCGCCCGGGTGTCGCCCGCAGGCGCGAGGCTGCCGGGCGTCGGGCCGGCCGCGGCCGGCCGAGCGGGCGAGACGGCCGGGGGTGGTCATGCGGGCAGCCGGCCCCGAGGCAGCGGGCCCGCGGCCGGCAGGACCGCCGGCCGCGCGGTCGTCCGAGGGCGCGCGGCGGCGGGCGCCGTGGCGCACGCTCGCGGGGCTCGCCCCCGCCGTGCTGGTCGGCGGCTGGATCGCCTGGCACTGGCCGGTGGTGGCCGACGGCGTACGGCGGCTGCTCGGCGCGCATCCGCTGTGGCTGCTGGCCGCGATCGCCGCGACGGCCCTCGGCTGGGCGGCCAACGCGGTCGCGCGGCAGGGCACGGTGCTCGAACCGCTGCCCGCCGGGACCCTGCTGGCCACACAGTTCGCCGCCACCGCCGCCGGACAGCTCGCGCCCGCCGGGATCGGCGCGAGCGCGGTCAACCTGCGCTTCCTGCGCACCCGGGGGCTGCCGCCGGCCCGCTCCACCGCGGCGCTCGCGCTGTACTCGCTGGCGGAGTCGGCCGCGCGGGTCTTCCTGCTGCTGGTGCTGCTGGCCGCCTTCCCGCACGCGCTGCACGCCGGCGGCACGGTGTCCGCGCCGCACGGCGCCGCTCTGGTGCTGCTGGTGGCGGGCGCGGCGCTGGCGCCCGCGGTCGCGGCGGTCGTGCTCGTGGCGATGCGGCGGGTGCGGCGCGCCGTGGCGGGCTTCCTGGCCGGCGCGCTGGCCGACGCCCGCGCGGTGCACCGCCGCCCGGCGCGTGCGCTGGCGCTGTGGGGTGGCTCGCTGGCCTTCCCGCTGCTCCAGGCGGGCGCGATGGCCGCGGTGGCGCTGGCGCTCGACATGCCGGTGCCGGCCGCCCACGTCGCCCTCGCCTACCTCGCGGCGACCTGCCTGGCCACGGTGGTGCCCTCGCCGGGCGGCATCGGCTCGGTCGACGCGGCGCTGACCGTCGCCCTGGTCGCCGCGGGCTCCCCCACCGCCACGGCGGCCTCGGCGGTCCTCGGCTTCCGGCTGATCACCGTGTGGCTGCCGCTGCCGGCGGCGGCGCTCGCCCTGAGCACGCTGGTGCGCCGCGGTGTGCTGTGACGGCCGCCGGGCCGCCGGCGACGGCCGCGACCGGGGCCGGGCGGTGCGCGGGCCGGTGCGCCGGGCCGGTGCGCCGGGCCGGTGTCCGCGGGAGGACCCGGCGGCCCGGGCGCGCCCGCGGACGCCGCCCGCCCGCGCCGGACCGGCATCGTTAGGGTGGCGGGCATGGACTACCTCGCGCGCGCTTCCGAGCTGCTGGCCGCCCACCCCGTCGTGGACGGGCACAACGACCTGCCCTCGCAGTTCCGGCACCAGGTGGCGTACGACCTGGACCGCCTCGACATCGCCGCCGACCAGAGCGGCCGGACGCACACCGACATCCCCCGGCTGCGCCGCGGCGGCGTGGGCGCGCAGTTCTGGTCGGTGTACGTGTCGTGCGAGCTGACGGGCGGCGCGGCCGTCACCGCGACGCTGGAGCAGATCGACCTGGTCAAGCGGCTGGCCGCGCGCCACCCCGACGACCTGCGGCTGGCCTTCGACGCCGACGGGGTCGAGGCCGCGCGCGCCGACGGCCGGATCGCCTCGCTGCTCGGCGCCGAGGGCGGCCACTCGATCGACTGCTCGCTCGGTGTGCTGCGGCAGCTGTACGACCTGGGCGTGCGCTACATGACGCTCACCCACAACGACAACACCCCCTGGGCGGACTCGGCGACCGACGAGCCGAAGGCGGGCGGGCTGACCGCGTTCGGCGAGGAGGTGGTCCGTGAGATGAACCGGCTCGGGATGCTCGTGGACCTCTCGCACGTCTCGCCCGACACCATGCGCGCCGCGCTGCGCGTCACCGAGGCGCCGGTGCTGTTCTCGCACTCCTCCGCCCGCGCGGTCTGCGACCACGTCCGCAACGTCCCCGACGACGTGCTCGCCCAGCTCCCGGCCAACGGCGGCGTGGCGATGGCCACGTTCGTGCCGAAGTTCATCCTGCCCGCGGCCATCGAGTGGACCGAGGCGGCCGACGCCAACATGGCCGCGCACGGCTTCCACGCGCTGGACACGACGCCGGAGGGCATGGCCGTGCAGCGCGCCTTCGAGGCCGCGCACCCGCGCCCGGTCGCCACCGAGGCGACGGTCGCCGACCACCTGGACCACATGCGGGAGGTCGCCGGCATCGACCACATCGGCATCGGCGGCGACTTCGACGGCACCGCCTTCACCCCGCGCGGCCTGGACGACGTCGCCGGCTACCCGAACCTGATCGCCGAACTCCTGCGCCGCGGCTGGTCCGAGGCGGACCTGGCGAAGCTCACCTGGGACAACGCGCTGCGGGTGCTGCGCGACGCGCAGTCGGCGGCGGTGGCGCTGCGGGCGCGGCGCGAGCCGTCCGCGGCGACGATCGGCCGACTCGACGGCAAGGGCTGAGGCCCGGCCCGCCACCTCCCGGCCCGCCGGCCCCGGCGCGCGGCCCTCCGGCGCGCCACCCCGCGGGGCGAGGCCCCCGGGCCCGCCACCCAGCGGCGCGCAGCCCCCGGCCACCGGCCCCGGCCCCGGCCCCGCGAGCCTTCCGGCGCGCACGCCCGGTCCGCGCCGGGCTCAGCGCTCGCCGGGCGTCGCCGCGCCCTGGGCCGGCGCGGCCAGGCCCGCGCAGAGCAGGCGGACGATGGACCGCGCCTCGGGCTCCCAGCCGGGCTGGTCGTGCGAGGAGCAGATGCCGCTCATGGCCCGGAAGAGGGTCTCGGGGCCGATGTCCGCACGGATCGCGCCCGCGGCGACCGCCGCGGACATCAGGTGCCCGAGCGCGTCGATCATGTCCGCGCGGGCCCGCGGGAAGACGGGCGAGCCGAGGTCCATGACCGCCTTCAGCGCGACCGCGGTGCTGCGGCTCCCGGCCGCGTGGTCGACGAGCTGCTGCAGGAAGGCCGCGATCGCGTCCTGCGGCGGCAGGGTCTCCAGCAGCCCCGGCGCGGCGGCGCACAGATCGCGCACCCGCTGGTCGTAGACGGCCTCGACGATGCCCTCGCGGGTCGAGAAGTGCCGGTAGAAGGTGCCGACCCCGACGCCCGCGCGCCGCGCGATCTCCTCGACCCGGATGTCCGCCTCCCCGGCCGCGAACGCCTCCCGCGCCACCGCCACGAGCGCCTCCCGGTTGCGCAGGGCCTGCGCCCGCCGCGGCTTCCGCGGCCCGGTCGCGGGCTCCGCCGCGCCCTCGGAACCCGGCGCGGTCGCGGTGCCCGGGGCTCCCGTAGCCGCGGTCCCGGCCCCGGGGTCCCGCGCGGCCTCCACGCGTCCGGGCGCCCGCCTCGCGTCCACGCCGCCGCCTCCTCCCGCACAGGGCCGCCGCGGGCGTCACGTCCCGTCCGGCGCACGCGCGGACCCGGCCCGCGCGCTGCCCCCACCCTACCGGAATCCGGTTCCGGTAGGGTGGGGGAATCTGATTCCGGTTTTGGAGGGGACGACCCCATGGACCACACCACGTTCGGCCGGCACACCGGCCTGCGCGTGTCCGAGTACGCGCTCGGCACCGCCACCTTCGGGACCGGTCCTGGCGCCGGCGCGGGGCCCGAGGAGGCCGCCGCGATCTTCCACGCCTTCGCCGAGGCCGGCGGCACCTTCGTCGACACCGCCGACGCGTACCAGGGCGGCACGTCCGAGACGGTGCTCGGCGGCCTGCTCGGCGCCGACCGGGACGCCTTCGTACTGGCGACCAAGTACACCCGCGGCAGCGGCGAGCGCACCGGCGCCGGCGCCGCCGGCAACGACCGCAGGACGATGGTCCGTTCGCTGGAGGCGAGCCTGCGCCGGCTCGGGACCGACTACGTGGACGTGTACTGGGCGCACCTGCCGGACGGGCTGACACCCGTCGCGGAGATCGTCGCGGCCTTCGACGACCTGGTCAGGGCCGGCAAGATCCTGCACGGCGGCCTGTCCAACTTCCCGGCCTGGCGGGTGGCCGCCGCCGCCACGGCCGCCGACCTGCGCGACCGGGCGCGCATCGTCGGCATCCAGGTCGAGTACAGCCTCGCCGAGCGCACCGCCGAGCGCGAACTGCTGCCGATGGCCGAGGCGTTCGGCCTCGGCGCGGCGCTCTACGGCCCGCTGGCCGGCGGTCTGCTGACCGGCAAGCACCGGCGCGGCGAGGACAGCCTGCGCAAGCGGCGCGGCGCGGTGCGGGAGGAGGACGCGCACACCGCGGCGGTGCTGGACGAGGTGCTGGCGGTCGCGCAAGAGACCGGCGCCGGCGCCGCGCAGGTGTCCGTGGCCTGGCTGAGGGCGCGGGCCGCGCGCTCGGCCACCGCCTTCGTCCCGGTGGTCGGCCCGCGCACGACCGCGCAACTGGACGCGTACCTGGGCGCGTTGGACCTCGACCTGGACGACGCGCACTACGAGCGGCTGGAACGGGCGAGCGCGGTCGCGCTCGGCACCCCGCACGACCCGGTGGCCGCCGCCCTGCCCTCGATCCTCGGCGGCCCCGGCGCACGCGTACGCCGCCACCCGGTGCCGGTGGTCTGAGGCGCCGGCGGTCGAGGGCCGGGGCGGCCAGGGGGGCTGGGCGGACCAAGCGGACCGGGTGGCCCGAGCGGACGAGCGGACCGGGCGGCGGCGGGCTACTGGCCGAAGCCGAAGCCCGAACCGCCGCCGACCTTCGCCCGCAGCCTGCGGCCCTTGTCGGTGGCCGCCTCGGTCAGGGACGCCTGGAACTCGCGCATGCGCGCGAGCAGTTCGGGGTCGTGGGCGGCCAGGATGCGCGCGGCCAGCAGTCCCGCGTTGCGCGCCCCGCCGATGGACACGGTGGCGACCGGGACGCCGGCCGGCATCTGCACGATGGACAGCAGTGAGTCCATGCCGTCGAGGTACTTCAGCGGCACCGGCACGCCGATCACCGGCAGCGGCGTGACCGAGGCGAGCATGCCCGGCAGGTGCGCCGCGCCGCCCGCGCCGGCGATGATCGCCTTCAGCCCGCGGTCGGCGGCCTCCTCGCCGTAGGCGACCATCGCGTGCGCCATGCGGTGCGCGGAGACCACGTCGACCTCGTACGGCACCGCGAACTCGTCCAGCGCCTTCGCCGCGGCCTCCATGACCGGCCAGTCGGAGTCCGAGCCCATCACGATGCCCACCAGCGGAGACGCGCCGGACCCGGCCGCCGAAGCCGCCGGGCCCGCCGAACCGGCAGAGGCGGCGGACGCGGACGACGACGCGGACGCCGGGGACGCGGGCGCTTCACTCATCGATGGTTCCTCGCAGGTAGTCGGCCGCGTGGCGGGCGCGCTCGCGCACCTCGGCCAGGTCGTCGCCGTAGGTGGTGACGTGGCCGACCTTGCGGCCGGGCTTCACGTCCTTGCCGTACATGTGGATCTTCAGCCCGGGGTCGCGGGCCATGCAGTGCAGGTAGGCCGGGTACATGTCGGGGAAGTCGCCGCCGAGCACGTTGGCCATCACCGTCCATCGGGCCCGCGGGCGCGGGTCGCCCAGCGGCAGGTCCAGGACCGCGCGCAGGTGGTTGGCGAACTGCGAGGTGGCCGCGCCGTCCATGGTCCAGTGGCCGCTGTTGTGCGGGCGCATCGCCAGCTCGTTGACCAGCACCCGGCCGTCCGCGGTCTCGAACAGCTCGACCGCCAGGTGCCCGACCACGCCCAGTTCCCGGGCCACGGTCAGCGCGAGCTGCTGCGCCTGCGCGGACAGTTCGGGCGCGAGGTCGGGCGCGGGCGCGATCACCGTGTCGCACACGCCGTCCACCTGGATCGACTCGACCACCGGGTAGGCCACCGCCTGGCCGTGCGGCGAGCGCACCACGTTGGCCGCCAGCTCCCGGACGAAGTCGACCTTCTCCTCGGCGAGCACCGGCACTCCGGCGCGGAAGGGCTCGGCAGCCTCCTCCCGCGAGCCGACCACCCACACGCCCTTGCCGTCGTAGCCGCCGCGCACCGTCTTCAGCACGATCGGCCAGCCGCCCACCGACTCGGCGAAGGCGGCGGCGTCCGCCGGGTCGGCGACGATGCGGTTGCGCGGGCACGCGACGCCGATCTCGGCGAGCCGGGTGCGCATGACGCCCTTGTCCTGGGCGTGCACCAGCGCCTCGGCGCCGGGCCGGACCACGACGCCGTCCGCTTCCAGGGCGCGCAGGTGCGCGGACGGCACGTGCTCGTGGTCGAAGGTGAGGACGTCGCACCCGGCGGCGAAGGCGCGCAGCGTCTCCAGGTCGCGGTAGTCACCGACGGTGACGTCCGCGACCACCTGCGCGGCGGAGTCCTGCGGGGTGTCGCTGAGGATCTTGAAGCGGATGCCGAGCGGGATGCCCGCCTCGTGCGTCATACGGGCGAGCTGGCCGCCTCCGACCATGCCGACTACGGGATATGTCACGCTGACCAGGGTATCCGCCTGGGGACGGCCGCAGCACCGGCCGCCGCCTCGGCGGTCGACGGCCGCCGATCGCCGTATTTTCGCACCGGGCGGTTAGCATGAGGTGGGCAAGGAGCACCACCATTCCCACAGACAGGGCCGAGCGACACATGAGCGAACGGCGCGATCACCGCGAACGGCACGGACTGCGTTCGCGGCTGGACCTGCTCTACCGCGAGATCGCGAAGTTCGGAGCGGTCGGCGCGGCGGGCGTCCTGGTCAACATCGGGGCGTTCAACCTGCTGCGGCACAACACCGGGCTGCAGACCGTGCGCGCGTCGATCCTGGCGACGGTCATCGCGATCGTCTTCAACTACGTGGGCTTCCGGTACTTCACCTACCGTGACCGCGACAAGGCCGGGCGCACCAAGGAGCTGAGCCTGTTCCTGCTGTTCAGCGCGGTCGGCCTGGTGATCGAGAACGGCGTGCTCTATCTGGCCACGTACGGCTTCCACTGGGACAGCCAGCTGCAGAGCAACATCTTCAAGTTCGTCGGCATCGGCGTCGCGACGCTGTTCCGCTTCTGGTCCTACCGGACCTGGGTGTTCCGGGCGCTGCCGGCCCGCGAGGCGGTCGAGCAGGCCGAGGCGATCCTCGCGCAGGCCAAGCCGCGGCAGCGGGCGATCGCCCGGCGCGGCAGCCGCTGAGTCCACGGGGGCGGCGCGGCAGCCGCTGAGTTCCGCGGGGCCGGAGCAGCAGCCGCTGAGTCCACGGGGCCGGCGCCGTCGCGGCGGGCGCGCCTGCGACGCCCCGGCGGCCCGCCTCAGCCGATGACCTCCTCGCGCGGCGCGGGCGGCACGATCTCCTGCGCCAGGAACAGCGCGAACACCGGCGGACGCTGCTGGAGCAGCTCCAGCCGGCCGCCGTCCGCCTCGGCCAGGTCGCGGGCGACCGCCAGGCCCAGCCCGGTGGAGTTGCGGCCGCTGACCGACCGCTCGAAGACCCGCGCGCCCAGGTCCGGCGGCACCCCCGGCCCGTCGTCGCTCACCTCGACCACCGCCTGGTTGCCGGTGACCCGGGTGTGCAGCGCCACCGTGCCGGCGCCGTGCATCAGCGAGTTCTCGATCAGCGTGGCCAGCACCTGCGCGACCGCGCCGGGCGTGCCGACCGCGCGCAGCCCGCGGGCTCCGGACAGCACCATCGAGCGGCCCTCGCCCTGGTACGCCGGGCGCCACTCCTCGACCTGCTGCTTGACCACCTCGTCGAGGTCGAAGTCGACCGCCGAGCCGGTGCGCGGGTCGCGGGAGTTGGTCAGCAGCCGCTGCACCACGTCGGTCAGCCGCTCCACCTGGCCGAGCGCGATGGCCGCCTCCTCCTTCACCGCCTCCCGGTCGTCGGCGGTCGCCATGATCTCCTCAAGGCGCATGGACAGCGCGGTCAGCGGGGTGCGCAGCTGGTGCGAGGCGTCCGCGGCCAGCCGCCGCTCGGCGGTCAGCATCCGGCCGATCCGCTCGGCGCTGGCGTCCAGCACGTCCGCGATCCGGTCGAGTTCCGGGACGCCGTAGCGGCGGTGCCGGGGGCGCGGGTCGCCGGAGCCGAGGCGTTCCGCGGTCTCGGCGAGGTCGGTGAGCGGGCTGGCCAGCCGGCGGGCCTGGCGGACCGCGAGGGCGACCGCGGCCAGCACCGCGAGCAGCGCGACCGCCAGGATGACCAGCAGGGTGCGGCCGAGCTGCTGGCTGACCGTGGAGCGCGACTCCTCCACCGTCACCGACTCGCCGTGGTCGCCGTGCTGGGTGGAGCTGATCACCTTGCCCTTGGGCCGCTTGCCCAGGTGCACCTCGGGGTTGCCGGGCACGCTGACCACCGCGTACCGGTCGTCGGCGATCTGCCGGTCCAGGCCGCGGGCGTCCACCGACTCACCGGCCAGCAGGCGGTTCTCCACGATGCCGGTGAGCCGCACCGCCTCGGAGTCCACGCCGTCCTGGGCGCTGCTCTGGATGGTCCTGGACTCCACCAGGACCAGCGAGATCCCGAAGACGCCGATGACGACCAGCACCACGGCCAGCGTGGAGGAGATCAGACGACGGCGCATGGCGGCGCCGGGTCAGTTCTTCTCGAAGCGGAAGCCCACTCCGCGGACCGTGGAGATGAAGCGCGGGTTGGCGGCGTCGTCACCGAGCTTCTTGCGCAGCCAGGAGATGTGCATGTCCAGGGTCTTGGTGGACGACCACCAGGTGGTGTCCCAGACCTCGCGCATCAGCTGCTCGCGGGTGACCACCCGGCCCGCGTCCCGCACCAGCACCCGCAGCAGGTCGAACTCCTTGGCGGTGAGCTGGAGTTCGTCGTCGCCCATCCAGGCGCGGTGCGACTCGACGTCGATCCGCACACCGTGGGTGGCGGGCTGGGCCGCCTCGGTGGTGCCGCGGCGCAGCAGCGCCCGTACCCGCGCGAGGAGTTCGGCCAGCCGGAACGGCTTGGTGACGTAGTCGTCCGCGCCGGCGTCCAGACCGACCACGGTGTCGACCTCGTCCGCACGTGCGGTGAGGACCAGGACCGGGAAAGAGTGCCCCTCGGTACGGATGCGGCGGCACACGTCGAGGCCGTCCATGCCGGGCAGGCCCAGGTCGAGCACGACCAGGTCGACGGCGCCGAGCAGCGCGGTCTCCAGAGCGGTGGGGCCGTCCTCGCGCACCTCGACCTCGTAGCCCTCGCGGCGCAGGGCGCGCGCGAGCGGCTCGGAGATGGATGCGTCGTCCTCGGCGAGAAGTACGCGGGTCATGGGCTCGATGGTAGTCCGCACCTCCCGGCCGCGACCGGGAGGTGCGGACGGCGGCCGGCCCGGTCGCCGTGGAGGACCCGGAGCTGCGCTGGAGGAGCTGGTCCGGGCACCGGCTGACGGCGCCCCGGTCCCGGGAGGACGCGCCGCCCGGGACCGGCCGCGGTCAGGAGGGCGCGGCCATCTCCGCCCAGACCGTCTTGCCCGGGTGGTCGGCCGTGCGGATCACACCCCAGTCCAGGCACAGCCGCTGGACGATGAACATGCCGTGGCCGCCGGGCCGCCCCGAGCGGTGCGGGGTGCGCGGCGCGGGCTCGCCCGCACCGCCGTCCACGACCTCCATGCGCAGCGCCTTGTCGCCGTGCCGCAGCCGCAGCTCCTCGGGGCCGCCGGCGTGCAGGCAGGCATTGGTGACCAGCTCGGAGACGACCAGCAGCACGTCCTCCGCGGCGGCCCTGCGATCTGCGGTGGCAGCGGGCAGCCAGCCCCAGTCCCGCAGCGCCTGACGGGTGAAGTCACGCGCCCTGGGCACTATCCCGCTCTCCCCGGAGAGCGCCAGCCGCCTCACCGGGTCCACCACGAAACTCCCCACGTCGGACTCGCCTTCCGCGTCGCCCGTGTCCGAACCGCGGTCGTCCTCGGCGTAGGGCCGGGTGGTGCTCATCTAGGCCTCACCTCACGGATCTCCGACGGTTCCGTCATTCTTCTGCCCGGTCGATCTCCCGGAACACGTACGGCGTGCCACGAAAACCGCGGCGTACGCCGCCGATGTCGCTCATGTTCCCTCCCCGCTCCGCCTTACGACGCCCACCCCGAACTATTCCTGAAGTGCCTGCTCCACGGTGTCGTGGAGGACGAACACCGCGTCCGCGCCGGTGATCTCGAACACCCTCGCCACCGTGGGCTGCATCGCCGCCAGGTGCACGGCGCCGCCCTGCGCGGCGACCCGCAGCCGCGCGCCGAGCAGCACGTTCAGCCCCGTGGAGTCGCAGAAGGCGAGCCGGGAGCAGTCGATCACGAGCCGGATCGCCCCGGCGTCGATCGCCTCGTCCAGCGGCACGGCGAGCACGTCCGCGGTGTGGTGGTCCAGCTCTCCGGCCGGCGTGAAGACCGCTGACCCGGCCCGCTGGGTGACCTCGACATGCAACCGGCCCAGGTCGGCCGTACCGACCGCCTCACGGTCCATGGACGCTCCTTCTGCCTCTGGCGCATCACGGCTCACCTGGTCAGGTCCGCCTGCTCATGCCCACCCGACCCTACGCACATAGCCGATCCTGCGGTAGTCGGCATCTTCACACCGGCGAACTTGCGACATCCGCGGGAAACGGGGTAGGGGTGGAGATACGGCTGAAGGATGCCATCGGCTACGGCACAGCAACCGCCCGCCGCAAGAGAGGGATGAGCACATGACACCCCGGCTCGGCCTGGATCATGAGCAGGAGCACGCAGAGCGCCACGGGGCCCACGTCGCGGACGGGGCCGGCAGGCGCCGGAAGGACTTGAGGGGCTCCCGGAAATCCCCCCGTACGACGAGATCGGACCGGTCGACGCGCGCGCCCTGTCCAAGACGCTGTTCGCGCGCCTGGCCGAGCTGGAGGAGGGCGGCCCGGAGTACTCGTACGTGCGCAACACGCTGGTGGAGCTGAACCTGGCACTGGTGAAGTTCGCCGCGTCCCGGTTCCGCACCCGCAGCGAACCGATGGAGGACATCATCCAGGTCGGCACGATCGGCCTGATCAAGGCCATCGACCGGTTCGAGCTGAGCCGGGAGGTGGAGTTCCCGACCTTCGCGATGCCGACCATCGTCGGCGAGATCAAGCGGTTCTTCCGGGACACCAGCTGGTCGGTGCGGGTGCCGCGGCGGCTCCAGGAGCTGCGGCTGGACCTGGCGAAGGCCGGCGACGAACTGGCCCAGCAGCTGGACCGCACGCCCACCGTGCGGGAGCTGGCCGAGCGCCTGGACCTGCCGGAGCACGAGGTCATCGAGGGCATGTCGGCGAGCAACGCCTACACCGCCAGCTCGCTGGACGCGCAGCCCGCCGAGGACGACCCGGAGGGCGCGCTCGCGGACCGGATCGGCTACGAGGACCACGACCTGGAGGGCGTGGAGTACGTCGAGTCGCTCAAGCCGCTGATCGCGCAGCTGCCGCCGCGCGACCGCGCCATCCTGTCGCTGCGCTTCGTGGGAAACCTCACGCAGTCGGAGATCGGCGAGGAGCTGGGCATCTCGCAGATGCACGTCTCGCGGCTGCTGAGCCGCACCCTGTCACGGCTGCGCCGCGGCCTGATGGTCGAGGAGTAGCCGCCCGCCGCGCCAGACGGCCGCGGTCAGCGGCACACCGGGCCGGTAGGCCAGGTGGACATGGCTCGGCGCGTCCAGCAGATGCAGGTCGGCGCGCGCGCCCGGGGCGACCGTACCCACGTCGGTACGGCGCAGGGCGCGCGCGCCGCCGTGCGTCGCGGCCCTGACCGCCTCGTCGGGCGTCATGCCCATGTCCCGCACGGCCAGCGCGACGCAGAACGCCATCGAGGTGGTGAAGGACGAGCCGGGGTTGCAGTCGGTGGACAGCGCCACCGTGACGCCGGCGTCCAGCAGCCTGCGCGCGTCGGGGTAGACGGCGCGGGTGGAGAATTCCGCGCCGGGCAGCAGCGTGGCGACCGTCCCGGCCCGGCCGGGGTCCCGGGCGCTGTCGGCCAGCGCCTCGACGTCGGCGTCGGTCAGGTGTGTGCAGTGGTCGGCGGAGGCCGCGTCCAGCTCGACGGCGATCTGGACGCCGGGCCCGTGGCCGAGCTGGTTGGCGTGCACCCGCGGGACGAGGCCGCGGGCCCGCCCGGCGGCCAGGACGGTACGCGTCTGGTCGCCGTCGAAGGCGCCGCGCTCGCAGAAGACGTCGATCCAGCGGGCGTGCGGCACGCAGGCCTCCAGCATCGCGCCCGCGACCAGGGCGGTGTAGCCGTCCGCGTCGCCGTCGAACTCCGGCGGCACCACGTGGGCGCCGAGGTAGGTGGTCTCGTCGGTGTGCCGGCGGGCCGCTCGCAGCGCCCGCTCCTCGTCCTCGACGGTCAGGCCGTAGCCGGACTTGGTCTCGACGGTGGTGGTGCCCTGCCGCAGCGCCTCGGCCATGAACCGGGCGACGCCCGCGGACAGCTCCTCGTCGGTCGCGGCGCGGGTGGCGGCGACGGTGGTGCGGATGCCGCCCGCGGTGTACGGGCGGCCCGACATCCGCGCGGCGAACTCGGCGCCGCGCTCCCCGGCGAAGACCAGGTGGGCGTGGGAGTCGACGAAGCCGGGCAGCAGCGCCCGGCCGCCGGCGTCGAACCGGTTGTCAGTGGCCGGTGCTTTGCTTGAGGCGCCGGTCCAGACGACGCGGTCGCCCTCGACGACGACGGCGGCGTCCCGGACCAGTCCCAGGGGGTTGCCGTCCGGATCGAGGAGGGAGGGGTCGTTGGTGACCAGGCTGCCGATGTTCGTGATCACGGTACTGGCGGCGCTGGCGGCGTCGGCCGCGCTGCCTGTGCCGGCGGTGCTGCCTGGGCTGCCCGTGCTGCCCGTGCTGGCGCTGTGCGCCGTGCTGGCCGGCATGCTCCTCGTGTCCTCTCCGGGGGTCGGGGTGGGGTACGGCTTGGGGTACGGCTCGCGCGGCGCGGGCCGGACGCTGCGTGCGGGCGGGATCAGCCGTGCAGGGCGGCGGCGATCGAGCGGGTCAGCGCCCCGGGCACGTCGTCGACCAGCAGGTGCCGGCCGTCCTCGACGACCTGACGTCCGCCGACCACGGTGTGCCGGACGTCCGCCGCGGTCGCCGCGAATACCGCGGTCTCCGCGCCCAGCCGCGGCGCCGGGCCCGCGGTGCGCACCGAGTCCAGCCCGATCACGGTGAAGTCGGCGAGCGCACCGGTCTCCAGCCGGCCCGCCTCCGGCCAGCCGAGGCTCACGTGGCCGTCCTCGGTGGCCGCGCGCAGCAGCTGGCCGGCCGTCCAGTGGCCGCGGCTGCGGCTGCGCAGCCGCTCGTTCAGCTCCATCGCGCGGGCCTCGGCGAGCAGGTCGATCACCGCGTGGCTGTCGCTGCCCAGGCTCAGCGCGCTGCCGGCGCGCCGCAGTTGGGGCGCGGGGCCGATGCCGTCGGCCAGGTCCCGTTCGGTGGTGGGGCACATGCAGACGGTGCTGCGGGCCCGGCCGATCAGGCCGATGTCCTCGCCGGTGAGGTGGGTGGCGTGCACCGCCGTGGTGTGCCGCCCCCAGAAGCCGGAGTCGGCGAGCAGCCGGGCGGGGGTGCGGCGGTGCACCGCGACGCAGGCGTCGTTCTCCGCGGGCTGCTCGGACAGGTGCACGTGGGTGGGCACGCCGTCCGTCCACCGGGCGAAGTCGGCGTAGCCGTCCCGGTCGGAGAAGGCCCGCACCGAGTGCACCGCGGCGCCGATCCTGGCGTGCTCGCCGTCCTTGGCCGGGTGCCCGTCGCGCAGCCTGGTCCAGCGGTCGTGCCAGCGCTCGGCGGTGCCGTCGCCGAAGCGGGCCTGGACGCCCTCCAGCGGCCGGTAGCCGTCGCGGGTCAGACCGCCGTGCAGGTAGACGGTGTCCAGCAGCGTGATGCGGATGCCGGCCTCGGCGGCGGCGGCGATCAGCGCCTCGCCCATGGCGTTGGGGTCGGCGTACGGCCTGCCGTCCGGCCGGTGGTGCAGGTAGTGGAACTCGCCGACGCAGGTGACGCCGGCCAGCGCCATCTCGGCGTAGGTCGCGCGGGCGAGGTCGAAGTAGGAGTCGGGAGTGAGGTGGTAGGCGACGGAGTACATGAACTCGCGCCAGGTCCAGAAGGTCCCGGTGCCGACCTGGACGGTGCCGCGCAGCGCCCGGTGGAAGGCGTGGCTGTGCGCGTTGGCCAGCCCCGGCAGCGCCAGGCCGCGCAGCACGGTCGCGCCGGGCGGGGGCGCCTCGACGCCGGTGCGCAGCTCGGTGACGCGCCCGCCGTCGGCGGTCAGCAGCACGCCCGGCTCCACCACCGGGTCCAGCCAGGCGTGCTCCAGCCAGTACGTCACCCGCACGCGAGACCCTCCAGTACGTCGGCCAGCGCGCCGACCCCGGCGGCGCAGTCGTCCTCCGCGGCGGATTCGGCCGGGGAGTGCGAGACGCCGGTGGGGTTGCGCACGAACAGCATGGCGGTCGGCACGGCCTCGGAGAGGATTCCGGCGTCGTGTCCCGCGCCGGTGGGCAGCACCGGGGCCGGCGCGCCCCCTCCGACCAGGGCGGCGAGCCTGTCGCGCAGTTCGTGGGAGAACTCCACCACCGGGGTGAAGGACTCGCGGGTGACGCTGACCGCGACGCCGTCGCGCGCTCCGCGCTCGCGGGCGGCCTGCTCGATCGCGGCGACGACCGCGGCGAGGGTGTCCTCGTCGGCCGCGCGGGAGTCCAGCCAGCCGCGTACCCGGGAGGGGATGGCGTTGACGCCGTTCGGGTCGACGGCGACCTTGCCGAAGGTGGCCAGCGCGCCGGCCAGCCGCGCCTTCTTGCGGGCGGCGAGCACGGTGGTGGCGTAGGTGAGCATCGGGTCGCGGCGGTCCTGCAGCCGGGTGGTGCCGGCGTGGTTGGCCTCGCCGTCGAAGTCGAACCGCCAGCGGCCGTGCGGCCAGATCGCGGAGGCGACGCCGACCCGGTGGCCGCCGAGGTCGAGGGCGCGGCCCTGCTCGATGTGGAGTTCGACGAAGGCGCCGATGCGGGCGAGGCGTTCGGGGTCGGGGCCGATCGCCTCGGGGTCGCGACCGGCCCGTTCCATCGCGTCGGCCAGGGTGACGCCGTCGGCGTCGCGCAGCTCCCGGGCGCGCCGCGGGGTGAGCCGGCCCGCGGTGAGTCGGGAGCCGGCGCAGGCGACGCCGAAGCGGGCGCCCTCCTCGTCGGTGAAGTTGACGATGCCCAGCGGGCGGCGCGGGGTCGCGCCGCGGGCGCCCAGCTCGTCCAGGGCGGCGAAGGAGGAGACGACGCCGAGCGGACCGTCGAAGGCGCCGCCGTCGGGCACCGAGTCCAGGTGGGAGCCGGTGACGACGGCGTCGCCCGCGGCCGGGTCGCCGCGCCAGGCCCACTGGTTGCCGTTGCGGTCGACCTCGTAGGCCAGGCCGCGCGCCTCGGCCTGGGCGCGAAACCACGCGCGGCAGTCGGCGTCCGCGCCGGTCCAGGCGTAGCGGCGGTAGCCGCCCGTGCCGGCGTCGCGGCCGATGGGGGCGAGGTCCCGCCACATCTCGTGGAAGCTCGCACCGGCACGGGCACCGGTGCCGGCACCGGTCCGGGCAGGGGCGCCCGCACCCGCACCGGTCCGGGCGGGGCCGCCGGGCCCGCCCGGGGTGTCGCCGGGGGGCGCGCCGGTCACTCGGACTCCCTCATCGGGACGCGGACGCCGCGCTCGGCGGCGACCTCCTCGGCGCGCTCGTAGCCGGCGTCGACGTGGCGGATGACGCCCATGCCGGGGTCGTTGGTGAGCACCCGGCGGATCTTCTCGCCGGCCAGCGCGGTGCCGTCGGCGACCGTGACCTGGCCGGCGTGCAGGGAGCGGCCGATGCCGACGCCGCCGCCGTGGTGGATGGAGACCCAGGAGGCGCCGGAGGCGACGTTGACCATCGCGTTGAGCAGCGGCCAGTCGGCGATGGCGTCGGAGCCGTCGAGCATGCCCTCGGTCTCGCGGTAGGGGGAGGCGACCGAGCCGGTGTCGAGGTGGTCGCGGCCGATCACGATGGGGGCCTTGAGGGTGCCGTCGGCGACCATCTCGTTGAACCGCTCGCCGGCCCGGTCGCGTTCGCCGTAGCCGAGCCAGCAGATGCGGGCCGGCAGGCCCTGGAAGTGGACCCGCTCGCCGGCCAGCCTGATCCAGCGGGCCAGCGACTCGTTCTCCGGGAACAGGTCGAGGATGGCCCGGTCGGTGGCCGCGATGTCGGCCGGGTCGCCGGACAGCGCGGCCCAGCGGAACGGCCCGCGGCCCTCGCAGAACAGCGGGCGGATGTACGCGGGCACGAAGCCGGGGAAGGCGAACGCCCGCTCGTACCCGGCCAGTCGCGCCTCGCCGCGGATGGAGTTCCCGTAGTCGAAGACCTCGGCGCCCGCGTCCTGGAAGCCGACCATCGCCTCCACGTGCCGGGCCATCGACGCGCGGGCCCGCTCGGTGAACTCGGCGGGCTTCTCGGCGGCGAAGGACGCCATGTCGGCGAAGTCCACGCCGGTCGGCAGGTAGGCCAGCGGGTCGTGCGCGGAGGTCTGGTCGGTGACGATGTCGATGGGCGCGCCCATGGCGAGCGCGCGCGGCATCACCTCGGCGGCGTTGCCGAGCACGCCGATCGACAGCGGGCGGCGGGCGGCGCGGGCCTCGGCGGCCAGCCGCAGCGCCTCGTCGAGGGAGTCGGCCCGCACGTCGAGGTAGCGGTGCCCGATGCGGCGCTCGATGGCCCGCGGGTCGCAGTCGACGCAGATGACGACGCCGCCGTTCATGGTGACGGCCAGCGGCTGCGCGCCGCCCATGCCGCCCAGGCCCGCGGTGAGCGTGACGGTGCCGGCCAGGCTGCCGCCGAAGCGCTTCTCGGCGACGGCGGCGAAGGTCTCGTAGGTGCCCTGGAGGATGCCCTGGGTGCCGATGTAGATCCACGAGCCGGCGGTCATCTGGCCGTACATGGTCAGCCCGAGGGCTTCCAGGCGGCGGAACTCCTCCCAGGTGGACCAGTCGCCGACCAGGTTGGAGTTGGCGATCAGCACCCGCGGCGCCCACTCGTGGGTCTGCATGACGCCGACCGGCCGGCCGGACTGGACCAGCATCGTCTCGTCCTGCTTCAGGCCGCGCAGGGTGCGGACCATCGCGTCGAAGGAGTTCCAGTCCCGGGCGGCCTTGCCGGAGCCGCCGTAGACCACCAGCTTCTCCGGGTGCTCGGCCACCTCCGGATCGAGGTTGTTCTGCAGCATGCGCAGGGCGGCCTCCTGCTGCCAGCCCAAAGCGGTCAGCTCCGTCCCGCGCGGCGCGCGCACCGGCCTCGGTCCCGTCATCGCTGCGGCCTCCTCTTGCCTCGGGTGGTGCCCGCGTCTCGTCGTGGTGTCCGTCCATTCACATCCTGACCACCTGAATATCTCTAGTCAACAAGGCCGCGGCGGCGGCCGGCCCCGGGGCGCCCGCGCGCGCCGTCCCGCGGGGCGGACCGGGGTGGCGGGGCCGAACGGGGAGGTGATGGGATGGCCGTCATGACGGATGAGCTGGGGATACGGCGGGGTCACGCGCTGCGCGCTGCGGTGGACCGGGGACTGGTGGGCGAGCACGAGCCGGTCGTGGGACTGCTCGACGTCACGGGCATCGAACGCAGCACGGCCGAGCTGCGCGCCGCCTTCGCCACCCCCGGCGTCGCCGTCACGCACACCTTCGCCGTGAAGGCCGCGTCCCTGGTGCCGGTGCTGGCGCTGCTCGGTGAGCTGGGGCTCGGCGCGGAGGTGGCCAGCCCCGGCGAGCTGGCGCTGGCCCGCGCCGCGGGCATCCCCGCCGACCGGATCGTGCTGGACTCCCCCGCCAAGACCGCGGCCGAGCTGCGCGAGGCCCTCGCCCTGGGCATCGCGGTCAACGCCGACAACCCGCAGGAGCTGGCCAGGATCGACGCGCTGCGCGCCGCCGCGCCCGCCGGCTCCCCGGCCGCGCCGGTCGGCCTGCGGGTCAACCCGCAGATCGGCGCGGGCAGCATCGGCGCGATGAGCACGGCGACCGCCACCTCCAAGTTCGGGGTGGCGCTGCGCGACCCGGGCGCCCTGGAGTGGGTGCTGGACGCCTACGCCGAGCGGCCCTGGATGAACCGCCTGCACACCCACACCGGTTCGCAAGGGGTGCCGCTGGAGCTGATGGCGGCCGGCGTCCGCGAGGCGTACGAGCTGGCCGAGCGGATCAACGCGGCGGCCGGCCGCCAGCAGGTCGAGGTGCTCGACATCGGCGGCGGCCTCCCCGTCAACTTCGGCTCCGACGCCGACGAGCCGGGCTTCGCCGCGTACGCGGACCTGCTGCGCGCCGAGGTCCCCGGGCTGTTCGACGGCCGGTACGGGCTGGTCACCGAGTTCGGCCGCTCCCTGCTGGCGAAGAACGGCACGGTGCTGGCCCGGGTGGAGTACGCCAAGTCGGCCGGCGGCCGGGCCATCGCGGTCACCCACGCCGGCGCGCAGGTGGCCACCAGGACCGTGTTCGTACCCGAGGCGTGGCCGATCCGGGTGCTGGCGCTGGACCCCAAGGGCCGGGAGAAGTCCGGCGACCCGGTGGTCCAGGACGTCGCCGGGCCCTGCTGCTTCGCCGGCGACCTGGTGGCGCGCGGGCGAGAGCTGCCGCGGCTGGCGGCGGGCGATCACGTCGCGCTGCTGGACACCGGCGCGTACTACTTCTCCACCCACTTCGCCTACAACTCCCTGCCCCGGCCCGCGGTCCACGCGTTCACCGCGCACGCGGACGGCGCGGTCGACTTCGCGCCGGTGCGGGTCGCGCAGACCGAGGCGGAGCTGGTCGCCGAGAGCGGCGGCGGGCTGCCGCGGCTGCGGCGCGGGGTCTGACGCGGGACCCGGCGCGGCGGTCTGACGCGGCGAGCCGGCGCGGGATGCAGCGGGCGCTCAGCCGCGGCGGCGGGGGCCGCCGCCGGGGCCCGCGTCGCCCGCGGCGATCCCGGTGAGCTGGTAGTGCGTACGGTCGCCGTCCGGGCGCACCCACAGCAGGGCGTCGCGGGAGCGCTCGATCCGCGCGATCCGGCGGGACCTGAACCACATCCCCGCGCCGATCCCGGCCAGCAGCATGCCGCCCGCGCAGGGCAGCGCCGCCGAGGAGGCGAGCGCCACGACGAAGGCCGCCGCCAGCCACCACCGCCGCCGGCGCAGCCACGCGCGCGCGGTCACCTTGCGGTCCTGGAGGAAGACGGACTTCGCGGCCCGGGACGCGCCCCTGGCCCGCTCGCCGTAGCGCCCGCCGCGCACCAGGAAGGCGACCGCCGCGGCCACCAGGAACAGCGCCGCGCCGGCCATGACGCCGATCCGCCGCCCGGTCGGGCTGAACGTCACCGCGGTGCCGGGCGCCGCCGCGACCACGCCGAGCCACCACAGCCAGCACGCCGCCGCCCGCACCGCCACCGCCACCCGAGCCAATGTGTAGGCCCCGCGCACCACGTCGCACTCCCTCCTCGTCGACCGTCAAGGTGCTCGGGAGGGTAGCCAGCGAATCTCAGATTTTCCTTAAGGAGCGGGACGGCCGCCGCCCCGCGCCCGGTCCTCCTACGACCAGTCGTCCTTCGCCGTCTCCTGCCGGTCCCGGGTGAACAGGCCCGTCACGCTCTGCGCGACGTTGACGCCGACGATGCCCGCCCAGGTGATGAACAGGCCGCCCGCGCCCGCCTGCACCGCGCCGATCGCGG
This sequence comes from Actinacidiphila sp. DG2A-62, assembly GCF_035825295.1. Classification (NCBI taxonomy): domain Bacteria; kingdom Bacillati; phylum Actinomycetota; class Actinomycetes; order Kitasatosporales; family Streptomycetaceae; genus Actinacidiphila; species Actinacidiphila sp. DG2A-62. The sequence goes on from NZ_JAYMGI010000002.1 coordinate 3,166,715, forward strand.
ACAGCGGGATCGCCAGCACCAGGGTGACGCCCGCGAAGCCGTAGCGGGCGAAGCGGGGGTTGGGCGAGGGCGGGCCGATCGGGCGGCGGTCGGCGCGGGCGAACGACGTCTGCTGCTGGGCCAGTTCCCGTCGCACCCGCTGCTCCACGTGGCTGTCCACGCGTGCGGCCACCTTGTCCATGAACGAGTCGACGAGCTCCGACTCGTAGTCCGCGCCGAGGTCCTTGCGGGCCTGCAGGGTCGCGGACAGTTCCTTCTTCAGTTCCGGGTCGCGGGCGTCCATGGCCCCACCGTAGGAGCGGAGCCGCGTGGGCGACACTGGGGTTAGCCCCCGACTTGCCCGGGGGTATGCCGTCCTTCAGGAGGATCGCCGTGCTTCTCGCCCCTGTGCTCACCGCCCTGCACGCGGGCTCGGGCGGCGACCGCCCCGACGCGCTGACGGTGGCCGGGCGCTCCTGCTCCTACGAGGAGCTGCTCGGCGCGGCCGGCGCGGTGGCCCGCAGGGCGGCGGGCGCCAAGGCGTTCGCGGTGGAGGCGACGGCGTCGCTGGAGACCGTCGCGGCGGCCGTCGGCGCCCTGCTGGCCGGCGTGCCCCTGGTGCCGGTCGCGCCGGACGCCGGACCCGCCGAGCGCGAGCACCTGCTGCGCGACTCGGGCGCCGAACTGCTCCCGGTCGACTTCGCCGAGCGCGCCGACTTCACCGGCCCGCCCGCCGGAGACGCCGCCCTGGTCCTCTACACCTCCGGCACCACCGGCCCGCCCAAGGGCGTGGTGCTCGGCCGCGCCGCGCTGGCCGCCGACCTCGACGCGCTCGCCGCCGCCTGGCAGTGGACCGCCGACGACACCCTCGTGCACGGCCTGCCGCTGTTCCACGTGCACGGCCTGGTGCTCGGCGTGCTCGGCGCGCTGCGCACCGGCAGCCGGCTGGTGCACACCGGCCGGCCCACGCCCGCGGCCTACGCGGCGGCCGGCGGCAGCCTCTACTTCGGCGTGCCCACCGTGTGGACGCGGGTGGCGCGCGACGAGGCGGCGGCCCGCGCGCTGTCCGGCGCCCGGCTGCTGGTCTCCGGCAGCGCGCCGCTGCCCGCGCCGGTCTTCCACGCGATGCGCGAGCTGACCGGGCAGGCTCCGGTCGAGCGCTACGGCATGACGGAGACCCTGATCACGGTCAGCGCCCGCGCCGACGGGCCGCGGCTGCCCGGCGCGGTCGGCACCCCGCTGCCCGGGATCGCCACCCGGATCGAGGAGTCCGCCGACGGCATCGGCGAGCTGCAGCTGACCGGCCCCACCCTCTTCGACGGCTACCTCGGCCGGCCCGACGCCACCGCCGCCTCGTACACCGCCGACGGCTGGTTCCGCACCGGCGACATCGCCTCGATCGACGCCGACGGCACCCACCGGATCGTCGGCCGCGCCTCCACCGACCTGATCAAGTCCGGGGGCTACCGGATCGGCGCGGGCGAGGTGGAGAACGCGCTGCTCGCCCATCCGGCGGTACGCGAGGCCGCGGTGATCGGCGCGCCGCACCCCGACCTCGGCGAGGAGATCGTGGCCTACGTGGTGGCGGACGGCGTCACGGCCGCCGAGCTGACCGACTTCGTGGCCGCGCTGCTGTCGGTGCACAAGCGTCCGCGCACCGTCCGGTTCCTGGCCGAGCTGCCGCGCAACGCCATGGGCAAGCCGCAAAAGAGGTTGCTCCCCGGAGCGTGACGGGATAGGCGTAGAGGCCCGGCCGCCGGGAGGGGGAATCTCTTGCTCGCCCGGACCGGGAACGGACCCCTGGATTTGCCGCTTGCCGGGCGGCAAGTAAGCTCAGGGTTCGCAAACCCACCCCACACCGGGCGGCCGAGGCGCCGCCCGGGTCGCCGATACCCGGGTACCGCTCCAAAGGGTGGCGGTGATACGTCCTGCCATGGAGGCAGCACCGCATGTTCCACCGCATCGGACGCACAGTCGTCCGCCATCCGATCTGGACGATCGTCGCGTGGGTGATCGCCGCCGTGGCGATCGTCGCCACCGCGCCGAGCCTGCCGTCCAACAGCGACGAGAGCAGCTTCCTGCCGAGCAGCTACGAGTCGATCAAGGCCATGAACCTCCAGGAGAAGGCGTTTCCCCAGGCCTTCACCCCGGCCGCGATCGTGCTCTACCAGCGCTCCGACGGCTCCGCGCTGACCGCCGCCGACAAGGCGGACGTCACCCGCATCACCAAGGAACTGGGCCAGAAGAAGATCGACCAGGTCCAGAAGGTCGTGGACGGCTCCGTCTCCAAGGACGGCAAGTACCAGACCGCCCTGGTGCAGATGGACAAGAAGAACAACGGCACGCCCAAACAGGCCGACGCGGCCAAGGCGCTGCGCGAGGACTCCACGTCCCTGGCCAAGGGCACCCACCTGAAGGTGCAGGTCGGCGGTCAGGCCGGACAGAACCTCGACCAGCAGGACGCCAGCAAGACGTCCGACCAGCTGAGCCTGATCGGATCGGTGCTGATCATCATCATCACGCTGTCGATCATCTTCCGGTCGCCCATCGTGTCGGTGCTGCCGCTCTTCCTCCTGATCGGAATCTTCGCGATCGCCAACGCGCTGATCGCCGACGCCACGAAGGTCTTCGGACTCCAGGCGAACCAGTCCATCTCGGCGCTGCTGATCGTGGTGGTGCTGGGCGTCGGCACCGACTACTTCCTGTTCCTGATGTTCCGCTACCGGGAACGGTTGCGGGCGGGTGACGAGCCCAAGCAGGCCATGGTGAACGCCGTCACAAGGGTCGGCGAGGCGATCGCCTCGGCGGCCGGCGCGGTCATCATCTCCTTCCTCGCCCTGACGCTGTCCACCCTGTCCTTCCTGACCCAACTGGGTCCGGCCCTGGCGATCCTGGTCGCGGTCACGCTGATCGCCGGCCTCACCCTCTTCCCGGCGATCTTCTCCCTGATTCCGCCGCGGGCGCTGTTCTGGCCCGGCAAGAAGTGGAAGCAGGAGCCGACCGGCACCCGGTACGCCACCTTCGGCCGCCTGGTGGGCAACAAGCCCGCGCTCGTGGCGATCGCGTCCGGCCTGGTGATGCTGGTGCTGGCGATCGGTACCTTCAGCTACAAGGCGTCGTACGACCTGGCGTCCGGTTCCATCCCGGACACCAAGGAGTCGATGATCGTCCAGGACACGCTGACCAAGGCGTACTCCGCCGGCGCCGCCGAGCCGACCAACGTCTACCTCAGCAGCTCCGACGGCAAGCCGCTGAGCGGCGACCTGAACGGGTACGCCGACAAGCTGCGCGGCGTCGACGGCGTCGGCAGCGTCGCCTTCGACCGGTCCAAGGACCTCAACAAGGCGGGCACCACGGCCAACTACACCGTGACGCTGAAGTACGAGGCGGCCAGCGACAAGGCCATTGCCACCGCCGGGGACATCCGCACGGTCGCCCACGACAACGCGCCGCCCGGCACCGAGGCGCTGGTCGGCGGCTCGTCCTCGATCTTCAGGGACATCAACGCGGCCGTGAACCACGACTACCGCACGGTCTTCCCGGTGGCCGCGGTGCTCATCATGATCATCCTGGGGCTGCTGCTGCGCAGTGTGGTGGCGCCCTGGTATCTGATCGCCTCCGTGGCGCTCGGCTTCGGGGCGACATTGGGCGCCACGGTGTGGATCTTCGGCCGCGGCGACGGGCTGATCTTCCTGCTGCCGATCATCATGTACCTGTTCGTGGTGGCGATCGGCACCGACTACAACATCCTGATGATCGCCCGGCTCCGCGAAGAGGCACGGGAGGGACGCGAGCCACGCGAGGCGGCCAGCGAGGCGCTCAAGCACGCGGGCCCCACGATCGGCGCGGCGGGCTTCATCCTGGCGGCCACGTTCGCGACGCTGATGCTGGGCGGCAACGACTTCCTCACCGAGATGGGCTTCACCGTCGCGTTCGGCATCGTGGTCGCGGCGTTCGTGATGGCGATGTTTTTCACGCCGAGCCTCACCGCGCTGATCGGGCACGCCGCGTGGTGGCCCGGGCACGCGGACCGCGACACGGCGGACCGGTCGCTGCCGCACGGCGGCGAGGCGGGCGGCTACCTGCGCGAGCGGGAGCCGGACGAGTACTCGCGGCGCGGCTGAGACGCGGGCCTTCGGCAGGAACGTTTCGCGCGGGCACCTCGCACAAGCGGACACCTCGCGCGCGACGCACGGCGTGACCGGACGGGCGGTCCGGCGGTACGGCTTCACGGCCGGCCGCGGGGCCGCCCGTCCGGCGTGTGCGGGCGCGGGGCCGCCGTCCGGCGTGTGCGGGCGCGGGGCCGCCGTCCGGCGTGCGGGCGCGGGCTTACCGGCACTCGGGCCCGGCGAGCGGCGTGGCCGTTCCGGAATCCCGGCCCCGGCGGGCCGCGCCCTCCCGGCTTGCCTGGCTGCATATCCTCATGCACCCTCGACGCACGGTGAATAAGACGACGGCAGGGGACGGACGGTACGGGGAGATGGCCGGGGAGATGGCCGGGGACACGGGCGCGGACGCCGACGGCGCCGACACGGGCGGCGCCGACACGGGCTGCGACGACACGGGCGGCGCCGAGAGCGTCACGCGCGACGCGGGCGCGGGGGACGACGGCCCGGGCGGCGCCGAGGACTCCTCCGCGCGGCTGCTGAAGCTCTTCGAGGCGCACCGGCTCACGCCCACGCAGCGCAGGATCGCGCACTGCCTGGTCCGCAAGGCCGCGGAGGCGCCGTTCCTGTCCAGCGTGGAGGTCGCGGAGCTGGCCGGGGTCAGCCAGCCGTCGGTGACGCGGTTCGCGGTCGCCCTCGGCTTCGACGGCTACCCGGCGCTGCGCCGCCGGCTGCGGGAGGTCGCGCCGGCGCGGCAGCCCGCGCGGTCGGCCGCGTACAACGAGTACCAGCAGGCCGTGCACGCCGAGATCGAGAACCTGCGGCACCTGGCCGCGCTGCTCGCCGACCCCGCGCCGGTGGCCAGGGCGGGCGCGCTGCTCGCCGCCTCCCGGCCGCTGCCGGTGCTGGGTCTGCGGGCGGCCGGCGCGCAGGCCCGCGGCTTCGCGTACTTCGCCGCCAAGGTGCACCCGGACGTACGCCTGCTGGACGAGGGCGGCACGATGCTCGCCGACCGGATCGACGGCGCGGCGCGGGCCGGCGCGAGCGCGCTGCTGTGCTTCGCGCTGCCCCGGCACCCGCGCGAGGTGGTGGACGCGCTCGGCCACGCCAGGGCTGCCGGGCTGACCGTGGTGACCGTCGCGGACAGCGCCTTCGCACCGGTCGCCGCGCACACCGACCTGCTGCTGCCGGCCGCGGTCGGCACCGGGCTGGCCTTCGACACGGCCTGCGCGCCGATGCTGCTCGGCCGGGTGCTCCTGGAGTCGATGTGCGACGACCTGCCGGACGCCCAGGCCCGCCTGGAGGAGTTCGACGCGCACGCGGCGGCCCGCGGCCTCTTCGTCGACTGAGGCGGGGCCAGGCCGCGGTCGGCGCGGCGGCCGGCCAGGCCCGCGATCGGGGCGCGGAGAAATCGGGGGGCACAGAAGCGGAAAAGCGGAAAAGCAGCAGAAAAGAAGACGGGCGGGAACCGCCGCACCCCCGAGGTGACTCGGAGGGCGGGACGACGGCGGTTCCCGCGGGACGCGGGCCGGGTCAGGGCCGGGCCGACGCGTCCGGGCGACCATGGAGTCCGGGAGCCGCTCCGGAAGCCCTGGTGCCGTTCGGTGCGCCGCGCCGGCCGGTCCGTCAGGTCCCGCCCGGTGCGACATCACCCAATGTGCCGGAGGCTTGTTAAGCGCGTGCTGCGCGGACGTGTCGCGGGTGTACCAGTTCCGCGAACCCCTCAGACGGCCCCGCCGCCGCCGTGGCCGGCCAGGAAGGACAGCAGGTCCTGGCGGCTGACCACGCCCGTCGGCTTGCCCTCCACCAGCACGATCGCCGCGTCCGCGCGCTCCAGCACCGCCATCAGGTCGCCCACCGGCTCGCCCGAGCCGACCTGCGGCAGCGGCGCCGACAGGTGCCGGTCCAGCGGGTCCTCCAGGGTGGCCCGCTTGCTGAACAGCGCGTCGAGCAGGTCGCGTTCCACCACCGAGCCGATCACCTCGGCGGCCATCACGTCCGGGTGCCCGGCGCCCGGCTTGACCACCGGCATCTGCGAGACGCCGTACTCGCGCAGCACCTCGATGGCCTGCCCGACCGTCTCCTCGGGGTGCATGTGCACCAGGTTCGGGATGGCGCCCTGCTTGTCCGCGAGCACGTCGGCGACCCGCGGCTCGCCCTCCCCGTCGTCGAGGAAGCCGTGCGAGCTCATCCACTCGTCGCTGAAGATCTTCGACAGGTAGCCGCGACCGCTGTCCGGCAGCAGCACCACCACCACGTCGTCGGGCCCGAGCTCCGCCGCGACCCGGAGCGCCGCGACGACCGCCATCCCGCACGAGCCGCCGACCAGCATGCCCTCCTCGCGGGCCAGCCGCCGGGTCATCTGGAAGGAGTCCTTGTCCGAGACGGCCACGATCGCGTCGGCCACCTCGCGGTCGTACGCGGTGGGCCAGAAGTCCTCGCCGACGCCCTCGACCAGGTAGGGGCGGCCGGAGCCGCCGCTGTAGACCGAGCCCTCGGGGTCGGCGCCGATCACCTGGACACGGCCGTCGCTGACCTCCTTCAGGTAGCGCCCGGTGCCGGAGATGGTGCCGCCGGTGCCGACGCCGGCCACGAAGTGGGTGATCCGCCCCTCGGTCTGCTCCCACAGCTCGGGGCCGGTGGAGTGGTAGTGCGACAGCGGGTTGTTGGGGTTGCTGTACTGGTCGGGCTTCCACGCGTTGGGGGTCTCGCGCACCAGCCGGTCGGACACGTTGTAGTACGAGTCCGGGTGCTCGGGGTCCACCGCGGTGGGGCAGACCACGACCTCGGCGCCGTACGCGCGCAGCACGTTGATCTTGTCCGTGGACACCTTGTCGGGGCAGACGAAGACGCAGTGGTAGCCCTTGCGCTGGGCGACCATGGCCAGGCCGACGCCCGTGTTGCCGGACGTCGGCTCCACGATGGTGCCGCCGGGCTTCAGCTCGCCGCTGCGCTCCGCGGCCTCGATCATGCGCAGCGCGATGCGGTCCTTCACCGAGCCGCCGGGATTGAAGTACTCGACCTTGGCCAGGACGGTCGCCTGGATGCCCTCGGTCACGCTGGTGAGCCTCACCAGCGGGGTGTTGCCGACGAGGTCGATCATCGAGTCGTGAAACTGCACCGTGTGTCTCCGGGTTCTCCGTGATGGTCCGGTCAGCCTATTGGTGGCGGCCCGTGCGTCCCGCACGAAACGTCCGCGGCGGTGTCCGCGTTGACATCTGTACCGTGCCGGGCACCACCTTTGTACGGTGCGGGCGGCGTCGGGGCGCGGGCGGCCCGGGAAAAGACCGGCGGGGGCACGGGGCCGGCGGACGGCGGAGTGGCGAAACGGGAGGTGGTCGGCTCGATGTCGAGGGCGAGGGTGGCACGGCGGATCGTGACCGCGGCGGCGTACGGCGGCGGCGGGGTCGGCCTGCTCGGCGGGGCGGCCGCCGGGCTGCTGCTGACCGAGGTGCGGCTGGCCAAGCGGGTGGTCGGCGGCTCGGGCGACGTGCCGCCGCGGGCCGACGGGCGGTACGGCTCGGCCTTCGCGCACCAGGGCGACGAGCCGCCGCTGCGGCTGGGCTTCCTGGGTGACTCCACGGCCGCCGGGCAGGGGGTGCGCCGGGCCCGCGAGACGCCCGGCGCGCTGCTGGCCTCCGGGCTCGCGGCCGTCGCCGAGCGCCCGGTGCGGCTGGTGAACGTGGCGCGGCCGGGCGCGCGCTCGGACGATCTGGCGCGCCAGGTGGACCTGCTGCTGGGGGTCGCGCCGGCGCGGCCGCCGCAGGTGACCGGCGCGTCGGGGCTGCCGGAGCCGGTGCGCCCGCGACCGCCGGAGGCGGTGCCACCGGACGTGGCGGTGCTGATGATCGGCGCGAACGACGTGACGCACCGGATGCCGCTGTCCACCTCGGTGCGGCTGCTGTCGGACGCGGTGCGCCGGCTGCGCGAGGCCGGCGTCGAGGTGGTCGTGGGCACCTGCCCCGACCTGGGCTCGGTGGAGCCGGTGTACCAGCCGCTGCGCTGGCTGGCCCGGCGGGCGAGCCGGCAGCTCGCGGCGGCGCAGACGATCGCGGTGGTGGAGCTGGGCGGGCGCACGGTCTCGCTCGGCGACCTGCTGGGGCCGGAGTTCGAGGCGCGGCCCCGCGAGCTGTTCGGGCCGGACAACTTCCATCCGTCGGCCGAGGGTTACGCGACCGCGGCGATGGCGGTGCTGCCGACGCTGTGCGCGTCGCTGGGGCTGTGGCCGGAGGCCGACGAGCGGCCGGACGCGCGGCGCGGCGAGGGCTTCCTGCCGGTGGACCAGGCGGCGGCCGAGGCGGTCGCGGAGGGCGGCACCGAGGTCACGCCGGCGCAGCCGGGCGCGGCGCACCGGGCCCGCTGGGCGCTGCTGAAGCGGCGCCGCCGCCGGCCGCTGGACGCGCCCGGCTCGGGGGACGCGGACCGGGACGCGCCGCACGTCGAGGGCTCGTCGGCGCTCGGCTGAGCGCGGCATCCTGCCTGGTGAGCAGTGTGCGGGCGGCTCCGGGGCTGTCCGGCGGGCGAGACGCGGAAATCCTTTGTGAAACTCTTCACATGAAGTTCCCGCCGGATGGCCCGTCTTTCCAAGGCTTCCGGCCCCAATTCCCCTGGAATCCCTGGCCGGTGAGTGTTTCGGGCGCGTTGCGGCCACCCGTCCCCCAGGTGTCGGACCGACGATCTACGCTGCTCAGCGGGGTGCCCGTGGGCCGCGGCCCGGACGGGCGCCGGAAGGGGCGCGCAACCCCAGGTCGTGGGGCCGCGCAGTGTAGCAGAAGGTGTCCAGCACCTTGTGAAGGGGCTCACGAGGGAGGGGTCCGCCCGTGCTCCATACTCAAAGCATGAGCACCACGGAGCGTCCTCGTATTCTCGTCGTAGGCGGCGGGTACGTCGGCCTGTACGCGGCGCGCCGCATCATGAAGAAGATGCGGTACGGCGAGGCGACCGTCACGGTCGTCGACCCGCGCTCGTACATGACGTACCAGCCCTTCCTCCCGGAAACCGCAGCCGGCAGCATCTCCCCGCGGCATGTCGTCGTCCCGCTGCGACGCGTGCTGCCCGGGGCCGAGGTGCTCACCGGGCGGGTCACCTCCATCGACCAGGACCGCAAGGTCGCCTCGGTCGAGCCGCTCGTGGGCGAGTCCTACGAGCTGCCCTTCGACTACCTGGTGATCGCGCTGGGCGCGGTCTCCCGCACCTTCCCGATCCCCGGCCTGGCCGAAAACGGCATCGGGATGAAGGGTGTCGAGGAGGCCATCGGCCTGCGCAACCACGTCCTGGAGCAGCTCGACAAGGCCGACTCCACGACGGACGAGGAGATCCGCCGCAAGGCCCTCACCTTCGTCTTCGTCGGCGGCGGCTTCGCCGGCGCGGAGACCATAGGCGAGGTCGAGGACATGGCCCGCGACGCCGCCGCCTACTACCCCAACGTCAAGCGCGAGGACATGCGCTTCATCCTCGTCGACGCCGCGGACAAGATCCTCCCCGAGGTCGGCCCGCAGCTCGGCAAGTGGGGCCTGGAGCACCTCCAGGAGCGCGGCATCGAGGTCTACCTCAACACCTCGATGAAGTCCTGCGTCGACAAGCATGTGGTGCTCGCCAACGGGCTGGAGGTCGACGCGTCCACCATCGTGTGGACCGCGGGCGTCAAGCCCAACCCGGCGCTGGCCTCCTTCGGCCTGCCGCTGGGCCCGCGCGGCCACGTGGACACCGCCCCGACCCTTCAGGTCAAGGGCACCGACTACATCTGGGCCGCGGGCGACAACGCGCAGATCCCGGACCTGGCGGCCGGCGAGGGCGCCTGGTGCCCGCCGAACGCGCAGCACGCGCTGCGCCAGGCCAAGGTCCTCGGCGACAACGTGGTCTCGGGCATGCGGGGCTTCCCGCAGGCCGACTACAAGCACGCGAACAAGGGCGCGGTCGCCGGTCTCGGCCTGCACAAGGGCGTCGCGATGATCGTCCTGGGCAAGAAGACCAAGATCAAGCTCAAGGGCCGCATCGCCTGGTACATGCACCGCGGCTACCACGGCCTGGCGGTGCCCACCTGGAACCGCAAGATCCGGGTCTTCGCGGACTGGACGCTCGGCATGTTCCTCAAGCGCGAGGTGGTCTCGCTCGGCGCGATCGAGAACCCGCGCGAGGAGTTCTACGAGGCCGCGCGTCCGCCGCGGACCCAGCAGGCGGCGGTGGCCGCGCCGGCCGCCGCGGCGGGTCCGGCGAGCGCCGCGGGTTCCGCGGGTTCCGCCGACAAGACGGCCGAGAAGGCCACGGCTTCCTGAGCCGGGGGCCGGACCGGGTCGCGAGGCCCCGGGCTCCCGGCCCGCACAGCCCCGAAGGGCGCCCGCCATCCGTGGTGCGGGCGCCCTTCGGCGTTCCGCCCGCATGCCCGACGCCCCCTGCACGCCCGAGGCTCCCGCGCGCCCGACGCTCCCGCCGCACGCCCGACGCTCCCGCGCGCCCCGGGCCGGCGTTCACCCGCCCGGCGGTACTCCCGCGCAAAAATAGATGTACGTACAAGGTAAATGTGCGTGTCAGGCGCGATCCCCGGTCGTAACCTCGGAACCATGGCTGACTCGGCTTCCCGCATCCTCGCCTTCGCCGAACACGCCCTCTCGTCGCCGTTCCCGCTGCGCGTGCGCGCCTGGGACGGCAGCGAGGCCGGGCCCTCCGGCGCACCCGCACTCGTCGTCCGCAGGCGCCGCGCGCTGCGCCGCCTGCTCTACCGCCCCGGCGAACTCGGCCTGGCGCGCGCCTGGGTGGCCGGCGACCTCGACGTCGACGGCGACCTCTACACCGCGCTCGACCTGCTCTCCGGCCTGTTCTGGGACCGCGACGAGCCCGAGACGCCCCCGACCGCGCTCCGCTCGCTGCGCCGCACCGCGAGCGCGCTGCGGGACCCGGCGACCTACCGGCTGGCCCGCGAGGCGCTGGCGCTGGCCGGCCCCGGGCTGCCGCCGGTCGCGCCGCAGGAGGAGGTGCGCCGCCGGGCCGGCATCGCGCACACCAAGCGCCGCGACAAGGAGGCGATCGCCCACCACTACGACGTGGGCAACGACTTCTACGGCCTGGTGCTCGGCCCGTCGCTGGTCTACTCGTGCGCGGTGTGGCCCGAACTGCCGCAGGGCGCGGGCACTTTGGAGGAGGCGCAGCGGGCCAAGCTGGATCTGGTCTGCCGCAAGCTGGGGCTGCGCGAGGGGCAGCGGCTGCTGGACGTCGGCTGCGGCTGGGGGTCGATGGTGCTGCACGCCGTCGAGCACTACGGGGTGCGGGCGACCGGCGTCACGCTGTCCGTGGAGCAGGCGGCGCTGGCCCGCAAGCGGGTGGCCGACGCCGGGCTGACCGACCGGATCGAGATCCGGGTGCAGGACTACCGCGACGTCAGGGACGGACCGTACGACGCGATCTCGTCGATCGGGATGGCCGAGCACGTGGGCAGCGAGCGGTATCTGGAGTACGCGCAGGACCTGTACGCGCTGCTGGCGCCCGGCGGCCGGCTGCTCAACCACCAGATCGGCCGGCGTCCGCTGCGCGCCGAGGAGGAGTACCGGATCGACGAGTTCATCGACCGGTACGTCTTCCCCGACGGGGAGTTGGCGCCGATCGGCGTGACGGTGTCGCGGCTGGAAGAAGCCGGTTTCGAGGTCCGGGACGTCGAGGCGCTGCGCGAGCACTACGCGCGGACGCTACGCGCGTGGGTGGCGAACCTGGAGGCGAACTGGAAGCAGGCGGTAGCCGCGACGTCTCCCGGCCGGGCCCGGGTGTGGCGGTTGTACATGGCGGCGTCGGCGGTCTCGTTCGAGCGCAACCGGATCGGCGTGAACCAGGTGCTGGCGGTCCGCACACCCGCCGACGGGAGGTCAGGGTTGCCCCCGACCAGGCGTTCCTGGCTCTCCTGAGTCCGCACGCGCGTTCTTCGCGGGCCCCCTCGGCGGCGTCCCCGCGCGCCGCCCACACCCCTTCGCGCCCCTTTTCGCGCCCCCGGGCGCGCCCCTCGCGCCCCCCATGCCCCGGTTGCGCAGAGCGATTTCACGTCACTTGTGCGTGAGGAGTGACGCGGAGGGGAACGGCTTCTGTGGTGCGGCTGAAGGCGTGGAACAGGGCTGACGCTACGTCAGTAACCCCTAAAATAAGACAACATGACAACTAGGGCGTCCTGTTCACGTCGCCCGACCCGGATACGCTTTCACTGCGCCCCGCCGGCCCGGATGGTGGAACGCAGACACGGCGAGCTTAAACCTCGCTGCCCCTTGGTGGGCGTGCCGGTTCAAGTCCGGCTCCGGGCACTCCCAGGGCCCTTTCAGGGCTCTGCGGACGCCCGGAGGCGGCCGGCCGAGGCGACGGTCGCGGCTGCTTCGCGCTCGCTCAGGCCGGTGTGGACGGCCGCGGTGACCAGGGCCGGCGCCAGGGCCTCGCCGAAGCCGGCGTCGTAGGCGCGGCAGGCCGCCCAGAAGAGGCGGCCGTTGCGCTCGCCCTCCTGGCTGTCCAGGACGAATCTGACCAGCGCCGCGGCGCGCTTCTCCGCCGGGTGGCGCGGCGCCGCCTCCTCCAGCGGCGGGCGCGGCGGCGGGGCGGGCGGCATCGCCAGGGCGAGCAGCGCGTCCGGGGCCTCGGCGAGGGGGTGGCCGACCGAGCCCGGGGCCAGCAGGTAGCGGCCGGCGACCGTGCGGGAGCCCGGGCCCACCACGTAGCCGCCGGCGCCCCGTATGTCTATGCCGGGGGCCAGCCGGCCCACCGAGTTCGGCACCGGCGCGTCCGCCATGAACCACAGGTGGCGACCGCCGGAGGGCGTCACCACGGTGATCGTCGGCGGCACCGTGAAGCCGTGCGCGTCGGCCAGCGCGCGCAGCGCGGTCACGCCGTCCGCGCCGTGCTTCACGTCGAGGTCCACGCCGACCAGGAAGGCGGGCGCGACGCCGCAGGCGATGCCGTAACCGGTCGCCCAGGGTGCGAGGGCGAACATCGCGCGGATCCGGGCCGGGTCGGTGGTGGCGTCGTGCACCCCGTGACCGGGCCGGCCGCAGGCGCCCCGACAGGTCACGGTGCCCGCCTCGCCCCGGTGCGGGGAGCGGACGGCGGGCAGCTTGGTGCGGGACAGCGGGATGACCGGCAGGCCGCGCGCGGCGGTGAGCAGCGCCGCGTGCAGCGCACGGGTGTGGTCGGGGCGTGGCATGGGCTGCTCCCTGATGCCGATGTTCGAACGCGTGTTCGTCTGCACTCCTCAGTGATACCGCGCCGGACCGACAGCGTCCAGCGCGAAACGGGTGAACCGCTCCCCCGGCGCCCCCTCGCGCCATGGATCACCCCCGAGGGGGAATGTCGTCCTCCAGGCGTACGGCGCGAGTTTTACCAAGCCATTACCCTTGAGGCACAGTCGCAGATCGCGGCGATGGAGGAGAGACATGAGGAGCAGCAACCCGGTCTTCACCCGGCGGGGCTTCACCCAGGACAGCCGGTACGCCGGTTTCGGTCCCGGACCCGCCGCCCAGGGGGCGTACGGCCAGGGCGCCTACGGACAGGGTCCGCAGGGCGGCCCCGGCGCGAACCCGTACGCACAGGCACCTCGCAATCCGTACGACCAGCAGCCCCTCAGCGCGCGGCAGATGGAGGAGATGTACGCGGCCCCGGCCGCCGGGCCCGCGCAGACCGGCCGGATGACGATGGACGACGTCGTCATGCGGACCGCGACGACGCTGGGCACGGTGGTGCTCGGCGTGGTGATCGGCTGGTTCGCGCTGAAGGACCAGATCGGCGTCGCCTACGGCGCGGCGCTGGTCGCCTTCGTGCTGGCGATGATCCAGGCGTTCAAGCGCACGCCCGCGCCGGCGCTGATCCTCGGCTACGCGGTGTTCGAGGGCCTGTTCCTCGGGGTGCTGAGCCGGTACTACAACGACGCGTGGCAGGGCGCGCCGGTCCAGGCGGTGCTGGGCACGATGGCGGTGTTCGCCGGGATGCTGCTGGCCTACCGCGCGCGGATCATCCGCGTCACCGCCCGCTACCAGCGCGTCGGCATGGCCATCGCGGTGGGCTTCATCCTCGCCATGGCGGTGAACCTGCTGTTCGCCGCGTTCGGCTCGGGCAACGGCCTGGGCCTGGCCACCGGCGGCCTCGGCATCGTGTTCTGCCTGCTGGGCGTCTGCCTCGGCGCGTTCTTCCTGTCGCTGGACTTCCAGCAGATCGAGAACGGCATCCGCGGCGGCGCGCCGCGCAACGAGTCGTGGCTGGCGGCGTTCGGGCTGACGCTGTCGCTGGTGTGGATCTACCTCGAACTGCTGCGGCTGATCGCGATCCTGCGCGACTGCAGCCGGCGCGGCCCGCGGGAGCGGGCGACGGCGGCGGGGGCCGCCGGGGTCGACGCGAGTCGCCGCCCCGGCGGCCCGCCGGCGTCATAGGGGGTCGGTACGGTGCAGGGGCAGGGGGCGGGCGGCTAGAGGAGGTTGCGCGCGGCCCGTCGCAGGTCGTACTCGTGGACGATGGCCTTCGCGTGGCCGTAGGAGAGCGCGTGCTCGCTGCGCAGCCAGCTGACCTTCTCGTCGAAGCGGAGGAACGAGGGGCCGTCGGCGACGGCGCGCAGCCAGTCGCTGACCTCGCGGCCGGTGCACTGGGGGATGTGGTCGAGCAGGTTCCGGTGGGTTTCCTCGGAGAAGTGCGTTTGGGACATCGGCGCCTCCGGTATGTGGTCCGGTCACCCCACCGTGCCCGAGTGGTCGGTTGTTGGCAACCATCCCGTCCACCCCGGTTCGCGCCGCGCCCCGGACGGGACGGCGCCCGGCCTCGGACCCGGCGTCGCACCAGGCGTCGCGCGGGGCACTTCGCCGGGCCTCTCGCGGGCCCGGGGGCCGGGGGCCCGGGGCCGGGGGTAGGGTCGGCGGCATGCCGCACCCTGACACCCTCAACGGCACCGTCGACCGGCTCGCGTCGCGCCTGCGGGCGCTGCCGCAGAGCCGGCTGCGGTCCGGGGGGCTCGCCGCCGAGGCGCTCGCACTGGCCCGCTGGCTGGCCCGCCGCGCGCAGGAGCTGGAGTCGCCGGGACGCGTCCCGTACGAGCTGCCGGACGACGGGATCTTCGCGGTCGGCGACCAACTCGCCGTCGCCGGCCACGACCTGGCCCGCGCGGTCGAGGCCGACCCGGTCAACGGGCCGCGGGTGCGCGCCGAGGCGATGGAGCTGCTGGCCGGCACGGCGCGGTCGGCCGGCTGATCGGGCTCGTCGGGCCGGTCCGGTTCGCCCGGCGGCCCCGTCTGCCCGGCGGACCCGTCTGCCCGGCGGACCCGTCCGCGCCCCGGCTGCCCCGGCGGACCCGTCTGCCCCGGCTGCCCGGCTGCCCGGCGGACCGGCCGCGTCCGAGCGACGGACGCGGCCACGGCTCAGAGCGAGGCGACCACGCGGTCCGCGAGGATGTAGACGCTCTCCTCGCCGTACGCGAAGGTCAGCGCGTACGCGCCGGCGATCGCGGAGCCGCCCTGGAGGACCGGGACCTCGCCGCGGTCCAGGGCGTCGCAGAGCTTGAGCGCGGTCTCGCGGTGGCCGGGAGTCATGCACAAGGTGGTGCCGTCGGCGAAGACGTAGACGTCGAGCGTGCCCAGCGGCCCCGGGCGGACGTCCGACAGCGGTATCCGCCCGTCGGCGAGGTCGGCGAGCCGGTCCGCGGTCTGGTCGCGGGAGGCGACCACCGGGGAGGGGGCGAAGTCGGGCCCCGAGGGGTGCGGGATCGCGCCGGGCGCCGGACGTATCGCCTCCGTCGCCCCGCTCGGCCCGGGCGCTCCGGTCGCCCCGCTCGGTCCAGGCGCTCCGGTCGCCCCGCTCGGCCCGGGCGCTCCGGCCGTGTCGGTCGCTCCGGCCGCCTCGGGGGCCTGTGCGCCCGCCTCGACGCCCGGCACGCCCGCAGCGCCCTGGGGCTCGGCGCCGCGCGCCGCGGCCTCCCTGCCGCCCTCCAGGGCCGCGTCGAGATCCTTCTCCAGCCCCGGCTGCCGGCGCGCCTCGCGCGCCGGGTCGCGGTTCGGCTCGCACGGCGGCTCCAGGCCGGCGAAGTCCGCCTGGCGCGGCAGGTACGGCAGTCCGGACAGGCCGCCGGCGAGCCCCCCGGCCGCGCCGCCCGGCTCCTGCCGCTGCCGCGGCTCGTCGGGCGCGGCGAACGCGTCCAGGTCCTCGAACGCGTCGAAGCCCGGCAGCCCGGTGCGGAAGAAGCCGTCGCCCGCGCTCTCGCGGGCCTCCTGCTCGGCCCAGAACGCGCGGGCCTCGGCGAGTTCGCGCTCCCGCTCGTCGGCGAGCGCCTCGGCGACCGCGCTGCGCACCTCGCGCGCCGACACCGGCGTCTCGCGCGGCGCCGGCACGCCGGCCGCGGACAGGTCGCGCAGCTCGCGCACGTCCCGCCGCAGCGCGGACAGTTCGCGGCGGGCGCCACGGGCGGCGACCAGGGCGGCGGACGCCGCGGCCGCGGCGAGACCGGCGGCCACCAGAAGGACGGTGAAGTTGGCGCTCACTGACGTACTCCCGACTGAAGCGACCCGAGCATTGCCCATCCGGGCGGTGGACGAAACTTTCCCCACACATCACTCTGCCGGTAAACCCCTGGCCCCCGCAGTACGGAACGTCATGGATTGCCGGGTCTGCCCCACTGCCGCCTCCGAACAAACCCCTCCTGACCTGGGAGAACGCAAAGCCCCCGGGAAAATCCACACCCCGGGGGCGAATTCATTGCGACGTATGTCACACACCGTGCACAGCGCAGCCGTCCGGTGCCACAGCGTCACCGTGGGCCCGCGAAAGGCCCGCCGACCTGCTCAGGACAGCCGCTCGAGCACCATCGCCATGCCCTGGCCGCCGCCCACGCACATGGTCTCCAGGCCGAACTGCTTGTCGTGGAACTGGAGGCTGTTGATGAGCGTGCCGGTGATCCGCGCGCCGGTCATGCCGAACGGGTGGCCGACCGCGATCGCGCCGCCGTTGACGTTCAGCCGGTCCAGGTCGATGCCCAGGTCGCGGTAGGAGGGGATGACCTGTGCGGCGAACGCCTCGTTGATCTCGACCAGGTCGATGTCGCCGATGCTCATCCCGGCCCGGCGCAGCGCCTGCTGCGACGCCTCCACCGGCCCGTAGCCCATGATCTCCGGCGACAGCGCGGACACGCCGGTGGAGACCACCCGGGCCAGCGGGGTGATGCCCAGTTCCCTGGCCTTGGTGTCGGACATGACGACCAGGGCCGCGGCGCCGTCGTTGAGCGGGCAGCAGTTGCCGGCGGTGACCGTGCCGTCGGGGCGGAAGACCGGCTTCAGGCCGGCCACGCCCTCCATGGTGACGCCGGGGCGGGGGCCGTCGTCGGCGGCGACCACCGTGCCGTCGGGCAGCGTGACCGGGGTGATCTCCCGCTCCCAGAAGCCGTTCTTGAGGGCCTGCTCGGCGAGGTTCTGCGAGCGCACGCCGAACTCGTCCTGCTCCTGGCGGGTGATGCCCTTGAGCGCGGCGAGATTCTCGGCGGTCTGGCCCATCGCGATGTACGCGTCCGGCACCGCGCCGTCCTCGCGCGGGTCGTGCCACTCTCCGCCGCCCTCCTCGGCGCGGCGGTCGGTACGCGCCCGCGCCTCGTCGAAGACCGGGTTCATGGTGTCGGGCAGGCTGTCGGAGTTGCCCTTGGCGAAGCGTGAGACGGTCTCGACGCCGGCCGAGATGAAGACGTCGCCCTCGCCGGCCCGGATCGCGTGCAGCGCCATCCGCGTGGTCTGCAGCGAGGAGGAGCAGTAGCGGGTGACCGTACAGCCCGGCAGGTGGTCCATGCCCATCTGCACGGCGACGATGCGCCCCATGTTGAAGCCCTGCTCGCCGCCCGGCAGGCCGCAGCCGAGCATCAGGTCGTCGATGTCGCGCGGGTCGAGCTGCGGCACCTTGTCCAGCGCGGTCCTGATGATCGTGGCGGCGAGGTCGTCCGGGCGCAGCTCCTTCAGCGACCCCTTGAAGGCACGGCCGATGGGCGAACGGGCGGCTGAGACGATGACGGCTTCGGGCATCGCGGGCACTCCTCGGGCTGGGCGGGCCTGGCAGGACTCACACGGAAGTTACCGGTACGTATCGCAGCGAGTCACCAGCACGCCGCTGTGACCCCGGCTACTTTCTGAGCGCTTGCTTAACCGCGATGGTACGCCCCGCCTCACACCAGCGACCAGGCGATGCCGTCGAGGATGTCGTGTTCGGAGACCACGACCTCCGGGGCGGCGAGGCGTTCCATGATGCGCAGCAGGATCAGTGCGCCGGCGGCGATCACGTCGACGCGGCCCTCGTGCATCACCGGGATCGCGGCGCGCTCGGCGTGGGTGGCGGCGAGGAGGCGGGCGCTGATCGCGCGGACCCGGTCCAGGGGGACGCGGGAGTGGTGGATGGCCGCCGAGTCGTACGCGGGCAGGCCGAGGGCGATGCCGGCGACGGTGGTGACCGATCCGGCCAGGCCCACCAGGGTGCGGGTGCGGTCCAGCGGGACGTGCCGGGCGACCTCGTCCAGCGCGGCGTCGATGTCGGCGGTGATCGCGGCGACCTGCTCGGGCGTCGGCGGGTCGGTGACCGTGCCGTCGTGCACGAGGTGGCGCTCGGTGAGGCGGACGCAGCCGATGTCCACGGAGCGGGCGGCGGTGACCTCGCCGCTGCCGCTGCTGCCGCCGCTGCCGCCGGAGCCCGTGCGGGCGCCGGCGCCGGAGCCCGTGCCGCCGCCGAGGACGAACTCCGTGGAGCCGCCGCCGATGTCCACCACCAGGTAGGGCGCCGCGAAGCCGTGCGCGGCGGTCAGCTCGCGGGTGGCGCCGGTGAAGGAGAACTGCGCCTCCTGGTCGCCCGAGACCACCTCGGGCTCGACGCCCAGGATCTCCACGACGCCGTGCACGAAGTCCGCGCGGTTCTCCGCGTCGCGCGAGGCGGAGGTGGCGGCGAACCGCACCCGGCCGGCCGGCACGCCGCGCTCGCGGATCACCGCGGCGTACTCCCGGCAGGCGGCGAAGGTGCGCTCCAGCGCGTCGGGCGAGCCGGCCGGTGCGGTCGACGCCCTGGCCGAGCCGGACGATCCGCATCCTGCGGTCGAGGTCCGTCAGCTCCCCGGTCGCCGGGTCCAGGTCGGCGACCAGCAGCCGGATGGAGTTGGTGCCGCAGTCGATCGCGGCCACACGGGTCGTCACCGGCCGGTCTCCTTCGCGTCGTCGGGGCCGGCCGCGGTCGCGTCGTCCGGGCCGGTGGCGGGCACGTCGCCCGGGCCGGTGGCGGGCACGTCGTCGGGTGCAGCCGCGGACGCGGCCCCGGGAGCCTCGGCTCCAGCCCCGGGCCCGGCCTCCGGCAGCGGCACGCACGGCCCCTTGGCCCACCACTGCGGGAGCAGCGCGAGCGTCTCGTCGCCGAGCGGGTTGACGCCGGGGCCGGCCGCCAGCGCGTGGCCGGCCAGCACGTGCAGGCACTTCACCCGGTCGGGCATGCCGCCGGCGCTCGGGAAGTTCTCCAGCACCTCGATCGCGTCGCGCCGGGCGAGGTAGTCCTCGTGCGCCGCGCGGTAGCCGGCCGCCAGCTCCTGGTCCTGCTCCAGCCGCGCGGTCATCCGCTTCATCACGCCGTCCGCCTCCAGCGTGCCGATGGCGGAGGCGGCCCGCGGGCACGTCAGGTAGTACAGCGTCGGGAACGGCATGCCGTCCTCCAGCCGCGGCTGCGTCTCGACCACGTCGGGGTTGCCGCACGGGCAGCGGTGCGCGACCGCGCGCAGCCCCCGCGGCGGGCGGCCGAGCTGGGCGCGCACGGCGGCGACGTCGGCCTCGGTCGGTGCGGCGCGCACGGCGCGGCCGGGGTGGTCTGCGGGGTCGGCCGCGGCGGCCGCGTGGTCCGGGGAGGTGTTCATGTGCCGTTTCGTCCGGTGGGGAGTCGGGCGCGCGCGGCGCGGGGCACGCGGCGCGCGAAGGGGTGTGCGGAGGGTGTGGAGGCTATGCGGGCTGCGGGGAGTGCGGGACGGCGAGGGCGGCGGGTGCGGACCGCGGGGCCGCGCGCGTACGGACACGCGTACGGACACGCGTACGGACAAGGGCCGCGGGCCGCGCAGACGCGGGGTCACCGGCTCGCGGACTCACGGACTCACGGGCTCACGCCTCAGCGCCCCGGCGACGCGGTCGCGTCGGCCCGGTCGACGCCGTCCCAGAGGTTGTCGTACCACGGCCGGCGCCCGGCGGCGTCCTTCGCCGAGTCCCCGCCCGCGGTGTCGGCCGCGGCCGGCGGGGCGCCCGCGATCTGGTAGCCGGTCTCGCCGGGCATGACGTAGTGCAGGTGCTCGCGCGCCTGCGCCCGTACGTACGCCGGGTCCTGCCAGCGGGCCTTCTCCTCGCGCAGCTGCCGGACCCGCTCGGCCGCCCGCTGCGCCTCGCGCCGCTGGTCGGCGATGTCGGAGCGCTGCGAGACGTAGGTGCGCATCGGGTAGGCGAGCGCGACGACCAGCGCGCACAGCACCAGGGCGAGCAGCGCGGCGCGGCCGGTGAGCTTGTTGCGCCGCACCGGGCGGCGGCCCGCCGCCCGGTAGACCCGGGCCTGGGCCTCCTGGCCGATCGCCTTCAGCCGGGCCGTGGTGGAGAAGCGGTCCGCCCCCACGCCATGCCTCCCGTCGTCCGTGCGCCCACGCACACCAGTACGTCCCCGCCCACGGTACGGGACCGGGTGCGGGGACGTACGGAGGCGGGGTGCGGCTCGCGCGCGCTGCGGTGCGCCCGTGCCCCGGACCGCCGCGGCGGGCTCAGCCCTTGAAGCGCGGGAACGCCGAACGGCCCGCGTACACCGCGGCGTCGTCCAGGATCTCCTCGATGCGCAGCAGCTGGTTGTACTTGGCGACGCGCTCGGAGCGGGCCGGGGCGCCGGTCTTGATCTGGCCGCAGTTGGTGGCGACGGCGAGGTCGGCGATGGTGACGTCCTCGGTCTCGCCGGAGCGGTGCGACATCATGCACTTGTAGCCGTTGCGCTGGGCCAGTTCGACCGCGTCGAGGGTCTCGGTGAGCGAGCCGATCTGGTTGACCTTCACCAGCAGCGCGTTGGCCGTCTCGTTGTCGATGCCCTTCTGCAGGCGCTCGGGGTTGGTGACGAACAGGTCGTCGCCGACGATCTGCACCTTGGCGCCCAGGCGCTCGGTGAGCACCTTCCAGCCGGCCCAGTCGTCCTCGAACAGCGGGTCCTCGATGGAGACCAGCGGGTAGGAGGCGACCAGGTCCTCGTAGTACTCGGTCATCTCGGCGGCGGACTTCTGGCCGCCCTCGAACTGGTACGTGCCGTCCTTGTAGAACTCCGAGGCGGCGACGTCCAGGGCGAGCGCGATGTCGCGGCCGGGCACGTCGCCGGCCTGCTTGACGGCTTCCAGGATGAGGTCGAGCGCCTCGCGGTTGGAGCCGAGGTTCGGCGCGAAGCCGCCCTCGTCGCCCAGGCCGGTGGACAGCTGGCGGGACTTCAGCACGCCCTTGAGGGTGTGGTAGACCTCCGCGCCCCAGCGCAGCGCCTCGGAGAAGGACTCGGCGCCGATCGGAGCGATCATGAACTCCTGGATGTCGACGTTGGAGTCCGCGTGCGAGCCGCCGTTGAGGATGTTCATCATCGGGACCGGCAGCACATGGGCGTTCGGCCCGCCGAGGTAGCGGAAGAGCGGCAGGTCGGAGGCCTCGGAGGCGGCGTGCGCGACGGCCAGCGAGACGCCCAGGATGGCGTTGGCGCCCAGGCTGGACTTGTCCGGGGTGGCGTCCAGATCGAACATCGCCTGGTCGATCAGCCGCTGCTCGGTGGCGTCGTAGCCGACCAGCTCCGGGCCGATCTGCTCGATCACGGCGAGGACGGCCTTCTCGACGCCCTTGCCCTGGTAGCGGTTCTTGTCGCCGTCGCGCAGTTCAAGGGCCTCGAAGGCGCCGGTGGAGGCGCCGGAGGGGACCGCGGCGCGGCCCGTGCTGCCGTCGTCGAGGCCGACCTCGACCTCCACGGTGGGGTTGCCTCGCGAGTCCAGGATCTCCCGGGCTACGACGACGTCGATGGACGGCACGTTGTCTCCTTCATCGGATGCGGATGTCTTCGCGTCTTTTCCGGGACGAGCCTATCCGCCGCCGGGACCCGGGTCGGGCCCCGGCCCGGCTGCCGGGACGGAATACCCCGGCCGGGCACGTCGGGGGGGAGTGCGTGCCCGGCCGGGGTGTCAGGGAGCGGTGAGGATCCGCCGGTCCTGCGCCGCGGTCAGCTCAGGTGCAGGTGCTGACCCGGGAAGATCAGGTCGGCGTCCTGCACGATGTCGTGGTTGAGGCGGTAGAGCTTCTTCCAGCCGCCGTCCACGTGGTGGCTCGCGGCGATGCGGGAGAGCGTGTCGCCGCGGACCACGGTGTACTCGCCGTCGCCCTTGGCGACGTGCAGGCTCCAGGTCTTGTGGCCGGTCGCGGCGGAGTGCGTCGTGGAGTGGTGCGTGGTGGTCGTGGTCTTCTCGGACGACGCCTGGCTGGTGGAGGAGCCGGTCGACGAGGACGAGGACGAGGACGACGAGGAGGACGACGAGGAGCCGCCGGTGTTGATGTCGGGGGACGGGCCGCCCGCGGTCAGGCCGCCGGCGGAGGCGCAGGACCAGGCGCCCGGGCCCTGCATGGCGAGCAGCTTCTCGGCGACCGCTATCTGCTGGTCCTTGGTGGCGAGGTCGGCGCGCTGCGCGTACTGCAGGCCGCCCGCGGCCTCCCAGCTGGACTGCGAGAACTGCAGGCCGCCGTAGTAGCCGTTGCCGGTGTTGATGTGCCAGTCGCCGCCGGACTCGCACTGGGCGACCTTGTCCCAGGTGGCGACGGAGGCGGCGGACGCGGAGCCCGCGGCCATCAGCGGGAGGGTGACGGCGGTGCCGGCCACACCCGCGAGGGTGGCGATGCGGACGAACTTCTTCGAGGCACGACGGTGCTTACCCATGGTGTTTTGTCCTCACCGACGCCTGCGAGGTGAGCTGTCGGGTTCGGACGTGAGTTGCCCGGCCGGGCCGTCGATGCGGCTCCTCGGCTTCACCCCGAGCCGGTCCCGTCCGTCGTGTGCGCGGTGGCCCTGGGGTCGCGGTCTGGCTCCTTGCGGCCCGGTGCCGTCGCGGCGCACGTCGTGCGGTCCGGCGGAAGACTGTGGGTCCCCCGCTCCTGCCTGCGGCGCTCTCGCGTCGACTGTTCCCGTCGGCCGGCGGCAGGACTCGGCGTTCCCGTCCGGCGGGGCCCGCTGTGGCGAGCGGTAAGACGGTAAGCACACCGGCGGGGGGAGTTCAAACGTTCCGATTTCGGGCGCCAACTGCGCCGCCCCGCTCGGGAGGTGTGCAGAACCGCAGGTCGGAGGGCTGGAGCTGAGCGCTGCGCGAGCGGCCGGTGACAGTCGCGGGCGAGACCCTTGTCACATCGGCGGACGGCCCGGGACCGCGGTTCGTCCCTTTTGTCGCCGGGCCGTCATCTGCCGTGCACTCAGCCGAGGTTGAGGATCTGTCCTGGTTTGATGAGGTTCGGGTCGTCGCCGATCTTCTGCTGGTTGGCCTCGTAGAGGGCGTGCCAGCCGCCGGGGACGTGCTGGGCGCTCGCGATGCCGATGAGCGAATCGCCGTGTCCCACGGTGTATGTCGCGTCGTGGTGCGATGTGCCCGAAGTGCCGCTTTCGCCGCTGCCGTTGCCGGCGCCCGGGGCCTTGCCGGCACCGTCGCCGTCGGCGGCGATCGAGAGCACCTCGGTACGGCTGGCCCGGTCGGCCGCCGCCAGCTGCTCGTCGGTCGGGCTGTACGGCTTGCCGTGCCGGCCGCCGCCGGTGGTCGGGGTGCCGGGCGTGGCGCCGTCGGCCACCGGGGGCGTGCCGTCGGCCCGGCCGGGCGCGGGGTTCACACCCTGATCGTCGGACCCGCCCTGATCGCCGCCCTGGCCGCCCGTGCCCGCGGTGGGCGAGGACGGGTCGGTGGCGCCGGCGGCCGGCGGCGTGGTCGCCGTGCCGGAGCCGGGGGTCGCGCCGGTCGTGGGCGTCGAGCCGGTGGCGGGCGCGGTCGGCGCGGAGGACGCGGCGCCCGGGGAGGCGGGCGTGGACGCGCCGGAGCCACCGGCGCCGTCCTGGCCGCCGGAGCCCGCGGCGGGCGTCGAGGTGGCGCCGGACGTCGGCAGCCCGGGCAGGATCGGCGTCGCCGAGGGGGTGCCGGGGTCGACCGAGGGCGTGGCGGTGTCCTTCAGCAGCCCGGCGGCGTCCGCGCAGCCCGGCCAGGCCTCCGGGCCGAGGTCGGCGAGGATCTTCTCGGCCACGGTGATCTGCTGGGCCCGCGAGGCCAGGTCCGGACGCGGGGCGTACGCGTCGCCGCCGTACTGGTTCCAGGTGGCCTCGGTGATCGCCAGCCCGCCGAAGAACCCGTTGTCGGTGTTCGCACTCCACAGGCCGCCGGTCTCGCAGACCGCGACCTTGTCCCAGGTGCCGCCGTCGGCGGCCTGCGCGGCGCCTGCGCCGAGCAGGGGGATCACGATGCCCGCGCCCGCCGCGGCGGTCGTGGCCACGGTGACCATCGCCGCGGGCGGCTGCTTGGGCCGTCGGTGCCGGCCGTTTCCGGTCGGGAGCATGCGGTCGCCTTTCGCTGGGGCTGTACGCGCCCGGCGACCGTCGTCCCGCCGGCCGTACGCGCGGTGCGGTGCGGCGGTCCGTGGCGCCCGTGGGGTCGGCGCGTCCCGCGAGCCTTGCGTGCCTCGCGTTGACCGCAGAACGTAGCGGTCTTGGCCAACGGATCACAAGTCGATGTAGCGATCATCACGTCGCGATCACGTTCGTGACGATGCGTCACTTTCCGTGCGGCGCGCCCGAGGCGGAGAACGCCACCGGAAGCGTACGCAGTCCACGCATGATCAGTCCGCCGCGCCAGCGCAATTCGGCCGGATCCGCTGCCAGGCGGAGATCGGGCAGACGGGTCAGCAGGGCGCCCAGCGCCGTCCTGGCCTCCAGCCGGGCCAGCGGCGCGCCCAGGCAGTAGTGGATGCCGTGGCCGTAGCCGAGGTGCGGATTGTCCCGCCGGGCCAGGTCGACGGTGTCCGGCTCGGCGAACCTGGCCGGATCCCGGTCCGCCGCCGCCAGCACCACCAGGACCGGGTCGCCCGCGGACACCTTCTCCCCGCCCACGGTCAGCGGCTCGGTGGCGTACCGCCAGGTGGCCAGCTCCACCGGCCCGTCGTAGCGCAGGAGTTCCTCCACGGCGGACTCCAGCAGGGCGCTTTCGCCGCGCTCCAGGGACTGCTGGAGCCGCGCCCGCTGCCCGGGGTGGCGCAACAGGGTGTGCACGCCGTTCCCGATCAGGTTGACGGTCGTCTCGAACCCGGCGAACAGCAGGATGAACGCCATCGCCGCCGCCTCGTTCTCGCTGAGGTGCTCGCCGTGGTCGCTCGCCCGGATCAGCCCGGAGATCAGGTCGTCTCCGAGGTCGCCGCGCTTGCGGTGGATCAACTCGACCAGATACGCCCGCATCCGCTTCACCGACCGGGCCACTCCCCCGCGCGGCCCGCCGCCGTGACGGATCATCATCCCGGCCCAGTCCCGGAAGTCGTCCTGGTCCTCCTCGGGCACCCCCAGCAGGTCGCAGATGGCGTAGATGGGCAGCGGGAAGGCGAAGTCGTGGATCAGGTCGGCCTCGCCGGCCGGGGCGAAGGCGTCGATGAACCGGTCCGTCAGCTCCCGCACCCGCGGCTCGAACGCGGCCACCCGTCGGGGCGTGAACGCCTTCGACACCAGCCGCCGCAGCCGGGTGTGGTCCGGCGGGTCGATGTTGAGCAGATGCGTCATCAGGTCGGCGCTGCGCTCACCCGGGATGCCGGTCCTGCCCTTGGTGTGCGACTCCCCCGCGTGGTGCACCGGGTTCTTGCTCAGCCGCGGGTCCGCCAGCGCCTCCCGGGCGTCGGCGTACCGCGTCACCAGCCACGCCCCGACGCCGCTGGGCAGCGTGGTCCAGCGCACCGGCTCGTGCTCGCGCAGCCAGGCGTACGCCGGGTACGGGTCGGTGGCGAACTCCCACCCGAACAGCTCGGGCCCGCCCGCGACGCTCATCCGGCGTCCCCGGCCCCCGCCTCCGCGTCGGACTCCGCGTCGGACCCCGCGTCCGCGTGCGCGTCCGGCCCGGCGTCCCGGTCCGGCCCGCCCCCCGCGCCCGCCGCCGCGCCGGACCCCGCGCCGCCCGCCCGCGCCTCCGCCTCGCGTATCGCCTTGCGGTAGCGGCGGGCGGCGTGCCGCAGCGCGGCCTCGGGGTCCACGCCGGCGGCCTGCGCGGCGGCGGCCTCCGCCAGCAGGTGGTCGCCGAGCGCCGTCTCGTCGGCGTACAGCCCGGCGCCGGCGGCGTCAGCGGCGGCCGGGTCCGCGCCCGGCTCGGCGACGGCCGTCGTCGCGGCGCGGTCCGCCGCGGCCGGGTGCGCGGGCAGCGGGAGGCCCGCGCCGCGGGCGCGGCCGGTGAGCTTGGCGGCGAGCGCCAGCGCGGGCGAGGCGAGCGGGACGCCGTCGGTCACCGAGTCCCGCGCCTTCTCGACGCCCTTCAGCCGTATCCAGTTCGCCTGGACCTGCTCGGGGGTCTCGGCCACCTCGTCGCCGTAGATGTGCGGGTGGCGGTGGACGAGCTTGGCGACCAGGCCCGCCGCCACGTCGTCGATGGAGAAGGGGCGGTCCGGGTGCTCCTCGGCGATCGCGGCGTGGAAGACGACCTGGAGCAGCACGTCCCCCAGCTCCTCGCGCATGGCCTCCCGGTCGCCCTCCTCGATCGCCTCGACCAGTTCGTACATCTCCTCGATGCCGTACGCGGCCAGGTCCTCGTGCGTGCGCAGGCTGCTCCACGGGCACTGGGCGCGGATCGTCGCCATCACCTCGACCAGGTCCAGCAGCCGGGCGCCGGGCAGGTCGTAGGAGCCGGGGAGCAGCTCCAGATCGGGCATCCGGACCCGGCCGGAACCGCCGAGGCGGGACAGCTCGGCGGTCACCGCGGGGTCGGCCCCGCCGGACGGCGGCAGATAGACGACGGTGCGGCCGCCGGCCGCCGCCTCCACCAGCTCGCGGCCGCCGGGGTCGGCGACCTCGACCCGCACGCCGGCCTCGCGCAGGAAGGGCAGCTGCGGGTGACCGGGGTCGGCGCACAGCACCCGGTCGGCCTCGCGCAGTACCTGCCACGCAGGCCAGGACAGCTGGCCCGGCGCGACCCGGTGGCTGGTCGCGAGCAGCACCAGCCGACCGGGGTCCCCGTGCTGCTCCTCGTCTGCGGCGGGCTGCCGATCGGCGTCCGCGCGGTCCTTTTCGTTCACACCCCGAACGTACCGTGGACCGCCGACCGCCCGCTCGGCGCGGCTCAGGAGCCTGTGGAAAACTCCGTGTCGGCCGCCGTGGCGGTCGCGGTCCTGTTCACGACCCACGGGTCGGTGGAGGCGCCGATGACCGCCTTCGTGGCGTCCCACTTGCCGTACCGCGGGTTGACGGTGACGCCGAGGGACTTCGCGGTCTTCGCGATGGTCTGCAGCGCGGCGGCGTTGCCGTTGTCGCTGCCGGGCTGGAAGCCGAGGCTCGCGATCAGCTTGCCGACCGTCACGTTGGTGCGGAAGAACTGGTCGATGCCCGACGGACCGACGCCGTAGCGGGTGAGCAGCGTGGAGTCCAGCTGCTTCTCGTCGCCGTTGAACTGCCGCAGCGCGGTGGCGCGCTCCTGCTGCACCTCGGCGTCGGTGACCTTGATCCCCGCGTCGGCGGCGGCCCGGTCGATGACCTCGTTCTGCACCAGCATGCTCAGCGTCTGGGTGGACAGGCCGCCGCTGGCGGAGACCGCCTGCTGGCCGCCCTGCGGGTCCTTCGCCTCGGCCGAGCGCACCTCGTCGACCTGCGACTGCAGGCTGGCGATGGTGATCCGGTGGTCGCCCACCACGGCGGCCGCGCCCTGGTGCGCCGGTCCCGACCCGCACGCGGTGAGGACCGGGGAGGCGAGCACCAGCCCGGCGGCGGCGATCGAGACGGCGGTACGGCGGCGAACCATGGTGCCTCCCGGCAGGGGAACGGACCTCGCGTGGCTGTCGATGTGATCGCCCCCGAGGATATTGATCCCCACCCGCGGATATCCAGCACTCTGCGCAATGCGATCACATCGGGGGACCGGTGGGCCTCACCCCCCGCACTGCGCCAGCATCGCCTGCTTGTCCGCCGAGGTGACCGGCAGCGCGTACTTCAGCGACACCTGTGCGACGCGGACCGCGTAGGAGCAGCGGATCACCGAGCTGGGCGGGAGCCAGCTGGCCGGGCCGGAGTCGCCCTTGGCGCTGTTGGAGGGGCCGTCGACGGGGATCAGGTTGAGCGGGTCGTTGGCGATCGACTCGCGGTGGGCCTTGGTCCAGTGCGCCGCGCCCATCTGCCAGTCGTACGACAGGGGCATCACATGGTCGATCTGGACGGTGGCGGCGTGCGCCTTGGTCCATTCGATGGTGCGGCCGGTGTACGGGTCGTGCAGCGTCATGGAGCTGAGGACGCAGTCGGAGCCGGAGCGGTAGCGGACGTCCTCGCCGTCGCGCTTGAGCACGTCGTTGCGGGTGTCGCAGCCGTTGTGCGCGAACGGCACGTCGGGCGCGGAGTCCATCCAGGCGTAGCCGAACTCGTCGCGGCTGTAGCCCGTCTTGGGTCCGCGCCCCTTCACCGCGACCTTGGCGATCAGGGTGCGGGCGCGCGCCTTGTCGGCGGCCGAGGTGATCGCGGCCAGGCCCGGCTTGGTGCCGTCGGGGTTGTCCAGCGGGCTGACCGCGTGCCCGTCGGAGGCCGCGGGGCCGCTCGCGGCGGGCGCCGAGCCGCCGGAGGGGTTGCCCGCGCCGGAGTCGGGCGCCGAGATCGTCGTGTCCTTGCAGCCGGCCACGCCGAGCAGCGCGGCGACCGCCGCGGCACAGGCGAGCGCGGTGGTGGTCCGCCGGGTGGCGTCACGGCGGGTGGTGGCTATGCGCATCTGCGCCCCTTCGAGTAGCGGCCCGCGGGCCGGGGGCGCAGCAGGCCCCTGAGTGTCCGTCAGTCGTGGTCGGTGCGGGCGGTCGTGAGCGGTGGCGGCCGGACAGGGCCGGTTACCAGATCATGTGCCCCGAGCAGCGAAGGCTACTGGCCCGCGCGGGCGGCGCGTTCCGGCCGGGTCGCAGTACGCCCGGCGCGCGGCGCGAGGTCCGTGGTCCCATGGTGGGCATGAGCGAACGACTGCGCGAGGGTTTCGGCGCGACGGGACCGGGGGCGATCACCCCGGACGGCTGCGCGGTGGAGTTGTACGAGCGGCTGCCCCCGGGCGACCACCCCGACGTGATCGCCGCGGCGGTGCCCGCGGGAGCGCGCATCCTGGAACTGGGCTGCGGGGCGGGCCGGGTGACGCACCCGCTGGTGGCGCGCGGCTTCACGGTGACCGCGGTGGACGAGTCGGCGCAGATGCTGGAGAAGGTGCGCGGCGCGCGGACCGTGCGCTCCCCGATCCAGGAGCTGGACCTGGGCGAGCGCTTCGACGTGGTGATGCTCGCGTCCTTCCTGGTGCACGCGCACGACCCCGAGCTGCGGCAGGGGTTGCTCGGCGCCTGCCGCCGCCACGTCGCCGACGACGGCTGCGTGCTGCTCCAGCGCGAGGGCGAGGACTGGCACGAGAACCTGCCGCGCGAGTCGCCGCTCGGCCCGGACGGGGTGGCGCGGGTGGTGTCCTCCGAGCCGGCCATGCCCGGTGTGCGTTCGGTGCACGTGGAGTACGTCTACCCAAACGTCACCTGGACCCAGACGTTCCTGTCCCGGCCGCTGGACACCGAGCAGTTCGAGGCGGCGCTGGCCGGGGCGGGGCTGGCGGTGGACGCGTATCTGACGCCGGACCGCGTATGGGTGCGCGCCCTGCCGGTCTGACCGCGCCCGCGGCGTGGCGCCCGCACCGGACGCCCGCACCGGATGGCCGGCGCGCCCGCCCGCGACCGGCACGCGCCCGCCCGCGACCGCCCCGCGCCCGCCTGCCGCGCGACGCGCCCGCCCTCCGGGCGCCGGGGCGCCGATCCTGACGCCCGGTCACCTATCTTTCGGTTCATATGCTCATGAACGACCGAAAGCCGGTGCATATGGACAAGGTGGGCGCCGCTCTCCCCGCGCAGAAGGCCCCGACGGCGGCCGGCCCCGGTGTACGGCAGGAGCCGGGCCGTAAGCCGTGGCGGGTGCGCCCGTGGGGCCAGGCGGCCGACCCCTGGGTGCTCGCCGCGGCGCTGTTCTGCCTCTACGCGGCGCTGTCGCTGTCGCGGTACCGCCGCATGGAGACGCTCTCCTGGGACCTCGGCATCTTCGAGCAGGCGGTGAAGTCCTACGCGCACCTGCGCGCGCCCGTCGCCGACCTCAAGGGACCGGGCGCCGACGTCCTCGGCGACCACTTCAGCCCGATCACCGCGCTGATCGCGCCCTTCTACCGCGTCTTCCCCACCCCCGTCACGCTCCTGGCCGCCCAGGCCGTCCTCTTCACCGTCTCCGCGGTCCCGGTCACCCGGGCGGCCGGGCGCGCGCTCGGCCGGGCGAAGGGGCTGGCGATCGGCGTCGCGTACGGGCTGTCGTGGGGCGTGCAGCGGGCGGTGGACTTCGACTTCCACGAGATCGCCTTCGCGATGCCGCTGCTCGCCTTCTGCCTGGAAGCCGTGCTGCTCGGGAAGTGGGCCGCCGCGATGGGGTGGGCCGTGCCCCTGGTGCTGGTGAAGGAGGACATGGGCGCGACCGTGACGATGATCGCACTCGTCGTCCTGCTGCGCTCCCGGCACGCCCCGGGCCACCGGGCGTACGCCCTCGCGCTCGCCGCGTTCGGCGTGGGCGCCTCGGCATGGGAGGTCAGATGGCTCATCCCCTACTTCCACGGCCCCGGGTACGACCCGCTGGCCCACATCGACGGCGACGGGTCGCTCACCGGCCACATCCCGGCGCTGACCGCGCTGCGCACCCTGCTGTGGGTCCTGCTCCCGGCCGGCGGCCTGCTGGCGCTGCGCTCCCCGCTGCTGCTGGCGGCCGTGCCGACGCTGGGCTGGCGGTTCTACTCCCGCTACCCGGAGAACTGGGGCACGGCCTGGCACTACAGCGCGGTGCTGATGCCGGTCGTCTTCCTCGCGCTGGTCGACGCGCTCGCGCGGGCCGGGAGGGCGTCCGCGCCGCTCCGCGCCTTCGCCGCCGCGGCGCCCGCCGCCGCTGCCGGGGCCGCGCTGGCCCTGTGCGCGCAGTTGCCGGCGGCCGGGCTGACCCACCGCGCCGCGTACGGCGTGGACGCGCGCACCCGGGCGGTGGACCGGATGCTGGACCGCGTCCCGGACGGCGCCACGGTCGAGTCGGACGTCGGGCCGATCAGCCGGCTGGTCCGGCGGACCACCGTGTACTGGATCGGCGACACCCACGGCGTCGTCCCGCAGTACATCGCGCTCGCCGACGGCTCCGGCTGGCTGCCGGACCCGGTGGGCGCGGCCCGGCGGCTGCACCCGGGCGCGCGGTACGCGGTGCTGGCGCGCGGCGGGGGCGGCCTGGTGCTGCGCCGGCTCTGAGCGCGGGCGGGGCCGCCCCGGGACCGTCCCGGGACCGGCGGGCAGCGACCCGGCACCGACGGCGCGGCCCGCGACGGCGGCCGGAACCGGGCGGCCGGCGCGCGGGCGGACCGCCGCGCGGGTCCCGCCGGCACAGCCGCGTCCCGTATCTTTTCCGGCAGACCCCGACCCCGCTTCCGTGGGAGGACGACGATGGACAGGGCCGAGGCCGTCATACCGGCACAGGGCTCCCCCACCGGGAGCCCGGCGGGCCGCGCGTCCGCACCGGCCGGCGACGGCACGCGGGCGTCCTCCGCCCCCGCCCGGTCGCGGCTGCGCGCCCCCGGGGTGCGGCTGGACCCCTACCTGCTGGCGACGGCGTTCTTCGTGGCGTACGTGCTGCTGTCGGTGACGCGCTACCGGCGCATGCTGACGATGTCCTGGGACCTGGGGATCTTCGAGCAGGCGGTGAAGTCCTACGCGCACCTGCACGCGCCGACCGCTGACCTGAAGGGTCCCGGATTCGACATCCTGGGCGACCACTTCAGCCCGATCACCACGCTGATCGCGCCCTTCTACCGCGTCTTCCCGACCCCCGTCACGCTCCTCGTCGCCCAGGCGGTCCTGTTCGCGGTGTCGGTGATCCCGGTCACGCGGGTCGCGGCGCGGCTGCTCGGACGCGGCCGGGGGCTGGCGATCGGCGTCGCGTACGGGCTGTCGTGGGGGGTGCAGAAGGCCGTCGAGTTCGACTTCCACGAGATCGCCTTCGCGATGCCGCTGCTCGCCTTCTCCCTGGAGGCCGTGCTGCTCAGGAGGTGGGCCGCCGCGATGGGGTGGGCCGTGCCCCTGGTGTTCGTCAAGGAGGACATGGGCGTCACGGCCGCCGCGATCGGCGTGATCGTCTGGTGGCGCGTCCGCCAGGAGCCCAAGCCCGAGGCGGCCGGCGCGCCCGGCGCGGACGGCGACAAGGTCCGCGACGACGGCGGCCACGTCGACGGCGACGCAGCCCGCGACGACGGCGGCCGGGACGCGGCCGCCGCGGAACCCTCGCGAAGCGACGAGGGCGGCGGCGCCCGCGGCGACGGCACGGACACCGACGACACCGAGACCGACGCCGACGCCACCGGCCGGCACGAGCCGCTGTCCGACCGCCTGCGCTACGGCCCCTGGGCGATCGGCCTGGCCGCCTTCGGCGTCGCGGCCTCCGCGCTGGCCTTCGGCGTGATCATCCCGGCGTTCAACAAGGCCGGGGGCTACGACTACTGGAACAAGCTGAACGGCAACGGCGCGCCGATGCCCGGCCACATCCCGTTCGGCACGGCCGTGCACACCCTGCTGTGGATCCTGCTGCCGACCAGCGGACTGCTGGCGCTGCGCTCGCCGCTGATCTTGGCCGCGCTGCCGACCATCGGCTGGCGGTTCGTCTCGCACGACGACCACTACTGGGGCACCGACTGGCACTACAGCGCGGTGCTGATGCCGGTGGTCGTGCTGGCGCTGGTCGACGCCGCCGACCGCTCGCGGCGCAGCCCGATGCCGTGGCTGCGCTCGTACGCCTCCGGCGCTCCGGCCGCGGTCGCGGGCGCGGCGCTCGCGCTCACCCTCACGCTGCCGCTCGCCTCGCTCAGCCACGGCGACACGTACAGGGTGGACGCCAGGACGAAGGCGATCGAGCACCTGCTGGACGAGATCCCGGACGGCGCGAGCGTCGAGGCCAACGTCGGGCCGATCAGCCACCTGGTGAGCCGCACCACCGTGTACTGGGTCGGCGACACCCCCGGCGTCATCCCCGACTACATCGCCATCGACAACGGCGACGGCTGGGCCGGCGACCCGGCCACGTACGCGACGCAGCTGCACCCCGGCGTGCGCTACACGCCGATCGGCGCCGCGGAGGGCTACGTGGTCCTGCACCGCACCTGAACCGCCGCCCGCCCGCGCCGGACCCACGAGCGCCCCGCCCCCGGCGTACGTACGGGGACGGGGCGCTGGTCGTCGCCGCGCCGGAGGAGCGAGCGGCGGCGGTGAAGCCTCGGCGGTGCGTCAGCGGTGCGTCAGCGGTGCGTCAGGCACCTCGTCAGCACCTCAGCAGTAGAGGTTGCCGCCGGTCGGCACGCCCAGGATCGCCGCGTAGTTCTGGTACCTGGTGACGCGGTCCTGGACCTCCGCGGCGTTGCCGCCGTTGCACTCGATGCTGCCGTTGATGCTGCGGATGGTCTCACCGAAGCCGGCGCCGTTGACCATGGCGTTGTGGCCGGTCATGGTGCCCGGGCCGGTCTGGGTGTCCCAGTACCACAGGCCGGTCTTCCAGGCGATGGCCGCGTTGGTCTCGACCAGGCTCGGGGTGTCCAGCAGGTCGACGCCGAGCGCGTCGCCGGCCGCCTTGTAGTTGAAGTTCCAGCTCAGCTGCATCGGGCCGCGGCCGTAGTAGGAGTAGGTGCCTGCCGGGCAGCCGTAGGGCTCGGAGGCGCAGTAGTTGCCGGACTTGTCGATCTCGGTGATGTAGACCAGGCCGCCGGTCTCGTGGCTGACGTTGGCGAGGAAGGCCGCGGCCTCCTGCTTCTTGACCGTGTCGCTGCCGGTGGTGGCGAAGCCCGGGTACGCGCTGAGCGCGGCGGTCAGGCCGCTGTAGGTGTAGAAGGAGTTCCGGTTCGGGAACATCTGGTTGAACTGCGACTCGGAGACCACGAATCCGCCGCCGGTGCCGCCGCCGCCCGTGGTGCCGCCGGTGCTGGTGCAGGAGTACGGGCTCCAGTACCAGGTGCTGATCGTCGGGTCGTAGCCCGGGTTGTCGTGCGTGGCGATGTAGTAGCCGCCGTTGGTGTACTGCACGATGTCGCCGGTGACGTAGGAGCGGCCGGCCGACCCAGGCCGGGTAGCTACAGGTGCTGCCGCCGCCGGTGGTGCCGCCGCTGCCGCCGGACGAGCCGTCGCAGCCGCCCTGGTCCGACCACACGTCGGCGGCGCCGGGCGTCTCGCCCTGCGTCCACCACTTGGCCAGCCAGTTGTGGCTGTTGTAGGAGGCGGTCATGCCGCCGGTGTAGACCGACGAGGAGTTCCAGGGCGACGCGCAGGTCGCGGCGGACGCCGGGGAGGCCATCGGTATCAGGATCGCGAGGCCCACGACGGCCGCGAGCGCGGCCACGAACGCGATGATCCGCTGTCTCGACAAGGGACCACTCCTTATGGGGGTCGAGTGGGGTCGGGGCCACCTTCTTGGATTGGTCTGGACCTGTCAATAGTCCAGACCAATGCATATCCGGACAGCACGCTGCGCGGTCACGCCACCTCTCGGCGCGGGGTGTGCGAGACGCGGCGACGGGAGCACCCGTGCCACCGTCCGGCCCTCCGGAGGCAACCCCCAGGCGGTTTCGGCGGTCTGACGAGGCGTACGCACCGCACCGTTCGAGAGGTCCCATGCCGTTCCGCCGACCCACCGCGAGGGCGACCGCCGCTGCCGCCGTGGCCGCCCTCGCGCCCGCCGTCCTGCTGACCGTCGCCGGCCCGGCCCGCGCGGACGGCCCGACCGACCCGACCACGCTGCCCTCGTGCAACGACGTCGCGACCGCCTACGGGGACTACGAGCAGCACTCGCTGCGGACCGCGCTGGCCGGGGCCCCGACCGTGGTCGTGGCGGGCGACGGCTGGCACGAATTCACCGGCACGGTGACGAACATCGGGGACACCGCGCTGCCGCTCGTTTCGGTGCAGGCGTCCGCGTGGCGGGAAACCGACGGCGGCACCGAGCTGGGCCCCTACGCCGAGGTCCAGGTCGCCACCGCGGACGGCGGCTGGCGGCGGCTGGCCGGCGGCAGCTCCGGCTTCGCCGACCCCGCGCACGACCTCGCGGCGCACGCGAGCGCGACCTACCGCTTCCGGTTCGCGATCTCCGCGGACGCGCCGCGGGACGTCACCTACGGCGAGGTGTCGATCGAGGAAATCTTCGCCGACGCCTACACCGCGCCGGGCACCACCGCCCCGGTCGCCTGCGCGGGCGACTCCGCGATCGCGTCCGACTTCGCCGTCCGCGCCGCCGGCAGCACGCCGCCGGCCTCCGCCGGCCCGACCGCCACGCCGACCCCCACGCCGACCGCGACGCACTCCGCGCCGGCGGCGGGCACGGGCACGCCGTCGCCGGGCGCCGGCGGCGCGGCGGGCGCGACCGCGGCCCCGGACACCACCGCCCAGCTCGCGGACACCGGCGCGCCCTCCGACGTCCCGCTGCTGACCGGCCTCGGCGCGCTGGTCGTCGCCGCGGGCGCCGCCGTGCTGGCGGTGACGCGCCGCAGGTCCGACCGCGCGGCCTGAGAAGCCGTACGGGCCCGGGCCGCCGCAGGGGCCCGGGCCGCCGCGGCAGAGGGGTCGGCGCGCTCAGTTGTCCAGCACGGTCGTCAGGAACTCCGCCGTCCACTGGAGCAGTTCGCGGCCCACCACCGGCTTGCCGCCGATGCGCGCGGTGGTGGGGCGCGGCACCAGGACCTGACGGGTGGCGTGCTTGATCACCGAGCGCGGGTAGACCCGCTGCAGCCGCAGCTCCTGCGACTCGCGCAGCTCCACCGGGCCGAAGCGGACGTTCGCCCCCTGGAGGGTGATGTCGGCGACGCCCACCTTGCGCGCGAGCATCCGCAGGCCCGCGACCAGCAGCAGGTTCTCCACCGGCTCCGGCAGCTTGCCGTAGCGGTCGGCCAGCTCCTCGCGGACCGCCGCGATGTCCTCCTCGGAGTTCGCCGCCGCGATCGCGCGGTACGCCTGCAGCCGCAGCCGCTCGCCGGGCGCGTAGTCGTGCGGGACGTGCGCGTCCACCGGCAGCTCGATCTTGACCTCCAGCAGCGTCTCCTCCGGCTCGCCGCCGGACTCCAGCGAGGAGCGGTAGTCCGCGACCGCCTCGCCGACCATCCGCACGTACAGGTCGAAGCCGACGCCGGCGATGTGCCCGGACTGCTCGCCGCCGAGCAGGTTGCCCGCGCCGCGGATCTCCAGGTCCTTCATCGCCACGTACATGCCCGCGCCCATCTCGGTGTGCTGGGCGATGGTGGCCAGCCGCTCGTGCGCGGTCTCGGTCAGCGGCTTCTCCGGCGGGTAGAGGAAGTAGGCGTAGCCGCGCTCGCGGGAGCGGCCGACCCGGCCGCGCAGCTGGTGCAGCTGGGACAGGCCGAAGGTGTCGCCGCGCTCCACGATCAGGGTGTTGGCGTTGGAGATGTCGATGCCGGACTCCACGATCGTGGTGGACACCAGCACGTCGAACTTCTTCTCCCAGAAGTCGACGACGACCTGTTCGAGCTGCGACTCGCCCATCTGCCCGTGCGCGGTGGCGATCCGCGCCTCGGGGACCACCTCGCGCAGCCGCGCCGCCGCCCGGTCGATGGACTCCACCCGGTTGTGGATGTAGAAGACCTGGCCCTCGCGCAGCAGTTCGCGGCGGATCGCCGCGCCGATCTGCCGGTCCTCGTACGGTCCGACGAACGTCAGCACCGGGTGCCGCTCCTCGGGCGGGGTGGTGATCGTGGACATCTCGCGGATGCCGGTGACCGCCATCTCCAGGGTGCGCGGGATCGGCGTCGCGGACATGGTGAGCACGTCCACGTTGGCCCGCAGCTTCTTCAGCTGCTCCTTGTGCTCGACGCCGAAGCGCTGCTCCTCGTCCACCACGACCAGGCCGAGGTCCTTGAACTTCGTCTCCGAGGAGAACAGCCGGTGGGTGCCGATCACCACGTCCACCGAGCCGTCCCGCAGCCCTTCGAGCACCGCCTTGGCCTCGGTGTCGGTCTGGAACCGGGACAGCGCGCGGACGTTGACCGGGAATTGGGCGTACCGCTCGGAGAAGGTGCCGAAGTGCTGCTGGACCAGGAGCGTGGTCGGCACCAGCACGGCGACCTGCTTGCCGTCCTGCACCGCCTTGAAGGCCGCGCGGACCGCGATCTCGGTCTTGCCGTAGCCGACGTCGCCGCAGATCAGCCGGTCCATCGGGACCGACTTCTCCATGTCCGCCTTGACCTCGGCGATGGTGGTGAGCTGGTCGGGCGTCTCGGCGTAGGGGAAGGCGTCCTCCAGCTCGCGCTGCCAGGGCGTGTCGGGGCCGAAGCTGTGCCCGGGGGCGGCCATCCGGGCGGAGTACAGCCGGATCAGGTCGCCGGCGATCTCCTTGACCGCCTTCTTCGCGCGCGCCTTGGTCTTCGTCCAGTCCGCGCCGCCCAGCCGGTGCAGCGAGGGCGCCTCGCCGCCGACGTACTTGGTGACCTGCTCCAGCTGGTCGGTGGGCACGAACAGCCGGTCGCCGGGCTGGCCGCGCTTGGCCGGGGCGTACTCCACCACCAGATACTCGCGGGTGGCGCCCTGCACGGTGCGCTGCACCATCTCCACGTAGCGGCCGACGCCGTGCTGCTCGTGCACGATGTAGTCGCCGCTGACCAGGGTGAGCGGGTCGATGGTCTTGCGGCGGCGCGAGGGCATCCGGCCCATGTCCTTGGTGGAGGACTTCTGGCCGGACAGGTCGGTCTCGGTGAGCACGGCCAGCTTGCGCGCGGGGTCGACGAAGCCGTGCTCCAGGGAGCCGGTCGCCACGTGCACCACCGAGGGCGCGAGCGGGCCGAGGTCGACGTCGAGCCGGGCCGCGATGCCCTCGCCGCCGAGCACCTCGACCATCCGGGAGGCCGGGCCGTGGCCCTCGGTGACGAAGACCGCCCGCCACCCCTCGGCGAGCCAGCCCTTGGTGTCGGCGAGCGCCCGGGCGGTGTCCCCGCGGTACAGCTCGGGGGCGCGCATGCCCAGCCGGATGGTCTCGCCCGCGTCCAGCTCCGGGCCGATCATCCGGCCCTCGTACGTCTCGTCGGCGGCGAACGGGCTCACCGACCACCACTGCATGCCCAGCTCGCGGGCGTGGGCGCGGACGTCGGCGATGGACCACAGCGAGGCCGCGCCGAGGTCCACCGGCGCCTCGCCGCCGCCGGCCGAGGCGGCCCAGGACGCCTCCAGGAACTCCTGCGAGGTCGCCACCAGGTCCGCGGCCCGGGTGCGCACCCGCTCCGGGTCGCAGACCACGGTCATCGCGCCGGCCGGCAGCACGTCGAGCAGCAGCTCCATGTCGTCCACCAGGACGGGCGCGAGGGACTCCATGCCCTCCACGGCGATGCCCTCGGCGATCTTGTCGAGCATCTCGGCCAGCTCGGGGTGCTGCCTGGCCAGCTCGGCGGCGCGCTCCCTGACCTGCGCGGTGAGCAGCAGCTCGCGGCACGGCGGAGCCCACAGGCCGTGCTCGGCGACCTCCAGGGAGCGCTGGTCGGCGACCTTGAAGTACCGGATCTCCTCGACCTCGTCGCCCCAGAACTCCACCCGCAGCGGGTGCTCCTCGGTGGGCGGGAAGACGTCCAGGATGCCGCCGCGCACGGCGAACTCGCCGCGCTTCTCCACCAGCTCCACCCGGGCGTACGCGGCTGCCGCGAGGCCGTCGACCACCGCGTCCAGCTCGGCGCTGCGCCCGCTGCGCAGCGCCACGGGCTCCAGCTCGCCCAGGCCCTTGACCTGCGGTTGCAGCACCGAGCGGACGGGCGCGACGACGACCTTGAGGGGCCGGCGGCCGGGTCGTCGGCCCGGGGGTGGGCGAGGCGGCGCAGCACCGCCAGGCGGCGGCCGACGGTGTCGCTGCGCGGCGACAGCCGCTCGTGCGGCAGCGTCTCCCACGAGGGGTACTCCGCGACGGCGTCCGGCGCCAGCAGCGAGCGCAGCGCGGCGGCCAGGTCCTCGGCCTCCCGGCCGGTCGCGGTGACCGCGAGGACGGTGCGGCCGGTGCGGGCGGCCAGCGCGGCGACCGCCAGCGGGCGGGCTGCGGGCGGCCCGACCAGGTCCACCAGCGGGCGGGCGCCGGAGGAGGCGGCCTGCACCGCTTCGGCGAGGGCGGCGTCCTCGACGGCGACGTCGACCAGACCGTTCAGACTCATGTTCCGTCCCGGAGGTAGGCAGGTGGGGCGCACGGTGCGCGGGCGGGCGCACGGTGCGGGCGGGCCGCGAGGTGGGGACCCCGCGCGGCTCGCGTGTGCCCTGGGCTGTGCGAGTGCGGGCAACGCGAATCGCCCGGCACGTCTCACGGGCCGGGGTACCTCCAGCCTACGACGTCCCGGACGGTGCCCGGCGGCCCCGGAGCACGGGGGTGCCGTGTTCCGGGGCCGGGACGCTGCGCGTGGGGCGGTCCTAGGGGGCGGTCCTAGTCCGTCGCGATGGCGTTCAGGACGTTCATCCGGCCGGCGCGGAAGGCCGGCAGCAGCGCGGCCAGCAGGCCGACCACCGCGGAGCCCGCGAAGACCCCGAGGATCGTGGGCCAGGGCACGGAGAGCACGCCCAGGCCCTGGGTGGACAGGACCTTCTGCCCGGTGGCGCCCCAGCCGAGGCCGAGGCCGAGGCCGACCAGCGCGCCGAACAGGGCGATGACCACCGACTCCAGCCGGATCATCCGGCGCAGCTGCCGCCGCGAGGTGCCGATCGCCCGCATCAGGCCTATCTCGCGGGTCCGCTCGACCACCGACAGCGCCAGGGTGTTCACCACGCCCAGGATGGCGACGATGATCGCGAGCGCCAGCAGCGCGTAGATCATGTAGAGCAGCTGGTTGACCTGCTTGTGCAGCACGTCCTTGTAGTCGGCCTGGTTGCGGACGTCGATCTGCGGGTAGTCCGTGACGCTCGCCTTCAGCGAGGCGTACGCCTCCTTCTCCTTGCCGTCGGCGGCCTTGGCGAAGAGCATCCGGTCGGCCGGCATCCTGTCGCCGGGCAGCATCGCCCGCGCGGTGTCCAGGGCGGTGAACAGGGAGCCGTTCTCCAGCAGGGTGTCGTCGCTGGTGATCGCGGCGATCCGCAGCCGGGTCGGGACGCCGCCGACGGGGGCGACCCCCAGTTCGTCGCCGACCTTCAGGTGGTGGCTGGTGGCCAGTCCCTCGGGCACGGACATCGCGCCCTTGCCGTAGGCGTCGGCGAGCTTCCCGGCGGTGGTGTCCAGCCGCACGTCCTGGGCGTAGTGCGGGTCGGCGGCGCTGATGTCGGTCTTGATCCGCTGTCCGGACGGGGTGGTCAGGGTGACATTGACCATCGTGTAGTCGGTGAAGTGGTCGATGTCCTTCGCGCTCTTCAGCGACTTCAGGGCGGCGGGGGTGATCGGCAGCGCGCCGTTGCCGCTCTGCACGATGAAGTCGGCGCCGACGGACTTGTCGAGCTGGTCGTCGGCCGAGGCCACCATGGACGAGCCGATCACCGACAGGCCGGCGACCAGCGCGAGGCCGATCATCAGCGCGGAGGCGGTGGCGCCGGTGCGGCGCGGGTTGCGCAGCGCGTTGCGCTCGGCGAGCCTGCCCATCGGGCCGAAGAACCGCAGCAGGACCGCGCTGACCGCGCGGACCACCACTCCGGCCAGCAGCGGGCCGACGATCACGAAGCCGATCAGGGTGAGCAGCACGCCCAGGCCCAGCAGGCTGCCGCCGGTGCCGGCCTTGTCGGCCTGTCCCGCGCCGATCAGGGCGAGCGCGCCGGCCGCGCAGACCAGCACGCCGACCGCGGCGCGGACGCGTCCGGCGCGGCCGTCGGCGGGGGTGCCGGCGTCGCGGAGCGCGGCCATCGGGGAAATCTTGGACGCCCTGCGGGCCGGGATGTACGCGGCGAGGACGGTGACGACGACGCCGAGCACCAGGCCGACCACCGGTGTGGTGGCCTTGATGGTCAGCTCGGAGGTGTCGAGGTTCATGCCGGCCTTGCCCATCAGCTTCATCAGGCCGACGGCCAGGCCGATGCCGCCGCCGATGCCGAGCACCGAGCCGGTGACGCCGAGCAGCACGGCCTCGATCAGCACCGACCTGTTGACCTGCCGGCGGCTGGAGCCGAGGGCGCGCATCAGGCCGATCTCCCGGGTGCGCTGGGCGACCAGCATGGAGAAGGTGTTGACGATCAGGAAGATGCCGACCAGGACCGAGATGCCGGCGAAGCCGAGCATCGCGTACTTCATGAAGTTCAGGAAGCCGCCCAGGTCGTCCTTGTCCTTCTTCTTGGTCTCGGCGGCGGTGTCGATGGTGTAGCCGCTGCCGATGGCGGCCTTGACGTGCGCCTTGAGCTGCTCGTCGGTGACGCCCTTGGCGGCGGTGACGCCGAAGCCGGTGTACGCGCGGGTGTCGCCGAGCAGCTTGGCCTGGGCGGTGGCGGTGTCGATGTAGACGACCGCGGCGCCGGGGTTGGTGGTACGGAAGGTGACGATGCCGGTGAGGGTGACGTCGAAGTCGCCGGGCACGGCGATGACGCGCAGCCGGTCGCCGATCCGCAGGTGGTGCTTGGCGGCGGTGTCGGCGTCGACCACCGCGTCCGAGGCGCCCGCGGGCAGGTGGCCGGAGGACAGCTCGACGGCCTTGTTCTCCGTCGGGTCCCAGTTGCTGACGATGGTCGGGGCGCCGGAGTCGGGGCTGATCTTCTTGTTGTGCGCGTCGGCGACCGTGACGTCCTGGCTGGTGACGTCGGGGGCGGACGCGGCCACTCCGGCGGTGTGGACGATCTTGTCCTGGAGGGAGGCCGGCACGGTCTGCGGGATGCCGGTGGACTGCCGGTCGTCGATCTTCTTGGCCGAGACGGTGACGTCGGAGGCGGTGGAGCCGAAGAGCTTGTCGAAGGTGGCCGTCATGGTGTCGGTGAACACCAGGGTGCCGCAGACGAAGGCCACCGAGAGCAGGACCGCGATCGCGGAGAGCGCCATTCTGCCCTTGTGCGCGAAGAAGTTGCGCACCGAGGTCTTGAGGACGGTCACGAGGTCCTCCCGCGGCCGTCGAAGGAAC
This sequence comes from Actinacidiphila sp. DG2A-62, assembly GCF_035825295.1. Taxonomy (NCBI): domain Bacteria; kingdom Bacillati; phylum Actinomycetota; class Actinomycetes; order Kitasatosporales; family Streptomycetaceae; genus Actinacidiphila; species Actinacidiphila sp. DG2A-62. The sequence continues at coordinate 3,209,072 of NZ_JAYMGI010000002.1, forward strand.
CGGGGGTGCGGGGGTCGTCCCCCGGATGGAATCGCAGCATGCGTTCCAGCACGGACTCCGCGGTCGGGCTGTACATCTCGTCCACGATCCGGCCGTCGGCCAGGTAGAGCACGCGGTCGGCGTAGGAGGCGGCGACCGGGTCGTGGGTGACCATCACGATGGTCTGGCCCAGTTCGTCGACCGAGCGGCGCAGGAAGCCGAGCACCTCGGCGCCGGCCCGCGAGTCGAGGTTCCCGGTCGGCTCGTCGCCGAAGATGATCTCGGGGCGGGCGGCGAGCGCGCGGGCGACCGCCACCCGCTGCTGCTGGCCGCCGGACAGCTGCGTCGGGCGGTGCTTGAGCGCCGGCCAGGCCCACGGTCTCCACCACCCGGTCGAACCAGTCGCGGTCCACCCTGCGGCCCGCGATGTCCATGGGCAGCGTGATGTTCTCCGCCGCGTTGAGCGTCGGCAGCAGGTTGAAGGACTGGAAGATGAAGCCGATCTTGTCGCGGCGCAGCCGGGTGAGCCGCTTGTCCTTCAGTCCGGTGATCTCCGTGTCGCCGATCCAGATGCGGCCCTCGGAGACCGTGTCGAGGCCGGCCAGGCAGTGCATCAGCGTGGACTTGCCGGAGCCCGAGGGGCCCATGATCGCGGTGAACCTGCTGCGCGCGATGTCGACGTCGACCGCGTCGAGCGCGAGCACGCGGGTCTCGCCGGAGCCGTACGCCTTGGTCACGGTGCGCGCCGCGGCGGCAACGGCCGAACGTTCTCCGCTGCCCCCAGCCGTGGGAATCGTCATGGCCGTCGTCACTGTCTCTCCCGTTGGTCGTTCGCGTCGATCGGTGTGCTTCCAGCCTGCTGGCGCAGGGGCGCGCACACGATGGGGAAGGTCTCCGTCCCGGTGGTGGGGGTAGCCCCACCCCGCCTTATGACCGTATGCAGCCGGCGGCGGCGGATCGTCCTCCGCCGGGACGAACCGCGGGCATCCGGAAGTAGGGACGTCCCCTTAGGGGACTGCGACTCCAGTCGCACGCCGGACTCAGGGTCGCCGGTCCACGGGTGGACGCCGGACCGACCCGTGGGCGGACGGCGGCAGATCAGCGCACGGTGAGGCGGACCGGGGCGACGCCGCCGACCAGGGCGGCCAGCGCGCTGTCGATGTCCGGGCCGGCGTACCAGTCGCCGGTGTGGTCGACGGTGTAGACCCGCCCCTCCGCGTCGATGGCCAGCAGCGCGCCGCTGGCCGGCTCCTCGCCGAGCGGCGCGGCCTCGGTCTCCAGCGCGCGCCCGAGGTCGCCGAGGGTGCGCGCCAGGTGGAGGCCGCGCATCGGGTCCAGGAGGAGCGCGGACGGCGCGATCTGCCGCGCGGGGCCCGTCGCGGCCGGCACCGAGAGCCCGCCGAACTCCGCCCACGCCTCGACCGCCGCGGGGAACACCGCGTGCCGGTGGCCGCCGGGCGAGACATGGGCGCGCAGCGCGTCCGCCCACTCCTCGGCCTGCTTGATGTCCCAGCGGCCCGGCTGCCAGCCCGCCGCGCGCAGGGCCGCGTCGACGCCGACCGGGAAACGTGTGGTGCCGCCGGTCATACGGCCGTTCATGCCCCTTCCGAGCCGGGCACGGCCGGATCGCCCGGGTTGACCGGCCGCACCCCGAAGTGCGCGAGCAGCGGCGCGCAGGAGCGGCACGGCGGCACGTACACGCCGTGGGTGGGGTCGCCGTCCTCGCGTATCCGGCGGGCGGTGACCTTCGCGCCGCGCAGCGCCTTGCGCGCCTCGCCCTGGGTGAGCGGCTTGCGCGAGGCCCGCTTGCCGCGGTTGGCCTCGACGGCGGTCAGGTGCCGGGAGATCAGCACCGCCTCCGCGCACCGGCCGGTGAACCGCTCACGCTGGCCGGCCGGCAGCGCGTCGAGGAAGTCCCGCACGATCGGGTGCAGTTCGGGGGCCTGCTCGCCTTTGGCCGCGGTGCAGGTGAGGACCTCGTCGCGGATGGACAGCGCGGCGGCCACCGCGGGCAGGATCCCGTCCCTGCGGTGCCGCAGCACGGGCGGCCCTCCGGCGCTGCGTGCGGCGCTCCAGCTCAGCCTCGGATCGGCGGCCCCCGCCGCCGGTGCGTGCATTGTCATGTTCTACGTGCATCCCTCCGTCCGCCCGCCGGAAGCGGGCGTTCCCCCGTATGTCGATCAGAGTGCCAAACGCGCCGTCGGATGCGGAAGCGATACGCCGGGCAGGGGCCATCCTGTGTGGGCCATGTCACCGAGGTGTGACGTTCCGTCGGCAGCGTCGACACAGCACGTGCACAGATTGCGCCCACGTTGCGTCCGCGCCATGGACGCCCCGCGGCGGGTGCGGAGAAGATCGGGGCTCGGCCCCGCATCCGCGGGCTCCCCCCACTGCCGAACGAGGGAACGTGACCCCATGCGCAAGTCCCTTGCCCCACCCCGTTCCGCGCGTCCCGCACCTTCTTCTGCGACCTCCCGTGTCCGGCGGGGCGTCGTCGTCCTGGGCGTCCTGCCCGCGCTGATGTTCGCCGCCGGCTGCTCGGGCGGCGGGTCAACCGCCCCCGACGGCGGGTCCGGCGCCTCGCCGTCGGCGGCGTCCACGCTCGCGGGCCACGCGCCGCTCACCGTGCAGCAGTTGACGCGGGCCCTGGTCACCGACGCGGACGTGCCCGGCTGGGTGGTCCAGCAGACCTCCGACGACGACGGGGTGCAGACCACCGCGCCCGAGGGGTTCGACCCCGACGACCTGATGGCGCAGGCCGACGGCGGCGGCCAGTCCGTGCTGCACGCGGACACCCCGGCCTGCCAGCCGCTCGCGGACGTCGTCGGCTCCAAGCCCGCGGTGCACCGGATGGCGTCGGTCGGCGCGACCTTCGCGCAGGAGTCCAAGGGCGGCGGACCCGAGGTGGTCAACCAGATGCTGATCGCCAGTCACGCGCCCGGTGACGCGCAGCGGGTGATGGACGGCATACGGGCCGCGCTGCGCTCGTGCTCCTCCTTCCAGGCCACCGACGGCGAGGGGCGGCGCACGCCGTTCACCGTCACGCCCGGTCCCGCGGTGCGGGTGGGCGACGCGTCGGTCGCGTACACGATGACCGACTCGTCGGACAAGAAGACCGGCGCCGCCCTGGTGACGGTGGTGCGGACCGGCGACACCGTCACCTCCTACGTCTCCACGAAGGCGGCGGGCGGCGCGGGACCGGTGCCGCTCGCGGTCGCCCGCAAGCAGTCCGCGAAGCTGGCGGCGCTGCTGGGGCGGCGCGAGTAGCGGTCGCGGTCGGCTGTCGCGGCTGGCTGTCGCGGTCGGGGGCGGTCGGCCGTCGCGGTCGGCCGTCGCGGTCGGCCGTCGCGGTCGGCTGTACGGACGGCGGCCGGGCGGACGGGCGCCGGGTGGACGCCGGGTGGACGCCGGGTGGACGCCGGCCTGGCGGTCGGGCGGTGACGGGTCGGCCGGGCGGGCGACTGGATGGCCGCCAGGCCGCCCGACCGCCCGACCGCCGGCCGCAGGTCGCCGCCCGTTCGTGACCGCTTTGTGAGCTGAGCGGTGTCCGGTCGGGCCGGCCCGGTGCCGTAGAGTCGCGCGGCAGCGGGCCGGCGCTTGCCGCGCGGTCCGCGCGCAGCCGCGCCGGGACGGGCGCGCTCCCCGGCGACCGGGGCGGGACCGACACAGGGAATCGATGCGATGAGGAATCGGCGGATACGTGCCGTCAGCCGCCTACTCGCCGGTAGCGGCCAGGTGGACGGGCGGACCGGAGCGGTGAAGGCGGGGGCGGCGGTCGCGGCGCTGGTGCCGGTGCTCGCGCTCACCGCGGCGTGCGGAGGCGGCGACAAGAAAGCCCCGGCTCCGCAGGACGTGCGCGCGTCCGGCGCGGTGTCCACCGCGAAGCTCACTCAGGCGCTGCTCACCGACGGCGACGTCGACCACGTGCAGGTGCTGCCGGCCGGCAGCAAGACGCAGTTGCTCGGCGGGGAGCAGCAGGCCGTCCCGGGGTCCTGCGAGCCGATCGCCGACCAGTGGAGCAGCCGCCCCAAGCACCCGCGCCAGGTGTACGTCGGCGCGATGCTCACCGACACCGCGGACAAGGACAAGAACGCCAAGACCATCAGCCTGACTGTCGTCGCCACGTACAAGAAGGGCGAGGCGAAGCAGGCGGTGGACGAGCTGGCCGCGGCGCTGCGCACCTGCACGTCGTACCGGACGACGCGGAACGGGGTCACCACGACCTTCCGGGTCAAGGCCGTCCCGCAGCCGTCGCCGGCCGGCGACCAGCAGCTCGCGTACACGATCGCGGACCCGTCGAAGGGCGACGCGGGCCGGGCACTGGTCACCGTGGTCCGGGTCGGCGACACCACGGCCGCGTACGAGTCGGTCCGCGCCGACCACAAGCTCGCGACGCTGCGGGCGGCCATCCCGGCCAAGCAGGCGGAGAAGCTGCGGAAGGCCGCGGAGAAGGACTGACGCCCGGCGCCGCGCCGCCGGGGCGAGCGGGTGACATGCTCAGGACGGGAGTTGTCCACAGGTACGGAGACCAGGCCGTTCACCGCCTCCGCCCCACCCCCTAGGCTGTGGTCGACAGCGAGAGCAGCAGCAGGGGGCATCGGCCATGACGACAGGCGCGCACGGGGTGGGAGCACCTCCGGGAACAGGAGCCGCGGCGCAGTCCGCGCCGCCCAACGCGGCCTATGCGGGCCAGGTCGTGCACTTCCCCGACCCCGTCAGGGCGGCCCGCCACCCGCGGGGCGTCTGGGTCGACGAGCACGGCCACCCGGACTTCTCGCCCTACGCACGGGCTGCCGCGGAGATCGCGGAGCCGCCGGAGGGCTTCGGCGTGGACGAACTGCGCCTGACCGACTACGTATCGGCGAACGCGGCGATGCACGCCGCCGGCCACGAGCTGTGGGGCAGCCTGTCCCCGGTCGGCACCCCGCACGGCTGGACCTGGCACCACGTCTTCGGCACCCGCCGGCTCGAACTGGTCCCGGTCGAGGTCAAGGCGCTGCTGCGGCACCACGGAGGACTGGCCACCTCGGTCGCCGACCACGGCAAGCGCGGCACCCGCCCGCTCCAGGAGACCCGGCCCGCGCACTTCGGGCTGCCCAAGGACCCGGTCGCGGTCAGCGAGCAGCAGGTCCGGGACGTGGAGGAGGAGCTGGGCTACCGCCTGCCCGGCGCCTACCGCACCTTCCTGAAGGCGGCCGGCGGCTGCGCGCCCAAGGGCGTCGCGCTCGACCCGGAGCTGGGGCTGCTGATCGACCAGCCGTTCTTCACCGTCCGCGACGAGGCGGCGGTCAACGACCTGGTCTACGTGAACAAGTGCCTGCGCGACCACCTGACGAAGGACTACCTGGCGATCGGCTACGTCCAGGGCGGCGTGCTGGCGGTCAAGACGAGGGGCGAGCGCACCGGCTCGGTGTGGTTCTGCGCCTACGACGACGCGCGCGACGGCGACCGCTGGGACACCCCGGCGGACCGCGTGGCCGAACTCCTGCTCGGCTGCGGCGACACGCTCGACGAGTTCCTGCTGCGCCTGGTCGGCAATCCGCCGGAGCTGGAGACGGTGGCGAACCTGATGGTGGACGGCGGCTTCGCCACGGCCGTCCCGGTGGAGGGGTGAGGCCGCGATGGTGACGTTCGCTCAGGCACAGGAGCGCGCGGAGCGCTGGATCAACGCTGACGTGCCGGCCTACCAGACGCGCGAGATCCGGGTCCGCGAGTTCGACCTCGGCTTCGTGGTGTGGTCGGAGTCGCGCGAGGGCGGCCCGCTGTCCGACGACGGGCTGGTCCGGGTGATCATCGCCCGCGACAGCGGCGAGGCCACCTTGTGGCCGGCACTGCCGATCGGCGAGCTGATCCGGCGGTACGAGGAGGAGTACGGCGCGCAGCCGCAGGACGCGGTGCCGGAACCGCCGCAGCGGCTCGACCTGGAGGCGACGTCCTTCCTGCTGAGCCCCCCGCAGTGGCTCCAGGACGCGGCGGACCGGATGGGCATCCCCGACCGCAGGAGCGGTTCGACCAACGGCGGCGCGTCCACGCCGGCCCGGCGGAAGCCGCCGCAGGTGGCGGCGCCGGGGGCGGACACGGTTCCGGGGCGCCTGAGTTCTCCGCACCGGAGTTCTCCGCACCGGGGTCGGCGGCCGGGCCGACGGGCGCGGGACCCGCGGACCCGCAGTACCAGGACGCGCGGGCCGCCGACTCGCAGGGTGTGGACTCGCAGGCCGCGGGCGCGCACGCCGCGGGGGCCTCGGACGGCATCGACTACCGCAAGTCCGGGGCGGACGTTCCCGCGCAGGGCTCCGGGGCGCGGGGCGCGGACGCACAGGGTTCCGGGGCGGACGGCTCCGGACCGGTCCGCGACGGCGGCGACCAGGAACGGGCCGGCGGCGAGCGGCCGGGGGGCGTCGACTTCCGCAGGCCGCGTACGCCCGAGCCGGAGCCGGAGGCCGCCCCGGTCGGCGGCGTCTCCTACCTGCGGCCGGGCGACGCCCCGGCGGCCGACGCTGGCGCCGTGCGGGACTCGCGGGACTCGCGGGACGAGGCGGCGACCGGGCAGGAGAACGCGGCCGGCGCGGGTGTCGACGCCGAGGACCGGATGGGCAAGGTGTCGTACCTGCGGCCCTCCGACCGGGCCGCCGTGCAGGACGCCGGGGCAAGCGCGCCGGCGGCGGACGCCGGCGGGAGCTGGGCCGGCAAGACGGTCACGGATTCCGGCGAGGGGCAGTCGGTGGCGGTTCCCGCGACCGTGTTCGCGCCCCCGATCACCGGCGCGGACGAGCCCGAGGACGCGCCGCGGGCCGGCGCGGAGGCGAAGACCGAGCTGATGCCCAGGGGCAGCGCGCTGCCGCCGACGAGGATCGCACCGCCGCAGGAACCGCAGGGCGGGCCGCGCCCGGGCGTTCCGCACACGATGGGCGGGTCGCCGTACCCGCCGCCGGCCGGCTGGCGGTGCCGCTGCCGCCGCCCGGCGCCGTTCCGCCCGCCCCGGCGCCCCTCGGCGCCGCGGACATCGCGGGCCTGGAGACGGCGAAGGCCCAGCCCGGCGGGCTCCCGCCGCGCGCGCCGCAGCAGGGACCGGGCACGCCTCCGCCGCCGGGGGCCGGCGCCCCGCCGCCCGCGCCGGGCGCGCCCGGCGCCGGGACCCCGCCCCCGCCTGGCGCGGGCACTCCCCCGCCCGGCACGGGCGACCCGCACTACGCCGCGACGATGCTCGCCACCCCCGGCGCCACTCCGCCGCCTCCGCCCGGGGTGGGCGCTCCGCCGCCCGGAGCAGGCGACCCGCACTACGCGGCCACCATGCTCGCGCCGGGCGCGGGCACGCCTCCGCCGCCGGGAGCGGGTGCTCCGCCGCCTCCCCCGGCGCGGGGACTCCCCCGCCGCCGCCCGGCGCCGGCGCCCCGCCCGGCGCCGGCGCCCCGCCCGGCACGGGCGACCCGCACTACGCCGCGACGATGCTCGCCACCCCGGGCAGCACCCCGCCGCCTCCGCCCGGGGCGGGCGGCCCGCCGCTTCCCCCGCCCGGTGTGGGGACGCCCCCGCCGCATCCGGGTGCGGGCGCTCCGCCGCCGGGGGCGGGGAACCCGCACTACGCTGCCACGATGCTCGCGCCGGGCGCGGGGTCGCCGCCGCCCGGGCCGCAGGGGATGGCGCCGCCTCCGGCGCCGGCCGGGTACGGGTATCCGCAGGGAGCCCCGGTGCCGACGGTCGGCCCCGGGTACATGGCGGTGCTGCGCTACCGCGGGCACGACGGGAGCGAGCAGCAGCTGATCCGGCGGTCCGCGCCGGGCACACCGCACCCGGAGTGGCAGCTGCTGCACGAGCTGCGGTCGCTGGGCATACGGCCCGAGCAGGTGCTGGAACTGCACACCGAGCTGGAGTCCTGCGACCTGCCGGGCGGCTACTGCACCCGGATGATCCGGGAGACGTGGCCGCAGGTGCGGATCAGCCACACCGCCCCGTACGGCAGGGACCACGCCAGCCGCCAGCAGGGTGTGCAGCACCTGCTGACCCACCAGGGCGAGCTGCACCAGGTGGCGGGCGCGCCCGCGCGCCCGCAGCCGCAGCGGGTGCCGATGCCCGACCCGCACGCGGTGCTGCGGGTGCCGCCGGTCGGCCTGGACGTGATCGGGCAGGAGTTGATGGGGGCGTTCGGGCCGCAGGGGGTGTTCCGGTTCGACCAGCGCGCGGTCTCGCGCGCCGGGGTGCCGGACATCGTGGCCCAGACGCTGGTGTGGTCGGGGCTGCCGACGGACTTCGGACCGTTCTTCTGGGCCCAGGCCCAGCCGGGCCAGCCGGTGCCCACCCTCGCCGAACTCGCCGCCCAGCGCGGCCTGCAGCCGGCGTCGGACGCGGGTTCGTATCTGGTGATGGGGAACGACTTCGGCCGCCAACTGTGCGTGCAGTACGGCACGGCGCACATCGTCGCGCTGCCGCTGGAGGCCGGTCCCGGCGGTACGCCCGCGGCGGCGCCGCAGTTCGTGAACTCCAGCCTGCCGGAGTTCGCCCGCTGCCTCGCGCTGCTCGGCCGGATGTGGCCGCTGCGGATCGGGCTCACGCCCGAGCAGGCGGGGCGCTGGACGGTCGACTTCCAGGCGCAGTTGGCCGCGCAGGACCCGGCGGCGATAGCGTCGCCGGAGAACTGGTGGTCGGTGCTCATCGAGCAGATGTGGGACGGCCTGCTCTGACCCGCGCGGGGGTCGTCGCGCCCGCCGCCGGGCGGGTCGGGCGGCCCCCGGTCAGGCCGCCGGCTCCGCCAGGCGCCGGGCCGCCAAGCGCCGGGCCGGCAGGTCGCGCGCCCGGTCGGGGTGAGGCGCGGGGCGTCGGCCAGGGGGCGCAGGACCACGCCGTCGAGCAGGGCGTGCAGCCGCGCCGTATCGGCCGCGCGGCTGCGCCCTGAGCCGAGCGCGCCCAGTTCCCCCGGCGCGAGGACGGCGCTCTCGACGGCGCCCCGGATCAGGTCGTCGATCTGGGCGCGGCGGCGCGCGGCCGACGCGTCGCGCAGCGCCACCCGCCACAGCACGCGGGGCGGTTCCGCGCGGCGCCGCGCCAGATCGTCCTTCCGCCGTCGCGGGCGGGGACGGCGGCGACGATCGGCCTGTTCTTCGCCGCGGCGGCGGTCAGCGTCGCGCTGACCGGGGCCGTTCAGGCGTTCTTCGCGCCGCGCGGCGGGGTGTCGTCCGGTGGCCGCCGCGCCGCTGCCGAGGCATCGCCGTGTCGCTGCCGAGCCCCGGCGCGTGGCGGCACCGCCGTGTCGCCGCCGGCACGCGCAGGACGGCGCCGACTCGCGCCCGGTTCACGCCGGTTCAGGGTGAATCACGGGGGCTGTCCGGTCATCGCCGCGCCGGACAGTGGGTAGGAGAAGGGTCGGAGGGTCGAAGCCCGTACAATTCGGGCATAAGCCAACAATTGGTCAGCAGGTGCGGCCATGACTCGGACCGGCCCGACGGCGAGGGGCAGAGGGCATGAGCAGTGACACGACCACACCGGACACTTCGGCGGCCGGCGCCCCGGCGCGGTCCGCGCCGTCATCCGCCTCCGCGCCGCCTTCACCGCCACCCGCGCCGCCGCCGGCGCAGCCGCGGTTCGACACGGTGCGGGGCCGCGGTTACCGGCCCGACCAGGTGGACCGCTTCCTGGACGAGCTGTCGGAGAACCGCGACGCCGCATGGGAGCGCGCCGCCCGGCTGACCGTGCTGGCCAACGAGATGGACGCCGAGTGCCGGCAGTTGCTGGAGCAGGTGGAGGCGCTCGGCGCCTCGGGCTTCGAGACGCTCGGCGAGGGCGCGGCCGAACTGCTGCGGATGGTCGAGGAGGAGGCCGCGGCGGTGCGCGAGCGGGCCGAGGCCGAGGCCCAGCACGCGCGGGACGCCGCGGAGACCGCGCGCCGCACCCTCCAGGACGAGGCGCGGGCCGCGGCGTCGGCGCGGGTCGCGGCGGCGGAGGACCAGGCGCAGGCGGTGCTGGACGAGGCGTGCGAGCGCGCCGCGGAGATCCTCGGGCAGGCCCGCGCGGAGGCGGACGCGGTGCGCGGCGAGGCGACCGGCGCGTTCGACGCGGTGCGGCAGCGGCTCGACCAGGAGCAGGCGGAGGTCGACCGGCAGCGGCAGGAACGGCTGGCCGGGCTCGACCGCGAGCTGGGCGAACAGAACTCGGTCGTCGACGATCGGCTGGCGGAGCTGCTGGCGGACGCCGAGCGGCGGTTGCAGGAGGCGCACCGGGAACGGGCCGAGGCGGAGGAGAGTCTGCGGGCGCAGCAGGCCGATGCGGAGGCGCGGGCGTCAGCGCTGCTCGCGGAGGCGCGGATGCACGAGGAGCGGGTGCGGCACGACGCGGAGCGCGCTCTGCGCGAGCATGAGCAGCACCGCGAGGAGATTCGCGAGCACTTGGCGCACATCCGGGCGACGCTTGCGGCGCTCACCGGGCGTGAGCCGTAGGTCGTCGGCGCTTGCTCGGTGAGCGTGGACCGTTGACGGCGCGGCCGGGTGCGCCCCCCGAGCCCGCCGCCTCCGGCGCCGGGTCCCGTCCCCCCACCCGCAGCCACCCGTGCGGATTGTTGATCGGCTGACCGTCCTCCCGTGCCCCGCCCCCGCCGCCGGCGGCTCTCCCCGAGTGGGCGGGGGGCGGCTGCGGACCGGGTGGCGGCTGACCGCCCTCCCCTGCCCCGCCCCCGCCGCCGGCGGCTCTCCCCGAGTGGGCGGGGGGCGGCTGCGGACCGGGGGGCGGCTGACCGCCCCCCTGCCCGGCCCCGCCATCGGCGGCTTCCCCCCGGTGAGCGGAGGGGCGAGTGCGGATCGGGTGGCGGCTGACCGTCCTCCCGTGCTCCGGCTCGCGGGTGCGGGTGGCTCGTCGGGTGGGGTTGCCCCCGGTGCCGGCCGCGTGGTGGTGGTCTCCGCCGGCGGTGCGGGGGCCGAGTCCTCCGGAGGGGCCGGGGGCGCCCTCGGGGGGGCCGGGGCTAGGCCGGGGTGGGGATCATGGCGGAGACGCGGAAACCGCCTTCGGGGGTGGGGCCGGCGGCGAAGCCGCCGCCGTGGGCGGAGACGCGTTCGCGCATGCCGAGGAGGCCGTGGCCGCCGCTGGGGAGGGCGGCGGCGGGGGTGCCGTCGGAGGGACCGTTGACGATGAGGACCGCGACCTCGGCCTCGCGATAGGCGAGGAGGACGCGGGCCTTCGCGCCGGCCGCGTGCTTGTGGACGTTGGTCAGCGCCTCCTGGACGACGCGGTAGACGGTCGCCTCGATCCGCGCCCCGCACGGGCGGGACTCCCCCTCGACCGCCAGCTCGACGCCCATCCCGGCCGCCGCCGACTGCTCGACCAGGTCGGAGAGCCGGGCCAGGCACGGGCCCTCGCCCGCGGCGACCAGCGCGGCGGCCGCGTCCGCGTCCTCCGGCTCCCACCGCGCCTCCACCCCCGCTCCCGCCGTCGGCACCGCCGCGAGTGCCGCGCCCCCGGCCGTCCCGGCGGACGCCACCGCCTCGCCCGCCGCCGCGAGGCCCCCGGCGGCGGCCGTCACCGCCGTCCCCCCGGACGCCCCGGACACCGAGCCGGCCGCCGCCGATCCCGCCCCCGCCGATCCCGCCGCCGCGGCCCCCGCCGCGGACCCCGCCTCGGGCTCCGCCCGCAGCACCCCCAGCATCTGCCGCAGCTCGTTCAGCGCCTGCCGCCCCATGTCGCCGAGCAGCTCCGCGCCGGCCGACGCCTTGGCCGGGTCCTTCAGGGCGACCGCCTTGAGCGCGGCGGCGTGCACCACCATCAGGCTCACGCGGTGCGCGACCACGTCGTGCATGTCGCGCGCGATGCGGGTGCGCTCGTCCGCGCGGGCCCGCTCGGCCCGCTCCAGCGCCTTCTCCGCGAGCAGCTCCAGCTCGCGTTCCAGGCCGTCGGCGCGCTCGCGCAGACTCTCCACCAGCCGGCGCCTGGCCCGCACGTAGAGGCCGAGCAGCACCGGCGGCGCGGTCAGGCCGAGCGCGGTGAGCACCGAGACGACCAGCACCAGCGGCAGCGACATGGAGCTGTCGCTGTCGGAGTCGCGCAGGCTGCCCTGGAAGCTGAGGAAGACGACGATGCCGGTGCCGACGCCGTTCATGCCGGCCAGCAGGGCGGTGATGCGGCGCGGCACGTCGGACGCGGCGAGGGTGTACAGGCCGACCAGGGAGAGGAGGTAGCCCATCTGGGCCGGGCACACCGCGATGCCGACCAGCACCACCGCCACCGGCCGGCGCTGGCGCAGCAGCAGCACCGCGCCGACCAGCACGCCGAACAGCGCGCCCGCGCCGGCCGCCACGCCGATCTTCTGCGCGAAGGTCGCGCCCTCGAAGGCGCTCTCCACCGCCGACACCGCGGCGAGCGTGGCGTCCAGCAGGAAGCTGCGCCGCCGCGTCCACCACCACAGGCCGGTCCGGGCCCGGGGCCGTCCCCCAGCCCCGTCGTCCGGTACGTGCGCCCCCGTCGTACTCATGGCGTCCAGCCTAGGCGCTGCCCCCTACCACCTGGCCAGCCCACTCCCGCCCGCGCCACGCCCCGCCGCCGCGCCGCGGCAACCGGCCCCCCCGCCCGCGCCACGCCCCCGCCGCCCCCGTACCGCCCCGCGCGAGCGCCCCTCGTCCCGCCAGGTGGGCTGGCCGTCTCACCGGCGGGGACGCGACCTATCCTTGAGCCGTCGGACAGCGCGGTCCGCGAGCCCATTCGTCATCTGCCGTCGTCCATCCCACTGCACAAGGAGCCGCACCTGTGAGCAGCGCCGACACCGCACCTGACAGCAGCACCGCCCTGCGAGCCGACATCCGACGCCTGGGCGACCTGCTCGGCGGCACGCTCGTCCGGCAGGAGGGGCAGGAGCTGCTGGACCTGGTCGAGAAGGTCCGCGCCCTGACCCGCAGCGACGGCGAGGCCGCCGCCGCCCTGCTCGGCGAGACCGACCTGGAGACCGCGGCCAAGCTGGTCCGCGCCTTCTCCACCTACTTCCACCTGGCGAACGTCACCGAGCAGGTGCACCGCGGGCGCGACCTGCGGGCGCTGCGGGCGGCCGAGGGCGGGCTGCTGGCGCAGACCGCCGACCTGCTCAAGGAGGGCGACCCCGAGCACGTACGGGAGACCGTCCGCAACCTCAACGTGCGGCCGGTGTTCACCGCGCACCCCACCGAGGCGGCCCGCCGCTCGGTGCTGAACAAGCTGCGCCGGATCGCCGAGCTGCTGGACGAGGGCGACGCGGCCGGCGACCGCCGCCGGACCGACCTGCGGCTGGCGGAGAACATCGACCTGCTGTGGCAGACCGACGAGCTGCGGGTGGTGCGCCCGGAGCCGGCCGACGAGGCCCGCAACGCGATCTACTACCTGGACGAGCTGCACGCCGGCGCGGTCGGCGACGTGCTGGAGGACCTGGCCGCCGAGCTGGAGCGGGTCGGCTTCCCGCTGCCGCCCGGCACCCGGCCGCTGACCTTCGGCACCTGGATCGGCGGCGACCGCGACGGCAACCCGAACGTCACCCCGCAGGTCACCTGGGACGTGCTGATCCTCCAGCACGAGCACGGCATCACCGACGCGCTGGAGCTGGCGGACGACCTGCGCGGCGCGCTGTCGAACTCCATCCGCAACTCCGGCGCCAGCACCGAGCTGCTGGACTCGCTGTCCAACGACCTGGTGGCGCTGCCCGAGATCAGCCCGCGCTACAAGCGGCTGAACGCCGAGGAGCCCTACCGGCTGAAGGCCACCTGCATCCGGCAGAAGCTGGTCAACACCCGCGAGCGGCTGGCGGCCGGCTCCCGCACGTGCCGGGCCGCGACTACCTGGGCACCGCCGAGCTGCTGCAGGACCTGCGGCTGATCCAGGAGTCGCTGCGCGCCCACCGCGGCGGGCTGATCGCCGACGGGCGGATGGACCGCACCATCCGCACCCTGTCCGCGTTCGGCCTGCAACTGGCCACGATGGACGTGCGCGAGCACGCCGAGGCGCACCACCACGCGCTGGGCCAGCTGTTCGACCGGCTCGGCGAGGAGTCCTGGCGGTACGCCGACATGCCGCGCGACTACCGGCGCAAGCTGCTGGCCAAGGAGCTGCGCTCGCGCCGCCCGCTGGCCCCGACGCCGGCCCCGCTGGACGCCGCGGGCGCCAAGACCCTCGGCGTCTTCCACACCATGCGCGAGGCGTTCGAGCGGTTCGGGCCCGAGGTGATGGAGTCGTACATCATCTCGATGTGCTTCGGCTCCGACGACGTGTTCGCCGCCGCGGTGCTGGCCCGCGAGGCCGGGCTGATCGACCTGCACGCGGGCGTGGCGAAGATCGGCATCGTGCCGCTGCTGGAGACCACCGTCGAGCTGAAGATCGCCGACAAGCTGCTGGACGAGATGCTCTCCGACCCCTCCTACCGGCGGCTGGTGTCGCTGCGCGGCGACGTGCAGGAGGTCATGCTCGGCTACTCCGACTCCTCGAAGTTCGGCGGCATCACCACCTCGCAGTGGGAGATCCACCGGGCGCAGCGCCGGCTGCGCGACGTGGCGCACCGGCACGGGGTGCGGCTGCGGCTGTTCCACGGCCGCGGCGGCACCGTCGGCCGCGGCGGCGGCCCCTCGCACTCGGCGATCCTCGCCCAGCCGTGGGGCACGCTGGAGGGCGAGATCAAGGTGACCGAGCAGGGCGAGGTCATCTCCGACAAGTACCTGCTCCCGGCGCTGGCCCGGGAGAATCTGGAGCTGACGGTCGCCGCGACGCTCCAGGCGTCGGCGATGCACACCGCGCCGCGGCAGTCCGACGAGGCGCTGGCCCGCTGGGACGCGGCGATGGACATCATCTCGGACGCGGCGCACGGCGCGTACCGCGAGCTGGTGGAGGACCCGGACCTGCCGCCGTACTTCTTCGCCTCGACGCCGGTCGACCAGCTCGGCGACCTGCACCTGGGCTCGCGGCCGTCCCGTCGCCCGGACTCCGACGCGGGGCTGGACGGGCTGCGGGCCATCCCGTGGGTCTTCGGCTGGACCCAGTCCCGGCAGATCGTGCCCGGCTGGTACGGGGTCGGCACGGGTCTGAAGGCCGCGCGGGAGGCGGGCCTGGACGCGGTGATCGACGAGGCGTACGGGCAGTGGCACTTCTTCCGCAACTTCCTGTCCAACGTCGAGATGACGCTGGCCAAGACGGATCTGCGGATCGCCCGGCACTACGTCGACACGCTGGTGCCGGACGAGCTGAAGCACGTCTTCGCCACGATCGAGGCCGAGCACGAGCTGACGGTCCGCGAGGTGCTGCGGATCACCGGGGAGAGCGAGCTGCTGGCCGGCAGCCCGGCGCTGGCCCGTACGTTCCGCATCCGCGACCAGTACCTGGACCCGATCTCCTACCTCCAGGTGTCGCTGCTGGCCCGGCAGCGCGCGGCGGCGGCCGCGGGCGAGGAGCCCGACCCGCTGCTGGCACGGGCGCTGCTGCTGACCGTCAACGGCGTGGCGGCGGGCTTGCGCAACACCGGCTGACGCGACCGCGCCGGCCGCCGGTGGCCGCCCGCACGGCCGCGGGCGGCCGGTTGGTGCGGACCTTCGGCGGTCGGCCGGGTATCGGGCACGTGAAGTTCTGCCAAGACGGTTCCATTCGCGCACCGAACCCCTACGCTTTTCCCACAGCGCCGGTGGGGCCGGCGCTCATCAGGGGGCGAGACGCAAGGGGTCCGGTACCCGGCGCGGGACGGCGGTCCGGCGCCGGGTACCGGGCTCTACGCGCAGCACGCCCCGCCGCCGCCGGGGGAGCGCGCAACATCGGGAGTGGTGTCCGTGGCACGAATCCGCGTACTCGTGGTCGACGACCATCGCATCTTCGCCGAGTCCCTCGCGGCCGCGCTCGCGGCCGAGCCGGACGTCGACGTGTCGGCCGCGGGCAGCGGCCCGGCGGCGCAGCGCTGCCTGGACCGGGCCGCGGTGGACAACCGCCGCTACGACGTCGTGCTGGTGGACGCGGACCTGGGCGGCGAGCCGCGCCCGCCGGTGACGCTGGCCGCGGTGCCGCCGCTGCCGGTCGGCGCGGGGGTCGCGGGCCCGGCGGCGGGAACGGCGTCGGTCGCGGCGGCCGGGCTGTCCGCGGCGGCCAGGACCGCCGTCCCGACCAGGCCGGCCGGGACGACCGGTCCGACCAGGCCGGCCGGGATCTCCGGCGCCCCCGGCATGGCCCGCGCGCTGGAACCGCGCGACCCGGTGCTCGACGGCCTGGCGCTGGTCGAACGGGTCAGGGCCGAGCACCCCGGCACCCGTACCGTGGTGCTGGCCGAGCGGGACGACCCGGTGCGCGCGGCCCGCGCGCTGCAGGCGGGGGCCTTCGGCTGGGTCGCCAAGGACTGCTCGCTGTCGCGGCTGCTGGCCGTGGTGCGCGGTGTGCTGCGCGACGAGACGCACCTGCCGCCGGCGCTGCTGACCGGGGTGCTGCGGGAGCTGACCGCGGCGCGGCGCGACCGCACCGAGAGCGAGCGGCTGGTGGAGTCGCTGACGCCGCGCGAGCAGGAGGTGCTGCGCTGCATGGTGGCGGGGCTCGGCCGCAAGGCGGTCGCCGAGCGGCTGTTCCTGTCCCCGCACACGGTCCGCACCCACATGCAGAACGTGCTCGGCAAGCTGGGCGTGCACTCGACGCTGGCGGCGGTGGCGCTGGCCCGCAGAGCCGGGGTGGGCCCGGCGGACTCCGGCACCGGCCCGGTGCCGTCGCTGCTGCCCTCGCTCGCGCCGTCAGCCGGGGACGTTGTCGAACGGCGCGGTCAGCTGTCGTAGCAGCGCGGCCAGTTCGACGCGCTGGCGCTCGCTCAGTTCGGCCAGGATGGCTCGCTCCTGGGCGAGCAGGCCGGCCAGCGCCTCGTCGGCGCGGTCGCGGCCCTCGGCGGTGAGGCGGACCAGCACCCCGCGCCGGTCGGAGGGGTCGGGGAGCCGCTCGACCAGCTTCTTCTTGGCCAGCCGGTCGATCCGGTTGGTCATGGTGCCGGAGGTGACGAGGGTCTGGGTGAGCAGCTGGCCCGGGGAGAGCTGGTACGGCGGCCCGGCCCGGCGCAGCGAGGTGAGCACGTCGAACTCCCAGGGTTCGAGGCTGTGCTCGGCGAAGGCCAGCCGCCGGGCCCGGTCCAGATGCCGGGCGAGCCTGCTGACCCGGCTGAGCACCTCCAGCGGCTCGACGTCGAGGTCGGGGCGCTCTCGGCGCCATGCAGCGACCAGCCGGTCGACCTCGTCCTCCATGGCGTTCAGTGTAGTAGGTCTGTCGACATGAAGTCTCTTGACATCAAGATATCTCGGGGTGGAGCCTGGAAGCAGTTGCTCAGGCTCCGAGAACCCAGGGAGTACGAACGATGCAAGCAGCCCCGACGTGGGACCCGCAACAGTACCTCCGGCACTCGACCCATCGCACCCGGCCGTTTCTCGACCTGCTGACCAGGATCACCGACCTGCCCGGGGGCGACGCGCCGCGGATCGCCGACATCGGGTGCGGCCCCGGCAACGTGACGGCGCTGCTCGCCGACCGCTGGCCCGGCGCGCGGATCACCGGGTTCGACAGCTCGCGCGAGATGCTGGCCGCCGCAGAGCACTACGCGGGGCCGACCGCGGGCGGCGGCAGCCTGGACTTCCGGCGGGCCGACGCGGCGCAGTGGACGCCCGAGGAGCCCTTCGACCTGATCGTCTCCAACGCGGCGCTGCAGTGGGTGCCCGGCCACGCCGACCGCTTCCCCGACTGGCTCGCCCGGCTGACCCCCGGCGGCGTCCTGGCCTTCCAGGTGCCGGGCAACTTCACCGCGCCCAGCCACGCGCTGCTGGACGAGCTGTGCGACACCCCGCGCTGGCGGGCCCGGCTGGACGGCCACGGCCGGCGCTACGTCCACATCCTCAGCCCGGCCGGCTATCTGGAGAAGCTCACCGAGTACGGCTGCGCGGACGCCGACGTGTGGGAGACCACCTACGTCCAGCTCCTCCAGGGCGAGGACCCGGTGCTGGAGTGGACCAAGGGCACCGCTCTGCGCCCGGTGCTCACCGCGCTGGACGAGGACCGCGAGGCGATCCGCGAGTTCGTCGGCCAGTACCGCGACCTGCTCCGCAAGGCGTACCCGGCCGGTCCGCACGGCACGGTCTTCCCGTTCCGCCGGATATTCGCGGTGGCCCGCGCGCCGCTGCACGACGCGTCCCCGGCCGGCGGCGCCCGGGCCGCGGGCCCGGCGTCAGGCGCGGACGCCGGGGGCCGGCGTGATCACCGGCCTGGACCACGTGCAGCTCGCCGCGCCGCCCGGCAGCGAGGAGGCGCTGCGGGCGTACTACGGCGGTGTGCTCGGCATGACCGAGCTGGCCAAGCCGCCGGTGCTGGCCGCGCGCGGCGGCTGCTGGTTCGCCGGCGGCGACGCGGTGCTGCACCTGGGGATCGAGCAGGACTTCCGGCCCGCGCGCAAGGCCCACCCGGGCCTGCGGGTCACCGGTATCCGCGACGTCGCCGAGCGGCTGGGCGGGCACGGCGTCGCCGTGGTGTGGGACGACGACCTGCCCGGGTACAGGCGGTTCTACGCCGAGGACCCGGTCGGCAACCGGCTGGAGTTCCTGGAGCCGGCGGCCGCGGCGGGCTGACGCCCCGGTGCGTGCGGCCGGCCGGGCGCGGGGCGACCCGGCCGGCCGTGCGCCGGTCAGCCCGTGCGCCGGTCAGCCCGTGCTCAGGGTCAGCCCGTGCTCAGGGTCAGCCCGTGCTCAGGATCGGCCCGTGCGCCGGTCAGCCTGTGCTCAGGGTCAGCCCGTGCTCAGGGTCAGGAACGCCGCCCCCAGCAGCGCCGCGCCCAGGACCGCGAGGGTCCAGGCGGTGCGGCGCATCCGCAGCCCACCGGCGACGACGACCGCGGCGAGCAGCAGGGCGCCGCCGAGCGGGACCCAGGCGAAGAAGACGCCGCCCCAGCCGGAGCGGACCGCGGTGTCCGTGCCGGGCTTGATGACCACCGGGACGCGGTCGCCGACGTGGTGGCGGACCGGCAGGCCGACCGTGACCCGCGGCCGGGCGGTCGCCGACCCGTCGGGTGTGAACGGCCCGGTGCAGTCGGTGTCGCCGCAGTGGACGAGGGTGACGGTGCCGTGCTCGCGGCCCTTGGTCAGCATCACGTAGTGGGCGGTGCGCCAGGAGTCCCAGCCGCCGGAGACCACGATCAGCAGCGCGAGCAGCGCCGCGCCCACCACCCGCGCGAGCAGCACCAGCCCCCAGGCGCCCTCGGCGGCCCGCCGCGAACGGCTGCGTGTGACCATGCGGGCGATCTTTGGCCATGGCGTGCCGTCCGGTCAACCGCCGCGCGGGACGGCCACGTCCGCGCCCGGCGCCGACCGGACCGCCCTCCGGGTACGGCCCCGCGCGGGGCCCCCAGGGCGGCCCGGCGTCGGCTCAGCCGTTGTAGGCGCTCTGCGCCCGCTCCAGGCCCTCGGTGACCAGCGCCTCGACCGCGTCGGCCGCGCGGTCCACGAACCAGTCCAGGTCCTTGCGCTCGGCGGCCGAGAAGTCCTTGAGCACGAAGGCCGCCACGTCCATCCGGCCGGGCGGCCGGCCGATCCCGGCGCGCACCCGCAGGTAGTTCGCGCCGAGCGACTTGGTGATGGACTTCAGGCCGTTGTGGCCGTTGTCGCCGCCGCCGAGCTTGAGCCGCAGCGTGCCGTAGTCGAGGTCCAGCTCGTCGTGGACCGCGACGATCCGCTCGGTGGGCGCCCGGTAGAACTCCTTGAGCGCGGTCACCGGTCCGCCGGACAGGTTCATGTACGACATCGGCTTGGCGAGCACCACCCGCTGCCCGGCCGGTCCCGGCGGGCCGATCCGCCCCTCGATCACCTGGGCCTGCGCCCTGCCGGACCGCTTGAACTTCCCGCCGACGCGCTCGGCGAGCAGGTCGGCCACCATGAAGCCGATGTTGTGCCGGTTGCCCGCGTACTCGGGGCCGGGGTTGCCCAGGCCCACCACCAGCCAGGGCCCTTCGGTGTCGCTCATCGGGTCTCTCCCTCACGCGGCGGCTCGGACAGACGGCCGCCGCCGCACCCGCAGGGCACGACGGCGGCCGGCCGGTTCGTCGTGGATCGGGCCGTCCCCCGCGGTCCGGGCGGCGGCGGCCGATCGCGTCGGACCGACGGGATCAGGCCTCGGCGGGGGCCTCGGCGGCCTCGGCGGACTCGCCCTCGGCGGCCTCCTCGCCCTCGCCCTCGGCGGCGGCCTCGACCTGGGCGGCGACGACCTGGATCACCACGGCGTCCTCGTCGACGGCCAGCGTGGCGCCCTTGGGCAGCTCCACGTCCTTGGCGAGGATGGAGGCGCCCGCCTCCAGGCCCTCGACGGAGACGGTGAAGCCCTCGGGGATGTGGGTGGCCTCGACCTCGACCGGCAGCGCGGCGAGGACGTGCTCCAGCAGGTTGCCGCCGGGGGCCAGCTCGCCCTCGGAGACGACCGGGACCTCGACGGTGACCTTCTCGCCGCGCTTGACCGACAGCAGGTCG
The DNA here is from genome assembly GCF_035825295.1 of Actinacidiphila sp. DG2A-62. NCBI lineage: Bacteria > Bacillati > Actinomycetota > Actinomycetes > Kitasatosporales > Streptomycetaceae > Actinacidiphila > Actinacidiphila sp. DG2A-62. The sequence goes on from NZ_JAYMGI010000002.1 coordinate 3,229,486, forward strand.
ACGTGCTCCAGGAAGCCCTTCAGCGGGTCGCGCTGCACGGCCTTGGGGATGACCAGCTCGGAGGTGCCGCCGATCTCCAGCGAGATCAGGACGTTCGGCGTGCGCAGCGCGAGCAGCAGCTCGTGGCCGGGGACGGTGACGTGCTTGGGGTCCGCGCCGTGGCCGTAGATGACGGCGGGGACCTGGTTGGCGCGGCGCACCCGGCGGGCGGCGCCCTTGCCGAACTCGGTGCGCACCTCGGCGGCGATCTTGACCTCGGCCATGTCGCTCAACTCCTCGTGTGTGGAAGGGCTCGTGCGGAAGAGCACGATCGGGTCGCCCGACCCACGACAGGCCGTTCTCCTAGGAGTCTCCTGCGAGCTGTCCACGAGGAGCGCGTCGATAACGGAGATCCGCCGGACACGCGTCCGGGGCCTCCCTCGCCGAGCAACGCGGACAGCGTAACCGGCGGGCGGGCCCCGGACGAAATCGATCAGTGCGGGCCGGCCGGCGGCGGACCGGCCGACGCGGGCCCCGGACGGGCCCGCGCGGTCAGTGCGCGCCCTCGAAGAGGCTGGTGACCGAGCCGTCCTCGAAGACCTCGCGGACGGCGTTGGCGATGGTCGGCGCCATCGACAGCACGGTGATCTTGTCCAGGTCCAGCTGCCCGGGCGTGGGCAGCGTGTCGGTCAGCACGAACTCGCTGACCTTGGAGTTCTTCAGCCGGTCGGCCGCCGGGCCGGAGAGCACGCCGTGCGTGGCGGTGACGATGACGTCCTCGGCGCCGCTGGCGAACAGCGCGTCGGCGGCGGCGCAGATGGTGCCCGCGGTGTCGATCATGTCGTCCACCAGCACGCACACCCGGCCGCGCACGTCGCCGACCACCTCGTGCACCTTGACCTGGTTGGCGACGTCGGGGTCGCGGCGCTTGTGCACGATGGCCAGCGGCGCGCCGAGCCGGTCGCACCAGCGGTCGGCGACCCGGACCCGGCCGGCGTCCGGCGAGACCACGGTGAGCTTGGTGCGGTCGACCTTGGCGCCCACGTAGTCGGCGAGGATCGGCAGCGCGAACAGGTGGTCCACCGGGCCGTCGAAGAAGCCCTGGATCTGGTCGGTGTGCAGGTCGACGGTGAGGATGCGGTCGGCGCCCGCGGTCTTGAACAGGTCGGCCATCAGCCGGGCCGAGATCGGCTCGCGGCCGCGGTGCTTCTTGTCCTGCCGGGCGTAGCCGTAGAACGGCACGATCACGGTGATGCTCCGCGCGGAGGCCCGCTTCAGAGCGTCGATCATGATCAGCTGTTCCATGATCCACTGGTTGATCGGGTTGGTGTGGCTCTGGATCAGGAAGCAGTCGGCGCCGCGCGCCGACTCCTCGAACCGCACGTAGATCTCGCCGTTGGCGAAATCGAAGGCGCGGGTGGGCACCAGCTCCACGTCCAGCTCGTGGGCCACCGCCTCCGCCAGATCGGGGTGGGCGCGGCCGGAGAAGAGCATCAGCTTCTTCTCACCGGTCGTCTTGATCCCGGTCACTGCACCGTCTCCTTGGTGTTCGACTGGTGTTCGACACAGCGCCGCCCTGGGTTCGGACGAGCCGGCGGAATTGTGTGCACGGCACACGGTACGCCCGATCCGGCGCATCTGTGCACCTGGGACCGGCCGGTGAGACGCCCCTCACGTACTCCCCTCACCGGCTCCTCACGCGACCCTCACGCGTCCTGGCCGGGACCGTCCGCCGGCTGGTCCCGCCGCTCCGCGCGCTCGGCGGCCTGCGCGGCGGCGCTGCCGGGGCGCTTGCGGGCGACCCAGCCCTCGATGTTGCGCTGCTGCCCGCGGGCGACGGCCAGCGAGCGGCCGGCACGTCCTTGGTGATGACCGAGCCGGCCGCGGTGTAGGCGCCGTCGCCGACCACGACGGGGGCCACGAACATGTTGTCCGAGCCGGTCTTGCAGTAACTGCCGATGGTGGTGTGGTGCTTGGCCTCGCCGTCGTAGTTCACGAAGACGCTGGCGGCGCCGATGTTGGTGTACTCGCCGATGGTGGCGTCGCCCACGTAGCTCAGGTGCGGCACCTTGGTGCCCTCGCCGATGGCGGCGTTCTTCATCTCGACATACGTGCCGGCCTTGGCCTTCTCACCCAACCGGGTGCCGGGACGCAGGTACGCGAACGGGCCGACGCTCGCCTGCGCGCCGATCTCGGCGTGGTCGGCGACGGTGTTGGACACCTTGGCCCCGGGGCCGACCTCGGTGTCGGTGAGCGTGCAGTTGGGGCCGACCTCGGCGCCCTCGCCGACCGAGGTGGCGCCCAGCAGCTGGGTGTTGGGGTGCACCACCGCGTCGGGCGCCAGCCGCACGTCGACGTCCAGCCAGGTGGAGGCGGGGTCGACGACGGTCGCGCCGTCCAGCATGGCGCGGGTCAGCAGCCGCTCGTTGAGCACCCGGCGGGCCTCGGCGAGCTGCACCCGGTTGTTCACGCCGGCGATCTCGCGGTGGTCCGCGGCGGCGCAGGCGCCGACCCGGTGGCCGGCCGCGCGCAGGATCGCCAGGGTGTCGGTGAGGTACTCCTCGCCCTGGGAGTTGTCGGTGGTGACCTTGCCGAGCGCCTCGGCCAGCAGCCGGGCGTCGTAGGCGTAGACCCCGGAGTTGATCTCGCGGACCGCGCGCTGGGCGTCGGTGGCGTCCTTCTGCTCCACGATCGCGGTGACCTGGCCGTCGGCGGCGCGGATGATCCGGCCGTAGCCGGTCGGGTCGGGGACCTGGGCGGTGAGCACGGTCACCGCGTTGCCCTCCGCCTCGTGCGCGGCGACCAGCCCGGCCAGCGTCCCCGCCGTCAGCAGCGGCACGTCCCCGTAGGTGACCACGGCGGTGCCGTCGAGCACGACGCCGCGGGCGGTCAGCTCCTGGAGCGCGACGCGCACGGCGTGGCCGGTGCCGTTCTGCTCCTCCTGGACGGCGACCACCGCGGCCGGGTCGGCCTCGGCGAGGTGCGCGGCGACCTGCTCGCGGCCGTGTCCGACGACCACGGCGAGGTGTTCGGGGTCCAGGGCGCGGGCGGCGGCGACGGCGTGGCCGACCAGCGAGCGGCCGCAGATGGCGTGCAGGACCTTGGGGGTTGCCGACTTCATGCGTGTGCCCTCACCCGCGGCGAGGATGACGACGGCAGCCGGGCGATCGGGACTCACGGGAGGGGGCTCCTCGGCTTCGGGTGCTGGACACCCGCAGGATACCGACCGGTCGAGGGACCGGCGCCGGCCGACATCCGGCCGGGCGCGTGCCCGCGCCGCGCTTCCCGCTCCGCCGCCAGGACTCGAACCCGGACTTAAGGCACCAAAAGCCCCAGTGCTGCCAATTACACCACGGCGGATCAACTCGGCGGGTCCCATGGGCCGGTTGGACCCGCCGGACCTGCGGTTCCCATCATGCCGCACCTCGGGTGATGGATGCGACGGAGATCAGGGTAGGTATGCGGGGTAGGCAAGGCAAGCCTTTCCTACTCCAGGCGCCGTCCGCGAGGCCCTCGGCGCGCCCCGCGGCGAGGCCGGACGGACCCGGGAACCCGTGTGGTCCTGTTGCCGCCGCGAGCGCCGCTGCAATACTTACGGAGCCGTAGGTTACGGGCGCCGCCTCCACCGACCCTTCCGCACACCCCTCTCACCCCCATCCGAACCCCTCCACAAGGGACAGGTATGACCACTCAGACGGACGTGATCACAGAGTCCCGGGACCCCGGGCCCACAGGACAGCAACCCGAGACGCCGCTCGCCACCCGGGGCGGCGAGAGCAAGCGGTCGATCGAGCAGGTCGCCCTCCTGCTGTTCATCTGCATCCCCTTCGTCGCGCTGGCCGCGGCGATCCCGCTGGCCTGGGGCCGCGGGATGAGCTGGCTGGACTTCGGCCTGATGGTCGGGATGTACTTCCTGGGCTGCCACGGCATCACCATCGGCTTCCACCGGCACTTCACGCACGGCTCGTTCAAGGCGAACCGGCCGCTGAAGATCGCGCTGGCGATCGCCGGCTCGATGGCCGTCGAGGGCCCGATCGTGCGCTGGGTGGCCGACCACCGCAGGCACCACAAGTTCAGCGACGCCGAGGGCGACCCGCACAGCCCGTGGCGCTACGGCGAGACGCTGCCGGCCCTGATGAAGGGCCTGTGGTGGGCGCACATGGGCTGGCTGTTCGACGAGGAGCAGACCCCGCAGCAGAAGTACGCGCCCGACCTGATCAAGGACCCGGCGATCCGCCGCATCTCGCGCGACTTCTGGCTCTGGACGGCGATCTCGCTGCTGCTGCCCCCGCTGGTCGGCGGCCTGGCCACCATGTCGTGGTACGGCGCGTTCACCGCGTTCTTCTGGGGTTCGCTCGTTCGGGTGGCGCTGCTGCACCACGTCACCTGGTCCATCAACTCCATCTGCCACGCGGTCGGCAAGCGCCCGTTCAAGTCCCGTGACCGCTCCGGGAACGTGTGGTGGCTGGCGGTGCTCTCGTGCGGCGAGTCCTGGCACAACCTGCACCACGCCGACCCCACGGCCGCCCGGCACGGGGTGCTGCGCGGTCAGATCGACTCCAGCGCCCGGGTGATCAGGTGGTTCGAGCAGGCCGGCTGGGCCACCGACGTGCGCTGGCCGGACGCCGCCCGGATCGAGTCGCGCCGGCAGACTCCCACGAAGGCCGCGGCCGGCGCCGCCGAGGAATCGGTGCGCGAAGCGGCGTGATGACCCGGTGAGCGACGGCAGCGACGAGCGGGGGACGCCCGGCGCCGCGGCGGGCCCGGCGGCACGCCGCGGACGCCGGGTCCGCATGACCGGCAAGGAACGGCGCGAACAGCTGCTGGACGTCGGCCGGGTGCTCTTCGCCGAACGCGGCTACGACGGCACCTCGGTGGAGGAGATCGCCCACAAGGCGGGCGTGTCCAAGCCGGTGGTCTACGAGCACTTCGGCGGCAAGGAGGGGCTCTACGCGGTGGTGGTGGACCGCGAGATGCACCGGCTGCTGGACATGGTCACCGGCGCGCTGACCGGCGGCCACCCCAGGGAGCTGCTGGAGCAGGCCGCGTTCGCGCTGCTCGACTACATCGAGCAGCACACCGACGGCTTCCGCATCCTGGTGCGGGACTCGCCGGTCGCCCAGTCGACCGGCACCTTCGCCTCGCTGATCGGCGACATCGCCACCCAGGTCGAGGACATCCTCGGCCAGGAGTTCGAGCAGCGCGGCTTCGACCCGGGGCTCGCCCCGCTGTACGCGCAGGCGCTGGTGGGCATGGTGGCGCTCACCGGCCAGTGGTGGCTGGAGGTGCAGCGCCCCGGCAAGGCCGAGGTGGCCGCGCACCTGGTCAACCTGTCCTGGAACGGCCTGTCGGGCCTGGAGCCCGCGCCGCGGCTGATCGGCCACCGCAGGAGCTGAGCCCCGGCGGGCAGGGCCGCGTCGGCGGCCACAGGCATCGGCCCGCGGCCGTACGGGTACGGGCCCGCGCGGACCCGTACCGTACGAGAGGCGCCGGTCAGCCGAGCCTGCGGGCTCCGGCGCCGGGCGTGGTGGTGAACTGGCGGGCCTGCGGCAGCGCCGCGGCCAGCGCCGCGGACACCTTCTCCTCGTCGGCCGCCTCGATCAGCACGATCGCCGAGCCGCCGAAGCCGCCGCCGGTCATCCGCGCGCCGAGCGCCCCGGCGGCCAGCGCGGTGTCCACCGCGAGGTCCAACTCCTCGCAGGAGATGCGGAAGTCGTCGCGCAGCGAGACGTGGCCCGCGGTAAGCACCGGGCCGATCTCGCGGGTGCGCCCGGCGTCGAGCAGCGCGAGCACCTCCTCGACCCGGCGGTTCTCGGTGACCACGTGCTTGGTCAGCCGGCGCAGCCGCTCGTCGGGCAGCGCGGCCAGCGCCTCGTCCAGCGCGTCGAAGGCCACGTCGCGCAGCGCCGGCACGCCGAGCGCGGCGGCGGCGGCCTCGCAGCCGGACCGCAGCCGGCCGTAGGCGCCGTCGGCGTGGGCGTGCTTGACCCGGGTGTCGCACACCAGCAGCCGCAGGCCCTCGGCGGCCAGGTCGAACGGCACCTGGCGCTGGGCCAGGCCCCGCACGTCCAGGTGCAGCGCGTGGCCCTCGGTGCAGCAGGCGGACGCGGTCTGGTCCATGACGCCGACCGGCGCGCCGACGTAGGTGTTCTCCGAGGACTGGCAGAGCAGCGCGAGCTGCTGCCGGGACAGGCCGCGCACGCCGTGCAGCTCGGTCAGCGCGAGCGCGGTGACCACCTGGAGCGCGGCGGAGGAGGACAGGCCGCCGCCGACCGGCACGGTGCTGTCGTAGTGGATGTCCGCGCCGCCGATGTCGTGCCCGGCCTGCCGCAGCGTCCACAGCACGGCCGCCGGGTAGCGGCCCCAGCCCTCGGTGCCGCCGGGCGCGAGGTCGGCGACGCGCAGTTCGACCACGCCGCCGTCCATGTCGGCGGAGTGCAGCCGCAGCAGGCCGTCGTCGCGGCGGGCGACCGCGGCGCGGGTGGTGTGCGGCAGCGCGAAGGGCATCACGAAGCCGTCGTTGTAGTCGGTGTGCTCGCCGATCAGGTTGACCCGGCCGGGCGCCGCCCAGCTGCCCTCGGGGGCCCGCCCGAAGACGTCCTCGAACGCGGCCTCGAATGCGGCGAGGTCGCCCCTGGCGGTGTCGGCGCCCGCGCTGCCGGCGCTTGCGCTGCCCGCGCTGCCGGCGCTTGCGCTGCCAGTGCTCGCCGTGTCGCCTCTCGCGGTGTCGGTTCTCGCGGTCGCGGTCGTCCCCGCTCCCGCCGTCCCCGTCGCGGCGGTGTCGCTCATGCGTCGTCCTTCCCGGCCGATGTGGCGAAGGTCCATGCGTCGCGGATGATCTCCGCGAGGTCGGTGCGGCGCGGGCGCCAGCCCAGTACCGTGCGGGCGCGCTCCGCGGAGGCGACCAGCACCGCCGGGTCGCCGGGCCGGCGCGGCTCGACGGTGACCGGGATCGGGTGGCCGGTGACCTCGCGCGCGGCCTCCACGACCTGGCGCACCGAGAAGCCCTCGCCGTTGCCGAGGTTGCAGATCAGGTGGCCGCCGGATCGGGAGGGGCGGTGCGCGGCATCGCGGCCGGGGGCGGTGGCGGGCGACGGGTGGGCGTGGTCGAGGGCCAGCAGGTGGGCCTCGGCGAGGTCGGCGACGTGGATGTAGTCGCGCAGGCAGGTGCCGTCGGGCGTCGGGTAGTCGTCGCCGAAGACCGAGATCGCGGCGCGGCGGCCCTGGGCGACCTGGAGCACCAGCGGGATCAGGTGCGACTCCGGGTCGTGCCGCTCGCCGTGCCGGCCGTACGCGCCGGCCACGTTGAAGTAGCGCAGCGACACCGCGGACAGGCCGTGCGCGGCGCACTCGGCGGAGATCATGTGGTCGACGGCGAGCTTGCTCGCGCCGTAGGGGTTGGTGGGCGCGGTCGGCATGTCCTCGGTGATCGGGGTGCCGGCCGGCTCGCCGTAGGTGGCGGCGGTGGAGGAGAAGACCAGCGTGCGCACCCCGGCGTCGCGCATCGCGTCCAGCAGGTCGAGCGTGCCGGCCACGTTGTTGCGCCAGTACTTCTCCGGGCGCGCCACCGACTCGCCGACCTGCGAGGAGGCGGCGAAGTGCAGCACCGCGTCGTAGGAGCCGTCGAGCACCTTGGCGGCGTCCTGGATCCGGCCCTCGACGAAGTCCGCGCCGTCCGGCACCCCTTCGCGCACGCCGGTGGACAGGTCGTCCAGCACGGTGACGGCGTGTCCGGCCTCCAGCAGGTGGGCGGCGACCACGCCGCCCACATAGCCGGCGCCGCCGGTCACCAGCAGCTTCTTCACGGGGTTGCCACCTCTCGCAGTCGTGCGGCCGCGGACTCCGGCGGCACGTCGTTGACGAAGGCGCCCATGCCCGATTCCGAGCCCGCGAGGAACTTCAGCTTGCCGGAAGTCCGGCGGATGGTGAAAAGCTCCAGGTGGAGGGCGAAGTCCCGGCGGTCCGGCGCGGTGAAGGGCGCCTGGTGCCAGCCGGAGATGTACGGGGTCGGCGGCTGGTCGTCGCCGAAGATCCGGTCGAAGCGGCGGAGCAGTTCGAGGTAGATCCCGGGGAACTCCGCGCGCGCGTCCTCGTCCAGGCCCAGCAGGTCCGGCACCCGGCGGTTGGGGTACAGGTGCACCTCGTAGGGCCAGTGCGCGGCGTACGGCACGAAGGCGGTCCAGTGCTCGCCCGCCAGCACGATCCGGCTGCCGTCGGCGCGCTCGTCGGCGAGCACGTCGTCGAAGAGGTTGCGGCCGGTGCGCTCGCGGTGCTCGGCCAGCGAGCGGAGCATCAGCTGGGTGCGCGGGGTGGTGAACGGGTAGCCGTAGATCTGGCCGTGCGGGTGGCCGAGGGTGACGCCGATCTCCTCGCCGCGGTTCTCGAACGGGTAGACCTGGACCACGCCGGGGAGCTGGGACAGGTCCTGGGTGCGGTCGGTCCACGCGTCGAGCACCTGCCGGGCCCGCTCGGGAGTGAGGTCGGCGAAGGACGCGTCGTGGTCGGAGGTGAAGCACACCACCTCGCAGCGGCCCTTGTCGCCGGTCAGCGAGGGGAAGCGGTTCTCGAAGACCACCACCTCGTAGTCCGCCGCCGGGATCTCGCTGCGCCGGCCCTCACGCGAGGGGCACAGCGGGCACTGGTCGGCCGGCGGGTGGTAGGTGCGGCCCTGGCGGTGCGAGGCGATCGCCACGGTGTCGCCGAGCAGCCGGTCGTCCCGGGTCTGCGAGGTGGTGGCGACGGGTTCGAGTGGGCGCAGGTCGACGGCGTCTCGGACCACCGCGTCCGCGGAGTCGTAGTAGATCAGTTCGCGGCCGTCCGCGAGCCGCGTCGAAGTCTTCTTCACCCGGCAGGCACCTCACACCACAATCACAATCACCCAACAGAACCGAACACAATGAATCACAACGCAACAGTACAGTCAATGCGCCGAGCAGCGCGAAGTTGGGGGCGACAGGAAAAGGGCACCACGAGTCCCGAGAGGGCACAACTAAACAAACCCGAACAAGTGTCGGAGAGTATGCGCAGACACCGCGCGGCGGGGAGCGGGCGCGCGGCGGGGCTTCCGCCCTGGTGTCAGTGCCGGGGCTTCGGCCCTGGTGTCAGTCCTGGTCGGCGGCGCGGTCCAGGAGTCCGGTGCGGGCCGCGAGCGCCGCGGCCTCCAGCCGGGAGCCGACCCCCAGCTTCATCAGCACCCGCTGCACATGGGTGCGCGCGGTGCTCGGCGCGATCCGCATGCCGGCCGCGATCAGCCGGGTGTCCTCGCCCTCGGCGACCCGGACCAGCACCTCGACCTCGCGCGGCGTGAGCATCCCCAGCAGCCGCGCGCCCTCGTCGTCGGGCTGCCGCGCCGGGTTGAGCAGCTCGGCGAAGGCGCCCTGCAGCAGGCCGGGGGCGATGGCCGCCTCGCCCGCCCTGGCCTTGGCCATCGCCCGCTCGACGCCCTCGATCCGCTCGTCGTGCCGGACGTAGCCGCACGCGCCGGCCGCGAAGGCCGCCGCGATGCCGCGCGGGTCGGGCACCGGGCCGAGCACCACCACGGCCACCGCGGGCCGCTCCCGCCGGATGCGCGCCACCGCGTCGAAGGCGCCGGGCTCGGCCGGCGCCGCGGTCCCGAACAGGCACACCTCGGGCGACCTGGTCAGCACCAGCTCCGCCGCGCCCTGCGCGGGGGCCGCCGCGGCGAGCACCCGGTGCCCGCGCAGCTTCAGCGCCGAGGCCAGCGCCTCGGCCAGCAACCGGTGGTCGTCGACCACGACCAGCCGTACACCCATCCCGGGTCTCCCCCGTCCCCCCGGGCGAACCGCCGCCCGTGCCGATCGCCCGTTCCCGGGTCCCGTTTCCCAGTCATACCGCGGCCGGCGCGGTCCCAACCGTCCCCACGGCGAGGTCCGCGTCACTGGGCGTGAGGGTACACGCGGGTCCCGGTCATCCGTAGCAGATCAGGTACTTCTCGTCGCTGGAGGTCGAGGCGTAGATGGTGTTGTTGGCGATCAGGAACTTCCCGTCGTGCCAGACCGGGTAGGCGTGCATGCCGGCCAGGTCCAGGTGGTCGTAGGCGTCGTCGGGGAAGGTCGCGTAGGGGCTGATCGCGCCGGTCGCCGGGTCCAGGGTGACCAGCTTGCCCTTGGCGTCGTAGTCCGGCGGCTCGTAGGCGAGCACCTTGCCGTCGACCAGGTCCAGGCCGGTGATGTCCCGCTTGTCGGCGGGCTTGGCCACCCACTTCTGCTTCGCGGCGGCGGCGCTGGTGTCGAAGGCGACGATGCCGCCGAGCACCTGGCCGTTGGCGTCGCTGCGGCCGTTCAGCGACAGGTAGACGGTGCCGTCGGCGCCGACCAGCACGTTGTGCACGGACTGCTCGTCGGTGCCGTCGTCGTCGATGTCGTACTTCTCGGTGCCCAGCGAGATCCGCGACCTCATCCGGCCGTTGTCCAGGACCGCCACGTCGGTGTACGTGGTGCCCTCGGTGCCCAGCAGCACCACCACCGGGTCGGTCGAGACGATCGCGTTGACCTCGGTGCCGGCCGGCGCGGTCCAGCTCCACTTCGCCGCGCCGTTGTCGGCGGGGTCGATGACCTGCACCTTGTAGGTCTTGTAGTCGCAGTTGACGACGCCGACGAACTGCTTGCCGCCCGCGTAGCCGTCGTCCTCGCAGTCGCCGTCGCCGCCCTGCCACAGCACCTTCTGGTCGCTGAGCCGGTAGGCGATCGAGCCGGACAGCCAGTCGATGCCGACGGCGTCGCCGCTGATGGCCATCTGCGTGTAGTCGAAGTCGGACTTGTCGCCGGTGCCGCCGGGCAGATTCTTGCTCCACAGCGCGGCACCCGTGGTCAGGTTGATCGCCATGACCTTCTCGCAGTTCGCGCCGTACTGGATCGCCGCGATGTTGTTGTAGGAGTCGCGGGCGGCGGCGCACTGGCCGTTGGAGGGCGCGGCGAGCGTCCACGCCTGGGCCCCGGTGTCCAGGTCGTACGCGACGACCTTGCCGATCTCGTTCTTCACCACGTACTTGTCGGTGAACCACATGCCGAGGACGTCCTTGAGGTTGTCCTTCTCGGCCACCTTGTCGGCGTTCACGTCGTACTTGAAGCTCAGCGCGGTCGGCCCCTGCGGCTTGGGCGTCCCGGTCCCGGTCTTGTCGCCGCCGCTGGTGCCGCCCGAACTGGCCTGCGGCTTCTTGTCGTCGCCGCCGCCCTTGGTGGCCAGGTACACGCCGCCGCCGACCACCAGCACGGCGGCGACCACGGCCGCGATGATCATCACCATCTTGTTGGACGAACGCCCGCCGGCGGGGGCGCCCTGGTACGGCTGCGGGTAACCGCCGGGGGGCGGCGTCTGGCCGTAGCCGTACGGGGGCTGGCCCGGCTGACCGGGCTGGCCCGGCTGCCCGGGGTAGCCGTAGCCGGGCGGCGTCTGCCCGTACTGCGCCTGCGGGAAGGCCGGCTGGGTGGGCGCCGCGGCGTACGGGTTCTGGCCGGGCGGAGGCGGCGCGGCCGCGTACGGGTTCTGGCCCGGCGGCGGGGGCATCTGCCCGGGCGGCGGCGGGGGCGTCGGGCTCACCTGGGTGGCCGGGTAGCCGTAACCGCCGGGCGGCGGGGGCGGCGCGGGGCTGACCTGCGTGGCCGGGTAGCCGTAACCGGGCGGGGGCGCCTGGCCGGGCGGCGGGGGCGGGGTCTGCTGCTGCGGCGGCTGCGGGGGGCCCTGTGGCGCAGGCGGCGGCACGGCTCCTTCGGGCTTCCCGAACTGGGGCGGGTTGCCGGGGGGCGGGGGCGGCTGCGACATCAGCGGGTCCTTCTCGTGACGCAAAAGCGATGGTCGGGTGAGCGGTCATTCTTTCTATCACCCGGCTTACTCGACGCCGCCGGCCGCCGCCGGACCGTTACCGCCCTGCTACACGTCCTCCCCGTCCCGCCCGGTCCTCCGCGCCCGGCCCGCTCCCGCCCGGCACGGCTACGCGTCCTCCGCCAATTCCAGCCAGCGCATCTCCAGTTCCTCCCGCTCGTCGTTCAACGAGCGCAGTTCCGCGTCGAGTTCGGCGACCTTGGTGAAGTCGGTGGCGTGCTCGGCGATCTGCGCGTGCAGCTTGCCCTCGCGCTCGCCGAGCTTGTCCAACTGACGCTCCACGCGCTGGAGTTCCTTCTTCGCCGCGCGGGTGTCGCCAGGCTTCTCCCGGGCCGGCGGCGCGGGCGGCGCGGCCGCCGGGGCCGCGGCGCGGCGCCGCTCCAGATACTCGTCCACGCCGCGCGGCAGCATCCGCAAGGTCGCGTCGCCGAGCAGCGCGTAGACCCGGTCGGTGGTGCGCTCGAGGAAGTAGCGGTCGTGGCTGATCACCACCATCGAGCCCGGCCAGCCGTCGAGCAGGTCCTCCAGCTGCGTCAGCGTCTCGATGTCCAGGTCGTTGGTCGGCTCGTCCAGGAACAGCACGTTGGGCTCGTCCATCAGCAGCCGCAGCAGTTGCAGCCTGCGGCGCTCGCCGCCGGACAGGTCGCCGACCGGCGTCCACTGCTTCTCCTTGGTGAAGCCGAACTTCTCGCACAGCTGACCGGCCGTCAGCTCCCGTCCCTTGCCCAGGTCCACGCGCTGCCGCACCGACTCCACGGCCTGCAGCACCCGCTGCGCCGGATCGAGCTCCGCGACCTCCTGGGACAGGTACGCCAGCCGCACGGTCCTGCCGACGACCACCGTGCCGCGCGCCGGCTGCCGTTCGCCGTCGCTGGCCGCCGCGTCCGCGAGCGCCCGCAGGAACGAGGTCTTGCCCGCGCCGTTCACCCCGACCAGGCCGAACCGGTCGCCGGGGCCGAGCTGCCAGGTGATGTGCTTCAGCAGCTCCTTGGGGCCCGCGGTGATCGTCACGTCCTCCAGGTCGAACACCGTCTTGCCCAGGCGGGAGTTGGCGAACCGCATCAGCTCCGCGCTGTCGCGCGGCGGCGGCACGTCCTCGATCAGCGCGTTGGCCGCCTCGATCCGGAAGCGCGGCTTGGAGGTGCGGGCCGGCGCGCCGCGGCGCAGCCAGGCCAGCTCCTTGCGGACCAGGTTCTGCCGCTTGGCCTCCTCGGTCGCGGCGATCCGCTCGCGCTCGGCGCGGGCGAAGACGTAGTCGCTGTAGCCGCCCTCGTACTCGTGCACCGCGCCGCGCTGCACGTCCCACATCCGGGTGCAGACCTGGTCGAGGAACCAGCGGTCGTGGGTGACGCAGACCAGCGCGGAGCGCCGGGCCCGCAGGTGTCCGGCCAGCCACGCGATGCCCTCGACGTCGAGGTGGTTGGTCGGCTCGTCGAGCACGAGCAGGTCCTGCTCGTCGATCAGCAGCTTCGCCAGTGCGATCCGGCGGCGCTCGCCGCCGGACAGCGGGCCGATCACGGTGTCCAGGCCGTCGGGGAAGCCGGGCAGGTCCAGCGCGCCGAACAGCCCGGTCAGCACGTCGCGGACGCGGGCGTCGCCGGCCCACACGTGGTCGGGGCGGTCGCCGACGATCTCGTGCCGCACGGTGGCGGCGGGGTCGAGCGCGTCGGCCTGCGTGAGCACGCCCATGCGCAACCCGCTGCTGTGGGTGACCCGGCCCGAGTCCGGCGGCTCCAGCTTCGCCAGCACCCGGATCAGCGTGGTCTTGCCGTCCCCGTTGCGGCCCACGACGCCGATCCGGTCGCCCTCCGAGACCCCGATGCTCAGGCCCTCCAGCAGCGTCCGGGTGCCGTACGTCTTGCCGACGGCCTCGGCGTTCACGAGATTGACGGCCACGTCAGCATGTCTCCTACGATCGCCCGTTCCTTCCCCCAACCCTAGCCCGCCCCGCCGACCCACCCGGCCGTCCCGGCTGGGGCCTCGGCGGCGCTGCCGCCTGCGGCTGGGCTCCGGCCCCGGGCTCCGGCCCCGGGCCTACGGCTTCGGGCTGCGCTGCGGGCTGGGGGCTCGGCCGTCCCGGGCGGCGCCCCCGGTTGCCGTCCCACCCGCGGCGGGTGAGCCGCCGGCGGCGGGGGCGGGGCACTGGTGGGCGGAGGGGGCGCCGTCAGCGCAGACGGGTGGGCGAGTGGGGAGGGGTTGCGCCGGAGGCGCGGAGGGGGGCGCCGTCAGCGCAGACGGGTGGCGCCGGGCGCCGGGGAGGACGCCGCGCGGGCCGCGGGCCCGAACGTGAGGACGAGCTTGTCCGCGGCGTCCTCGTCGGAGACGAGGAACGCCACGGTCGGGCCCGACCCGGACACGATCCCCGCGAGCGCCCCCGCCGCCACCCCCGCGCCGAGCGTCTCCGCCAGGTCGGGCCGCAGCGACAGCGCCGCCGCCTGGAGGTCGTTCGCCAACGCCCCGGCCAGCTCCTCCGGGTCCCCGGCGCGGAGCGCCGCGAGCAGCGCCGGCGCCGCGGCCGGCGCCGGCACGTCCGCCGCCGAGTCACCGCCGCCCGCCGCGCGCCGCAGACGGTCGCACTCGCGGTAGACGGCCGGCGTCGACAGCCCCTCGTCCGAGGCCACGAACACCCAGTGGAACTCCCCGCCGACCTCCAGGGGCGTCAGCACGTCGCCGCGCCCGACCCCGAGCGCCGCCCCGCCGACCAGGCTGAACGGCACGTCGCTGCCCAACTCCGCGCAGATCTCCAGCATCTCCTCGCGGCTCGCGCCGGTCCCCCACAGCGCGTCGCACGCCACCAGCGCGCCCGCCGCGTCGGCGCTGCCGCCGGCCATGCCGCCCGCGACCGGGATGTCCTTGGCGATGTGCAGGTGCGCGTCCGGCGCCACGCCGTGCCGCCGGGCCAGCGCGAGGGCCGCCTTCGCCGCCAGGTTCGACTCGTCCAGCGGCACGGCGTCCACGCCGCGGCCCTCCGCGGTGATCCGCAGCCCCCGCGCCGGCGCCGCGGTCACCTCGTCGAACAGGCCGACCGCCAGGAAGACGTTGGCCAGGTCGTGGAACCCGTCCTCGCGCCGCCCGCCCACGGCGAGCTGGACGTTGACCTTGGCGGGGACGCGTACGGTGACGGCGGTCACGGGCGGATGCTCCTCGAAAGCGCGGACGGCGGATGCGGCGCGGACGGCAGGGACGGCGGGACGTGTGCGGACGACCCGTTCCGTACAGCCCGGTCCGCACGGGCGGCGTCGATCATACGGACGGCCTGCTCCCGGCGGGCGGCGCGGGCGGCGCGGCGGGGGCGGGCCGCTGCGACCGCGCGGACCGGCCCCGCTCGCCCGCCGGGCGGTGCTCGGCGATCGCCGCGAACTCCTCCACCGTCAGCGACTCGCCGCGCGCCTGCGGCGAGACCCCCGCCGCGGTCAGCGCGGCCTCGGCCGCCGCCGCCGAGCCCGCCCACCCCGCCAGCGCGGCGCGCAGCGTCTTGCGGCGCTGCGCGAAGGCCGCGTCGACCACCGCGAACACCTCCTCGCGCGCCGCCCGCGTCGCCGGCGGCTCGCGCCGCACCAGCGAGACCAGCCCGGAGTCCACGTTGGGCGCCGGCCAGAAGACGTTGCGGCCGATCGAGCCGGCCCGCCGGACCTCGGCGTACCAGTTGGCCTTCACCGACGGGACCCCGTAGACCTTGCTGCCCGGCCGCGCGGCCAGCCGGTCGGCGACCTCGGCCTGCACCATCACCAGCGTCCGATCGATGCCCGGGAACGTCGCCAGCATGTGCAGCAGCACCGGCACCGCCACGTTGTACGGCAGGTTCGCCACCAGCGCGGTCGGCGGCGGGCCCGGCAGCTCGCCGACGCCCATCGCGTCGGCGTGCACCAGCGCGAACCGGTCCGCGCGCTCGGGCAGCCGCGCCGCCACCGTCGCGGGCAGCGCCGCCGCCAGGACGTCGTCGATCTCGATCGCGGTGACCCGGTCGGCGGTCTCCAGCAGCGCCAGCGTGAGCGAGCCGAGCCCGGGCCCGACCTCCACGACGGTGTCCCCCGGCCCGACCTGCGCGGTGCGCACGATCCGCCGCACGGTGTTCGCGTCGATCACGAAGTTCTGGCCGCGCTGCTTGGTCGGGCGCACCCCCAGCGCCGCGGCCAGCTCCCGGACGTCGGCCGGGCCGAGCAGCGCGCCGGGCTCCGCGGGGTCGGCGGCGTCGGCCGCGGTGTCGGCGGCGTCGGCCGCGTCGTCGGCGGCGTCGGCCGCGGTGTCGGCGGGGTCCGGGGGGCCGGGGGCGTCGGGACGGTCGGGGGGCGTCGTACTCACACCGGCAAGGCTAGCGGCCCGCTCAGTACGCGAACGCCCGCGCCGTGTTCGCCGCGATCGCCGTGGCCAGCGTGTCCTCGTCGACGCCGCGCGCCGCCGCCATCGCCCGCACGGTCAGCGGGATCAGGTACGGCGCGTTCGGCCGCCCCCGGTACGGCACCGGCGGCAGGAACGGCGCGTCGGTCTCCACCAGCAGCCGGTCCAGCGGCGCGACGGCGACCGCGTCCCGCAGGTTCTGCGCGCTCTTGTAGCTGACGGTCCCCGCGAAGGAGAGGTAGTAGCCGTGCTCCGCGCACACCTTCGCCATCGCCGCGTCGCCGGAGTAGCAGTGGAAGACCACGGTGTCCGGCGCGCCCTCCTCGTCCAGGACGCGCAGCACGTCCTCGTGCGCCTCCCGGTCGTGGATCACCAGCGCCTTGTGGTGCTTCTTGGCGATCGCGATGTGGCGGCGGAAGGAGTACGCCTGCGCGTCCTTGCCCTCCGGCCCGGTGCGGAAGTAGTCCAGGCCCGTCTCGCCGACCCCGCGCACCTGCGGCAGCGCCGCCAGCGCGTCGATCTCGTCCAGCTGCGCGTCGAGCGCCGCCGTGCCGCCCGGTGCGCGCCGGTCCTCGCGGCGCGCCCAGTCGTCGCCGTCGCCGTGCACGATGCGCGGCGCCTCGTTGGGGTGCAGCGCGACGGTCGCCCAGACCGCCGGGTGGCGGGCGGCGGTCTCCGCCGCCCAGCGCGACCCGTCCAGGTCGCAGCCGACCTGGACGAGGGTGTCCACCCCGACGGCCGCGGCCCGCGCCAGTGCCTCCGGCACGGTGGTCTGCTGCATGTCGAGGTGGGTGTGCGAGTCCGCGACCGGGACCCGCAGCGGCTCCGGCGCCGGGGGTGGGGTGCGCCGGTCGTCCTCGGCGGTCTTCTTGGGCATGGCCCGATCCTAGGCGGCCGTGGTCAGCGCTCCTGCGCGCGGTGGGGGGCTTGCGCGGTGGGGGCGCCGGGCGCGGTGGAGGCGCTGGTCGGCGTGGGGCCACCGGGCGCGGCGGGGTCGCCGGGCGCGGCGGCGTCCGGGGTGTCCGGGGCGTTCAGGGCGTCCGGGTGCGCGCGCCGCCTGCGGCGCAGGAAGTGCAGCGCCGGCCAGTGCCGGGTGCGGTGCACCCCGCGGTCGGCGTGCTCCAGCGACCAGCGGTGGGCGACGGCGCCGTCCACCTGCCCCGAGCGCATGATCCGTACGTGGTGCCCGTCGCAGTTGCCGCAGTTCGGGCGGGTCAGCGGGGACGGCACGACGACGCCGTCGGCGCGGTAGGTCACGTACAGCCGGCCCGTGGTGTCGCGGTGGTGCCGGATCTCGTACGCCTGCTCCCAGCAGTGCCCGCAGTTCATGCAGGCGAAGGAGTACGCCTCCTCGACGTCGGCGGCGTCGGGGGCCGCGGCCGCTGGGGCCGTGACGGCGAGGCCGGTGACGGCGGGGGTCGCGGCGGCGGGGACGGGTATGCGGCCGGCGGCCGTGCTGTCCCCGGCGGCGTCCGGGGCGGCGGCAGCGGCCGGGCGGTCGCTTCCGACGGTGTCGCTCATGGCAGCTCCTGCGTGCCCTCCGGACACGCTGTCCGGACCGGGACTTCCACCGTCCAGCGAACGCCTCGCGGGCCCGCGCCGCAGCGGGGGCATCCGACTCTTGGACCAGATTTGGCCCGTATGTGGGAGTCGGCCGCCATTGCTTTGCCCGGTACGGGGTTTATGCCGCGGGCCGGTCGGACGCGCCCTCCCACGCGCCCCCGCCGACCGCCGTGCGAGCGCCCCCGCCGCTGGTCAGAGGCGGCGGGGACGTCGTG
Organism: Actinacidiphila sp. DG2A-62; assembly: GCF_035825295.1. NCBI lineage: Bacteria > Bacillati > Actinomycetota > Actinomycetes > Kitasatosporales > Streptomycetaceae > Actinacidiphila > Actinacidiphila sp. DG2A-62. Next base: position 3,247,422 of record NZ_JAYMGI010000002.1, read on the forward strand.
ACGGAGGCCGGTGCCGTACCGGAGCGCGGGCGCCGTCGGGCGGTCGCGAGGTCGCAGCGGGACGCCCGGCGCCGTACGGGACGCGGGTGCCCTCGGGCGGTCGCTGGGCGGTCGCCGGGTCGTACGGGACGGGTCCGCGCGTGGCGTCCCCTCGCCCTCCCCGTCACCCTGCCGCGTGCTTGGCCGCCACCACCGCGTCGAACACGTCCCGCTTGGGCAGCCCCGCCTCCGCCGCGACCGCCGCGATCGCCTCCTTGCGGCGTTCGCCCGCCTCCTCGCGCGCCGCCACCCGGCGCACCAGCTCGGCCGGCGACAGGTCGGCCGGGTCGGGAGCGGGCGCGCCCTCGACCACCACGGTGATCTCGCCGCGCACGCCCTGCGCGGCCCACGCGGCCAGCTCGCCCAGCGGTCCCCGCCGGACCTCCTCGTACGTCTTGGTCAGCTCGCGGCACACCGCGGCGCGCCGGTTCTCCCCGAACACCCGCGCCATCGCGGCGAGCGAGTCGGCGATCCGGTGCGGCGCCTCGAAGTACACCAGCGTCCTGCGGTCGCCGGCCGCCTCGCGCAGCCGGGACAGCCGCTCCCCCGCCTTGCGCGGCAGGAACCCCTCGAAGCAGAACCGGTCCACCGGCAGCGCCGACAGCGCGAGCGCGGTCAGCACCGCGGACGGCCCCGGGACCGCGGTCACCCGCAGCCCGCGCGCGACCGCCGCGGCCACCAGCCGGTAGCCGGGGTCGGACACCGACGGCATCCCCGCGTCGGTCACCAGCACCACGCGCGCGCCGCCCGCCAGCGCCTCGACCAGCTCAGGGGTGCGCGCGCTCTCGTTGCCCTCGAAGTACGACACGACGCGACCGGGCACCTCGACGCCGAGCGCCTGCGCGAGCCGCCGCAGCCGCCGGGTGTCCTCGGCCGCGACCACGTCGGCGCCGGCCAGCTCCGCGGCGAGGCGGGGCGGCGCGTCGGCCGGGTCGCCGATGGGCGTCCCGGCCAGGACGAGGACGCCGCCGTCCGCGGCGCGCGCGGGGGGCGCGGTCGCGGGGGTGGTGCCGGGCGCCGCGGCGGGCGCGGTGTCGGGCGCGGTGTCGGGCGCGGGCGCCGGGGCTGGGTCGGGGGCTGCGCTGTTCACCACCGCATCCTCCCACCCGGCCCGGGGCGCGGGCGCCGACGCCCGCGCGACCTCACGGGAGCGCCGGGACCGTACGGGAGCGCCGGGACCGTACGAGAACCCCTGCGCGACCGCGCGCGAGCCCCGCGCGGCTGTGCCCGAGCCCCGCGCGACCGTCCGCGAGCCGCGCGCGGCCGTCCGCGAGCCGCGCGGATACCCGCCAAAACCGGCCCGGGGCCGCCAGGCACATCGCATTCTCAGACCGTTTCCCTACGATGGCCCGGTGACGAGTGAGACCGCGACGCGAGGCCGCGTCGCCGACGACGCCCAGGAGCCGCCCGTGCCCAGTGCCTGGGCTCAGCGGCTGCGCCGGTTCGGGTACGCGGAGCCGCCCCGTACCGACACCCGCGAGCGTCTTGTCCCGCCGTTCCCCGAGCCGGGGACGCGGATGTGGCAGGCGCTGGGCCTCGGCCCCTCGGCGGCGTACCGCGTCGCGAAGGCGATGGGCTGGGTCGGTCCGCTGATCGTCGCGACCCTCGCCGGCGTCATCCGCTTCTGGCGGCTGGGCAACCCGCGCGCGGTCGTCTTCGACGAGACGTACTACGCCAAGGACGCGTGGGCGCTGCTCAAGCTCGGCTACGAGGGCAGCTGGCCCGACGGCAAGATCTCCAACCCGCAGATCCTCGCCCACCCGCAGACGATCCCGCTGTCCGACGCGCCCGGGTACGTCGTGCACCCCCCGATGGGCAAGTGGGTGATCGCGCTCGGCGAGTGGATGTTCGGGCTGAACCCGTTCGGCTGGCGGTTCATGATGGCGGTGCTCGGCACGCTGTCGGTGCTGATGCTGTGCCGGATCGGCCGGCGGCTGTTCCGCTCCACCGCGCTGGGCTGCGTGGCCGGCACGCTGATGGCGGTCGACGGCCTGCAGTTCGTGATGAGCCGGATCGCGCTGCTCGACCTGGTGATCATGTTCTTCGCGCTGGCGGCGTTCGGCTGCCTGCTGGTGGACCGCGACTGGTCGCGAGCCCGGCTGGCGGCGGCGCTGCCGGTGGACGACGACGGCTTCGCCGGGCCGGACCGGCACACCGGCGATCGCGCCGGGATGGGCTGGCGGCCCTGGCGGCTGGCGGCCGGCTTCTTCCTGGGGCTCGCCGCGGCGAGCAAGTGGAACGGCCTGTACTTCCTGGCGTTCTTCATGGTGATGACGCTGCTGTGGGACGTCGGCTCGCGCCGTCTGGCCGGCGCCCGCCGCCCGTGGGTGGCGATGCTGCGCAAGGACCTGGGCTGGTCGGTGGTGTCGATCGTGCCGGTGGCGCTGGTGACGTATCTGGCGACCTGGACCGGCTGGTTCCTGTCCGACAACGGCTACGGGCGGCACTGGGCGGACGGCCGCGGCGGCACGTGGTCGTGGATCCCGGCGCCGATCCGCAGCCTGTGGCACTACGAGTACCAGGTCTACCAGTTCAACGTCGGCCTGCACACGCCGCACCCGTACCAGTCGAACCCGTGGAGCTGGATCGTCCTCGGGCGGCCGGTGTCGTACTTCTTCGAGTCGCCGAAGTACGGCGAGGCCGGCTGCCACACCAGGAGCGGCTGCTCGCGGGAGATCCTGGCGCTGGGCACGCCGCTGCTGTGGTGGTCGGCGTGCTTCGCGCTGGTCTACCTGCTCTACCGCTGGATCATGCGGCGCGACTGGCGGGCCGGCGCGATCCTGTGCGCCGCGGCGGCGGGCTGGGTCCCCTGGTTCCACTACCAGGACCGCACGATCTTCTACTTCTACGCGGTCGCCTTCGTCCCCTACCTCTGCCTCGCGGTCACCATGATGATCGGCGCCTTCCTCGGCCCCCCGGGCTCATCAGAACCCCGCCGCATGTGGGGCGCCGTGGGCGCCGGCACCCTCGTCCTCCTCATCATCTGGAACTTCATCTACTTCTTCCCGATCTACACGGGCATGACCATCCCCTACTCGGGGTGGCAGGCGAGAATGTGGTTCGACTCCTGGATCTGACCAGGTCACGAGCCTGACGTCGTACGCCGAGGGGCCCCGCGCCGGTTGATCGGGCGCGGGGCCCCTCGGGGAGTCGGACCGTGGCGGCTTCGACTCGGCGCGGCACGGGCCGCCGGCCGATCTCCTCACCGCTCCCGCGCGGCGCGGCGCGCCCGCAGCCGATCCCGGAGCGGCCTCCTCCTGGGGCGATCGTGGGTCACCGCCCCCCGGCAGCGCGAGGCGGGGCGCGCCGGGCGGGGTCAGATGTGCTGGACTCCGAGCTGGTTCGCCGCGGCGGTCACGGTCTGTTCGAGCAGGACCGCGATGGTCATCGGGCCCACGCCGCCGGGTACGGGAGTGATGAGGCGGGCGCGGGTGCGGGCGGTGTCGAAGTCCACGTCGCCGACGTTGCCCGGGTTGTATCCGGCGTCGATCACGACGGCGCCGGGCTTGATGTCCTCGCCGCGGATCAGCCGGGGGCGCCCCACGGCCGCCACGACGACGTCCGCCCGGCGGACCGTCCCCGGCACGTCGGCCGTGCGCGAGTGGCAGTACGTCACCGTCGCGTCCCGCGCGAGCAGCAGCATCCCCGCCGGTTTGCCGAGGATGGCGCTGCGGCCCACCACGACGGCGTGCTTGCCGGCGAGTTCGACGCCGTACGCGTCCAGCAGCCGCATGATCCCGCCCGGTGTGCAGGACACGAAGCCCGGCAGGCCGAAGCCCATCGCGGCGAAGGAGTGCATCGTGACCCCGTCGACGTCCTTGTCCGGCGCGATGGCCTCGAACGCCGCGCGCTCGTCGATGTGCGGACCGCAGGGGTGCTGGAGCAGGATGCCGTGCACGTCGGGGTCGGCGGACAGGCCGGCGAGGGTGTCGACCAGCTCGGCGGTCGTGGTGGCGGCGGGCAGCCCGACGTGCCGGGACCGGATGCCCGCCTTCGCGCACCGCGCCTGCTTCATGCGGACGTACGTGGCGGACGCGGGGTCCTCTCCCACCAGCACGGTCGCCAGGCACGGGACCGTGCCCGTCGCCCGTGAGATCTCCGCCGCCTTGACGGCGGCCTCCTCGACGATGCGTCCGGCGAGGCCGGTGCCGTCCATGAGCTGGGCCGTCTGCGTCTCGGACACGGCTGTCCTCCAGGGCGTTGCTGGCTGCTCGCCCAGGCGCACGGCATCGACGTCTCGTCGGACCGCTCCCCGGTGGTGCTCCACCTCAGCGCCAGTCACGGCCCGACCCGACTGTAGTCGACCCGCCGGCGGGGCGGCGCGGGGTCGGGCCACGGGAGCCTGAGCCGCACGCGGGGGCCAGGGTTCGGGGGCGCGGGGCCGGCCGCGGGTTCGCGGCCCGGTTGGGGCGACGGTCCGGCATCGGGGCGGCGGGTTCCGGTTCTTACGAAGTCGTGTGAAGCCGTGGCCTGTTCGAGACCCAGGAGGTCGTACGGGTCCCGTAGAGTCCCGAGGGCGTCGGCGTGGGGGCCGCGCTCATGGGGAGGGGGCGGCCGTGCCCGTCGCAAGGGGAGTCAAGATCGGCATCGTCGGCGCGGTGTTCGCCGGGATGCTGGGCGTCGCAGGGTTCGGCGCGTACAACATCTACACCTCGCTCGACGGGAGCGGCGGCGGAAGCGGCAGCGGGAGCGGGAGCGGCGGGTCGGACACGACGCGGGCCGCGGCCGTGAACACCGCGCCGCCCAGCGCGAAGGAGGTCGCGGACACCGCGAGCGCCTTCCTGACGGCGTGGTCGTCCGGCGACACCGCGAAGGCGGCCGCGCTGACCGACTCCGCGCCGGCCGCGACCGCCGCGCTCAACGGCTACCGCACCACGGCCCGCGTCGGCACCGTGACCGCCACCCCGGGCGTCCCGGCCGCGGCCACGCCGACGAAGGTGCCGTTCACGGTGAACGCCGTGGTCACCTACCAGGGCGTCAGCAGGACCTGGCGGTACGAGTCCTCGCTCACGGTGGCCCGCGCCGCCTCGGGCCACCCGGCGGTCGCGTGGGCCGCGTCGGTGCTCCAGCCGGCCCTGGCCGACGGCGACACGCTCGTGACCGGGCCGGCGGCGACGCCCGACCTGGAGTTCCTGGACCGCAACGACCATGTGATGACCGCCGCGCAGTACCCGTCGCTCGCCGGGATCTTCGCCAAGATGCGCACCTCGTACACCGACAAACTGACCGGCGGCACGCCGGGCGTGGACACGTACGTGCGCAAGGCCGACGGCAGCCAGGGCGCGACGCTGTTCGTGCTGAAGAAGGGCGTCGGCAGGAAGCTGCACACCACGCTGGACGCGACCGTGCAGGCAGCCGCCGAACAGGCGGTCAAGGGCAAGCCGCACGCGGGCGTCACCGCGCTGGACACCGACAGCGGTGAGATCCTCGCGATCGCCAACAGCCCGGCGGCCGGCTTCGACTACGCGATGAACTCCAGCGTCGCCCCCGGCTCGACGTTCAAGATCGTCACGGCTGCGGCGCTGCTGCACAGCGGCATGACCCGCACCTCGCCCGCACCCTGCGTCAACGGCACCGGCATGCCCAACCACCGCGCCTACCACAACGACAGCGGCGTCCCCGACAAGAAGAGCGCCGACCTGGACTGGGACTTCGCGGTCTCCTGCAACACCGGCTTCATCACCCAGGCCAGGCTCGGCGCCTCGGGACTGCGTGACACCGCCGCCGACTTCGGGCTGACGCAGCCGTGGAACGTCGGGACGCCCTGCACCGACCCCGACGTGCCCGGCGGCACCGACGACGAACTCACCTCGGAGATGATCGGGCAGGGCCAGTTGAAGATGAGCCCGCTGATCATGGCCTCGGTCGCGGCGACCGCCCGCGACGGCTCCTTCCACCAGCCGCGCATCGTGGCCAGGAGCCTGCTGAGCGGGCCGGTCGCCACCGCGCCGGGCGTCTCCCCCGGCGTCTCCTCGCAACTGCGGAAGATGATGCACAGCGTGATCGCCTACGGCACGGGCGTCGGCGTGCTGTCCGGCGCGGACGCGGGCGCGAAGACCGGCTCCGCCGAGGTCGACGGCCAGGCCGCCACCAACGGCTGGTTCACCGCCTTCCGCGGCCACGTCGCCGCGGCGGCGATCGTCGTGGACGCCGGACACGGCAACTCCTCCGCGGGCCCGATCGTCGCGTCCGTGCTGCGCGCGAGCTGACGGGGAGCAGGCGCGGGGCGCCCGGCGCGACCGGGTGGGTTGTCCGGCGGGACGCGGAAGCGCGGCGCCAGCCGGGCTGGGTGCCCGGCGGGACGCGGGAGCGCGGCGCGGGCCGCGCGGGGTGCCCGGCGGGACGCGGGGCGAAATCTGCGGCCGGGCGGGGGTGCCGGCCGGATGCCGGCAGGGGGCCGCAGCGTGTCCCGGGGGCCGGGGCCGGCTCGACGGTTCGCTCAGCCCTCCTTGAGGGCGTCGGTGAACCCCGTGTTGGCCACCAGCACGCCGCCCTCCACCGGCAGCGTCACCCCGGTGATCCACGCCGCGTCCGCCGAGGCGAGGAACGCCACCGCGGCCGCGATGTCCTCCGGCTCGCCGATCCGGCCGAGCGGATACGCCCGCGCCGCCGCCGTCAGCACCGCCTCGCGCCCGCTCCAGGCCGGGGTGCGGATCGTGCCGGGCGCGACCAGGTTGACCCGCACCCCCTGCGGCGCGGCCCGCACCGCCAGGCCCTGGGTGAACGAGACCAGGCCGGCCTTGGCCGCGCTGTAGGCGTGGTTGCCGAAGTACGACAGGCCGTTGACCGAGCCGATGTTGACGATCGCACCGCGCCGGCCGGGGGCCGCGGCCAGGTGCGACAGCGCCGCCCGCGCGCAGCGCACCGCGCCCACCAGCGTGACGTCCAGATCGAGCAGCCAGTCCTCGTCGGACTCCTCGGCGAAGTCCTCCTTGTGGTCGCTGCACGAGTAGGCGTTGTTCACCAGCACGTCCAGCGTCCCGAAGGCGTCCACAGCGGAGGCGACCGCGGCCTCCACCGAGACGCGGTCGGCGACATCGCACCGTACGGCCTCGGCGCGTCCGCCCGCGTCCCGGATCGAGCGCGCGGTGCGCTCGCCCGCGTCGCCGTCGAGGTCGGCGATCAGCACGCCCGCGCCCTCCGCGGCGAACCGGCGCGCGGTCGCCTCGCCGATGCCCCGGGCCGCGCCGGTGATCATCACGCCGTACGCCTCGAAACGCCCGGTCGCCCGCGGCCCCGCCGCGTCCCGCTCCACCGGTGCCGCCCCTGGTCCGCCTGCCGTCGCGTCAGTCGCCATCGGGTCAGCGTATGCACTCCCTGACGGCCCTGACCAGGGCCTGCGCACGCGGGTCGGCGGTGACGTTCTTCTGCAGTCCGTTGGTGACGTAGCCGAATCCGATGCCGTGCTCGGGGTCGGCGAAGGCCAGCGATCCGCCGCGGCCGGGGTGGCCGAAGGAGCCGGGGCCCAGCAGCGGCGACGCCGAGCCGTGCAGCATGTAGCCCAGGCCGAACCGGGTGTTGACCACCAGCACCCGGTCGGGGCCTTCGGAGTGCGGCGTCCGGGCCGCCTCCACCGTCGCGGGGTCCAGCAGCCGCTCCCCGTCCGGCACGTCGCCGATCAGCGCGGCGTAGAACCGGGACAGGGCCCGGGCGGTGGCGATGCCTCCGGACGCCGCCAACTCCCCCGCCCGGTACGCCGGATCGTTCTCGTCCGGCAGCGGGGTGATCGCGGCGAAAGCGCGGCGGGTCAGCGACCCCGGGTCGGCCCAGGCGTCGTGCACCGCCTGCTTGGGGCGCGCCCGCAGGCTCCCGGAGGCGGTGGGCTCGGGCGTCGGTGTGTCCCCGACCCTGCCGACCCGGTGCGCCTGGTCCTGTGGCAGCCCTATCCACAGGTCGAGGCCGAGCGGTCTGGCGATCTCCTCGGCGGTGAAGCGACCGATCCCCCGGCCGTCCACCCGCCGCACCAGTTCGCCGGCCAGCCAGCTGAAGGTCTGGGCGTGGTAGCCGTGCGCCTGTCCGGGCGGGAACAGGGGGGTCTGCGCGGCGACCGCCGCCGGTCCCGACACCCCGTCGAGCGCCTGCCGCGGCGTCAGCGGCCGGTCCAGGGCCGGCACCCCCGCCCGGTGCGCCAGCAGGTCCCGTACCGTCACGCGCTCCTTGCCCGCCGCCTTGAACTCCGGCCAGTAGTCGCCGACGGGCGCGTCCAGATCGAGCCGACCGCGCCGGTGGAGCAGGAGCAGACCGGCCGCGGCCACGCCCTTGGTCGCCGAGCGGATGATCTGCGCGGTGCCGGGCTGCCAGCGCCCCTCGCCGTCGAAGTCCCTCGCGCCCGCCCACAGGTCCACCACCGGCCGGCCGTGGTGGTGGACCGCGACGGCCGCGCCGCGGTCGCCGCGATGCGTGAAGTTCCGCGCGAACGCGTCCAGCACCGGCTGCCAGCCGTCCGCCGCCTCACCTCCGATCTCGATGTCCATCTGCGCCGCCTCCGCTTCCCGCGTGCCGTTTCCCGTGTCCGCCTGCGTCCCTGACCGCCTGCTCCTCCATGGTGCACGAACGGCCCGACGCGCCGCGCCGGGCCTGTGGATAACTCCGCGATCCGGATGGAAAGAGCAGGTCAGAGAACTTTCGGGACGACGGACGGGCGGACGGGCGGACGGGCATCGGCGGCCAGGCAGGGCGGCCGAGGTAGGGCGGCCGTGGGGCCGGCCGGGGACGCGGATCGGGCCCGAGGCGGGACCGCGGACCGGTCGAGTGACCGGCCGCAGCCCCGTCGCGGGCCCGGTGGGGGGAATCCGCTGCCAAGGTGCAGGTACTACGACAGCGGCGGGTACGCGTTCTGGATCAGCTGGTGGAACTCCGCCGAGAACCAGTGACCCGCGAGCGGCGCGTTGGGCAGGGCGCCGGTCGGGTTGTTGCCGTTGCGTGCGTTGCCGCCGTAGGTCGGGTCGCACATCTGGTCGAAGCCCTTGCCCTCGTCGTTGCTGACGGGCTGGCTCGCGCCGTCGGACTCACCCGGCGGCTTGATCCAGACGTAGGCGTCGATGTTCGCCGCGGGGGCGGCGGTCGGCCGTGCTCCGATGCCCGCGCCGGTCTGGTTGCACCAGTTGCCCGCGTGGATGCGTCGGTCGATGCGGCCGCCGTTCACGTAGGTGTCCACGCTGGTCGTGGCGCCCGGCCCGGAGGGACGCGCGGAGCCGCCCCAGCCGTTGCGGCCGGTGTCGATCAGCATGCCGATGGTGGACGGGAAGCCGTCGGAGATCAGCGTGTTGCGCAGGCCGAGCGCGTAGGACTGCTCGTCCACGTAGTTGTTCCAGTCGACCCACTTGGACTGCCGCACCGTGGTGCCGTTGACGGTGTCCGTCACCTTGAAGTTGGGCTCCACGGTGGCGCTGTAGTTCGCCGTGTTGGTGATGAAGCCCTGGACGTCGCCCAGGCTGGCGCCGTTGGTCGTGGCGACCTTGTAGAACTCCTGCGCGGACGGGCCGAGGTTGCTGTCCCAGCCGAGCCAGGCGTGGTGTCCGGCGTCGATGTAGTTGTACGTGTTCGACAGCGAGCCGAGCTGCCCCAGCGCGTAGCTGACGCCCTTCTCGTAGTTGCCGTTGGCCTTCATCGTGGCGCACGCGTCGGTGGAGCCGGCGGTGCCGCCCGCGTTGGTGACCAGGTTCGGCAGCGAGTCGGGCTCGATGATGTTCACGATCCGCAGGTTGGCGTACTTCGAGTCGCCTTCGAGCGCCTTGATCGGGTCGATGTAGTCGGTCTCGTACCGGCCGATCTCCGTCGGGCCCAGCTCGCCGTTGGACGCCAGCGCGGAGCAGTCGCGTCCGGGCAGGTCGTAGATGACGAACTCGATGGTCAGGGGCTGACCGCCGGCCTGGCTGACCGCCTCGTCGAGGTGGTCCTTGAGGCCCATGCCGCCGTTGACGCCGGCGATCGCGGCGATCCGGTCCAGCCACACCGCGGTGGACTGGTTCGCGATCGCGGAGCCGCCGTCGCCCGCGGCCTCGGCCGACCACTCGGGGTTCACGTAGCCCTTGGCGCCGACGTACGGGTTGTCGACCTTGCCGCCGGCCGGCGGAGTGGTGCCGCCCGTCGAGCCGCTGGTCGTGCCCGAGGAGGTGCCGCTGGACGTGCCCGACGACGTGCCGCTGGAGGTGCCGCTGGACGTGCCCGACGACGTGCCCGAGGAGGTGCCGGCGGACGTGCCGCTGGACGTTCCCGAGGAGGTGCCGGTCGACGTTCCCGTCGAGGTGCCTCCGTTGCTGCCCGTGCCGCCGCAGGCGACGCCGTTGAGCGTGAACGCGGTGGGCGAGGCGTTGGTGCCGCTGTAGGAGCCGTTGAAGCCGAAGCTGGCCGTGCCGCCCGTGGCGATCGCACCGTTGTAGGACAGGCTGGCGGCGGTGACCGCGGAACCCGTCTGGGAGATGTTGGCGTTCCAGCCCTGGGTGACCTTCTGGTTCCCGGCGAACGACCAGCCCAGCGTCCAGCTCGTCAGCGCCGGGCCGGTGTTGGTGACGGTCACGTTCGCGGTGAACCCGCTGTCCCAGGTGTTGGCCGTGTAGTTGACGGAACAGCCGGCCGTGGCCGCCGAAGCGGTCGAGGTGCTCATCGCCGCCGCGACGCCTGAGGCGACGACCAGTGCGCCCGCCGCGGCTATCGCGGCGGTTCTGCGCCTGACTATCGGGACTGCCATGTGCGAACAACCTCCATAGGGGGGATGTGACCCTCCGGAACTCGCCCGGGAGCCAAGGGAGGTGAAGCGATGGTGCCTTGGTGCCGTAATGCACTTGTGCGTCGATCACACCGGACGCGATGTCCGGCGGGTGCTCACTGTGGGGTTACACGCTCTTAACGTGGGAGCGCTCCCATAGTGGGCAGCGGCCCTCCCCCTGTCAATGCTTGAAGCAAGACAGGGAGCGAACCGGGCGCCCGGGCATGTCCTGAAGCGCATCCAGGGGACGCCGCCCGCGGGCGCGCGCCGGCCGCGCCGACATCCCACCGGCATCGCTCTGACGTGGGGGAACCTTCCGCGGGGCGCGGTCGTTCGACCTCGTGACCGGGTCCGCGCGACGCGCCCCGGGCGGACGGCAGGCCCCCGACCGCTACGCCGTCGCGCGCGCCGCCGCCCGCCCGGCGGCCCGCCCGGAGAACAGGCAGCCGCCCAGGAACGTCCCCTCGAGCGAGCGGTATCCGTGCATGCCCCCGCCGCCGAAACCGGCCGCCTCACCTGCGGCGTACAGACCCGGCAGCGGCGCGCCGCGCTCCTCGCTCCCCGCCGGGGCCGGGGTGAGCACCCGGGCGTCCAGGTCCGTCTCCAGACCGCCGAGCGACTTGCGCGTCAGGATGTTCAGCCGCACCGCGATCAGCGGCCCCGCCTTGGGGTCCAGCAGCCGGTGCGGCGCGGCGGTGCGGATCAGCTTGTCGCCCAGGTAGTTGCGCGTCCCTCGGATCGCCGTGACCTGCAGGTCCTTGGTGTACGCGTTGGCGATCTCCCGGTCGCGCGCCTCGATCTCGCCGCGCAGGCGTGCCTCGTCGATCAGCTGCTCGCCGGTCAGTGCGTTCATCCTCCGTACGAGGGCGGGCAGTTCGCGTTCCACGATGAAGTCGACGCCGTTGCGCATGAACGCCTCGACCGGGCCGGGGGCGCCCGGCCGCACCCGCTTGAGCACCTCGCGCACGCTCTTGCCGGTCAGGTCGGGGTTCTGCTCGGACCCGGAGAGCGCGAACTCCTTCTCGATGATCTTCTGGGTGAGCACGAACCACGTGTACTCGTGCCCCGTGCCCATGATGTGCTCCAGCGTCCCCAGGGTGTCGAAACCGGGGAAGTAGGGCACCGGCAGGCGGCGTCCGGTGGCGTCCAGCCACAGCGAGGACGGGCCGGGCAGGATGCGGATGCCGTGCCGGGCCCAGATCGGGTTCCAGTTCTCGATGCCCTCGGTGTAGTGCCACATCCGGTCGCCGTTGATGCCGGACGCGCCGGCGTCCTGCGCGATGCCCAGCATCAGGCCGTCCACATGCGCCGGCACGCCCGACAGCAGCTTCTTCGGCGGGGTGCCGAGGCGGGCGGGCCAGGCCGCCCGCACCAGGTCGTGGTTGCCGCCGATGCCGCCCGAGGTGACGATCACCGCCTGCGCCGTGAACGCGAACGCCCCCGTCACCTCGCGCGAGCTGGCCTCGCCGCGCTCGACGCCGCTGGGGGCCAGCACCTCGCCGGTGACGCCCTGCACCACGCCGTCGGTGACGGTCAGCCCGGTGACCCGGTGCCGGAATTTCAGCTGGACCCGGCCGCGCGCCGCGGCCTCCCGCACCAGCCGCTCGAACGGCGCGACCACCCCGGGGCCGGTGCCCCAGGTGATGTGGAAGCGGGGCACCGAGTTGCCCGGGCCGGTCGCCAGGAAGCCGCCGCGCTCGGCCCAGCCGACCACCGGGAAGATGCCGACGCCGTGCTCGCGCAGCCAGGCGCGCTTCTCACCGGCGGCGAAGTCGACGTAGGCGCGCGCCCACCGGCGCGGCCAGTAGTCCTCCGGCCGGTCGAAGCCGGCCGTGCCCAGCCAGTCCTGCCAGGCCAGCTCGACGCTGTCCTTGACCCGCATCCTCCGCTGCTCCGGCGAGTCCACCAGGAACAGCCCGCCGAAGGACCAGAACGCCTGCCCGCCGAGCGAGGCCTCCGGTTCCTGGTCCAGCAGGATCACCTTGCGTCCCGCCGCCGCCAGTTCCGCGGTGGCCACCAGCCCGGCCAGTCCCGCGCCCACCACCACGACGTCCGCGTCCAGCGCCATCGCCCGCTCCTGTCGTCCTGTCGTCCTGTCCACCGGTTCTCTGGATGGCCCGGCGCCGCCCGGACGGCCGCGGAGCGGTTGCGGCGGCCCCTCGCAGGGACGCCGGTTTCCACGACGCGACAGCTCCTGAACACCTCATGAGGACCCTCACGAGATTGCTCACGAGATCCTCATGAGGACATCGAGATCCTCACGAGGACATGAGGACGCGAGGTCGTCAGGACCTGCCGGCGGCCACCGGGGTTACCGGTCGGTACTCGCGTGTACGTTACGCGCGCGGCCGCGGCGAATCATTGGCGATGAGGTCACGAGATGGGGCCGATAGGCTGTGGCCCATGTCTGATGCCGCTCCCCGCGTACGCTTCGCCCCCTCGCCCACCGGCATGTTCCACGTCGGCGGCGCCCGCAGCGCCCTGTACAACTGGGCCGTCGCCCGCCGCTCCGGCGGCGCCTTCGTCCTGCGGATCGAGGACACCGACGCGGCGCGCAACAAGCCCGAGTGGATCGACGGCATCATCAGCGCGCTGTCGGCCATCGGCATCTCCGCGGCCGACCCGCACTTCGAGGGCCCGTACTTCCAGTCCGCCAACGCCGAGCGGCACCGCGAGGCGGCCCTCGGCCTGCACGCGTCCGGGCGCGCGTACTACTGCGACTGCACCCGCGAGATGCTCGCCGAGCGCACCGGCTCCCAGCAGCTCGGCTACGACGGCTTCTGCCGCGACCGCGGGCTGGCGTACGAGGAGGGCCGGGCGCTGCGCTTCCGCACCCCGGACGAGGGCGAGACGGTCGTCGTGGATCTGATCCGCGGCGAGCCGGCGTTCCCCAACAGCGCCATCGAGGACTTCGTGATCGCCCGCGGCGACGGCTCCCCGGTGTTCCTGCTCGCCAATGTGGTGGACGACCTCGACGAGGGCATCACCGAGGTGATCCGCGGCGAGGAGCACCTGTCCAACACCCCCAAGCAGCAGCTGCTGTGGGAGGCGCTCGGCGCGACGCCCCCCGTGTGGGCGCACCTGCCGGTGATCGTCAACGAGAAGCGCCAGAAGCTGTCCAAGCGCCGTGACAAGGTCGCCCTGGAGGACTACCTCGCCGAGGGCTACCTCCCCGAGGCCATGGTCAACTACCTGATGCTGCTGGGCTGGGGCCCGGGAGACGACCGCGAGATCCTGCCGTACGAGGAGCTGGAGGCGCTCTTCCGGGTCGAGGACGTCAACGGGTCGTCGGCGTTCTTCGACATCAAGAAGCTCACGGCGTTCAACGGCGAGTACATCCGCGCGCTGTCGCCGGCGGCGTTCGTCTCGGCGTGCGCGCCCTGGCTGACCGCGCCGCACGCGCCCTGGCCCGCCGACGCCTTCGACGAGGCGCTGTTCGAGTCGGTGGCCCCGCTGGCGCAGACCCGGGTCGCGGTCCTGTCCGAGATCACCTCCTACGTGGACTTCCTGTTCCTGGACGCCCCCGCCGACGACGAGGCGTCCTGGGCGAAGGCGATGAAGCCGGGCGCGCTGGAGCTGCTGCGTGACGCCCGTACGGCCTTCGAGGCGCTCCCGGCCGACGGATGGGAGCCGGAGCCGCTCAAGGCCGCCCTGGAGGGCGTCGCGGCCGGCCACGGCCTGAAGCTGGGCAAGGCGCAGGCGCCGGTCCGGGTGGCCGCGATGGGCCGCACGGTGGGGCTTCCGCTGTTCGAGTCCCTGGTGGCCCTGGGCCGCGAGCGCGCGCTGGCCCGCCTGGCGGCGGCGCAGGAGAAGCTGGCGGCGCAGCCGCAGTAGCGCGTGCGGCGCCGCGCCGGAGGGGCGCGGCGCCGGTTCGGGTGCGGCGGCGCGGGCGGTCGGCGGCGGGGACGCCGGCGCGTACACGTAGACCGCCGCAGGCATACCGGCCGCAGGCCGACGTTTCGGAGGCGTACGGGCGCGGATCCGTACGCCTCCTGCCGCCTCAGCCGGCCACGGGCACGAGCGTGAGGTACGCGATGCCGAGCACGCCCCGGTAGGCGGTGTACGCGGCGCGGTGGGCGTCGACCCTGCGCCGGGTCTCGTCGGCGAGCGGGTGGCCGGGGTGGGCGGCGAGCCACTCCTCGACGTCGGCCTGGTAGCCGGACTCGAAGTCGTCCCACTCGTCGGCGTTGGCCGTCTCGGTCCACTCGGGGCGGAAGCCGGCGTCGACCGCGAGGCCGACGAGGGCGCCGAGGTCGACGTGGTCGTCCGCGCCCGCGCCCGGCCACATCCGGGCCAGCTCGGCGGGCCGCGGCGTGCGCTCCCAGAAGCCCTCGCCGAGCAGCACCCGGCCGCCGGGCGCGACCAGCCGGCGCAGTTCGGCGAGCGCCTGCGGGGTGCGCCGCGGCGGCGGCGCCTGGCTGAGCGCCTGGCTGGCGCCCAGGCACAGCACGACGTCGGCGGGGCCTCGTGCGGTGCCGAGCGCGGACTCCTCGACGAAGGCCGCGCGGTCGTCGAGTGCGCGGTCGGCGGCGTTGCGCCGGCCGCGGTCGAGATCCTCGGCGTTCAGGTCGAGGCCGGTGCCGGTCGCGCCGGGCGCGGCGGCCAGCAGGCGCAGCATCAGCTCGCCCCAGCCGCAGCCGACGTCCAGGACGCTGCGCGGACCGGTGCGGGCCAGCCGGGCGACCATGCGGGCGGCCCGCTCGTCGGACAGCGGCCCGTGGAAGTCCAGCCGGGTCAGCCGCGGCGGCCCGTCGCCGCGCGCGGTCCCGGCGGCGTCGGGGACGGGGGTCGCCGAAATCCCGGCGGGGGTCTGCGCGGCCGTCTGCGGCGTGTGCTCGTACTCGGTCATGGGGCGCGACGATAGGCGAGGCGGGCGGTGCGACGACAACGTTTTTCCGGTGACGTCGCGGCCTATGCGCCGCCGCGACCTATGCGACGCCGCGACCTATGCGACGCCGCGATGCCTCCGGGGTCCGCGGGCTGTGCAGGGGGCGCGCAGCGGCAGGGGCGGGGCAGGCGCGGAGACGAGGCGCGACGGGGCTCGGCGGGGCAGGCGCGGAGACGAGGCGCGACGGGGCTCGGCGGGGCGCGGCGGGGCGCGGCGGGCGGGAAAAGTTGCTGGGCCCAGCGGGGCCCCGAACCATGGGAGAGGTGAGCGATGGCGCGTACCTCCGGTTCCCGCACGTGCACGGCGAGCTGCTCTGCTTCGCCGCCGAGGACGACCTCTGGGTGGCCCCGCTCGGGCCACCCGGCGGTGCGCCCGGGCGCGCGTGGCGCGTCACCGCCGACCGTACGCGGGTGGGTCCGGCGCGCTTCTCACCCGACGGTACGACGATCGCCTTCACCACCTGGCGCAGCCTGGACCCGGAGGTGTACGTCGTCCCGGTGGACGGCGGCACGTCCCGACGATTGACGTACTGGGGCAGCACCGACACCAGGGTGTGCTCGTGGACGCCGGACGGCCATGTGCTGGCCGTCTCCTCCCACGGTCAGCCGTTCGCCCACCACACCTGGGCGCACAGCGTGCCGATCGAGTGCGAGCCCGGCGCGCCGCTGCCGTGGGGGCCGGTGTCGGACATCGCCGTGCAGGACCGGCCGTCGCCCGAGGGCTGCGGCACCGGCACCGAGCGCCGCACCCTGCTGCTCACCGGTACGCCGCCGCACGAGCCGCACGCCTGGAAGCGCTACCGCGGCGGCGCGACCGGCCGACTGTGGCTGCACGGCGAGCGCCTGGTGCCCGAGCTCGACGGCCATCTGGCCTCGCCGATGTTCGTCGCCGGGCGCATCGCCTTCCTGTCCGACCACGAGGGCGTCGGCAACCTCTACTCCTGCGCACCCGACGGCTCCGACCTGCGCCGCCACACCGACCACGCCGACTTCTACGCCCGCAACGCCGCCACCGACGGCGAGCGCGTGGTCTACCAGTGCGCGGGCGAGCTGTGGCTGGTCGAGGACCTCGCCGCCCCCGACGCGGTGCCCCGGCGCCTGGACATACGCCTGGCCGGCCCGCGCAGTGGCCGCCGTCCCTACCAGGTGCCCGCGTCCTCCAACGTCGACGGCCTGGCCATGGACCGCACCGGCCGCGCGAGCGCCGTCTGCGTCCGCGGCAGCCTCTACTGGCTCACCCACCGCGACGGTCCGGCCCGCACCATCTCCGACGTGCCGGGCGCGCGCGTGCGCCTGCCGGAGATGCTCGGCGACACCGGTGTGGTCGCGTACGTCACCGACGCCGGGGGTGAGGACGGCATCGAGCTGGCGCAACTGCCGGGGCGCGCCTCGCGGGCCCTGTCCCGCGGGCCGCAGACCGCCGCGGACGTCACCGCGGACGTCACCGCCGACGACCTCGCCGCGGACCTGGCCGCAGGCGCGGCGGGCGCGGACGCCGGCGGTGCGGACGCCGTCCCCGTCGCCACCCGTACAGGTTCCACGCGCTGGCCGGACACCGCATCGTCGGACGATCACTCTTCCGACGAGCGTTCTTCGTACAGCGGCGACCGGCTCACCTCCGGCGGTGGCGGTGATATGACCGGTGACGGTGGCAGTGAGGGTGACAGCGGGGGCGGCACAGGGGGTGACGGCGGCGGCCCGGACGGCCGGGGCGGCACCGGCGGCCGGGGCGCGGGTGAGGCTTCCGCGCGCGGTGTCGACGGTGACGACGACGCGGTCGCCCGACTGGCCGTGGGCAGGCTCGGCCGCGTCCTGGAGATGGTGTCGTCACCCGACGGCGGCACCCTGGCGGTGGCCGCCCACGACGGTCGGCTGCTGCTGGTGACCACCGGTGAAGGTGACGACGCGGTCGGATCATCCGATGTGGCGAGCGACGCGGCGGACGATACGACCGGTGGGGGTGACCCGGGCGACGAGGGTGACTTCGCGGGCGCCGCCTTGACGCGGCCGGACCCCGGGCCGGGCCGCCGCGGTCACGTCCAGGAGCTGGTGCGCTCCACCAACGGCCCGGTCCGTGACCTGGCCTTCTCCCCCGACTCCGCGTGGCTGACCTGGTCACACCCGGGTGTGGGGCGTTCACTGCGCTCCATCAGGATCGCCCGACTGGCCGACCATACGATCATCGACGTCACCGATGGCCGCTTCGAGGACGAGCAGCCCGTCTTCACCCCTGACGGCCGATACCTGGCGTTCCTGTCCTGGCGCGGCTTCGACCCGGTGTACGACGTCCACACCGGCGACCTGTCGTTCCCGCTCGGCTGCCGCCCGTACCTGGTGCCGCTGAACTCCGCGACGCCCTCGCCATTCGCGCTGCGCGTCGAGGGCAGCCCGGTCGGCGCCGGCCTGGAACCGGGCGAGAGCGGCGACGGCCCGGTCGTCGTGGAGACGGAGGGTCTGCCCAGCCGGGTCGTGCCGTTCCCCGTCGCCGCCTCCAAGTACTCGTCCCTCGAACCGGTCGCCGGCGGCCTGGTGTGGCTGCGCTGGCCGATCTCCGGGGCCCTCGGCGAGACCTTCGTCAACCCCGCCGACCCCTCCGCCCGCCCGACCCTGGAGTTCTTCAGCCTCGGCAAGTCCAAGCGCGTCGAACTGGTCCGCCACATGGACTGGTACGCCGTCAGCGGCGACGGCGAGCGCCTGGCGGTCTTCGACGAGGGAGAGCTGGCGGTGCTGCCGGCCACCGAGCGCGGCGACGACGACACGACCGTGTACGTCGACATGCGCCGCATCCTGCACGAGGTCGACCCCGCCGCGGAGTGGCGCCAGTCCTACGCCGAGGCCAGGCTGATCCGCGACTACTTCTGGGCGCCCGACATGTGCGGCGTCGACTGGCCGGCGATCCTCGACCAGTACCGGCCGCTGGTGGAGCGCGTCGCCACCCCCGACGAGTACGCCGACCTGCTGCGCGAGGTGCTCGGCGAGCTGGGCACCTCCCACGCGTACGTGCAGCCCGCCCGCCGCAACGAGGGCCCGCCGCACTACCAGCGCCCCATCGGCCTGCTCGGCGCGGACTTCCGCCACGACAAGAACGACGGCACCTGGTCGGTCGCGCGCATCCTGCCGGGCGAGTCCTCCGACTCCAAGGCGCGGTCGCCGCTGGCCGGCACCGGCATTCGCGAGGGCGCGGTCCTCACCCACGTCGACGGCCGCCCGGTGCTGTCGCACGCGGGACCGTACCCGCTGCTCGCGGGCGCCGGCGGGACGACGGTCGAGCTGACGTTCCGGCCGCCGGGGGGCCGCGGCGCGCCCCGCAGGGTCGCCGTCGTGCCGCTGGTCGACGAGCGGCCGCTGCGCTACCAGCACTGGGTGGCCCGGCGCCGCAAGCTGGTGCGCCGGCTCAGCGGCGGCCGCTGCGGCTACCTGCACATCCCCGACATGGGCGGGTCGGGCTGGGCGCAGTTCAACCGCGACCTGCGCAAGGAGGTCGCCTACGACGCCCTGCTGGTCGACGTGCGCGGCAACGCCGGCGGCAACATCAGTGAACTCGTCGTCGAGAAACTCACCCGAAAGGTGCTCGGCTGGGACCTCACCCGCAACGCCCAGCCGGTGTCGTACGCCAGCGGCGCCCCGCGCGGCCCGGTCGTGGCGATCGCCGACGAGGCGACGTCCTCGGACGGCGACATGATCACCGCGGCGTTCAAGCTGCTCGGCCTCGGGCCGGTGGTGGGCCTGCGCACGTGGGGCGGAGTGGTCGGCATGACGGGCCGTCACCGCCTGGGCGACAACACGGTGATCACCGTGCCGATGAACGCCGCCTGGTTCGACGACTACGGCTGGGCGGTGGAGAACCACGGCGTCGCGCCCGACATCGAGTGCCTGCGCACGCCCCTCGACTGGGCGGAGGGCCGCCACGGGCAGCTCGCGGTGGCGGTGCGCACGGCCCTGGAGCTGCTGGAGCGCAGCCCGGCGGCGGTGCCGCCGGACCTGTCCGCGCGGCCCGACCGCGCCCGCCCGCCGCTCCCTCCGCGCCCCGGCCCTCAGCCGCCGCCCGACCAGGCGCCACCGGCCCCCGCGTCACCGGACCAGCCCCCGCCCGGACCGTCAGCCGGCTGAGCGCCGGCCGTCACCTCGCGCAACCGGGCGCGCGAGAGCCGGTCGGCCCAGCGCGTCGTCTCGGGCAGCCGGTAGCGCGGCGCGAGCCGCAGCGCGTGTACGCAGGCGCGGTCCAGCCCGATGCCGCCGCCGACGGACACGAACACCGGCTTGACGCCTTCTTGCGTCCGCAGCGCCCGACCGACGACCTCGCCGCCGTCGGCCGTCAGCGGCGCGCTGTCCCCGCGCCGCGGCCCGGGCGGTTCGTGCTCGAACACGAACGGCGCCTTCGCCACGCCGAAGCACGGCAGCCCGGTCAGCACCCCCAGATGCACGGCCAGCCCGGCCCGTCGCGGGTGCGCGATCCCGTACCCGTCGCAGACGATCAGGTCGGGTGTTGCCTTCACCCGCTCCAACGCTTCCATCACGGACGGAAGTTCCCGGAACGCCAGAAGTCCTGGAACGTATGGAAATCTGCTCACGCCTTCCACGAGCACGGTCTCCAGCGGTTCCAACGTCCCCGCGTCCAGCACCACAGCCGCGGCGACCAGCCGTTCACCCCCCTTGTCGTACGAGACGTCCACTCCCGCGACCCGCCCCACGTCCCCCACCGCGGGTCCTTCGACGTCCAGCACGGCCCGCTCGGCGAGCGCCGCCTGAACCTCCAGCGCCTCCCCCACCGTCCCCGGCCACGCCACCCGCCCCACCCCCTCGACATCCCCCGCCACTACGCGGTCTCCCCGCACCATGGCCGCACGCTACCGGTGCACCACCGCGCCTCCTGGCACGATCCACCGGCACGCGCCGCGGAGACCCCGCCACGCTTCAGCGCACCGAATGCAACCGGCAATCCCGACGGCGGCGACCTATGAACGCTCTGCGTGATTCAGATCGGCCGACTTCGCCGTCGAATAGCGTCAGACACCCAGAAGGCCGATAGAACTGAACACCAACGGCGCCTTAACAGGCATTCAGCAAGATGCATCCCATTGAGGCGAAGCACCCCGACGTTCACCCGAAAGCCAAGCCACCGCCTGGAAATCCGCAAGTCCAACGGAGCGCAGTTGTACTACTCGGCTCGTCACCAGCTCGCCCTACACGGGAGCGGACTGGAACGCGGCCGGGCCGCTGCAGATCGGGCGGAGGCTGTACCAGGGCAGCTACGGCGAGTACGCCAACGGCTGGATCAGTGACGTGGAGACGTTCGACGAAGCGCTCACGCCCGCGGGCGTCTCGGCGCTGGAGGGTGACATCCCGGTTCCGGCGCAACTGAGCTGATCTTCGTCCAGCGCGCGAAGGAGGGGCACCCCCGGCGGGGTGCCCCTCCTCGTGTCACGGGGTTCGCGTGGCCGCGGCGCGCGGGAACGCGCCGGGCAGGCGGCAGTTCAGGTCAGGCGTCCCACTCGTCCTGCTCGCGCCGGCCGTCGCGGCCCATGCGCTCGCGGGCCTGGTCGCGGGCGTCGGAGGCGCGCTCCTGCAGCTCGTCCTGCATGCCGCCGCGCTGCGGGTCCTCGGAGTTCTCCGAGCCGGGGGCGGACTTGCCGCGCCGGTTGCCGAGCTGCTCCTTGGCGTCGTCCGCGACCTCGCCGGCCTTGTCCTTGAACTGGTCGAAAGCACCCATGGTTACTCCTCCTGGAGTGTGTGGGAGTGGGGCCTCGACAAGGTTGACATGCAGGGATGACCCTCGCATCTTGGGACAATAACCCCAGGTCAGTGGGTGGCTACGCTCAGCATTGGTCACACTGTGTGATCGGCGGACGAGACGCGCGCCGCTTCGTCGGCCGCTCCTCCCCGCCCCACCAGGCCGCGCGGGCCTCCCGCGCCGCCGCCCAACGCCGTTCCCGCGCGCCGCAGCTCGCGCTGCCCGAGGGGCCGGCGATGACGGACGGCAGGTGGCCGCGCAGCGGCTGCATCCCGCGCAGCCACCACTGTCCGTACACATGAGGCGATCGTCGGATGATCCCGGTGACGAGGCGGTCGACGGCCGGCTCCAGCGGGTAGGTGCGGTTGGTCGGCCAGGGCAGGCGGGCGCGCATCTGCCGCAGCGCGTCGTCCTCGTCGGCGCCGCGCACCATGTCGGTGTCGGTCCAGCTGAGGTAGCCGACGCCCACGCCGACGCCCTGGACGCCGAGTTCCGCGCGCACGCTGTGCGCGAACGCCTCCACGCCCGACTTGCTCGCGCAGTAGGCGGCCATCAGCGGTGCCGGGGTGATCGCCGCGAGCGATGCGATCTGCAGGTAATAGCCGCGCGAGGCGACCAGCGCCGGCATGAACGCGCGCGCGGTGGCGACGCTGCCGAGGAGGTTGACCTGGATCACCCGGTCGAACGCGTCGGGGTCGGACTCCAGGAACGGGCCGCCGGTGGCGACGCCCGCGTTCGCCACGACGACGTCGACCCGGCCGAAGCGCGCGGCGATCTCCCGCGCGGCCTGCGCCATGGCGGTGCGGTCGGTGACGTCGGCGGTCCAGTGCGCGGCCTCACCCGGGAGTGACGTCGCGACGTTCATCAGCTCATCGGGCTCCAGTCCGACGAGTGCGAGCCGCGCGCCGCGCACCGCGAGCTTGCGCGCCAGCATGGCGCCCACGCCGCGGGCGGCGCCGGTGACGACGACGACCTTGCCGTGCAGCGATGTTCGGCTCATGCGCTCTTCTCCTTCTCGACGTCGTCGGCCCTGCCGGCGTCGCGGGCGTTGCTGATGTCGCTGCCGTTTCGGGCATCGCGGACGGCGCCGGCTTTCCGGACGACGCCAGCGACATCGCCGGCTTCGCCGACATCCCCGACATCCCCGACGACGGCGGCCGCGTTCGTCGCACCGTCTGCCCGCAGGTGATCGGCGACCAGCGTGCGTATCGCCCGTGCGACCGCGTCCGGGTCCTCGATGGGCGTCATGTGGCCGAGCCCGGGCAGTTCGGTGACTCCCAGGGAGTCGGGCAGTGCGGCCGCCATCGCGTGGGCGTGCACCTTGGGGGTGAGTTTGTCGTGGGTGCCGACGAGGACGGCGGTGGGCGCGGTGATCGCGGCGAGTTCCGCGTCGAGGTCGAGCACGGCCAGCACCCTGCCCCATGCCGACCGCTGCCGGGCGCGGCACGCGTGCACGATGCGCGCGGTGAAGGTCACCTGTTCGGGGGTGGGGGCGACGCCGAGGATGCCGTATGCCAGGGCGGCCTTCGACAGCGCGGTCACCGGCCCGAGTGGCATGCGCGACACGAGGAGTTGACGGTGGATCAGGTGGCGCAGGCGTCGTGCGCCGATCCGCGGCGGCAGCACCTCGGTCGCTCCGAGCAACCGACCGCTGCCGGTGCTGGCGAGCAGCACGGCGGCGGTACGGTCGGCGACCGGCGACCGACCGGACGCCGCCATGATCGTCATACCGCCCATCGAGTGGCCTGCGAGGACCGCGCGTTCACCGTCCGGTACGACCGCTTCCAGTACGGCTTGCAGATCATCGGCCAGGCGCGCCGTCGAGTAACCCGCGCGGGTGGCCGGCGCAGCGCTGCGGCCGTGGCCGCGCTGGTCGTAGGCGACGATCCGGTGATCGGCGGCCAGCAGCCGTACGACCGGCGCCCAGAACAGCGTCGAGCACGTCCACCCGTGCGACAACACGACCGTGGGACCGTCGGCGCGGCCGTACTCCGCGACGTGCAGTCGCGTCCCGTCCGCTGATACGACGGTCGTCTCGCGGCGCGCGGGCACCGCTTCGTAGGGCGTGGCGTTCACGAGACCGCCTCCACCGACCGCTGCGGCGCGGCGACCGGCGCCAGCTGTTCGTACTCCGACAGCCGCAGCTGCCGGGTGGCCCGCCGGAACTCCGCCGTGGTGCCCGGCCAGGCAGTGGTGTTGCGGCCGTTGGCGTCCAGGTACCAGCTCTGGCAGCCGCCGGTGTTCCACACGGTGCGCGAGACGCGGCGCTGCATCTCCTCGTTCCACGCCGCGACCGCCGCCGGCTTGGCGTCCAGGGCCGCGGCGCCCGTGCGTTCCAGTGTCTTCAGATAGTCGGCCATGTAGTTGAGCGATGATTCGATCATCAGGATCATCGAGCTGTTCCCGAGGCCGGTGTTGGGGCCGACGATGAACACCAGGTTGGGGAACCCGTCGACGGTGCAGCCGCGCAGCGCGGCCATGCCGTTCTTCCAGTGGTCGCTGAGCGAGCGGCCGTCCGATCCGATGATCCTGTCGCCGATCGGCATGTCGGTGACGTGGAAGCCGGTTCCGAAGATGATCGCGTCGACGTCGCGCTCGGTGCCGTCGGCGGTGACCACCGTCGAGCCGCGCACCTCGGTGAGCGCGGAGGTGACCACCTCGGTGTTGGGCTGGGCGAGCGCCGGGTAGTACGTGTTGGACAGCAGGATGCGCTTGCACCCGATCGTGTAGTCGGGGGTGAGCCGGGCCCGCAGTTCCGGGTCCTTGACCGAACGCCGAAGGTGCGTGCGCGCGACCCGTTCGGCGGCCTTCATCAGCTTCGGCTGCCGCACGAAGGCGCCCACCTGGAACTCCCGGATCAGCCACAGCAGCCCGCGCCGCGCCCTCGCGGTCCCCGGCACGTTGCCGTGCAGCCACCGCTCCACGGCGCCGATGGGGCGGTCGGCGCGCGGCAGCACCCAGGGCGGGGTGCGCTGGATGACCGTCAGCCTCCCCACCTCGGGCTGGATCGAGGGCACGATCTGGATCGCCGATGCGCCGGTGCCGACCATGGCGACCCGTTTGCCCTTCAGGTCGTAGTCGTGGTCCCAGCGCGAGGAGTGGAAGACGGCGCCGGGGAAGCTCTCGATCCCCGGGATGTCGGGGATCTTGGGGTCCGACAGGGCGCCGGTGGCGGAGACCACGACGTCCGCGGTCAGGTCGCCGGCGGCGGTCGACAGGCGCCACTGCCGCGCCTCGCCGTCCCAGCGCGCCTCGCGCACCTCCGCGCCGAACCGCAGGTGCGGCCGCAGTCCGAAGGTGTCCGTCACCCGTTCGAGGTACGCCTGGATGTGCTCTTGGCCAGAGAAGGCGCGCGGCCAGTCCGGGTTGGGCGCGAAGGAGAACGAGTACAGGTGCGAGGGCACGTCGCAGGCGCACCCGGGGTAGCTGTTGTCGCGCCAGGTGCCGCCCACCGCGTGCGCGCGCTCCAGGATCACGAAGTCGGTGATCCCCTCGCGCCGCAACCGTACGCCCACGCCCAGCCCGCCGAAACCGGAGCCGATCACCGCCACCCGTACGTGTCCGAGATCGCCGTCCATGGCACCACCCTTCGTTTCCGACTCCGCCGCCTTCGTTCCGGCCCGCCCGGCCGCCGCGGCGCCACGAGCATTGCGCCAGCAATCACTGGCACGATGGCACACTCGGACTGTAGGGCACGCGGGTTACCGGCGGTAGAGGGCGGAGGGAATTCATTACCGACCGGTAGCGCCAGGTGTCGTGCCGGGGCGATCGCCCCGGCGCGCCGAACCCGTCCGGCCGCGCACCGCACCACGCCCCACTCCACATCGCACCCGCGCACCGCACCCCGCATCTCGCACCACGCACCCCGCGGGACACGATCACGTCACCCCATAGGCTGACCGTGTGGACGACAAGGCACCCGGCGCGCGCGAATACCGAGTCGAGGAACTGGCCCGGGCAGCCGGCATCCCTGTCAGGACGCTGCGTTTCTACCGGGAGCGCCGTCTGCTGCCGCCGCCGCGCCGGGACGGCCGGATCGCGTGGTACTCCGAGGACCACCTGGCGCGGCTGCGCACCATCGCCGCGCTCCTGGACCGCGGCCACACCCTGGGGGGCATCGCCGACCTCATCGCCGCGTGGGAGAAGGGGCGCACGCTGGACGGCGTCGCCGAGCTCCTGGGGCTGGAGAGCGCCCTCACGACGCCATGGTCCGACGAGACGCCGGTAAGGCTCACCCCCCAGGAGCTCGCCGATTACTTCGGCGCCGACGTCAGCCCCGAGAACCTCACCTCCGCCCTGGAGATCGGCTACATCGCGGTCGACGGCGAGAACGTCATCCACATCAGCCGGCGCCTCCTGGACGCCTCGGCCGCGCTCGTACGCGAAGGGGTGCCGCTGTCGGCGGTGCTCGACGCGGGCCGCCAGGTCAGGGCCCACGTCGACGCGATCGCCGACCTGTTCACCCAGGTGGTCAAGACGCACGTGCTCGGTCCGGGGGCCGCGTCCGGCGTTCCCACGGAGTCCGGAGCCTCCAGCGCGCTCGGCCCGGCCGGTGCTCCCGCCGCGTCCGCCGAGGAGGGCGCGGACGCCACGGCGGCGCCCACGGGCGGCACCGGCGCCGCTCCCGACATCGCCGGGATCTCGCAGTCCCTGCAACGGCTGCGCCCCCTGGCGAAGAACATCGTCGAGGCGGAGATGTCCCTCGCCATGGACCGCCGCGTCCGCGCCGAGATCGACGCGTGGATGCGCGAAGGCGCGCCCCCAGGGGCCGCGGCCGGCCGGGGCGACACCCCCAGGGGCGGCGAGAGCGAGGGCGACGGCCTGGAGCGCGGCTCGACCCAGGGCTCCGGCGACGCCTGATCTCCCGCTGATCTCCCGCGCCCGATCGCCTGCGTTCCCGCGCGCGACCTGCAAGAGTGGAAGAGCCGGACCGACCGGCCGCGAATCGGGAGGTGTCCCGTGCAAGAGCCCCACGACACCAAGGCGGAGCAGGCCATCCTGGGCCGCATCAGCCAGATGGTCGCCGACGAGAAGATCCTGCGCGACCTGCTCGCCCAGGGCGGCATCGACGGCGGGACCGAACGCGAGCGGCTCGCCACCCTGGAACGCGAGCTGGACCAGTGCTGGGACCTGCTGCGCCAGCGCCGCGCGCTCACCGAGGCGGGTGAGGACCCCGGCGCCGCCCGCGTGCGCCCCTCCTCCACCGTCGAGGGCTACCGGTCGTGAGCGGGGACAGCCCCGTCACCGTCACCGACGACCCGCAGGCGCGGCGCTACGAAGCCCGTGTCGCCGGCAGCCTCGCCGGCGTGCTCGCTTATATGCGCACGCCCGACCTGATCGCCCTGGTGCACACCGAGGTCGACGAGGCGTACGAGGGCCAGGGCGTCGGCTCCGCCCTGGCGCGGGCCGCCCTGGACGAGGCGCGTGAGCAGTCGACGCGGGTGGTGGTGATCTGCCCGTTCGTGGAACGCTGGCTCACCCGGCACCCGGAGTACGGCGACCTGCGCTACGAACCCGCGAGCAAGGTCACCGACTGACCCCCGCGCGGAGGGCCGGCCGGTCCGGGTGACTCGTCTCCCTGGGCGCCGCGCGGCTCCGCCGCGGTCCTCCGCGGGCCCGCCTCCGCGAACTCCATGTCGGATTTCCGCCAGACCACACCCGTGACGCCGCGCGATGCTTGTCAGGTGTTCACCGACTTCGACTCCTATGTGAGAGCCGTCCAGTCGAAGGACGCCCGCTTCGACGGGTGGTTCTTCACGGCGGTGCTCACCACCCGCATCTACTGCAGGCCCAGCTGCCCGGTCGTGCCGCCCAAGGTCGAGAACATGACCTTCTACCCGAGCGCGGCGGCGGCCCAGCAGGCCGGCTTCGCGCCTGCAAGCGCTGCCGCCCCGACGCCAGCCCCGGATCGCCCCAGTGGAACGAGCGCGCCGACCTGGTCGCCCGCGCGATGCGGCTGATCGCCGACGGCGTCGTGGACCGCGACGGCGTACCGGGTCTGGCCGCGCGCCTGGGCTACAGCGAGCGCCAGATCGAGCGGCGGCTGCGCGCCGAACTCGGCGCGGGCCCGCTCGCCCTCGCCAGGGCGCAGCGCGCGCAGACCGCCCGGCTGCTGATCGAGACCAGCGCGATGCCCATGGGCGAGATCGCGTTCGCGGCCGGTTTCGCGAGCATCCGCGCCTTCAACGACACCGTGCGTGAGGTCTTCGCGCTGTCGCCCAGCGAGCTGCGCGCCCGGGTCGCCAAGGGCCGTCCGCCGGCCGCCTCGGGCACGCTGGCGCTGCGGCTGCCGTTCCGCCGTCCGCTCACTCCCGACAACCTGTTCGGACACCTGGCGGCCACCGCCGTGCCGGGCGTGGAGGAGTGGCGCGCGGGCGCGTACCGGCGGACGCTGCGGCTGCCGCACGGCCCCGGCATCGCGTCGCTGCGGCCCACCCCCGACCACATCGCCTGCCGGCTCTGGCTCACCGACTGGCGCGACCTGGGGCAGGCGATCAGCCGCTGCCGGCGGATGCTCGACCTGGACGCCGACCCGCTCGCGGTGGACGCCCTGCTGTCCGAGGACCCGGTGCTCGCGCCCCTGGTGGCCAAGGCGCCCGGGCGGCGGGTGCCGCGGGTAGCCGACGGCCCGGAGTTCGCGGTGCGCGCGGTGCTCGGCCAGCAGGTGTCGACGGCCGCCGCGCGCACGCTCGCGGGCCGCCTGGTGGCCGCCCACGGCGAACCGGTGGCCGATCCCGCGGGCGGCCTGACGCACCTGTTCCCGTCCGCCGAGGCGCTGGCCGGCCACGACCCGCAGGCGCTGGCGATGCCGCGCGCCCGCCGGGCCACGCTCGCCGCCCTGGTGCGGGCTCTGGCCGCCGGCGAGGTCGACCTCGACGTGGGCAGCGACTGGCAGCAGGCGCGCGCCGGCCTGGCCGGGCTGCCGGGCTTCGGCCCCTGGACGGTGGAGGCCGTCGCCATGCGCGCGCTGGGCGATCCCGACGCCTTCCCCGCGACCGACCTGGGCGTGCGGTACGCGGCGCGCGATCTCGGGCTGCCAACCACCCCGGCCGCGCTGACCAGGTATGCGGCGACTTGGCAGCCGTGGCGCGCGTACGCGACGCAGTACCTGTGGGCGGTGGGCGACCACCCGATCAATTTCATGCCCACCCAGACGCCGGACACACTCACTCCATCGGGTGAGACGACGCCGGCCGACGATCCGACAACCAGTCGTACGATGACCGCCGCTGCGGCGACCGCAGCCGTCACGAAAGGCATGGTCCGATGACGACCAGTGTCCACACCGTCCTCGACAGCCCCTGCGGCCCGCTGACCCTGGTCGCGCGCGAGGAGCGGCTGGCCGGACTGTACATGACCGAGCACCGCCACCAGCCGGCCCAGGAGACGTTCGGCCCGCGCGTGGCCGCCGACGACCTGCCGGTGCTCAAGGACGCGGCGCGCCAACTGGAGGCGTACTTCGCGGGTGACCTCACCGACTTCGACATCGACGTCGCGGTCACCGGCACGCCCTTCCAGCAGCGCGTCTGGGCGGCCCTGCGCGACATCCCCTACGGCGAGACCGTCTCCTACGGAGAACTCGCACGCGCCCTGGGCCAGCCGACCGCCTCGCGCGCCGTCGGCCTGGCCAACGGCCGCAACCCGGTCAGCATCATCGTCCCCTGCCACCGCGTGGTCGGCGCCGACGGCAGCCTCACCGGCTACGGCGGCGGCCTGGAGCGCAAGCGCTGGCTCCTCGGCTTCGAGAGCAGCAGCCGGCAGCCCACCCTCATCTGATCCGACGATCGGGCGCCGCTCCTACGAAGCAGGTCCGCACGACGTCAGACGACCGCCTCCGCGGGCCGTGTCCCAGGGTCCGCAGAGGTGACCGCGTCAACGTCCGTCCGCGCGCCGTCACCCCTGCGCCTGCGCCACCACGCATAGGCGGCGACCCCCAGGGTGCCGGCCAGCGACGCGGCGCCGACCGCCTCCCCCTGGTGCAGCCCGGGCGGGGTGAACGCGCAGTCCACGGTGTGCGTGCCGTCCGTGCCCACGCCCGCGCCGGCGCCGAGCGGCGCCGACACCAGGCCGAGGTAGGCGTGGGCCGGGCGGGAGGGACCGCCGTCGACCGCGCACGACCACCCGGCGATGGCCGGCGCCGCGACCACGGCGTACCCGCGGGCACCGCGCGGCAGCCGTGCCCGCACGCCGTCGGCGGTGACGTCCACGCGGGTCGCGCCGCTCGCCGCCAGGCGCCGTTCCGCGGCCGCCAGACGCGGCAGCGACAGGCAGCCGATCCCGCCCGGGTCGACGGTGAACCGCCCGTCCGCCGCGGTCAGCCGCAGCGCGAGGCGGCCGTCGGCCGGTGCGTCGCCCAGCAG
Organism: Actinacidiphila sp. DG2A-62; assembly: GCF_035825295.1. Classification (NCBI taxonomy): domain Bacteria; kingdom Bacillati; phylum Actinomycetota; class Actinomycetes; order Kitasatosporales; family Streptomycetaceae; genus Actinacidiphila; species Actinacidiphila sp. DG2A-62. Next base: position 3,277,147 of record NZ_JAYMGI010000002.1, read on the forward strand.
TTGCACGGGCGCGCGATGGCTGGGCAGACCGCCCAGGTAGCGGACCACGGACGCGGGGCCGCCGCTGCCGCCGCCGCGCCCGTCCAGGCGGACGTCGCCCCGGAAGTCCGGCGCCCAGAAGTACACCTGGCTGTTGCCGGGGCAGGAGGACTGGACGCGGTACGTGCTGTGCCGGGCGTCCCCGGCGCGGCCGGGCGTCTCGTAGGCGCCGCCGCGGCCGGGGCGCAGGACGCGTCCGTCGCCGTCGCGCAGGGTCATCCGCGCGACGTCGTAGACGTCGCTGCCCAGCAGCAGCTCCTGGTTGCGGTAGGGCGAGTGGCCGTAGCCGGCGGTGGCCTCGGGGTGCACGGTGACCAGGGGAGGCACCGGTCGGCGCGTCACCGTGGGCGTCACCCCTGGTGCGGGCGTCCCGGGCTTGGCCGGGTTCTCCGGGGAGCGCAGGCGGGCGCCGACGGAGAAGAGGGTGTCGGTGACGGGGTTGTCCAGGCTCTGCAGCGACCGGCCGCGCGAGGTCCAGCCGCCGCCCAGCGACTCCAGGGTGCGCGTCCACACGTCGGCGGTCAGGCTGCTGTAGTACTGGGCACCCTGGCCGCCCACCGCCAGCGGGTCGTTGCCGACGGTCTGGGCGCGCCCCGGGTCGGTGCGATAGCGCGGCCAGTCGTCGGCATCCTCCAGGACGCCGCGCTGGGCGTTCTGCCGCGTCCCCCACACGGGGTAGTCGTCCATGGCGGCCAGCCGTTTGCGGTCGATCCAGGCGTTGCTCGCCGCCAACTGGCCCACCTGGGCGGCGACGAGCACACCTATGGCGACCGCGGCGGGAACCGCGGCGGCGGAGGCGCCGCCCTCCTTGAGGCGCCGCAGCCACAGCAGCATCCCCGCGGTGACCGCCACGCCGACCGCGAGCATCGGGTAGCTGCCGACCCCCGCGAGCCCGGAGTCGGCGTCCAGGGCGGCGATCGCGGCGACCAGCGCCATCACCCCCGCGCCGTAGGCCAGCGGCCGCCGGGCGGGCAGACCGTGGGAGACCGTCAGCCACGCGGCGATCACCAGGATGCCGCTGAGCACGAACGTCTGCCGGTACGGGCTGCCGTTGGGCGTGGTGAACGCGTGCCACAGCAGGTGCGTCGGCCGCCAGTCGAACGACGCGGCCACGACGACCGCCAGGACCGTCCACACCGCGCGGGTGCGCCGCGCGACGGCCGGGTGGAACGGCAGCACGAACGCCAGCAGCAGCGCCGCGGTGTCGACGTACGTGGACGGGCTGGAGAAGCCGTAGGTGCCCGGCAGGAGCCGTACGAGGAAGTCGGACCAGGGCAGGGGCCGGAAGGTGCGCTGCAGGCCCGGGTAGGCCTGCTCCGTGCCCTTGACGACGGTCAGCAGCAGCGGCGCGGTGAGGCCGATGCCGAGGGCGGTGGTCAGCGCGGCCCGCCCGAGCGCCCACGCTCGGCCCCTCGCCGGGGTGCGGCCGACCGGCGCTGGCTCGGTGATCAGCCGGGCCGCCAGCACGAGGGCCGCGCCCAGGGTGGCCATGTAGGCGGTGTAGAAGTTCGCGGTCCAGCACACCGCGGCCACCGCGACGCCCGCCACCGGCCGCCGCCCGTGCCGTGCCCACTCGCCGACCATGCACAGCAGCGGGAACGCGATGAGGCCGTCGAGCCACATCGGGTTGTACGACGCGAGCATCATCGTCCAGCCGCACAGCGCGTAGGACGCGCCGAGCATGCCGGCCGCCCACCGCGGCCCCGGGCGCAGCGCGAGCAGCAGGCACGCCATGGCCGCGGCGGCGGCGCCGAGTTTGAGGACGGTGACGACATAGACGGCCAGGTCGATGCGGTCGCGGGGGAACAGCGCCACCAGGGGCGCGAACGGGCTGCTCAGATACGTGCCGTAGTCGGGGAGGAAGCTGCTGCCGTATCCGGACTGCCAGTTGAGCAGCCAGCCGCCGTCCGCCCTGCCGTGCAGCAGGTCCCACAGGTGGGCGTGGAAGGGAACGAACTGGTTGCCGAGGTCGTTGACGTCGCGCGTCCTGCGCCCGAACGGGTACTGCCCGGCCATCGCGTCCCCGGCGCAGAAGGCGACGACCGCGATCCCGGCTGCGAGCAGTGCCGCCCGCAGCCTGTCGGCCCCCGCCACGGGGACGTGCTCGGCTGCCATGGGTTCCCCCGGTGTGCATCATTCGGTAAAAGTCAGCGCATGCTAGGCAGCCGGGCGGGGCGGAACGGTGACGTCCGCCCGACTCCGGGGTGAACGCAGCGTCCCCGGCCGGTAATTGACCGCGGCCGGGGACAGCTTTTAGGCAAAGATGAACGCGAGGCGGACAACCACCGGGGGCGTTCTCCCCTCGGCCCCTCCGCCCCAGGTGTCGCCCTTGGTGAGCCGCCACGCCCCAACCGGGCGACGCCCAAGGCGGCGGGCGCTACACGGTGACCGGTTCGCGCTCCTGCTCATCGGCGCGCGCGGCGGCCTGCGCGGCCAGCGTCCTGCGCAACTGCTCGCCCTCGACGTCCACGTTGGGCAGCGCGCGGTCCAGCCGGCGCGGCAGCCACCACGCCGCGCGTCCCAGGAGCGCGAGCACCGCCGGGACGATCGTCATCCGTACGACGAACGCGTCGAAGGCGACGGCGATCGCCAGCCCGAAGCCCATCATCTTGATCATCGATTCCGACGATCCGATGAATCCGGCGAAGACGCTGATCATGATGACCGCGGCGGCCGACACCACCCGGGCGCCGTGGGTGAATCCGGTGACGACGGCCTGACCGGGTGTCTCACCGTGGACGAACGCCTCCCTCATACGGGTGACCAGGAACACCTCGTAGTCCATGGCCAGTCCGAAGACCACGCCGACCATGAAGATCGGCATCATGCTCATGATCGGACCGGTCTGCTGAACGCCCATCAGACCGGACAGCCATCCCCACTGGAACACCGCGACGACCGCGCCGAGCGCCGCCAGCACCGACAGCAGGAAGCCGACAGCGGCCTTCAGCGGCACCAGGATCGACCGGAACACGACCATCAGCAGCAGGAACGCCAGTCCCACCACGAGCGCCAGATACGGCAGCAGGGCGTCGTTCAGCTGCTGCGAGACGTCGATGTTCATCGCGGTCGTGCCGGTGACGAGCACCTTGGCGCCGGTGGCCGTCCCGAAGGCGTCGGAGTGGTCCCTGATGACGTGCACCAGGTCCTCGGTCCGCGTGCTGCTCGGCTTGGACTCCGGCACCACGGTGAGCGTCGCCGTGTCGCCCTTGGTGTTGAACGCGGGGTCGCTCACCGTCTTGACGTCCGGGAAGCCGGCGACGGTCTTCTCGACGTCCTGGGCGGCCTGCTTCGGGTGGTCGCTGTGCGCGGTGTCCACCACGACCATGAGGGGTCCGTTGAAGCCCGGTCCGAAGCCCTCGGAGAGCATGTCGTACGCCCTGCGCTGCGTGGTGCTGACGGGCTGTGAGCCGTCGTCGGGCAGGCCCAGCTCCATCCGGCTCATCGGCACCGCGGCGAGCCCCAGCGCCACGACGGCGCCGATCAGGAACGGAACCCTGCGGCGTACCACCAGCCGGGCCCACCGGGTGCCCAGGTTCGGCCTGCGGGTGTCCTTCACCCGCCCCTTGCGGACCTTGCGGGTGAGCACCTTGGGGCCGGCGAAGCCGAGCAGCGCGGGGATCAGGGTGAGCGCGATGAGCACGGCGAGCGCGACGGTGGCCGCGGCGGCCAGTCCCATCTTGGTGAGCATCGGGATGCCGACGACGGCGAGGCCGGCGAGGGCGATCAGCACGGTGAGCCCCGCGAAGACCACCGCGGAGCCGGCGGTGCCCACCGCGCGCCCCGCGGCGTCCTCGCCGTCGCGGCCCTCCATGAGCTCGTGCCGGTGCCGGGAGACGATGAACAGCGCGTAGTCGATGCCGACCGCCAGTCCGATCATCGACGCCAGGGTGGACGAGGTGCTCGACAGCCCCAGGGTGGTGGCCAGCGCGGTGATCCCCGCGATGCCGACGCCGACGCCCATCACCGCGGTGAGCAGGGGCAGTCCGGCCGCGACCAGGGAGCCGAAGGTGAGCAGGAGCACCACCGCGGCGATGCCGATGCCGATGACCTCGCTGTCGCCGGTCTCCGGTGACGCCTCCAGGGCGGTGCCGCCCGTCTCCACGGTCAGGCCGGCGTCCCTGCCCTCCTGGGCGGCGTCCTTGATGGCCTCGTGAGTGGCGTCGGTGATCTCCGTGGACTTCGCGGTGTACGTCACCGTCGCATAGGCGGTGGTGCCGTCCTTGCTGACCGCGTCGGCGGTGAACGGGTCGGTGACGCTCGCGTGCTGCGGGCTGTTCTTCAGATCGGTGACGACGTGCTCCACTGCGGCCCTGCTCGCGCCCACGGTGATCTTCTGGCCGTCGGGCGCCTGGAAGACCATACGGGCGGTCGCCCCGTCGGCGTCGGAGGCGGGGAAGCGCTCGTGCAGCAGGTCGAACGCCCGCTGCGCCTCCGTGCCGGGCACGGTGAAGTTGTCGCTCGGCGCGGACGGCGCGCTGGCGGCCCCGACGCCGGCGAGCGCCAGCAGGGCTATCCACAGCAGGACGACGTACCGCCGTTGCCGGAAGGAGAACCGGCCGAGTCTGTACAGGAATGTGGCCATGGAGACAGGGGCTCCCGTCAGGAGGGCGTATGTGGGCGTGTGGAACCAGCCCGACGACGAGAGCGGCGTGTCAGGTGGGGCGGTGGCGCGGGTGTGGCGGCGGGCCGGGCCCGCCGGTCGTCGCGATGGTCAGGGGATGCCGGGCGGCCTTACGACAGGCCCAGCGCGGGGACGACGACGGCGTCGATGTACCGGTGGGTGTATTCCGGGTCCGGGTCGATGCCCTCGATGATCGGCCGGGCCAGGGCGCAGCCGAACAGCATGTGCGGGAGGTAGTCGCGGGCGGGGTTGTCCGCGCGCAGCTCGCCGCGGTCGACGGCGCGCTGCACCACGCCGCGGAAGCTCTCCAGCTCCGGTTCGATGAGCAGCTCGCGCAGCGCGCGGAACAGGTCCTCGTTGCGGAACGCGGCGTGCGCCAGCCCCCGCATCAGCTCCTGGTCGCGCTTGATCTCGTGCTCATCGTGACATCTGACGAGTTCGTGCAGGTCACCCGCGAGCGAGCCGGTGTCTATGTCTCCGATCGACACCGGTGCGTTGTGGCGCAGCGCGGTGGCGACCAGTTCCGGCTTGCCCTTCCACTGGCGGTAGAGGGTGGCCTTGCTCGACCGGGTGCGCGCGGCGACGGCGTCCATGGTCAACGCCTCGTAGCCGACCTCGCGCAGCAGCTCGACGACGGCGGTGTACAGCTCCCGCTCACGCTCGGGGGTCAGGCGCGTACGGCGCACGGCGGTCGTCTCCGGCGACATGACCTGTCCTCCCTCTCACCTGGGGTGTGTGCACGCACACCGTACGGGTACGGGGCGCGGCGTTGTCGAAACGATGTCGTACACATAAGACTAGACGGCGCACGAACGAAACGCCACCGTTTCGATCGTGGGCCGCATCACGTGGCCGGCGGTCAACCCTGGGGCGGCGACGCGGGCGCCTGGTGCGGCAGGCTTCGCGCGGGTGCCCCAGGCGGGCGCCTTGTGCGGGCCGACGCCTTATGCGGGGCGGACGCCTTATGCGGGCGGACGCCTTATGCGGACGGGTACCCTATGCGGGCAGCGCCAGGGTGTGGCCGGTGTGCTCGACCTTGGCGCGCAGGTAGCGGACGTTCGAGGACGAGACGTGGACGCCGGTGGGGACGCGCTCGGCGACGGTGATGCCGTGCGCGGTGAGCTGCGCGGCCTTGTCGGGGTTGTTGGTCAGCAGCCGTACGCGGTCGGCGCCCAGGGCGTGCAGCATCTGCGCGGCTGCGGTGTAGTCGCGCTCGTCCTCGCCCCGACCTAGCGCGACATTGGCCTCATAGGTGTCCAGGCCGCCGTCCTGCAGCGCATAGGCGTCGAGCTTGGCGTACAGGCCGATGCCGCGGCCTTCCTGGCGCAGGTACAGCAGGTAGCCCCCGGTGTCGGCGATGCGCTGCACGGCCTCCCGTAACTGGGGCCCGCAGTCGCAGCGTTCGGACCCGAACACGTCGCCGGTCAGGCATTCGGAGTGCGGCCGCACCAGGGGCACGTCGGCCCGCTCGTAGTCGCCCACCCCGAACGCGAGGTGCTCCTTGCCGTCGGCGAGCCCGGTGAAGGTGAACACGTCCGCGGTCGTCCCCCACCCGTCGGCGAACCGCAGCGGGACCCGCACTTTCGTACGAACAACGGCTGGGGCCACCGGACTTGCGTCTACCGACATGACGACTCCCTCGTAAGATCTTGAACCCTCAAGCTCTTACGACCAGCGGATTATTTCCGCCAGGGCGACGAGTGAGCCGGGTCACACGAAGGAGTGAGCCGGTCCGGGGCCCGCGGCACCCGCGGCACCCGCCAACGCGTGCAAGGTCCGACAACGACAAAGACCCGACCGATCGTCATGATCAGCGGGATCTCGCCAACCGTTCCCGAATCGAGAAGCGGCTCGGTGGTTGGTTGTGGACCTGAGGGGATTCGAACCCCTGACCCCCTCGATGCGAACTACGGGCAGGGCGGTTGTTGAGGTTTGTTCACGTGGTCAACGCGCTGGTGGCGGCTGCTCTGGGTCGCTGAGCGTTGATGAGGTTGCTGTACTTCGCTGCTGTACAGCAACCTTCGCCACGCACCCTCACCACCACCTTCCCCAGCTTCCATCCCGTCTGCCGTCGGCCCGCACTCCTGTGGAGCGGGCGTGGTTCCTGGCGTCCAGATGGAGCGCGCCACTGTACGAACGATCTGGACGCCAGGGGCCGCGTCTGCTCGGCTTGCCCGGGTCGATGGCAGATGGGATGGGAGCTCCCGCCGGCACTACGACGATCGCGCAGACGCTGTCGGCGATGGGCCATCTCGGAGCCGGAGCGCCCCCGCCGGAGGCATGTCGTGACCCCTGCTGTGGGCTGTCGGGTTCTCGCTCATGCCCTGGGCCTCCCCCGCCGCGGGCGCGCGCGGTGCCGGCCGGGCCGAGCGGGGCGGAGACAGGAGCGACGGCGCGGCCGAGCGCCGGACGCGCGCCCGGCGGAGCGGCAGCGACGCCGGGTGCCTTGATGAGGTAGAGAAACCTGTAACCCGTCTCTCTGGGGGCATGGTCACATCTTCGGTACGACCGGTTCCGGCAAGAGGGCAGCCCACTCCCGAAGAACGTCCGCGGCTTCCTCGTGAAGCGCACCCTCGGCAACGTCCTCGCGCATGGCTCGTTGATTGGCAGGATGGGCAAGCTCCCTGTATAGCTGCAAATCCTCGAATCCGTTCACTGCCACGTCCTCACTCGTCGCACCAAAGACAATTCGCGGCAGCCGTGCCCAATAGCACGCGACGAGACACATTGGGCACGGCTCGCTGCTTGCGTACATGACGCCATCGGGCATGAGGTGGCGTCCGAGCTTACTCCCCGCATTCCTCAGCGCCATAATTTCGGCATGAGCCGTTGGATCAGACTTTTCTACAACGCTACTATTTCCCTCGCTCACAATTTCACCATCGATAACGATGATCGCGCCGAAAGGTGTCTTCCCTTCGTCTTCGAGTGAGTGGCGAGATAGGTCGATCGCACGCTTAAGGAACCGTCGATCAGCTTCGCTCAGGGTCTCGGGCACTTGTCACTCCTCGATGCTTGGCTCTACTTCTTGGGCTGTGAGTTCCTTCGCCAGGGCTTGAGTGGGGTAACGAACCGCAGTTCAGTCCGGTCGGCCGGGTACTCGGCGTCCGAGATTTCGACGGTCCGATTGTCTGCATCGATCGAAATTCGGCGGCAGATCAACAGGGGCACGCCATCAGGTAGACCCCACTGCTGAACCTCGACGGTTGTAGGCATCCTGCCGGTTACCTGGTCGACCATGCACATGATCTCAATCCCAACTGTTGACAGTTGGTGTTGAGTTCCGCCGGGCCATGGTTCGTTACTGCCATCCAGTAGGGCTGGATTGGCACTGATGAGAGATACCGGAATGTAGGACGTGCTATATGACAGCAAGTGGCCAGTACGTTTGTCGGTCGACACAAAGCGGCGTCGGAGGATGGGTTCCTTCGGATTCACGCCGAACAATTCAGCAAGCTCCGGCGTCGCTTCGGTGATCTCATACTCCGAGCCGAATTCTTGAGCGTCGATGGACATCCCAAGGTTGGTCTCAGCCTCGCCTATGTCGGCACGCTCCCGCTCCGGCCGGCGCGCCAGATCCTTCTCGGCCTGGTGACGCTCAGAGGACCGGACAACGCGCCCGGGTGCGATGCGAACGACCGGAGCCTTACCACGCCCCGCGGTGATCAGCCCTTGAGCCTTGAGCAACGCGACTGCCGACCGTGCTGAGTTCATCGAGCATGACCAGCGCTCGGACAGGTCGGCCAGGGTGGGCAGGGAGTCACCAGGGGCGAGGTCTCCTCGCTCGATCTGCATCCGGATGTCGTCTGCGATGCGGAGGTGGATCGGGGACGGTACGGCCGTGGGCTGAGGCTCCATGCGCTCCATCATCTCAGTTCGTAGGTTTGTGGGCAAACCTCTTGCGGACCCATCCTTGCGGAGCTACCGTCATTACTAGTTCGCGGGTTTGCCCACAAACTTACGAACATCGCAGAGAGCGGCGTCCTACCGCCAAGCAGACCGCCGCTCCCGTCCCTCTCTCAAGGGAGCTTCCATCATGCCTGCTTCTGCTGTGCTCGCGCCGGTTGCCGCGTTACCTGCCCCCGCTGCCGTATCGGTTTACGAACTGTCGAACGCGGAGCGCCGGGTGGCGTTGTACGCGTCGGACATGCCGGATCGCTTCCGCTGGCACAAGGGCGACGACGCGCGGGTGAAGGCGTGGATCGTCCAGGGTGCTGAGCGTCTGGGCCTGGAAGAGCTGTACCGGGCGGCTGCCTTCGTCCAGAGCTACCGGCGCCTGTGGCTGGCCGGTCTGAACACCCCGGAGCAGGACGCGGCCCACGCCTCGCGGTTCCTGAAGGCGTCCCGGCTGGTGCGGGCCGAAGAGGCGGCCTCGGTGCTTCTGCTGGGCAACAAGGTGAGCGATGCCGCGCTGGCACGCTCCGCGCGCCCGCTGGTCGAGGGGCGTTGTAGGTGCGGGGGAACGGGCTGGCTGGGCGGCATGTTCGACCCGGACGACTCGGCCACCTGCTACCTGACGAACTGCCCTGGCCACAACCCCGAAGGCCGCGCCGTGCCCGCGCTGGGGGTGGCGGTGTGAGCAGCTTCGATCACGAGTGGGCTGATGAGGCGCTGACTGATGAGATCGCGCTCTACCTCGACGCGCAGCAGCCGAGTGTGACGGTGGAGTTCATTCGGGTGCTGGATGAGGCGTTGTGCGGTGAGTGGTGCGGGAAGCTGCGCGGTGAGTACCCGCCGGCCGGGCACGGTTACCCGCGGGAGGGTCTGTGACTGCCTTCCCCGTCCCCCCGGAGCACGTCGCCCCGGCCGCTGTCCACCTCGGCACCGACCCCGTGACCCTCGCTGATCTGCTGCGCGTCGCCGGTGATCCAGGCTTCGAGCGCTGGCAGGAGCAAGTGCGGCGTACCGGCGGTTGCTCGGACCCCATCCACCTGTCGGGCCTGACCGTGACCCGTGACCGCGCCTCGGGCAACGTCCTGTACTCGTACTCCACGGCCGGGGAGCCGGGCGGCCGGCTGCGGGTGGCGTGCGGGAACCGTCGTGCTTCGCGGTGTCCGTCGTGCGCGTGGCTGTACGCCGGGGACACCTTCCACCTGATCCGCGCCGGGCTGTCGGGGGACCCGGCCAAGGGCACGCCCCGCACCGTGCGCACGCACCCCAAGGTGTTCGCCACGCTGACGGCCCCCTCGTTCGGGCCGGTCCACAATCGTCCCGCTTCGGGCCGGTGCCGGTGCGGGGCCCAGCATGCCGACAACGCCCCCGAGCTGGGTACGGCCTTGGACCCGGACCGGTACGACTATGCGGGTGCGGTGCTGTGGAACAACCACGCGGGGGACCTGTGGCGGCGCTTCACGATCTACCTGCGCCGGGAACTGGCGCACCGTGCGGGGCTGTCGCAGTCCGCCCTGGGCGAGGTGTGCCGGGTCTCGTTCGGGAAGGTCGCGGAGTTCCAGAAGCGCGGCGCGGTCCACTTCCACGCCATCGTCCGCCTCGACGGCCCCGAAGGACCGGACACGGCTCCGCCCTCCTGGGCGAGTGCGGGCCTGCTGGATGAGGCGATCCGGGCCGCCGTGGGACGGGTCTCGGTCCCGGTGCCGGCCACGGGGAAGCGCCCCGCCGTGGTGCTGCGCTGGGGCACGCAGGTGGACGTGCAGCCGATCACGTCGGCGGTGACGGACGGCACGGAGCTGACCGAGCAGGCCGTGGCCTCCTACGTCGCCAAGTACGCCACCAAGGCGGCCGAGACCACCGGCACCGTCGACCGCAGGATCGGGGAGCTCCCGGAGCTGGACAAGCTCCCGGAACTACCCGACCACGCCCGACGCCTCATCGAAGCCTGCTTCGCCCTGGATGAGCACTACCCCGGCCGGATGCTGGCCCGCTGGGCGCACATGCTCGGCTTCCGCGGCCACTTCTCCACCAAGTCCCGCCGCTACTCCACCACGCTTGGCGCGCTGCGCCAGGTCCGAGCGGACTACCGGGCCCGCCAGGAACGACGGGAACGGGGCCTGCCCGACCCCGACGACGCCCCGGAGGGCTCCACACTGACCCTCGCGCACTGGACCTACGCCGGCCACGGACACACTCCCGGCGAATCCTGGCTCGCCCAACAGATCCACCGCGACATCACCGAGAGCCGGATCACAGCCCGTGAAGCGCTCGCCGAACTGCAAGACCCGGAAGGAGAAACGGCATGGCTGTAGCCGTGATCGAACGCAAGTGGCACACCACCGCTGAGGTTGCCGAGATGCTCGGCTTCGGCCTGTCCAAGACCAAGATGCTCGTGCTCACCGGAGAGATCCGTTCCGTCAAGATCGGACGCAACCGGCGCATCCTGCCTGCCTGGGTAGACGAGTACGTCAACCGCTGCGCTGAGCTGGCCGGGGAGTGGTTGGCGTGAGCGGGAAGCGGAGCAACGGAGAAGGCTCCATCTACCCCTACAAGAACGGCTACGCCGCGTACGTCTGGGTGACCAAGCCCGATGGCAAGCGGGCCCGGAAGTACGCGTACGGCAAGACCCGTGAAGAGGTGCACGCCAAATGGGTCAAGCTCCACGCCGAAGCGGCCCAAGGGCCAGTGGCCACCTCGACACCGACGCTCGGGCAGTACCTCACGCGCTGGTTGGCGGAGGTGGTCGAGCCGGATTTGAAGCCGAAGACGGCTGAGACGTACGCGATGCATGTCCGGCTGTACATCGCGCCGGGCCTCGGCGGGAAGCGTCTGGACAAGCTCACGGTGCGAGACGTGCGGACCTGGGTCAACGGCCTGCTGACTCAGTGCCAGTGCTGCGCTCAGGGTAAGGACGCCAAGCGGGACGAGCCTCGGTGCTGTGCGGCCAGCGACTGCTGCAAGCAGGTGGCATCACGCCGGACGGTGCAGGATGCGCGCGCGGTCCTGCGGTCGGCGTTGACGAACGCGATGACGGAAGAGGTGATCACGAAGAACGTCGCGGCTCTGGTCAAGGTTCGGTCCGGTCGAAAGGTGAAGCGTCACCCGTGGTCGGTGGAAGAGGCGCGTCAGTTCCTCGAAGCGGCGCGCGCTGCCCGTGATCCGCTGTACGCGGCTTACGTGCTCATCCTGGTTCTTGGTTTCCGGCGCGGTGAGGTGCTGGGCCTGACCTGGAACAACGTGAACCTCGACGTCGGAGAGGTGACCGTGGAACTCCAGTTGCAGCGCATCCGGCGGCAACTCGTTCACGATGAGACCAAGACCGAGGCATCGACGGCCGTGCTCCCGCTGCCTCAGATCTGCATCACCGCGTTGCAGCTCCGGCAGAAGGAGCAAGAGGCAGCCAAGCAAGCGGCCGGCGAGCTGTGGACCGCATCCGATTTCGTCTTCACCACGCGGTACGGTTCGCCGGTCGAGCCCCGCAACTTCAACCGCTCGTTCGCCTTCCGGTCCGACAAAGCGGGAGTACGGCGGATCAGGCTGCATGACACCCGGCACACCTGCGGCTCGCTCCTCGCCGCGCTCGACGTGCACCCCCGGGTCGCCATGCAGATCCTTCGCCACAGCAAGATCGCGGTCACGATGGAGGTCTACACGCACGTACCGTCCGAGGCGACCCGGAAGGCGTTGCGGAAGCTCGGCAAGCACCTTGGGCCGAGCAAGCCGTAGCGGCGCGACTTCCGCCGGCTTGTGTCGTCGCGGTTGAAGGTTCGTTGCTGTACTCCGCTGCTGTACGGCGCGGAAAAGCCCCTCCCCGATCATCTTGGGAGGGGCTTTGACCTGCTGTGGACCTGAGGGGATTCGAACCCCTGACCCCCTCGATGCGAACGAGGTGCGCTACCGGACTGCGCCACAGGCCCTTGCAACGAGGAAAACTCTAGCATCCCGGCGAGGGTGCTCGTGACGCGATATCCGCTGCGCCTGCCCGGTGTCCCCGGGGCATGAGGAGCGCGTCGACGCCCTACTCGTTGGCGGCGCGGGGGCGGTCGGGGTCGGCGTACTGGTCGAAGAGCGGGGTGCGGCTGGTGCGCGACCGGCGGCCCGGCGCCTGGGGCTTGTCGCGGCCCTCGGGCGTCTCCCGGGCGTCGCGGGGGCGGGGGTCACGCGCCTCGCGCCCGTCACGCCCGCGGGCGGCGTCACGGGACGGCGGGTGCGGCTCGGCGGGCGTCGTGCCCGAGCGCGCGGAACTCCACGTGTCGGGGGCGCCGAGGTCGATGCCCCCGGGCGTGCGGGGGGCGACCGGCGCGGTGACGTAGGTGGGCAGCGGCACGGGTACGGGGTCCCAGCCGTCGTCGGCGGCCTGCTGCGCCCGCTGCTGGTCGACCCACTCGGCGTGGTCGGTCTGCTCGACCACCGCGCGGCGGTCGGCCGTGCGGGGCGAGGCCGCGGAGCCGGAGGACGCCCTGCCGTGCGGCCTGTCGGCGGCCTGGGACGCCTGGGACGCCTCCGGCGCGGGAGACTGCGGGTGACCGTGTCCGGGACCCTGGACGGGGCCGTGAGCGTGACCCTGGCCGTGACCCGGGGCATGACTGGGGGCATGGCTGGGGGAGCGCTCCGGGGTGTGCGGGCGGGCGCGGCGGCTTGCGGGGCCGCCGGCCTTGCCCGCGGGGGCGGCAGCGCCCGCGGGGCCGGAGGACGCCTGGGGCGCGGCGGGGCGCGGGTGCTCCTCGCGCTCGTGCGGCGCGGCGGCCTGGCCTCGCGCGCGCAGCCTGCGCGCGGCCTCGGCCGCCTGCCGCTGGTCCAGGCGCACTTCGTAGCGGCGGCGCTCCTGGCGGCGCATCTGGCCGATGTAGAGCGTCAGCAGCACCGCGGGGATCGCCGGCGCCCACAGGAGCGCGACGCCGCCGACGGCAGCGGCGATCGCGCCCACGGTGAACGCGACGAACAGCAACGTGGTCGTACGGCGCCGGCGGGCCAGCACCTGGGCACGCGGGCTCTGGGTCCCCGGGGCGCCGTCGACGCCTTGGGGCGCGCGCGGGCCGTGAGCGGCGGCGCGGCCCGGGGCGGCGCGCCGGACGGGGCGCACCTCGGTCGCGGGCACGGCGAGGGCGCGGACGTCCACCGACGGGTCCGGCTCGACGGCGTCCTCGTCCTCGTCACCCTCGTCGGCGTCGGTCCCGGGCTCGGGGATCTCACCTCGGGCCCTGGCGACGCGTCGCTCCATCGCCGCACGCCCCGACAGAAGCCGGATGGCGGTGCTGAAACGTTCGGTCGGCCGCGCCTCGTTGAGTTCGTCCTGCCTACGGAGCCACATCGGCACCAGGTAGGCAGCCCAGGCCCCCACGATGACTGCATAGATGAGGCCACTACTGCTCACGCGCTACACGGTAGGGGTGATCGAGACACGCCATCCGCAATTTGGCCCGGTGTGTCGCACGATCTGGCTGATATGCCGAGAATTTTTTGCGATTGGCATTCCGCTTCGAACAATAGTCTTATTTGCGCGCCGTGTCAGTGCCCGGCCGCGCCTGCCGCCAGCGGTTCATGAGGCCGTCGGGGACCTCTTCCGCGGTCAGGGCGTAGACGAGGTGGTCGCGCCAGCCGCCGTCGATATGCAGATAGCGCGGGCGCAGACCCTCCTCCCGGAAGCCGAGCTTTTCGGCGACGCGGCGGCTGGGGCCGTTCTCCGGGCGAATGCAGACCTCCACTCGGTGCAGGCCGACACGGCGGAAGCAGTGGTCGACGGCGAGCGCGACAGAGGTGGGCATCACGCCCCGCCCGGCCACCGCCTCGTCGACCCAGTAACCGATGTGCGCGGAGCACATGGAGCCCCAGGTGATTCCCGCGACGGTGAGTTGACCCGCCAGCCGGCCCTGGTAGTCGATGACGAAGGGCAGCATGCGGCCGGCGCGCGCCTCGGCACGCAGATGGCGCACCATTTGTCGATATGTCGGTCGTTGGGCGACATGACCGGGGGGTGCGGGCGGCACGGTGGCCTCCCAGGGGCGCAACCAGTCGCGGTTGCGCCTGTTGACCTCGCGCCAGGCGCGCTGGTCGCGCATCCGGATCGGGCGGAGGGTGACGTCACCGTCGACCAGCTCGGCCGGCCAGGAACCGTTCAGCTCGGTCTCCCAGAGACGGAATCCGGATGATCACTCTTGTGGTCATCCGCGTGGACAGTGGTGTGGGCGGGCGGGTGATCGCCGCCGTTGATCTGATCGACGGCGTGTACGACGAGCGGAGCCAGTACGGCCAGGCCGTCCTTGACTCCTCCTGTGGAGCCGGGGAGGTTCACCACCAGGGTGCGTCCACTGACCCCCGCGACGCCACGGGAGAGCACGGCGGTCGGCACCTTCGCGGCGCCGGCGGCGCGGATCGCCTCGGCGATGCCGGGGATCTCGTAGTCGAGGAGGGCGCGGGTGACCTCGGGCGTCCGGTCGGTCGGCGAGATGCCGGTGCCACCGGTGGTGACCACCAGGTCGTATCCGGCGGCGACCGCCTCGCGCAGCGTCCGGCCGACCGGCTCGCCGTCCGGCACCACGCGCGGGCCGTCCACCGCGAAGCCCAGGTCGCGCAGGGCGGCGGCGATCAGCGGGCCGCCGCGGTCGTCGTAGACGCCTGCCGCGGCCCGGTTGGAGGCGGTGACGGCGAGGGCGCGGCGGGTTGTGGGGGGCGGGCCACCGGCGTGCGCGTCGGCACCGGGGCCCGGGCCGTGCCCGACCTCGGCGCCGTCCTCGGGGGCGGTCACGGCCGGTGCCAGTCGCCGGACTTCCCGCCGGTCTTCTCCTCGACGCGGACGTCGGTGATCACCGCGGCCTTGTCGACGGCCTTCACCATGTCCACGACGGTGAGCGCGGCGACGCTGACCGCGGTGAGCGCCTCCATCTCGACGCCGGTGCGGTCGGTGGTCTTCACCGTGGCGGTGATCTCGACGGCGTCGTCGGCGACGGCGAGGTCGACGGTCACCCCGGAGACGGCGAGCGGGTGGCACAGGGGGACGAGGTCGGGGGTGCGCTTGGCGCCCATGATGCCGGCGATCCGCGCGACGCCGAGCGCGTCGCCCTTGGGAACGCCGTCGCCGCGTAGCAGCTCGACGACACGCGGGGCGACCAGGACGCGGCCGGTGGCGCGGGCGGTGCGCGCGGTGACGTCCTTGCCGGAGACGTCGACCATGCGGGCCGCGCCTGCCTCGTCGATGTGGGTGAGGTGCTGGGGGGCGCTGCTCATCGTTCTCCCGGTGCGGTCTCTAGGGCAGACACCGTACCGGCCCTCCCCCTGTCGCGGTCCGCCGGGCCGCCGGGCGGTGCGGCGGTGGCGGTCGCCGCACCCGGCCGGGTGAGTCAGTCGAGCAGGACGACGTCCACCTCGGCGCCCCTGGCGACCGATGTGTCGGCTTCGGGGACGACGATCAGGCAGTCGGCGTGCGCGAGCGCGGCGACCAGGTGGGACCCGGCGCCACCCACAGGAGTGACCTTCCCGGTACGACGGTCGTACCGGCCGCGCAGAAACTGTCGTCTTCCTTCGGGTGACCTGTCGATCGCCTCGTCGCACACCGCCCGTACGACCTCCCGGTGAACGGGCTGCGCGCCCATCAGCGTGCGGATGGCCGGTCGTACGAACAGCTCGAAGGACACGTACGCGCTCACCGGGTTGCCGGGCAGCGCGAGCAGCGGCGTGCGGTCCGGGCCGATGCGGCCGAAGCCCTGCGGCTTGCCGGGCTGCATGGCCAGCTTGCGGAACTCGACGTGGCCGCCGACGTCCTGTGCGTCCTCGCCCTCCTCGAAGGAGTCGCCGATCGAGGACAGCGCCTCCTTCACCACGTCGTAGGCGCCGACGCTCACTCCCCCGCTGGTGACGACCACGTCGGCGCGGATCAGCTGGTCCTCGATGGTGGCGCGCAGCGTCTCCACCTCGTCGGCGACGCCGCCCACCCGGTACGCGATGGCGCCCGCGGCGCGCGCCGCGGCGGTGAGCGCGTAGCTGTTGGAGTCGTGGATCTGGCCGGGGCCCAGCGGCTGCCCGGGTGCCACGAGTTCGCTGCCGGTCGACAGGACGACCACCCGGGGGCGCGGGCGCACCCTGACGGTGTCCCGGCCGATCGCGGCGAGCAGGGCGATCTGCGGGGCCCCCAGGACCGTCCCGGCGGCCAGTGCGAGCTCCCCCACGGCGACGTCGTCGCCCCGCGCGCGCACGAACTGCCCCGCGCGGGCCGGCCGGTGCACCCGCACCTCGCCGCCGGCGCCGGCGGGATCGGTGCTGTGGGCGGCCATCTCGGTGGCCGGGCCGCCCCCGGTGCCGC
The DNA here is from genome assembly GCF_035825295.1 of Actinacidiphila sp. DG2A-62. Taxonomy (NCBI): domain Bacteria; kingdom Bacillati; phylum Actinomycetota; class Actinomycetes; order Kitasatosporales; family Streptomycetaceae; genus Actinacidiphila; species Actinacidiphila sp. DG2A-62. Next base: position 3,293,997 of record NZ_JAYMGI010000002.1, read on the forward strand.
CGTCGGTCCACTCCACCGGCACGATCGTCTCCGCGCCGGGCGGTATCGGGGCGCCCGTCATGATCCTGGCGGCTTGGCCGGGCCCGACCTCGGGGAGGTCGCCGCTGCCCGCCGCCACGTCGCCGATCACCTCCAGGACAGCAGGGTGTTCCGCGGTGGCCGCCTCGACGTCGGCGACGCGCACCGCGTAGCCGTCCATCGAGCTGTTGTCGAACGGCGGGAGCGCGGCCTGCACGGTCACGTCCTCCACCAGCACGCACCCCTGGGCGTCGAGCAGTTGCAACTCGATCGCCTCTAGGGGCTTCACCTGCGAAAGGATGCTTTCCAGATGTTCGGAGACGGACCACAGGCGGTCGGCGCCGTCACTCACTCGGGATCTCCTTGTCGACATAGCTACGAAGCCAGGTGCGGAAGTCGGGGCCGAGGTCGTCGCGTTCGCAGGCGAGGCGGACGATGGCGCGGAGGTAGTCGGCGCGGTCGCCGGTGTCGTAGCGGCGTCCGGTGAAGACGACGCCGTGGACGGGTCCGCCGGGGTGGTCGGGGGTGGCGAGGGTTTTGAGGGCGTCGGTGAGCTGGATCTCGTTGCCGCGTCCGGGTGGGGTGTGGGCCAGGACGGTGAAGACGGCGGGGTCGAGGACGTAGCGGCCGATGACGGCGTAGTGGGAGGGGGCCTGGCCGGGTTCGGGTTTTTCGACCAGGCCGGTGACGCGGACGACGTCGGGTTCGTCGGTGGGTTGTATGGCGGCGCTGCCGTAGAGGTGGATGTGGGCGGGGTCGACTTCCATGAGGGCGATGACGCTGCCGCCGTGGTGGTGCTGGACGGTGGTCATGCGGGTCAGGAGGGGGTCGCGGGGGTCGATGAGGTCGTCGCCGAGCAGGACGGCGAAGGGCTGGTCGCCGATGTGGGGTTGGGCGCACAGGACGGCGTGGCCCAGGCCGCGGGGGTCGCCCTGGCGGACGTAGTGCATGGTGGCCAGGTCGGAGGATTCGCGGACGCGGGCCAGGCGGGAGGCGTCGCCTTTGCGGGAGAGGGCTTCTTCGAGTTCGTAGTTGCGGTCGAAGTGGTCTTCCAGGGGGCGTTTGTTGCGGCCGGTGACCATGAGGACGTCGGTCAGGCCCGCGGCGACGGCTTCCTCCACGACGTACTGGATGGCCGGTTTGTCGACCACCGGCAGCATCTCCTTGGGCGTGGCCTTCGTCGCCGGCAGGAACCGGGTCCCCAACCCCGCCGCGGGAATGACCGCCTTCGAAATCCGCCCAGGGTGCGTGTGCGTCATGCGGTGCACCCTAGCGGCCTCGAATGTGTGGAAGATGAAGAACCGATGGTTGGCGGCTGATAGGCGGCGGTTGTGCATGATATGACGAGCGTCCGGGCGCTCAAGGCGGACCTGCGGACGCGGCTGCTGCGGGAGCGGCGCGGCCTGAGCGCCGAGGACCGGCAAGCGGCTGCCGCCGCCCTGGCCACGAGGGTACGCGAGCTGCCGCGGCCCGCGGCGGTCGCCACCGTCGCCGCCTATGTGTCGACGGGCACCGAACCCGGCACCCGCGAGCTGATCGACGCCCTGCGCGCCGAGGGCGTACGCGTGCTGCTGCCGGTGCTGCTCCCCGACAACGACCTCGACTGGGCGGTCTACGACGGCCCCGAGGCCCTGCAGAAGGCCTCGCGCGGGCTCGTGGAGCCCGTGGGGCCCCGGCTCGGTCCGCAGGCCGTCACACAGGCGCACACGGTCCTCCTGCCCGGACTGGCGGTGGACGGCCGCGGGGTCCGTCTGGGGCGCGGCGGCGGCTCGTACGACCGCGTCCTGGCACGCCTCGCGGACGCCGGCGCCCGCCCGGCGCTCGTCGTGGTCCTGTACGGCCACGAGGTGCTCGCGTCTGTTCCCCGGGAACCCCACGACCACCTCGTGGACGCGGCGCTGACTCCGGAGGGCGTCCGGGTCTTCCCCAGGGCGCCGGAACGGCCCGCGCGGTGAGCCGGGCCGCCGTCCGGGCGGGCCGGGGCGGCCGGGAGCGCTACGGGGTGAGCGCCATCTTCGCCTTGGCGGCCCTGTCCACCTGGTCGTCGGAGAAGTACCAGGGAAGCAGCTCGCCGTCCGCCCACTTGCGGGTCTGGTCGGTGTAGTGCGGGTTGTACGCGTGGCCGGACGCACCGGTGAGGTTGATCCAGCGTGACTTGTCGAAGTCCTGGAGGTTGACGATCATCCGCATCGACGGCACCCAGACGACGTCGTAGCCGCCCGCGGCGTTCCATCCGGTGGCGTCCACGGCGGCCTCGCCGCCGCTGAGCTGGTAGGGACCGCGGTTCAGCAGCCACTTGACGACACCGGGACCGTCGGTGCCCAGGGTCTGGTTCTTCAGGTCCAGCTTGTGCAGCCGGCCCAGCTCCAGGTGTCGATGTCCTTGCCGAGCTTGGCGGTCAGCTCGTAGCGGGCGTCCTTCATGGCCTGCGCGAGGAGTTGGTCGCGGTCGCTGCGGTGCGCCTTGTCCTGGTCGGTGCCGAAGAACGCCGGTGTCGACATGACCCACCAGGGGCTGTTCTGGTCGTCGATGATGTTGCGGACGACCTCGAACCAGCGGTCGCCGCCGTCGGGCTGCGCCTCGTCGGGGTCCCGTTCGCCGCACTCCTCCACGGTGTCGCTCTTGCCGTCGAGATTGTCCACGGGACCGGTCTGGCCGGCGGGCGGCACCCGCAGGCACTGTCCCTTGGGGCGCAGTTCCTTGGGCAGCTTGTTGCCGAAGGCGAGTTTGAGGACGTTGCGCCACACGGCGTTGAAGTACGCGGCGGCGGCGGAGTCGGAGTCCTGGTTGTAGTCCCATCCGACGAGCAGCTTCTGCGCCTTGCCGACGTAGTCGCCCTTGTCGCCGGTGAGGTGGATCTTCGTCAGCAGCGGCACCAGGAGCTTGGCGATCTCGCTGCTGTCGTCGTTCTGCATGGACTGCATGTCGTCCATGGAGATCTTGCCGCCGTCCTTGATCTTGGACGCGATGAGGTCGTTGATCCGCTGGCTGCGGGTGCCGTAGTCCCAGTCCTCCGTGAGGAGGTAGGGGTACTTGCTCTGGTCGATCACCGGCTGGTTGGCGGTGACGATGTAGCCGCGCGGGGGGTTGTACTCGTAGGGCATCGACGCGAAGGGGATGTAACCCTTCCACTTGTACGCGGAGTCCCAGCCGGGCTGCGGGTAGGTGCCGGTGTCGCCGGCGGGGCGGATGGGCACCTGGCCGGGGGCCTGGTAGCCGATGTTGCCCTTGGTGTCGGCGTAGATCAGGTTCTGCGACGGCACGGCGAAGTCCTTGGCGGCGTCGCGGAACGCGGTGAAGTCGGTCGCCCGGTCCAGCTCGAAGACCGCGTCCATGGTCTTGGACGGGCTGAGGGCGGTCCATTTGAGGGCGACCGCGTAACCGCTGTTGACGCCCCCGGGGGGGTCGCTGACGGGCGCGGTCTTCCCCACGGAGGTCAGTTCGTCGCTGCGGTCGGAGACGATCGGCAGACCTTCCTGCGTCTGCCGGACGATGATCGTACGATCTTTTCCGCCGGCGACCTTGATGGTCTCCTTGCGGGTGACGAACGGCTTCTGCCTACCGTCGTACAAGTACGTGTCGGCGGTCACCTTCTCCAGGTACAGGTCGGTGACGTCGGCGCCGAGGTTGGTCATGCCCCAGGCGATCGACTGGTTGTGTCCGATGACCACGCCGGGCATGCCGGAGAACGTGTAGCCGGCCACGTCGTACGGGCAGGCCGGGCCGACCTGGCGGCAGTGCAGCCCCATCTGGTACCAGAGCGACGGAAGCTGCGGCGCCAGGTGCGGGTCGTTGGCCAGCAGCGGCTTGCCTGTCGTCGTATAGGCGCCGGAGACGACCCAGGAGTTGGAGCCGATGCCGTTGCCGGACGGGCCGAGCAGCGCGGGCATCTGGTCGATGATCTGAGAAATGCCGGCGAGTTGCGCGTTCACGCCGGCGTTGAGGCCCTGGGGGCCGTCGGAGCCGGCCGGTTCATATGTTCCGGTGATCTGATCGACGGTGCCCGCGTCGACGATCGGACGATTGCGGTCGTACGGGTACGCCGGGTACAGCTGCTTGATCTGCGCCTGGCTGAGGCGACTGGTCATCAGCGCCCGGTCGATCTCGTCCTGCATGTTGCCGCGCAGGTCCCACGCCATGGCCTTCAGCCAGGCGACGGAGTCCACGGGCGTCCACGGCTTCGGCTTGTAGCCGTGGACCAGCGACAGCGCCTCGAATTCCACGGAGAGGGCGGCGCCGCTGTGGTCCCGCAGGTAGGCGTTGACGCCCTCGGTGTACGCCTGGAGGTACTGCTTGGTCTTGGCGTCGAGCTTGGTCTCGTACTCCTGCTGTGCGATGCCGTGCCAGTCGAGGGTGCGCAGGAAGGCGTCGGTCTCGACCTGCCCCTTGCCGAACATCTCCGACAGCCGCCCGGAGGTCAGGTGGCGGCGCACGTCCATCTCGTAGAAACGGTCCTGCGCCTGGACGTAGCCCTGTGCGCGGAAGAGGTCGTCCGGGGTGTCCGCGTAGATCTGCGGGATGCCGTTGGCGTCCCGCTTGACGTCCACCGGCCCGGTGAGCCCCTTGAGCTTCAGGGACCCGGTCGTCTGCGGGAAGGAGGCGTGCACCGTGCTGACGCCCCAGTACGACCCGTAGCCGATGCCCGCCACCAGCAGCAGCACTATCGCGATCACGATCAGGCGTAGGCGGCGGGACTTCTTCCGTGCGGGCATCGCTGTCCTTCGAGGGGCAGGTGGACCGGAGATCAAGTGCTCGTGGTGCAAGGGCAACCATAGGCGTAAGTCGTTTGGCGCAAGGACGCGGCGTCCGGGTGACCAGACCGGTGGACCATGCATCGTCAAGGGCGGGTAAAATATTAGGTAAGGCAATGAAGTTGAAAGGATCGGGCCCCTGACTGTCCACCACCTCAACGAGATCCTGCTGATCGGTGCCGCCGTGCTACTGGTCGCCGTCGTCGCCGTGCGGCTCGCCTCTCGCAGTGGGCTGCCGACCCTCCTCGTCTACCTGGGCATCGGTGTGGTCATCGGACAGGACGGCCTGTTCGGTTTCACCTTCGACGACGTCCAGCTCACCCAGGTGCTGGGCTACGCGGCACTGGTCGTGATCCTCGCCGAGGGCGGTCTGGGGACGAAGTGGCACGAGATCAAGCCGGTGGTGCCGGCGGCGGCGGTCCTGTCGACGGTGGGCCTGCTCGTGAGCGTCTTCGTGACCGGAGCCGCGGCGCACTACCTGGTGGACCTGGAGTGGCGGCAGGCGCTGATCATCGGGGCGGTGGTGTCGTCCACGGACGCGGCGGCGGTCTTCTCGGTGCTGCGCAACATCTCCCTCGCCAAGCGGGTGACCGGCGTCCTGGAGGCGGAATCGGGTTTCAACGACGCACCTGTGGTCATCCTGGTCGTCGCCTTCTCCAAGACGGGCGCGGTGGACCACTGGTACACGCTGATCGGCGAGATCGCGCTGGAGCTGGTCATCGGGGCGGCGATCGGCGCGGCGGTGGGGTTCATCGGGGCCTACGGCCTCAAGCACGTCGCGCTGCCGGCGTCGGGGCTCTACCCCATCGCCGTGATGGCGATCGCGGTGGGCGCCTACGCCCTCGGGGCGACCGAGCACGGTTCCGGCTTCCTCGCCGTCTACGTCGCGTCCCTCATACTCGGCAACGCCAAACTCCCGCATCGCCCGGCCACCAGGGGCTTCGCCGAAGGACTGGGCTGGATGGCGCAGATCGGACTCTTCGTACTGCTCGGTCTCCTGGTCACCCCGCACGAGCTCGGCGACGACATCATCCCGGCCATCGTCATCGGGCTGTTCCTCACCGTGGTCGCCAGACCGGCGTCGGTGGTGGTCAGCCTGCTGCCGTTCGGCATCCCCTGGCGCGACCAGGCGCTGATGTCGTGGGCGGGCCTGCGCGGCGCCGTCCCCATCGTGCTGGCGACCATCCCGATGGTGGCGGGAGTGGACGACAGCCGGAGGATCTTCAACATCGTCTTCGTTCTTGTGATCGTCTACACACTGGTGCAGGGCCCGACGCTGCCGTGGGTGGCCCGGCGCCTTCACCTCGCCGACGCCGACGCGAACGGAACGGATGCCGCGGACCTCGGCATCGAGTCCGCGCCGCTGGAACGCCTGCAGGGACACCTGCTGTCCGTCGCCATCCCGGAGCGCTCCAGGATGCACGGCGTGGAGGTCAACGAGCTGCGCCTGCCGACCGGCGCCGCGGTCACGCTGGTCGTCCGCAACGGCTCCAGCTTCGTGCCCCTGCCGTCGACCGTGCTGCAGCGCGGTGACGAGCTCCTCGTCGTCGCCACCGACCCGGTGCGCGACGCGGCGGAGGACCGGCTACGGGCGGTCGGACGCGGCGGCAAGCTGGCGGGCTGGCTGAAGGACGCCTGAGCCGGTGGCGGACCGTCTGGCCCGGCGGCGGCTCGACGGGGGACCGCGACGCCCGTCACCCAGGAGAGGCCGCCCCAGGCATGCCCCAGGTATTACGTATGATGAACCGGTACATGTCGAGTGCAACCTCCGTCTGACGCAGGGCCGGCGCGGACACCACCCGCGCACAGCGGACGGCCTTCGGCGTGCCGGTGTGACGAACCGCCCGCGCGCTACCAGACGGCAGAAAGTCCGGATCGTGGCATCCAAGGTGCCCACCTCCTCCCCAGCCTCCTCCCCCGTCCGGGAACGACCGTCCCAGCCCGCAGGTCCGGCTACCGGCAGCTGCTCGGCACGCCGGGCGCGTGGGCGTTCCTGGCGCCGGGGTTCGCGGCGCGCCAGCCGTTCGCGATGCTGACCATCAGCCTGGTCCTGCTCGTCGAACACACCACCGGCTCGTACGGGACGGCGGGCTCGGTGGCGGCGGTCACCGGAGTCTCGATGGCGTTCTGCGCCCCGCGCGGAGGGCGCCTCACCGACCGGTACGGCCAGCGGGCGGTCCTGTTGCCCGGCGTCGCCCTGCACGCGGCCTCGGTGACCGGCATGGTGGCGCTCGCACTCGCCCACGCTCCGGCGTGGGCGCTGCTGGCAGCCGCGGTTCCGACCGGCGCGACCGTCCCGCAGATCGGACCGATGGTGCGCTCCCGGTGGGCCGTGGCCCTCGGCGGGCAGGACGGGGCGCTGAAGGCGTCGGCGGCGGCGTTCGAGTCGGTGACGGACGAGTTCACCTTTGTCATCGGCCCGGTGCTGGCCACGGCTCTGTGCACCTCGGTGCACCCTGCGGCCGGTCTGGCCGCCGAGGCGCTGCTCACCCTCATCGGAGGCGTCCTGTTCGCGACGCAGCGCAGGTCCGCGCCCGCGCCCCGGGCGGCAGCCGGCGGTCAGGCTGTCGAGCACGCCTCCGCGCTCTCGTCTCCCGGGCTGCGTGCCCTCGCGGTCGCGTTCCTCGGCATCGGGGCGGTCTTCGGCGGCATGCAGGTGTCCCTGACCGCGTTCACCCATGACATCGGGCGCCCGGGGCTGAACGGCGTCCTGTACGGCATCTTCGCTGCCGGAAACATGCTCGCCGGGGTGATCTACGGCACGGTGTCGTGGCACCGGGGCCCGCGCCTGCGGCTCATGGCGTCCTACACGGCTCTGACCGCCGCGTGCGCGCCGTTGTGGGCCGCGCACTCGGCCCCCCTGCTGGGCGGGCTCGGCCTGGTGACGGGGCTGTGCATCGCTCCCGCACTCATCACGGGCTACACGCTGGTCGACGCCCTGGTGCCGGCGGGCGCTCGCACCGAGGCGTTCACCTGGCTCACCGGGGCGGTCGCGCTCGGCCAGGCGGTGGCGGTCACCACGGCCGGCGTGCTGACCGACCACGCCGGCTCCCACGCGGGCTTCTTCGTGCCCTTGGCGGGCACGGCGCTGGCCCTGGCGGTACTGGTCGGGCTGCGCGGCCGGCTGGTCCCGCGCCCGCACGGAGTGGTCGCCGCGGGTGCGATCGGTCACCGTGCGCCGGTCGCGGTGGACTGACGGCGGGAAATACTGCACTATTGAGCGTCGTTAGCACTCAACGAATGCGAGTGCCAGGAGGAGCAAGTGCCGACGTACCAGTACCAGTGCACCGAGTGCGGCGAAGCCCTTGAGGCGGTGCAGAAGTTCACCGATGACGCACTCACCGTGTGCCCCAACTGCGATGGACGCCTGCGCAAGGTTTTCTCGGCGGTGGGCGTGGTCTTCAAGGGTTCCGGGTTCTACCGGACCGACAGCCGCGGCTCGTCGACGAGCAGCAGCCCGGCGGCCAAGAGCAGCGGTTCGGACACCAAGTCGTCCAGCGGCTCGTCCACGTCGGAGTCGACGTCCTCGTCCTCTGGTTCCGCTTCCGCATCCTCCTCGTCGTCCTCCAGCAGCACCTCGGCGGCCTGAGAACAGCGCGAGCACGTTCGCGAGCACGCCGGCCCGCCCACGCGGCCGCGAAGCCTGACGAAGATCTTACGAACCCCCGTCGCCACCACGGCGGGGGTTCGTGCCGCCGGTTTCGCCGCATAGGGTGATCGCCATGGCGCAGAGCAGCAGCGGAGTGCAGGCAGCGGCCGAGATCGGCGTGATCGGCGGCTCGGGGTTCTACTCGTTTCTCGATTACGTGAGGGAAGTCACAGTCGAGACCCCGTACGGTCCTCCCAGCGATTCGCTGTTCCTCGGCGAGGTCGCGGGGCGGAAGGTGGCGTTCCTTCCGCGGCACGGACGTAAGCATCACCTGCCGCCACACAAGATCAACTATCGGGCGAACCTCTGGGCGCTGGCCTCGGTCGGGGCACGGCAGGTTCTCGGGCCGTGCGCCGTGGGCGGGCTGCGGGCGGAATACGGCCCCGGCACGCTTCTCGTGCCCGACCAGCTCGTGGACCGTACGAAATCGCGCGCGCAGTCGTACTTCGACGGCGAGGTGCGGCCGGACGGGCAGGTTCCGAACGTCGTCCATGTGACGTTCGCCGACCCCTATTGCCCGGTGGGGCGGCGCGCCGCGATCGACACCGCGCGGGCAAGCGGCTGGGAGGCCGTGGACGGCGGAACCTTGGTCGTCGTGGAGGGCCCGCGGTTCTCCACGCGCGCCGAGTCGGTGTGGCATGCGGCGCAGGGGTGGTCGGTGGTGGGGATGACCGGACACCCGGAGGCGGTGCTCGCCCGTGAACTCGGGCTTTGCTACACATCGTTGACGCTGGTCACCGACCTGGACGCGGGCGCTGACACGGGCGAGGGCGTGTCGCACGAAGAGGTGCTGGAGGTGTTCGCGGCGAATGTGGGGCGGATGCGCGACACGTTCTTCGACGTGATCGGCGCGCTGCCCGACAACGACACGCGGAAGTGCCTCTGCGTGAATCCGCTCGGCGGCCAGGAGCCGGGCATCAGCTTGCCGTAACCGCACTCGTCCGCCAGACATGCCGCCGGCGCGCGGCAGTGTCGCGCCGACGGGCGGCGCGGGGCGGACGGCGACCCGGCGCCCGAGCCCGCCTTGCTCGGGTCGCTCGGCTCCGCAGGACCCATTCTGCCCGTCGCCGTGCGAAGGGCCGGAAAGTTATCCACAGGCTGTGGGTTATCCACAGGCGGCTCGGCACGATGTCGGTTCGCTGAGCGAAAGTGGACGGCGTCGGCCCGGTCCGTGGTCGGCGTCCGCTCCCTGCCAGGCGGTGATCCGTCATGTCCTTCTCCAGCCGTACCCCGGTCCGTGCGCGGCCCACGCACTCGCCGTACGCGCCGTCGCGAGCGGCGAGGCCCGCTCTGCCCTGCGTCTCCCCTGCCCCGCCGGTGCCCGAGCCGCATCTGCCGCCGCGGCACGATGTCCCCCATTTCGAGCCGATCGTGCCGCCCGTCCCGGGCGTCAGCCGGCTCGCGCGCCACTTGTTCGGCCGACGCCGGGTACTCGCCGCGAGCCTCGCCGTGGCGTCAGCGGCGTTCGCGGTGTCAGCCGCCCGCGGCGACGCCCCGGCCCGTGTTTCGGCAGGCCCATCGTCGCCTCCTCCCGCACCGTCACGAACAACAGCCCACCATCCGCCACCGAGCGACGTGGTCGTGCGCGCACCCGTGAGAATCGCGGACACCGCTGTCGCCGGCATGCTGCGTCCCGGCGACAAGGTGGACGTGCTGGCAGCGTCACGGGTCGTCGCCACCGGAGCCACGGTCGTCGCCGTGCCGTCGCTCAAGTCCACGGACCCGAGCGAGGCCACAGGCAGTGCCGACTCCTCTGATTTCGCAGCGGCGCTCACCGGCCGGGCCGATGGCGTCCCCGGCGGGACCCTGGTGGTCCTGAGCGTCCCGCGCCGTACTGCGGCTGCTCTGTCCGGAGCAGCGGCCTCGTCTCCTCTGGCGGTGACACTGTGCTGAACGAACTGAGCACGGCGCTGGATCGGCTCGTGGAGAAGACGGCCGCCGCGGCGGCCCGGCTGTGGAACGGCGCGCAGTGGGTGGCCGAACGTCTTCAGAGGTGGTGGGGCGGCTTCTCGTTGATGAACCGCGTGAAGTCGTCATCGAAGCCGTCGGAGGATGAGCTTCCCCAGCCGCGGTCGGAGTCGTCGGGAGAACGGCGGTCCAGTGGATCGTCGAAGACGAGCGCGGAGCCGGCCGCGGCGGGTGACGGCGCGGCGGCGCCTCCGGCGGGGACTTCGGCACCGGATGCAGCCGCGTTGCCGGACGCCGCTCGCCGGCCGTCCGAGGATGGCGCCCCGACGCCGGAGCCGGCGGCGGCAGGTGAGGCGTCCGTGCGGTCGTCGGCTGTGCTCATGCCCCCAGGGTACGACGCGCTCTCCGCCCCTGACGCCGCCGTCCGGTCCAAGGGGGTGTACGGAGATGCTCCAAGTGTCCGTTTGAGGCGGGCCGGCGGATATACCTGGCCTCATGACGACGCCCGATCCGACGCGGTCCCCCGCCCCGCCGCACAACGCGCTCCACGCGGGGGAGGTGGACATCGACCGAAGCGACCGCCCGTACCGTCTCTGGTTGAGCGATGCTGTGGCGAAGGTCCATGCCGACGCCAACCGGTCCGCCGATACCCATTTGCTGTCAGTGCCGCTCCCGGCGGACTGGGGCGTCGACCTCTATCTGAAGGACGAGTCGACGCATCCGACCGGGTCGCTCAAGCACCGCCTGGCCCGTTCGCTGTTCCTGTACGCGCTGTGCAACGGGTGGATCCGCCCGGGACACCCGGTGATCGAGGCCTCGAGCGGGTCTACGGCCGTTTCGGAGGCGTACTTCGCCCGGCTGATCGGTGTCCCCTTTGTGGCCGTGATGGCGCGTGGGACCGTGCGCGCCAAGGTGGAGCTGATCGAGTTCCAGGGGGGCCGATGTCACCTGGTGGACGACCCGTGCGAGGTGTACGAGACGGCGGCGAGGCTGGCACGCGAGACGGGCGGCCACTACATGGACCAGTTCACGTACGCGGAGCGGGCGACCGACTGGCGGGGCAACAACAACATCGCCGAGTCGATCTTCCGGCAGATGGCGGAGGAGCGTCATCCGGTACCGGAGTGGATCGTCGCCACGGCGGGGACGGGCGGAACCTCGGCGACCTTGGCCCGCTACGTCCGCTACGCGCGGGCGACGACCGGGATCTGCGTGGCCGACCCGGAGAACTCGGCGTTCTTCCCGGGCTGGCGGGACGGCGACCCGTCCGCGACGACCGACAAAGGGTCCAGGATCGAGGGCATCGGACGGCAGCGCGTGGAGCCGAGCTTCGTGCCGGGCGCGATCGACCGGATGATGCGCGTCCCCGACGCCGCGTCGATCGCAGCCGTCCGCGTCCTGGAAAGCCTCCTCGGGCGCCGCGCCGGCGCATCGACGGGGACGGGGCTGTGGGCGGCGTTCCGGATCATCTCGGAGATGCGTGAGGCAGGTCGGCACGGCAGCGTGGTGGGGCTGATCTGCGACCCGGGAGAGAGGTACGTCGAGAAGTACTACTCGGACGCCTGGCTGGCGGAGCAGGGCATCGGCATCGGCCCCTACACGGCACGCCTGGAACGCTTCCTGGAGACCGGGCACCTGGACGGGCCCGAACCGGAACGGTCGGCCCGAGGGGCGAGTTGAGCTGCGCCGGGGCCACGGTTGCCCCATGGTGTCTTCCATGAGTGATCCCACTTCGCCGTCCGGCCCGACCGCTCCCCTCCAGCGTGCCGGCGTCTTGCACAAAATGACGGCACGGAGCCGTTCCGAGCGGCACCGGGCGTCCACGCCGCTCGAGTTGTTCTTCGATCTGTGCTTCGTCGTCGCGGTGGCGCAGGCCGGCACCCGGCTGGTGCACGCCGTCGCCGAAGGCGACACGGGGCACGGAGTGGTCGGTTATCTGATGGTCTTCTTCGCCATCTGGTGGGCGTGGATGAACTTCTCGTGGTTCGCCTCCGCCTACGACACCGACGACGTGCCGTACCGCGTGACCACACTCGTACAGATCGTGGGTGTCCTCATCCTGGCCGCAGGCGTGCCGCGGGCGTTCGACGACAGCGACTTCCGGCTGGTGGCGATCGGCTACGCGGTGATGCGGCTGGCGCTGGTGACGCAGTGGCTCCGGGCCGCCTGGGCCGCCCGGGACCATGCCGCCGCCGGGAGCAGAGTGACGGCGCTGCGGTACGCGGGCGGGGTGACGTTGTGCCAGGTCGGCTGGATGATCCTGCTCCTGCCCCACGGTGCGCCGCCGGTGTGGGCGTTCGTGCTGCTGGCTGTCGCCGAACTGGCGGTGCCGCCGCTGGCGGAGATGAGCGCGCCCACGTCGTGGCATCCCCACCACATCGCCGAACGGTACGGGCTCTTCACGATCATCGTGCTCGGGGAATCGGTGTCGGCGGCGACCGTCGCGGTGCAGTCGGCCGCCGACGAGCACGGGACGTCGGCGCAGCTGGTGCCGATCGCGGTGGGGGGTCTGCTGATCGTGTTCGCGGCGTGGTGGATCTACTTCGCGGTTCCCATCCACGACCACCTGGCCTCCAACAGGCAGGCGTTCTTGTGGGGGTACGGGCATTTCGCGGTGTTCGGTTCGGCAGCGGCGATCGGGGCGGGGGTGGAGATCGCGGTCGAGCAGGCGACGGGTAAGGCGGAGATCTCCACGCATGCCGCTTCGGCGGCGGTGACCGTGCCGACGGTGGTCTTCCTGCTGACCGTGTGGGCGCTGCACGCGCGTCATTACAAGCAGGGCCTGGCGCAGCAGTTGATCCTGCCGGTGGCGGCGGTGGGCGTTCTGGCGTGCACGGTGGCGGGGTCGCACGCGGTGTTGTGGGCGGGGCTGGTGTGCGCTGCGGCGGTGGCCGCGGGAGTGGGGCTGGAGGCACGCGGTCGGCGGTGACCGCTCCGGACGCCCGGGCTCGCTCCCGGCCGGCGGGTGCACCTGTCGGGCTCAGACGCCGCTGGCGCCGAGGAGCGTGCCGACCGCGTAGGTGATGGCCATGGCGAGGGCTCCGCCGGCGGCGTTGCGGATGACTGCCGGGCGGACGGGGGCGCCGCCGAGGCGGGCGCTCACCCAACCGCAGGCGACCAGTGCGATGAGGACCGACACCACGGTGACGGCCAGCCGCCAGTGGGCCGACGGCAGCACGATGGCCAGCAGCGGGAGGAGCGCTCCGACGGTGAAGGCCACGAAGCTGGCCCAGGCCGCGTGCCAGGGGTTGGCGAGTTCCTCGGGGTCGATGCCGAGTTCGACGCGGGCATGGGCGCCCAGGGCGTCGCGGGCGGTGAGTTGTTCGGCGACCTCGCGGGCGAGGTCGTGGCTGATGCCGCGGTCCTGGAGCAGGCCGGTGAGTTCGTCGAGTTCGGCTTGGGGGGTGGTGGCCAGTTCTTCGCGTTCCAGGGCGAGGGCTGCCTGTTCGGAGTCGCGCTGGGTGCTCACCGAGACGTATTCGCCGGCCGCCATGGACAGGGAGCCGGCCAGCAGTCCCGCCAGGCCCGCGGTGAGGAGGGCAGAGCGGGAGTCGGTCGCTCCGGCGACGCCGACGACGAGGCCGGCGGTGGACACCACGCCGTCGTTGGCGCCGAGGACGGCGGCGCGCAGCCAGTTGAGGCGGGTGCCCAGGCCGTCGTGGTGCGGCTCCTGTGGGTGGGGGCCGGCCGTGTCGTCGCTCATGGATGCAGGTTCTCACCCCGCGCCGGGTTCGGGTGTCCGGACACAGGCCGGACCCCGGCGCGGGGGGGGATGCACCGGGGTCCGGGTCTGCGGGGCCCCACGCGGGGGCCCGTCGGGTCAGGCGGCTTCGTAGTCGAGGCCGGTGGCGCGGGCCATGCGCTTGAGGTCGGCCAGCGCGTGCTTCTCGATCTGGCGGATGCGCTCGCGGGTGAGGCCGTGTTCCTTGCCGACCTCGGTGAGGGTGCGCTCGCGGCCGTCGACGATGCCGTAGCGGGCGCGGATGATGGACGCGGTGCGGTCGTCGAGCCGGTCGATGAGGCTGTCGAGCTCCTCGCGGCGGAGCATGACGAGCACGGAGTCCTCCGGCGAGGGCGCCGCTCCGTCCTCCACCAGGTCCCCGAACTCGGTCTCGCCCTCGGCGTCCACCGACATGTTGAGGGACACCGGGTCGCGGGCCCAGTCCAGAACGTCGGAGACGCGCTCGGGGGTGGAGCTGAGTTCCGCGGCGATCTCGGCGGGCTCGGCGTCGCGGCCGTTCTCCCGGTTGAACTCGCGCTGCACGCGGCGGATGCGGCCGAGCTCCTCCACCAGGTGCACGGGCAGCCGGATGGTGCGGGACTGGTCGGCGATCGACCGGGTGATGGCCTGGCGGATCCACCAGGTGGCGTAGGTGGAGAACTTGAAGCCCTTGGCGTAGTCGAACTTCTCCACGGCGCGGACCAGGCCGGCGTTGCCTTCCTGGATCAGGTCCAGGAGCGGCAGGCCGCTGCGCGGGTAGCGGCGGGCGACGGCGACCACCAGGCGCAGGTTGGAGCGGATGAAGACGTCCTTGGCGCGCTCGCCCGCGGCGACGAGCGCCTCCAGCTCCTCGCGCTCGGCCCCGCCGCCGGCGTTCGCGGGCAGGTCGACGTCGCCGGCGAGGATGCGCTCGGCGTAGACGCCGGCCTCGATGACGCGCGACAGCTCGACTTCGCGGGCGGCGTCGAGCAGCGGGGTTCGCGCGATCTCGTCCAGGTACATGCCGACGAGGTCGCGGTCGGCGACTTCCCCGCCAGCGGCGCGAACACTGCTGGTCCCGCCTGCTTGTCGACGGGCGACGGCACGGGTTGCCATGCGAGCTCCCTTACGTACGAAAGGTGCGGTCGGTATCGGTCGGACGCGGGCCACGCCATCGGCTGCTTCCGGTTCGCGGCTCTCGCTTCTGCGGTTGCCCCGTCCGATGGGGATAACGACTGGAATCCGGACACAATTCCCATGTCGTCACCTGTTTTTTATGATCATGCAGTACCCTGTCCCGCCACCCTGAGAGGTCGAACGGTGCCCGCTCGTATGGAAGTGCAGGTCAGCCCTGGTGAAGAGAGGGATCTGGCCGCGCTCACGGAGATCTACAACCACTACATCCGCGAGACCGCCATCACGTTCGACATCACTCCCGTCACCCCCGGTGAGCGCCGGCCGTGGCTGCTCTCCCACCCTGAAGACGGCCCGCACCGCCTGCTGGTTGCTCGACGGCCGGGACCGGGAGGCCAGGTGCTCGGTTACGCGACCAGCAGCGCGTTCCGACCGAAGGCCGCCTATGCGACATCGGTGGAGACGAGCATCTATCTGGCGCCGGGCGCGGGCGGCGGCGGCATCGGCACTCTCTTGTACGAGCGGCTGTTCGCGGCACTGGAGGACGAGGACGTCCACCGCGCGTACGCGGGCGTCACCTTGCCGAACGAGGCGTCGATACGCCTCCATCGCCGGTTCGGATTCGAGCAGGTCGGCGTGTACCGGGAGGTGGGCCGCAAGTTCGGCGTCTACCACGACGTCGCGTGGTTCGAGAAGCGGCTGGACTGAACGCAGCCGGCGCCCCGCGGGCACCTTCCGGCACCCCTGATCCACTGTTTGAAGTTTCAATCACTCAGGACTAGGGTCGTGACTGTCGATACGCTTGAAACTTCAAGGAGGCCCGCCATGGTCGCAGCGGTCGAGGGGCGGATGCCCGCCCTGTATCTCTCGCACGGCGCGCCGCCGCTCGCCGACGATCCGGTGTGGCCGGGCGAACTGGCCGCCTGGGCGTCCGCGCTGCCGCGCCCGAAGGCGATCCTGGTCGTCTCCGCCCACTGGGAGGAGGCGCCGCTGGCGATCGGCGCGACCACCACACTGCCGCTGGTCTACGACTTCTGGGGCTTCCCCGAGCACTACTACCGGGTCGCCTACGAGGCGCCGGGCGCCCCGGCGCTCGCCGAGGACGTGCGCAAGCTGCTGCGCGGCGCCGGACGCCCGGTGCAGGACGTGCCGGACCGCGGCCTGGACCACGGCGCGTACGTGCCGCTGGTCGAGATGTACCCGGACGCCGACGTACCGGTGCTCCAGGTGTCTCTGCCGACACTGGACCCGGCCGGGCTCTTCGACATCGGGCGGCGACTCGCGCCGCTGCGCGACGAGGGCGTGCTGATCATGGGCAGCGGCTTCTTCACCCACAACCTGGCGGCGCTGCGGCACGCCGGGGACGGGCCGCCGAGCTGGTCGGCGGAGTTCGACGACTGGGGGCGCCGCGCGCTGGCGGCGCAGGACGTCGACGCCCTGCTGGACTTCGCGCACACCGCGCCCGCCGGGCGGCTGGCGCACCCGCGGACCGAGCACTTCGCCCCGCTGTTCGTTACGCTCGGCGCGGCCGAGTCCGAACTCGGCAGTCAGCGCAGCGTCATCGACGGTTTCTGGATGGGGCTGGCCAAACGTTCCGTCCAGCTCGGCTGAAGAGGAAGACACCCACTCCATGCAGAAACGACGCATCGCGATCGGTGCGGCCGTGCTGGCCGCCGCCGTGAGCCTGGCCGCGTGCGGTTCGGACGGCTCGTCGCACTCCCAGGGCGGTTCCACGGACGCCAAGGGCGGCGGCTCGGCCTCGGCCCCCGCCTCCTCGTCCCCGTCAGGGTCCTCGGCGCCCTCGGGGTCCTCCGACGGCAAGCCCGCCGCGCCCGCCGTGTCCTGGCCCGCGCCCGCCGACGCCTCCGCACAGGTCAAGGCCGCGGGGCTGCCGATGCTCGGCCAGGAGGGCCAGGTGCTGCACATCCACACCCACCTGGACGTGTTCGTGGACGGCAAAGCCGTCACCGTCCCCGCCGAGATCGGCATCGACGAGCTGAGGCAGCAGATCAGCCCGCTGCACACGCACGACACCTCGGGCGTGGTGCACATCGAGTCCCCGGTGAAGAAGGACTTCACCCTCGGGGAGTTCATGACCGAGTGGAACGTGCCCATCTCCGCGCACTCCCTGGGCACGCTGAAGACCGGCGGCGGCAAGACGCTGCGCGTCTATGTCGACGGCAAGGAGTACGGCGGCGACCCCGCGGCGCTCAAGCTGGTCGCCCACGACGAGATCGCCATCGTGTACGGCTCGCCCGCGAACAAGGTACGCGTCCCCGCCTCGTACAACTGGCCCGAGGGCCTTTAGCCGCCGGCTCGCCCTTAAACGGCGACGCCCCGCCTCCTTCGGGTGACCGAAGGAGACGGGACATCGCCGTGGGTGCGGGCGCCGGGCCGGCTTCAGCGGAAGCGGGCCCGGCGGCGCGGGCGGCGCAGTCTCAGTGGGCGACGACCGGGATCGCGAAGTCCTCGGCGTTCTCGCCGTCCACGTGCTCGCCGGTGTTCTGGACCTCGGCGTCCACGAGGACGAAGGCCAGGACCGACGCGAGCAGCAGGATGCCGAACGCCCAGTAGATCGCCACGGAGTAGCCGTGCACGGCGCTCTGGTTGATGAAGAGCTGGTTCTTCACGTCCGACGGGCTCTTGACGTGCGACTTGATCCACGAGGTGGTGGCGCTGGCCGCCAGGGTGTTCAGCAGCGCGGTGCCGATCGAGCCGCCGACCTGCTGCGAGGTGTTCACCATGGCGGAGGCGACACCGGCGTCCTCCGGCCGCACGCCGTGCGTGGCCATGCTCATGGCCGGCATGAACGCGGTGCCCATGCCGAGGCCCATCAGGATCAGGCCGGGCAGCAGGACCGCCGCGTAGCTGGAGTCCACCTTGATCTGGGCGAGGATCACCATGCCGATGGAGGCGACCAGGAAGCCCGGCGCCATCAGCAGCCGCGGGCGGACCCGCAGCATCAACCGGGCGCCGATCTGGGTGGAGCCCACGATCATGCCGCCGACCATCGGCAGGAAGGCGAACCCGGACTTCAGCGCCGAGTAGCCCATGACCTGCTGCAGGTAGTAGGTCAGGAACAGGAAGAGGCCGAACATGCCGATGATGGCCAGGCCCAGCGAGAGGTAGACACCGCCGCGGTTGCGCTCGGTGACCACGCGCAGCGGCAGCAGCGGCGCCTTGACGCGTCCCTCGACCACCGCGAACGCCACCAGGAGGACCGCGGACGCCACGAACAGGCCGATGGTGATGCCGGCGCCCCAGCCGTCGCTCTCGGCGCGGCTGAAGCCGTAGACCAGGGCGACCAGGCCCGCGCTGGCAAGGATGACACCGGGGATGTCGAGCCTGTTGCGGTTGCGTCCGTACTCCGGCTCGCGGATGACGGTCGCGGCGCCGATGACGGCGGTGACGGCGAAGGCGATGTTGACGAACAGGGCCCAGCGCCAGTTCAGGTACTCGGTGAGGACGCCGCCCAGGATCAGGCCGACGGCCGCGCCGGCGCCGGCGATGGCGCCGTAGATACCGAACGCCTTCGCGCGCTCCTTGGCGTCGGTGAACATCACCGCGAGCAGCGACAGCGCGGCGGGCGCCAGCAGTGCGCCGAAGACGCCCTGGAGGGCGCGGGCGCCGAGCAGCATCGCGGTGTTGACCGCGGCGCCGCCGACTGCGGACGCGGCGGCGAAGCCGAGCAGGCCCACCACGAAGGTGTTCTTGCGTCCCCACAGGTCGGCCACGCGGCCGCCGAAGAGCAGGAGACCGCCGAACGCCAGGGTGTAGGCGGTGACGACCCACTGGCGGTTGCCGTCGGAGATGCCGAGGTCGGCCTGGGCGGACGGCAGGGCGATGTTCACGACGGTGGCGTCGAGAACCACCATCAGCTGGGCGATGGCGATGAATATGAGCGCTGTCCAGCGCTTCGGATCGGCTTGAGGTGTTTCTGGCATAACGGGTCTCACTAAGGATGCGGAGTGACAGGACGTGGGGACGTTTGTCAGCAAGGGTGGTGCTGGTGGTGCCGGTGAAGGCGTCCGGGCCGTGTGGCTGCTGCCCGGCGACGGCTCCGGCGCCGACGTGATGAGCGGACTTCTCTCACGTTGCCGATTGTCGGGTACGGCACTGACAATCGGGCTCCCCGGCCCCCCGGCCGGTGGTCGGTGTACGGCGATGATCTGCGATGGACGGCGTCACGGTGTCGACGGCGTCAACGGCGTCGACTGCGGTCTGCCACCACGGGCGGCGGCGCCGGCGTGCGCTCCCGCAGGACTGTGCGGCGCGCCGTGCCCGCGCGGTGTGCCGCGACGAACCCGCCAACGCTATAGCCGGACAGTCGGCGTGTGCGACTGGTTATTTTCAGGCCTTCAGGTCCTCCAAGGTCGCGGCGGAGCCCTCGAGCACCGACTGCGCCGGGGCGCGCAGCCCGTCGAGGAAGATCTGCAGGTGCCGGTGGACGAAGCGGTCCAGGCCGGCGCAGCGGGTGCCCGGCAGCGGCCGGGTGAGCTGCGTCAGCGCGATCATCAGGTCGCCGACGGCTATGTCGGCGCGCAGCCGTCCCGTGCACTGGGCGCGGTCGACGATGGCGGCGACGGAGGCCTCCATCCGCCGCGTTCCCGCGGCGATCTCGCTGTCGCGCCGGTCGAACGCTTCGGAGAGCATCGGGCACAGCGCGCCCACGCGTTCCTCCGCCGCCTCGAAGACGAAGCGGTGGAGGGCGTCGAAGGCGTCCGGCTCCTCTGCGAGGGCGGCCTCGGCCCGCTGGGCGGTGCGCGTCATCACCGACAGGGCGACCTGACGGACCAGGTCGGCGCGGTCGGTGAAGTGGCGGTAGAGGGTGGCGTTGCCGACGCCGGCCCTGCGGGCCACCTCGTCCAGCGCCACGTCGGGCCCGTGCTCGACGATCGCCTCGCGCGCCGCTGCGATGATGCGCTCGCGGTTGCGGGTGGCGTCCGCGCGCAGCCGTACTGTGCGCGGTTTGACGCTGGCGACGGCATCCGTGGTCACAGCTGGCTCCTTTCGCGGTCGCTCCCGGTGAAGCGGAGACTCAGTCCCCGTTTCCTTCCACCGTGTGCAAACGGGGAGCCCCTCCCCGGATATTTCATCGCGGTGATGTGACCTGCATCACACTCGCATGCGACATTTTATTGAACTTTCAAAGAGTGTCGGTATCATGGGCGCATGGAATGGCTGACGGCGGAGGAGCAGGCGGCGTGGCGGGCCTTCCTGCAGGCCACCTATCTGCTGGAGGACCACCTCGACCGCCAGCTGCAACGCGACGCGGGTATGCCGCATGTGTACTACGCGCTGCTGAGCACATTGTCAGAGACCCCCGGGCGCAGCATGCGGATGACCGAGCTGGCCGAGCGCGTCAAGATCACCCGGTCACGGCTGTCGCATGCCGTCTCGCGGCTGGAGGGCAACGGCTGGCTGCGCCGGGAGAGCTGCCCGTCGGACCGGCGCGGGCAGATCGCCGTGCTCACGGACGCGGGCTACGACAAGGTTGTGGAGACCGCTCCCGGTCACGTCCAGGCGGTGCGCGGCGCGATCTTCGACCGGCTCAGCGCGGAGCAGACGGCGCAGCTCGGTGAGATCGCGCGGATCATCGCCGAGGGGCTGCACGGACCGGACGGCACGGACGTCCCCTGGCTGCGCTGAGGCCGCCGCGGCCTCACGGCCTCAGCCGCGGCCGGACCTGGCCAGCCAGCGCCCCTGGTGGTTGCCGACCTCGATGGGCCGGCCGAAGCACTCGGTCAGGTGAGCCGCCGTCAGCACCTCCTGCGCCCGCCCCGAGGTGAGCACCCGGCCGTCCTTGAGCAGCAGGACGTGCCCGATGGCCGGGGACAGCTCTTCGAGGTGGTGGGTGACGGTGATCGTCGCCAGGTTGGCGCGGGTGAGCGCGAGGCGGTGCATGGCGTCGATGAGGTCCTCGCGCGACGGCAGGTCGAGTGCGTTGAAGGGCTCGTCCAGCAGCAGCAGCGACGGGTCGGCCATCAGCGCGCGGGCGACCAGGATGCGGGCGCGCTGACCGCCGGAGCACACGCCGTACGGGCGCTCGGCCAGCTCCTTGATCTCCAGCTCGGCGAGCAGCGCGTGCGCGCGTTCGCGCACCTCGGCGTCGTACTTCCGCCACAGGGGCTGCACGGTGCCGGTGTGGCCGGTCAGGACGACGGTGTGGGCGGTGGCGTCCTGGGGCACCTTCTGGGCGGAGGACACCAGGCCGATGCGGGCGCGCAGCTCGCGCATGTCGACGCTGCCCAGGCGGTGGCCGAGGACCTCGACGGAGCCGGTGGTCGGGTGCATCAGCGCGCCGATCAGCCGCAGCGCGGTGGTCTTGCCCGCGCCGTTGGGTCCCAGCAGCGCCCAGTGCTCACCGGAGCGCACCGACCAGGTGACGTCGTCGAGGATGACCTGCCCTGTGGTGTAGCGGCGCACGCTCGCGGCGTGCAGGGCGGCGACGACAGGGGAGGCGCCGCGCGCGCCGTCGGAACCATGGGTGCTGTCGGCGCCCGGGGCGCCGGTGCCGGTGGCTGCCATGACGGCACGATAGCTGTACGCGCCATCTTCCGGCCGGGGCGTTCCGCGATGTGGTCGCCGCCCCTGGAGCGTGCGCGCCGCCGATGTCGTCCCCTGGTGCCGCCGCGGGCGCAGACGGGCGCGCCGGACACGCCGTCCCCTTAACGCCGGGTCGGCGTCGGAACGGTCACATCGGCACGGACGCGGACTCCGGGCTGGGATCGGACAGGCTCTTGGGGACGCCGCGGCGGTAGAGGACGAGGGTCACCAGGAAGCCCACCGCGAAGAACGCGGCCGACCACCAGTAGGCGACCGAGTAGCTGTGCAGCTGCGCCTGTGCGGCGACACCGGGCGACGGGCGCCTGGAGCTGGCGTAGTGGGCGGCGGCGCTGGTGGCCAGGGTGTTCAGCAGGGAGGTGCCGATGGAGCCGCCGACCTGCTGCGAGGTGTTCACCATGGCGGACGCGACGCCGGCGTCACGGGCCTCCACTCCCGCGGTCGCCAGGTTCATGCCGGTGGCGAAGATCGCGCCCAGACCGAGGCCCATGATCAGCAGCGGCGGCATGACGTGCGCGGCGTAGGTGCTGTGGCCGTCCAGGGCGGTCAGCCAGGCCATGGCGCCGGCGGCCAGCAGCATCCCGGTGGGGACGATGGGCTTGGCGCCGAAGCGCGGCACCAGGGAGTTGGTGGTGGTCACCGAGGTGATCATGATGACGGCGACCATCGGCAGGAACGCCAGTCCCGTCATCACCGGCGAGTACGACAAGGTGCGCTGCAGGTAGTACGTCAGGAACAGGAACACGCCGAACATCCCGGCGCCCGAGATGAACATCGCCAGGAACGACGCGCCGCGGTCCCGGTCGCCGACCACGCGCATCGGCAGCAGCGGGTGGCGGGCGCGGCGCTGCCAGGCCACGAAGGCGATCAGCAGCAGGCAGCCGGCCACCAGGAAGCCCCAGGTGCTGGTGGCGCCCCACTGGTGGCGTTCGGCGTTGGAGAAGCCGTAGACGATGCAGAACAGGCCGCCGGAGACCAGGACCGCGCCGGGCAGGTCCAGGTCGGGGCGGTCGGCGGGGGCGCCGGACTGCAGCAGCCGCAGGCCGCCGAGGAACGCGATCAGGGCGAAGAACAGGTTGACGTACAGGCACCAGCGCCAGTCCAGGTACTCGGTGAGCAGTCCGCCGAGCAGCAGCCCGACCGCGCCGCCGGCGCCCGCGACGGCGCCGTAGATGCCGAACGCCTTCGCGCGCTCCTTGGGGTCGGTGAACGTCGTGGTCAGCAGCGACAGCGCGGCGGGCGCCAGCAGCGCGCCGAACAGGCCCTGCAGGGCGCGGGCGAGGACCAGCACCTCGAAGCTGGGCGCCGCGCCGCCGACGGCGGAGGCGACCGCGAAGCCGATCAGTCCCACCAGGAAGGTCGTCTTGCGCCCTATGAGGTCCGCGAGGCGACCGCCGAGCAGCAGCAGGGAGCCGAACGCCAGGGCGTAGGCGGTGACGATCCACTGCCGGTTGCCGTCGCTGAACCCGAGATCCTGCTGGGCGGAGGGCAACGCGATGTTCACGATGGTCGCGTCGAGGACCACCATCAACTGCGCGAGGGCGATGACGACGAGCACCCACCAGCGGTGGGACGGCGAGCCGTGGACGCCGCGTCGGCCCGATGGCCGCGGACCGACGCCTGCGGCGGTCGGTATGGAGCTGTCCTGGGTGCTACGGGCCATGACGTGGGTCTCCTCGCGGCGACAGCGCTCCCCCGCCCCTTCCACGCTAGGTGCACCCATCCGGAGCCGCCACGCGGGCCGGGAGCCCCGCGGCGCCCGGTCCCCGTACCGGTCGCCGCGGCGGCCCCCGGGCGCCCGCCGGTCTCCGGCCCGCCGGTCCGCCCTGGGGACGGGCCGGCGCACGGGAGAAACCGACCGCGACCGTCATCGGTCGACCGTCCCTGGTGGCGATGACGGTCACGGCGTGTTCGGCCGCGGACTCGACGCGGCTCGGACATGACGATGCGTAACCGCCCCTCCGATACGGCTAACTCACGGCCACCCGTTTGGCGTGACCCGATGAGCGGATCTGCGGACCGGGGTGTACACGCGCGGGTGACGTGCGCGGCGGGCGGCTGACGCCCAGGGGTGCGCCTTGCGAGCGGCCCACGGATGCGCCTGCGGGCGGCACGTACGGGTGACCGGCGACGACCCGCGCACGCCGGCGGCGGTTCGCGCGCTCGTACACCCATGCGGGCATGCGCCCGTACGCAGTAATCGCGCGCGCGGACGAGCGCTCACCGCCGTTTTCTGATGATCACAGGATCGGCTGCGACAGGACGGCGGCGAGGGGTACGCGGATGGCGACGGTCGCGGGCGGCGCGGGGCCCGGCGGGGACGACGGCTCCGGTCCCGGTCCGCTCGCCGCCGGGGAGCGGGCAGAACTCGCCGCGCTGCGCCGTCGGTTCTCGCCGCACCACGCCTGGCGCGCGCCGCTGTCCGCGCTGCTCATCACACTGGCCGCGGTGCTGGCGCCGCTGAGCGCGGTCGCCGTGTGGGTGAGCGACGAGATGGCCGACACCCACCGCTACGTGGCGACGGTGGCACCGCTCGCGCGTCAACCCGACGTGCGGGCGGCCGTCACCGAACGGGTGACCGACGCGATCACCGCGCGGATCGACCTGGACGCGCTGCTGTCCGCCGCGGCGCCCGGGCAGCGGCCGGCGCTGAAGAAGGCGCTGGGCGCGCTCGGCGGTCCGATCACGGGCGGCGTACGGGACCTCGTACGGGACGCGGTGGCGCGGTTCGTGTCGAGCGAGCAGTTCGCGCGGCTGTGGACGCAGCTCAACCGGCACGCCCACGCGGCGTTCACCGGCGCGCTGACCGGTGAGGGCGACACGGCGGTCCGGGTGACCGGTGACGAGGTCGTGCTGGACCTGGCGCCGGTCGTGGCGCAGGTCAAACGGCAGCTGGTGGACCGAGGGCTGACCGTGGCCGCGCACATCCCCGAGACCCGCACCGACTTCACGCTGGTCCAGTCACGGGACGTGCGGCGGGTCAGGACGGGGTTCCGGGCGCTGGAGCTGGCCGGGAACTGGCTGCCGGCGATCACCGTTGTACTGGCGGGTGCGGGGGTGCTGCTGGCGGCGCGGCGGCGCAGAGCCCTGGTGACGGCGGCCCTGGCGGTGGCGGCGGGCGCGGCCGTCCTGGCGGTGGGACTGTCCGTCTTCCGGATCGTCTATCGGGACCACCTGCCGGCGCGCACCGACGAGCGGGCGGCGGGCGCCGTCTACGACCAGCTCGTGCGTTTTCTGCGGATGACCGTCCGGATGGTCGTCACCCTGGGCGTGGTCGTCGCCCTGGGAGCCTGGCTCAGCGGTCACGGCCGGCGGGCGCGGCGGGTCAGGGACGTGTGGGAGTCGTCCGTCGCCGCGGCTCGCGAGGCCGCCGGGGTGACGACGGTCGGCGCCGTCGGGCCCTGGGTGCACCGGCACCGCACGGCGCTGCGGTGGGCCGTCGTGGTGGCGGCGTGCCTCGCGGTGCTGCTGTGGTCCGACCGGACCGGTCAGGTCGTCGCATGGGTCGCGGTGGCCGTGGTGGCCGCGCTGGCGGTCGTGGAGTTCCTCGACGAGCCGGGCGCCCGCGGGCCGACGACGCGCTAGCCGCCGACCGGCGCCACTCCGCCCGTACGCACCAGGACGCACGGGGCGCGGGAGGGTGTCACGGAGTGCCACGGGGTTCACGGGGTGCACGAGTTGTGCAGGGTGCCACGGGCGTGCGGCCTCCCCCGGGTGCCTCCGTCCGCGCGCGCCGTACGCACGCACACGAGCGCGCGGGGCGGACCGTCAACCGTCCGCCCCGCAGGTCACCCTCGCGCCGCGTCAACCGCGCGCCGCGCACCTCACCCTCAACCGTCGGTGACCGCGAGCGCCGCGAGCTGTTCGGCGAACGGCACGACCTGCTCCTCGGCGGCCGGCCCCACGGGACGGGCGTCGACCAGGGCGGCGAGTTCGCGGCCCGCGCGGTCGATGCGCGCGTTCAGGGCACCGTCGCCTCCCGCGGCACCAGTCGCGGCACCAGTCGCGGCACCGGTCGCGCCGTCGCCCGTGCCGCGCGCGACGGCACCGGCGGCGCCGTCCGCGCCCCAGTCCTCCGTGGCCGCGTAGACCGCGGTGGGAACGACGACGGCGCGCAGGTACGCGAACAGCGGTCGCATCGCGTGCTCCAGGACCAGCGAGTGCCGGGCCGTGCCGCCGGTGGCGGCGATCAGCACCGGTACGCCCGCCAGCGCGTCCTTGTCCACGACGTCGAAGAACGACTTGAACAGCCCGCTGTAGGAGCCCGTGAACACCGGGGTGACGGCGATGAGCCCGTCCGCGGACGCGACCGCGTCGACGGCCTCGCGAAGGCGAGGTCCGGGGAAGCCGGTCACCATGTTCTGCGCGATCTCGGTGGCGAGTTCGCGCAGCTCGACCACCCGCACGTCGGCCGCGACCCGCCCGGCGGTCGCCGCCGCCAGGCGGTCGGCGAGCAGCCGGGTGGAGGAGGGGCGGCTGAGCCCGGCGGTGACGACCACCAGGCTCCTCGCGGTGCCCGCCGTGCCCATGGCGCCCACGGTCGTGTCGGCCGCCGTGGCCGCAGCGCCCACGGTCGTGTCGGCCGCCCCGCCCGCGGTGCCCACCGTCGCGTCGGCCGTCGTGCCCGTCGTGACGTTCCTCGTCATGCGTCCGCCTCCTGCTTCTGCCGTTCGCCCGCGTCGGCCACGGTGCCGGCTCCGGCCGCCGCCTCGGCGTCGGCCCGCGCCGCCGCGTCGCGGCGCTCGACCAGCGCCCGGTGGGTGGGGCCGTCGGGCACGTTCGCCGGGCGCCCCTTGGCGAACTCCTCACGCAGCACCGGCACCACCTGCTCGCCCAGGATGTCGAGCTGCTCCAGCACGGTCTTCAGCGGCAGGCCCGCGTGGTCCATCAGGAACAGCTGGCGCTGGTAGTCGCCGAACGACTCGCGGAAGGTCAGCGTCTTGTCGATGACCTCCTGCGGGGAGCCGACGGTCAGCGGCGTCTGCTCGGTGAACTCCTTCAGCGACGGCCCGTGCCCGTAGACCGGGGCGTTGTCGAAGTACGGGCGGAACTCGCGGACCGCGTCCTGGGAGTTCTTGCGCATGAACACCTGGCCGCCGAGCCCGACGATCGCCTGCTCGGGGGCGCCGTGGCCGTAGTGGGCGAAGCGCTCGCGGTACAGGCCGATCAGGCGTTTGAAGTGCTCCTTGGGCCAGAAGATGTTGTTGGCGAAGAAGCCGTCGCCGTAGTAGGCCGCCTGCTCGGCGATCTCCGGGCTGCGGATGGAGCCGTGCCAGACGAACGGCGGCACCCCGTCGAGCGGGCGCGGGGTGGAGGTGAAGGACTGCAGCGGCGTGCGGAAGCGGCCCGCCCAGTCGACCACGTCCTCGCGCCACAGCTTGTGCAGCAGCGCGTAGTTCTCCACCGCGAGCTCGATGCCCTGCCGGATGTCCTTGCCGAACCACGGGTAGACCGGACCGGTGTTGCCCCGTCCCATCATCAGGTCGACGCGGCCGCCCGCCAGGTGCTGGAGCATCGCGAAGTCCTCGGCGATCTTCACCGGGTCGTTCGTGGTGATCAGCGTGGTGGAGGTGGACAGGATCAGACGATCGGTGCGCGCGGCGAGGTATCCGAGCATGGTCGTGGGAGACGACGGCACGAACGGCGGGTTGTGGTGCTCACCGGTCGCGAAGACGTCCAGGCCGACCTCCTCGGCCTTCTGCGCGATGGCGACCATCGACATGATCCGCTCGTGCTCGCTCGGCGTCCGTCCCGTCGTCGGGTCCGTCGTGACGTCGCCGACCGTGAAGATTCCGAACTGCATCGCTCCCACCATCCCAATTGGTTGATCGTTCAACCACCCGAACATTCCGCCGCCCGACCCTATTCCCCGCCCCGGGAGGCCCCGAGGCGCCCCCGCCCAGCCGCTACACTGTGCCGTGGCCCGGCCAGCCCGGCGCCCCAGTAGCTCAGGGGATAGAGCACGGCTCTCCTAAAGCCGGTGTCGCAGGTTCGAATCCTGCCTGGGGCACACGACAAAGGGCCAGATCAGGGGCTTGATTCCCTGGATCTGGCCCTTGCCCATGATCACGGCCGTGCCACTCACGTACCAGAAGGCCCCGGGTCGCTCTCCTCCCGGCTCTTACGGATCATCTCGCCGAGCGCACCCGCGATGTGCTGATCACGGTCACTGGTCATGTGCTGGTAGATCAGCGCGGCCCGCGCCGTGCTGTGGCCCATGCGCGCCATCAGCTCCCTGGTACTCGCCCCGGCCGAGGACGCTAGCGTGTTGCCGGTGTGCCGCAGGTCGTGAAAGTGCACACCATCGGGGACACCCGCCTTGTCGCGCGCGGTGGTCCAGTCGTCCCGGAAGTTGCTCCGCCGCAGGAGCCCACCCTGCGGCCCCTGAAAGACGTGCCCATCCTGGCCCTTGCCGGCGAAGTGCTCCAGGTGACGCAGCACATCGGGCAGCAGTTCCGCAGGGAAGGCCACCGGGCGCACGCCGGCCGCCGACTTGGGTGCCTTGTCCTTGAGTCGGCCGCGCGCCTCTGACTGGGCGCGCAGGACGTGTACCCGGCACCGGTCGGTGTCGATGTCGCGGCGGCGCAGCGCGGCCAGCTCACCAAAGCGGAGCGTGGTGAAGGCCGCCAGCAGGATCAGCAGACGATACCGGGGCCGGACGGCGTCGGCCACGGCGTAGACCTGTTCGACGGTCAACACCGGCCGTTCCGGCACGTCGTACTGATCGGCCCTCTTGATCCGGCAGGGGTTGCGGCGGATCAGCTCATCCTCAACGGCCGTGTTCAGGATCGCGCGCAGGAGTTGGTACGCCTTGACCACGGTCGGCTCACCGAGGCCACCGGCCAGCAGCCGGGTACGCCAGGCCCGCACCTTGGACGTGGTGATGTCGGCCACCGTGCCTGCTCCGAAGGTGGGCTTGATGTGCAGCCGGATCACCGACTCGTTCCGCTCCCGGGAGCTGTCGGCCAACTTGCGGTCCCGTAGCCAGGCGTCGGCAAACTCCCCGAAGTTGACCTTGCCCGCGTCAGGATCGGCCCACTGCCCGCGCGTAAGGTCGGCCTCGATCAGAGACAGCGCCACTTCGGCGTCCGTCTTGGTCGGGTACGTGCTCTCACCCGGCCGCAGCAGACCCGTACCGGGGTCCGGGTAACGGATCTGCCACCGCCCCGAACGCAGTTGCCGCACCGAGCCGAACCGACGCCGATTGCCCTTGGAGTTCGCCATCACGCCACCGACCGCAGACGACGAGTCGCCGGCAGGACCGTGTTCGCCATCACGTAAGCGTCAAGGTCACTTTCGGGAATGCGGACGTGCCGCCCCACCTTCACAAACGTGATGCGCCGCTCTTCGATCAACCGGCGCGGGAAGCGCACGGAGGTACCGAGCCGTTCCGCAACCTGCTCGACGCTCAACAATCGATCAGCCATAGTCACCAGTCCCCCTCTTCCAGGTCGGCCAGGTCGGCGAGCGCTTCGCGGGCAGTCCGCCGGTTGTCGGTGATGTCGCGGTGGATCTGTGCGGCGAGCCAGGATTCGCCGGGGGTGTGGCCGTGTCCGGCATACGTCCAGTGCGCGAGGGTCAGTGTGGAACCCTCCGGGGCGTCGTCGGGGTCGGGCAGGCCCCGGGTCTGGCGTTCCTGACGGGCCCGGTAGTCCGCGCGTACCTGCCGCAGCGCGCCCAGCGTGGTGGAGTAGCGGCGGGACTTGGTGGAGAAGTGGCCGCGGAAGCCGAGCATGTGTGCCCAGCGGGCCAGCATCCGGTCCGGATACGCCGCGTCGAGCTGGAAGCAGGCTTCGATCAGGCGTCGGGCGTGGTCGGGCAGGCCCGGGAGCTTGTCCAGCTCCGGGAGCTCCCCGATCCTGCGGTCAACGGTGCCGGTGGTCTCGGCCGCCTTGGTGGCGTACTTGGCGACGTAGGAGGCCACGGCCTGTTCGGTCAGCTCCGTGCCGTCCGTCACCGTCGAGGTGATCGGCTGGACATCGACCTGTGGGCCCCAGTGCAGCGCCACGGCGGGGCGTTCGGCTGTGGCCGGCACCGGGACCGAGACCCGAGCGGCAGCGGCGCGGATCGCCTCATCCAGCAGGCCCGTACTCGCCCAGGAGGGCGGGGGCGTGTCGGGTCCTTCGGGGCCGTCGAGGCGGACGATGGCGTGGAAGTGGACCGCGCCGCGCTTCTGGAACTCCGCGACCTTCCCGAACGAGACCCGGCACACCTCGCCCAGGGCGGACTGCGACAGCCCCGCACGGGCCGCCAGTTCCCGGCGCAGGTAGATCGTGAAACGCCGCCACAGGTCCCCGGCGTGGTTGTTCCACAGCACCGCACCCGCATAGTCGTACCGGTCCGGGTCCAAGGCCGTACCCAGCTCCGCAGCGCCTTCCGTGTGGGCGGCCCCGCAGCGGCAGCGCCCGGAGGCGGGGCGGTTGTGGACCGGCCCGAAGCTGGGGGCCGTCAGCGTGGCGAACACCTTCGGGTGCGTACGCACCGTGCGGGGAGTGCCCTTGGCCGGGTCACCCGACAGCCCGGCGCGGATCAGGTGGAAGGTGTCCCCGGCGTACAGCCACGCGCACGACGGGCACCGCGAAGCACGCCGGTTCCCGCACGCCACCCGCAGCCGGCCGCCCGGCTCCCCGGCCGTCGAGTACGAGTACAGGACGTTGCCCGAGGCGCGGTCGCGGGTGACGGTCAGGCCGGACAGGTGGATGGGGTCCGAGCAGCCGCCGGTACGGCGTACCTGCTCCCGCCACCGCTCGAAGCCCGGGGAGTTCGCCACCCGCAGCAGATCCGCCAGGGTCACGGGGTCAACCCCGACCGAGGCAGCCACCGGGGCCACCACAGCCGGGGCAACGGGCAGTAACGCGCGATCGGGCACTATAGGGGTTCCCTTCCGGATCGTAGGTCTGGGATGGAGCGAGGCACCCGGGGCGGCGGATACTTGGCGGTAGAGGCCGCCCCGGGGGCCGGATGGATCACTTCTTGCGCTTGTTGGCCAAGAAGACGCTGCGGGGCGGGACGCTCGGACCGGGCTCGATCCCGGTGGACCAGCACGGGTCGCAGCCCGCGTCGTTCACCTCGCCGGAGCCCTCGCAGTTCTGGCACGGCGGGCAGCCGCCGTACTGCTTGACCCTGGCCTGATGCGCAATCTCCTCTTCACTGCGCCTGCGGAACATGAGTCCTCCTTGTGGACCAGTCATGACGGGAATGACGCGGAGACGGTCGCGCCGACCGGCAGGGAGCAGGTCATACCTCGACGGCACCAGAGCCGACACACACCGGGCACCAGATGTCGAAGCCGCTCGTGTCGAAGCCCGAACCGCCACAGTCGGGGCAGCTCACCCACGACCGATTGGCGAAGTCGACAGCACACGCAGCGGTATTCGCGCAGCTCCGACAGGCGCACACCGGGCACGCCCGACCACCGCGCACCAGCCGAACCAGCTTGGGGCGAGTAGCAGGTAAGGCGACCACCGGCGCGAGCACAGCAGAAGCAGGCATGATGAAAGCTCCCTCTGATGGGACCGGGGGCGGCGACTGCTTGGCGGTGGGACGCTGCCCCCAACTGGCTTGAGCCACTTACTGGCTTAAGCCAGTTGAACACGTCCGCGAACCCATGTCAAGCAACTGGCTTGAGCCACCTGTATGCTGAGGTCATGACCCCGCCCGCCCCCTCCCCCAGCAGCCGCCGAGCCGACGCATCGCCGATGAACTCCGAGCCCAGATCGAGCGGGGGAGCTGGCGGCCGGCGACAAGCTGCCCTCGGAACGCGTGCTCGCGGAGCAGCACGGGGCAGCGCGGAACACCGCGCGCGAGGCGATCCGCATCCTTGCCGAGCAGGGATTGGTGACCGCGAAGCACGGGCGGGGCGTGTTCGTCCGGGAGCCTCAGCGGCTGTTCCGGTTCGGCAGTGACCGCTACTCGATCAAGAACCGGGAGACCGGACTCACGCCGTTCCGGCTGGAGACCCAGCGCCAGGGGAAGACCGCCCGGATCGAGGTGCCGAGCATCGCGCGCGAGGTGCCGCCGGCCGATGTCGCCGAGCGCCTCAAGGTGGCCGGCGATGACGCCAGCGTGGTGCACCGCGAAAACCACTACTTCGCCGATGACGAGCCGGTGCAGATCGTCTCCACCTACCTCCGGTGGGAGGAGGCGCAGGGCACGCTTCTCATGGAGAAGAAGTCCGGCCCCAACGGGATCTACGGACGCCTCGAAGAGCTGGGCCACGTGATGACCCGAGTACGCGACGAGATCAGCGCGCGCATGCCCACACCTGACGAAGCGTCAGTTCTCGACCTTCTTCCCGGCGTCCCGGTGCTGGAAGTGCTGCACACCAGCCTTGACCAGAACGGGGAGCCCTTCGAGGTGACCCGCTACGTCCATCGCGCCGACCTAACCGGTCTCCTGTACGAACTTCCCGTCGAGCAGTGACCAGCGGAGGCTCAGTGACCAAGATCGTTGTCCGACCGATCACCGACGCGGACATCCCAGGAGCAGCCACAGCGTTGGTCGAGGTTCACGCGACGGACGGTTACCCGGTCGAAGGCGTGGAGAAGCCCGAGGCGTGGGTTCGCCCCACCGGCATCATGGGCGCATGGGTGGCGGAGAGGGAAGGGAAGATCGTCGGCCACGTAGCGGTGATGCAACCGCACGATGAGGGGGCGGTCAGCCTGTGGCGAGAGAAGAGCGGGGAGGCAGTAGAGCGGATCGGGGTTCTGGCGCGACTCTTTGTGGTCCGTGAAGCGCGCCAGTACGGCACCGGGGAACGCCTGATGCGCGCAGCCATGGGCTACGCCCAGGAGAGTTCCCTCCGACTCGTACTCGACGTGATGACCAAGGACGCCGCCGCAATCCGCCTGTACGAACGTCTCGGCTGGCAGCACATCGGCGAGGTCACGCACCACTTCGGGGCCGGGCAGCAGATCCCCGCCGTGTGCTACGTCTGGCCTGCCGACTGAGACGGTTACAGGTTTCCCTACCTCATCAAGGCACCCGGCGTCGCTGCCGCTCCGCCGGGCGCGCGTCCGGCGCTCGGCCGCGCCGTCGCTCCTGTCTCCGCCCCGCTCGGCCCGGCCGGCACCGCGCGCGCCCGCGAGGGGGGAGGCCCAGGGCATGAGCGAGAACCCGACAGCCCACAACGGGGGTCACGACATGCCTCCGGCGGGGGCGCTCCGGCTCCGAGATGGACCATCGCCGACAGCGTCTGCGCGATCGTCGTAGTGCCGGCGGGAGCTCCCATCCCATCTGCCATCGACCCGGGCAAGCCGAGCAGACGCGGCCCCTGGCGTCCAGATCGTTCGTACAGTGGCGCGCTCCATCTGGACGCCAGGAACCACGCCCGCTCCACAGGAGTGCGGGCCGACGGCAGACGGGATGGAAGCTGGGGAAGGTGGTGGTTAAGGTGGGTGACGAAGGTTTCGGAGCCGTGCCACAACCGCGCCAGGTCGGGCGGGGAGCTACGGGGAACAGCGGCGAACCACGGGGAAGTGAACCGGCCTCGACCCAGCGAGCAGAAGGGCAGGTCACGGCCCCGATCGACTACCCGCTCTCCTAAAGCCGGTGTCGCAGGTTCGAATCCTGCCTGGGGCACACAGACAGATCCGCCGGACGCCGCTCGGCGCCGCTGCCGGCGGTGCGCCGCCGGGCAGAGCCCCAAAGCAGAGGCCGGACAGAGGCCGGGAGCGCGGCGGGGCGCGGTGGCTCGGGGCTGATCGAAAGGCGGCGGACACGGTGGCGCGCAGGCCCAGGCGCAGGCCCCCTCCCGCGCCGCTGGCGCAGCGCGAGGGCGTCGATCCGGTACGGGTACGGCTTCCGGGCGACGGGCGCTGGAGCACCGTGGCGCAGTTTCTGCACGAGCGCTACGACGCGGGTGGGGGCGCGGCGCGGATCGACGCGATGCTGGCCGGCGGGCGGTTCGTCGGCGTGCGCGGGCCGGTGTCGGCCGCGACGCCGTACGAGGGCGGCGGCTGGGTGTGGTACCACCGGGACCTGGCGGCCGAGCAGCCGGTGCCGTTCCCCGTCACGATCGTGCACCGCGACGAGCGGATCGTCGTCGCCGACAAGCCGCACTTCCTGGCCACCGTCCCGCGCGGGGGCCACGTCACCGAGACCGCGCTGGCCCGGCTGCGCCGCGACCTGGGACTGCCGGAGCTGTCGGCGGCGCACCGGCTGGACCGGCTGACCGCGGGCCTCGTGCTGTTCGTGGTGCGACCGCGGGACCGCGGGGCGTACCAGACGCTGTTCCGGGACCGCAGGGTGCGCAAGGAGTACGAGGCGGTCGCAGCCTACGACCCGCGGGTGGAGCTGCCGCGCACGGTGCGCAGCCGGATCGTCAAGGAGCGCGGTGTCATCCCGGCCCGCGAGGAGGCCGGGCCGCCGAACGCCGAGAGCCGCGTCGAACTGCTGGAGCACCGCGGCGGCCTCGGACGCTACCGGCTGCTGCCCACGACCGGGCGCACTCACCAGCTGCGCGTCCACATGAACGCGCTCGGGCTGCCGCTGCTGGGCGATCCGGTCTATCCGGAGCTGCTGCCGCAGGCCGCCGCGGACGACTGGACGAGCCCGCTGCAACTGCTCGCCCGGGTGCTGGAGTTCACCGACCCGCTGACCGGGCATGCGATGCGGTGGGAGAGCGCGCGGCGGCTGGCCGCCTGGCCGGACGCGGAACACGGCGACGCGGACGGGGCGTAGGTCCGCGCCGTGGGCCCGAAGGCGGGCGCTGGACGCGGACGGGGCGGGCCCGGGCGTGGCCTCCGCCGGCGCGGACCGAGGGGGCGCGGGGGCGCGGGCCGAGGGGGTGCGATGGCGCGGGGTCAGGCCATGGACTCCTCCGGGCGCAGCAGTGCGAAGAACGCGCCCTCGGGGTCGCGGAGCAGCGCGATGCGGCCGACGCCGGCCATGTCGGTGGGCGGCATGAGGGTGCTGCCGCCGTGCGCCTGGCAGGCGGCGGCCACCGCGTCGCAGTCGGCGACGGCGAAGTATGGCTGCCAGTAGGAGGCGCCGTCCGGGAGCCGGTCGGCGGCCAGTTGCATGATGCCGCCGTGCGAGCCCTCCTGGCCGCCGCCGGCGCAGGAGACCACGGTGTACGCGCCGCCGTCGGGCAGCGGCATGTCCTCGTAGTCCCAGCCGAAGACCGTGCGGTAGAACGCCTTCGCCTGGGCGGCGTCGGTCGTGTAGAGCTCGGTCCAGCACAGGGCGCCGGGGCCGACCCGGTCCAGGCCCTTGTTGGCGCCGGGCTGCCAGACCGCGAACTCGGCGCCCGCCGGGTCCGTGAAGCCGGCCAAGCGGCCCTGGTCGAAGACGTCCATCGCCGGGAAGCGGACGCCGCCGCCGGCCTGCTCGACGGTCTCGCCGGTCGCGTCGGCGTCCGCGGTGTGGAAGTACACGGTCCAGGCCGGCCTGGCGCCGTCGTCCTGGAGCGGGCCGAGGGCGGCGACGGTCTGGCCGGCGAGCTGGAAGAGGCCGTATCCGCCGGCGTCCGGGCCCGCGGAGACCCACTCCCAGCCGAACAGCTCCTTGTAGAACGCCGCGGCGGCGGCGGTGTCCCGGCTGCCCAGGTCGATCCAGTCGGGCGCGCCGGGGACGTAGTCGGTGGTGAGCATGGTGCCGTCCTCCGTACGGGGGGGTGCGAAATGTAAGGACCGCCTGATTTATACGCTGTGTCCTCCCTCACACTCAGCATGGCAGCCGGGTCGGACAATCGCCGTTCGGACGCGAGTCGGGGCAGGCGGCGGGCGGTGCCCGGCGGTGGCGGAGCGGGCACGCGCCGTGCGAAACGGATTCGGGATTGTCAGTGCCGCCGTTTAGGGTGGTTCACATGTTTGGGGGAGAACTCGATCAGGCGAACGCCGCTCTGCGCGCATACGTGCAGGAGCACGGCGACCGGCAGTGGACGGCCGAGGAGCTGTCCGAGCTGGCACGGCTGCGTGCGCAGTGGACCGCTGCGGCACGTGGCGTCCGCGTGGAGATACGCCCTGTCACCGGGTCGGGTTCCGGCCCGGTGACGGGCGCGGCGGTGGTGCGGGCTGCCTGAAAGGGCGCATGACGTGAAGGCCGCGCCCTCGTCGGGCGCGGCCTTCGTCGTTCTCGCGGGCGGTGCGCTTCCGGACGGTGCGCTTCCGGGACGGCGTCTCCGCGTGGGTCGTCCCGGTGCCCCGTGGGTTCTGCCGACGCGGTCGTTCCGGCGCCTCGTTCAGGCGTGGGCGACGGCGTGCGGGGGCCGGACGGTGTCGGTGCCCGGGCCGGCTCTGCGGCGTCGTCACCGAGTGCGGTGATGCGGTTGGCGGCGTCGACGTGGACGACCGCCGGGCGCAGGCTGCGGGCCTCCGCGTCGTCGACCTGCGCGTAGCTGATCAGGATGACCAGGTCGCCGGGGTGGACGAGGTGGGCGGCGGCGCCGTTGATGCCGATGACGCCGGAGCCGCGCTCGCCTTCGATGACGTACGTCTCCAGGCGCGCGCCGTTGGTGATGTCCACGATGTGCACGAGTTCGCCCGGCAGCAGGTCGGCGGCGTCCATGAGGGCGGCGTCGACGGTCACGGAACCCACGTAGTGCAGATCCGCCTGGGTCACGGTGGCCCGGTGGATCTTGGACTTGAACATGGTGCGCAGCACGGTGCGGCCCTCCTGCTGATCACTTGGTCGCGTCCCGGTACGGGTACGCGCCGACGGCTCCCAGGGTAGGTCCACGCGCGCGGGGTGCGGCGGCGGGGGCGGCAGGAGTGCGGAAGATCTCAGCAGGTGCTCGTGCCGGGCCGGCGCGGGCAGCAGGGGCGGACGGCGGACGCGGCGGGGCGGACGGCGGGGTCCGGGTCAGCCGGTGGCGGGTTCGGGGGCGGGCGCGACCGGCGGTGGTGGTGCGGGAGAGGTGGTGACAGGTGCGGGCAGTTGGTCGTAGAGGCGGGCGAGGACGGCGTTGAGCCGGAGCAGGTGGGCGGGGCTTCCCGCGGGCAGCGGGCGGGGCGGCTCGGCGTCCGGCCGGCGGCCGAGCCTGCGGCGTACGTGGCCGAGGTTGCGGGCGGTCAGGCCGAGGTGGCGGCGGAGGGCGGCGAGTTCGGCGGGCGCCGCGGCGGCCAGTACGCGCGCTGCCTGGGCGCACGCCGCGAGCGCGTCGGCCCAGTCGGCGGCGTGCGCGGCGCGGGGAGGGTCCGCCGGAGGCCAGGCCCCCGGCGGAGGCGTTGTCACGGGCGGGCCCGGCGGGGGTACGTCGTCGGGCCGCCGGAAGGGGATGCGGAGGGAGGGTGTGCGGAGGACGGGAACGCGGCGGGACGCGAGGCGGGGGCGGCGGCTGCTGGCGGCGCGGCGCAGGAGGGGGTGGTGGAGCAGGGCGCGGTGGGCGCGGGCCGGGGCGGCGGCCGTGGCGAGGTCGCGGACCGCGTGGTCGAGGCGGCGGGTGCGGCCGCGCAGCTCGGCCGGGTCGGGCTGGTCGGCCCGCGCCGCGCCGAGCAGGTCCTGCAACGCGGCCAGGGCGCGGCCGGTCCGGGCGCGCAGCACGGTCTCGGTGCGCAGCGGCAGCACGAAGTACGCGGCGGCGATGCCGCAGGCCGAGCCGACGAGGATGCCTTCGGGCCGTTGGAGCAGCAGCGCGGAGCCGCTTTCGCCGTCGAGGCCGTAGAGCACGGCGAGCAGGCTGGTGACGCAGAACGCCCAGGTGGCGTAGGTGACGTCGCGCAGCCAGAGGCCGACCAGAAGGTACGACAGGATGATCGCGACGGCGGCGGTGTCGTGTCCGGCGACGGCGTGCGCCACCAGGGTGCCGGTGAGCGCGCCGACGAAGGCGCCGGCGATGCGCAGGCCACTGCGGTGCACCACGTCGCCGCAGCCTCGGGCGGCGCTGCACACCACGAACGCGGTGATCACCGGCCAGCTCCAGCGGTGCGGGAACAGCACGTGCCCGAGGGCGAACGCGGCGGCCATCGCGGCGGCGAGCTGCGCCGACAGGCGGGTCTGCGGTTGCAGGGCCGGGCCGCCGGGTGGGCGCCCGCGCGGGGCGGGCGGGGGCTCGGGGGCGGGGCGCTCCCGCGAGGGTGTCCGACGGACGGCCTCCGCGTGCTCGCGGACGGACGCGAGGGCGGTGGTCAGCGCGGCGGGGGTGGTTGCCGGGTCCGCGGCGAGGACTTCGGCTCTGAGGACGGCCTCGGCGAGGTCGCTGGCCGCTGTGGCGCTGGCCGCTGTGGCGTGGGAGGTTGCTCCGGTTGCGCCGGAGGTCGCGCGAAGGCTTCCGGCTGCGTCGGTTTCGCTCTGCCCGGTCGCCGGGGGCGTGGGGGGTTGCGGGGTTCGGGCTGCCCCGGGCTCGACGTGACCGGCTGCCGGATTCGCTGGGGGGTGCGGGGTCCGGGCTGCCCCGGGCTCGCCGTGACCGGCTGACGGGTTCGTTGGGGCTGGGCGCGCAGTTCCCCGCGCCCCTGCGGGGCGCTCGGGTGCCCCGGGCTGGCCGTGGCCGGCTGGCGGGTTCGTTGGGGCTGGGCGCGCAGTTCCCCGCGCCCCTGCGGGGCGCTCGGGTGCCCCGGGCTGGCCGTGGCCGGCTGGCGGGTTCGTTGGGGCTGGGTGCGCGTTTTTTCGCGTCCCTTTGGGGGGTTGGGCGTGGGGGGTTGGGGTGGCGGCGGTGAGGCGGGTGTCGAGGGTCAGGGCGATGTGGTGGAGGGCTCGCGGGGTCGGGTGATGGGTGGCGACGTGGAGGAAGTCGCGGGCGGCGGCTGCGGCCTCGCGGGTGGGGCGGGTGGGCAGCGCGGTCTGGACGGCCAGGACGGAAGCGACCGCGATCAGGCCCGCGACGCCGCCCCAGAGCGGGCCGGTGGCCTTGGCCGCGGTGGGCGGGATGGGCGTCACCAGGACCGCGATCAGGGGGGTGAGGGCGAGCCGGCCCAGGCGGCGGGTCCGGCCGCCGAAGCGCACCAGGTAGCGGGAGGCCCAGACCGCGGACACGAAGAGCGCCGCGCCGAGCCAGGTGTGGTGCAGCATGAAGCGCCCGATGAACGCGGCGGCGACGCCGATCACGGGGACGTAGACCAGTGCGGTGAGGCGATGGGCGAGGGTGGTGGCGTGCAGCGAGCGCGAGACGAGGACGGCGACGACGGTCGCGACGACCACCATGCCGCCGGGCAGATCGGCGTATCGGCACACCGCGTCGGTGACCAGCAGCGCCGTCAGCGCGGCGATGATCGTACGGACGGCGATGTGCAGGGTCACTCGTCCGGGGTCGAGCAGTCGCAGTCGGATCGTCGCACGCACCCACCGGCTGCTCGTCGTCCGCCGGCCACCCGTACGGTCACCGTCGCCCCCGGTCGTCGCGGTCGCCGTGTCGGCCACGGTCACGGTCGCGCCCTCCCCGTCCCTCGTCGCGTCATGGGCCGCGGCGCCGGCCGCGTCAGTGGTCACGACGCCTCTCGCGTCACCCGTCGCGTCACTCGTCACGGCACAGATGCGTGTCACACCGCGCGGTTCGCTTGTCGTATCGCGCGGTCACTCGTACGCCTTGCGTATGACTATCGGCTCAACGGTCGCACAGTCACCCTTGATGATGCGGTCAGCATCTCTCAGATAGTACGCCTTACTTAGGAAATGGCAGCCATGTTTCCTCCCCCACCCACCGACCCCGCGGCGACGATCCGACGAGCGGTCAATCGGCTCGGCCGCCGGATGCGTGCCGAGCGGCCGCCTGGCGGACTGCCCAGCGGGCGGCTGGGCACGCTCGCGCATCTGTACCGGGAGGGCCCCGGCTCGCCCGGGGCGATCGCGGCGGCGCTGCACGTGCAGCCGCAGTCGCTCACCCGCACGCTCGCCGCGCTGGAGCAGGACGGGCTGGTGACCCGGGTGCGGGACGCGGCGGACGGGCGGCAGCAGCGGGTGGAGCTGACGCAGAGCGGGTTCGAGGCGCTGAGCCGCGACGTCGACCACCGCGACGCGTGGCTGCGCGCACGCATGGAGGCGGAGCTGAACGAGACCGAGCGCGAGGTGCTGCGGCTGGCGGCCGGCCTGCTCGACCGGCTCGCCGCGGACGACTGACGCTGATCGCCGACCGCTGACGGCTGACCGCTGACGGCTGACGGCTGACGGCTGACGGCCCCGAGGGAGCCCACCCGGCGTCCCGTACGGCCGCCGCGCGCCAGCGTCGCCCGCTCCGCCGCGCGTCCCGGAAGCGGCGATCCCGCACCCCCGCCGACCGGCGCCCCGCCGTACCGCGCCCCCGCCGCACCGCGCCCCCGCCGCACCGCGTCCCCGCACAGCCCGCACGCCGCGGCCCGCACCCGGCGCGCTCCTCCGTGCCGGCCGACCGGCCCGCGCCGCCGCCGCGCGCGCTCTCACCCTCCGCTGCCGCGCCACCTGCGCCCGTGCCCCGCGCTCCCGCCCGCGGGGGCGTGACGCGGGACACCTCCACCCGGGCCGACCGGAATACCCCCTAGGGGTATAGGGTTGAAGGTGAGGGAAGGGGAAGCCGCCCCTTCGTGCAGCGTGGTCCGCGCAGGACAGGACCGACCGAGTCGAGGAGAGCCACCATGACCGAGGCCGTCTACTCCGTTGCCGGCATGAGCTGCGGCCACTGCGAGGCCGCCGTGAGCCGTGAGGTGACCGCGATCCCGGGGGTGACCTCGGTGACCGCCGTCGCGAAGAGCGGACTGGTGACCGTCGCCTCCGAGCAGCCGCTCGACGAGGCCGCGGTGCGCGCGGCCGTGGACGAGGCGGGCTACGAGCTGGTCGGCCCGGCCTGATCCGGGCCGCCGGGCCCGCCCCGCCTCGGCGCCGGCGCGCGACGCCGCGGGCAGGCACGCGGGACACGCCCGGGAACGGCAGCGGGAGGAACGGGACGGCACGCGAGCGAGTGGAGGGACGATGACGATACGCAGCGGACAGGACGCCGAACAGCGGGCGGACCGGGTCGAGTTGCTGATCGGCGGCATGACGTGCGCGTCGTGCGCGGCCCGGGTCGAGAAGAAGCTCAACCGCATGGAGGGCGTGACCGCGACCGTCAACTACGCGACGGAGAAGGCGCGGGTGTCCTTCGGCGAGGGCACGGCGGTGCGCGACCTCATCGCGACCGTCGAGGCCACCGGCTACACCGCCGCGCTGCCCGCACCCCCTCCCCCGCCCGCGCCGTCTCCCGCCGCGCACGCGACCGCCGGCACCACTCCCGGCGCGGCCGCGGCCGGTGCCGACACCGCGGCCGAACTCCTCTCGCTGCGCCGGCGATTGCTCACCGCCGTCGTGCTCGCCGTGCCGGTCGTCGCGATGTCGATGGTCCCGGCCCTGCAGTTCACCGACTGGCAGTGGCTGTCGCTGACGCTCGCCTCGCCCGTGGTGGCGTACGCGGCATGGCCGTTCCACCGCGCGGCGTGGAAGAACGCGCGGCACGGAGCGGCGACGATGGACACGCTGATCTCGGTGGGCACGCTCGCCGCCTACGGCTGGTCGGTGTGGGCGCTGTTCTTCGGGACCGCCGGCATGCCGGGGATGAAGCACCCGTTCTCCCTCGCAGTCTCGCGCGGGGACGCCGGCGGCGACATCTACCTGGAGGCGGCGGCGGGCGTCACCGCCTTCATCCTGGCCGGGCGGTACGCGGAGGCGCGCGCCAAGCGGCGGGCCGGGGCGGCGCTGCGGGCGCTCCTGGAACTGGGCGCCAAGGACGTCGCCGTGCTCGGCCCGGACGGGCGGGAAGTGCGGGTGCCGGTCGGGCAGTTGGCGGTCGGCGACCGGTTCGTCGTACGGCCCGGGGAGAAGATCGCCACCGACGGGGTGGTGCGCGAGGGCGGCTCCGCGGTCGACGCGTCGCTGCTGACCGGGGAGTCGGCGCCGGTGGAGGTCGGGCCCGGCTCGCAGGTCACCGGCGCGACGGTCAACGCGGGCGGCCGGATCGTGGTCGAGGCGCTGCGGGTCGGCGCCGACACCCAACTGGCCCGGATCGCCCGGCTGGTGGAGGACGCGCAGAACGGCAAGGCCGCGGCGCAGCGGCTCGCCGACCGTGTCTCGGCGGTGTTCGTGCCGGCGGTCATCGCGATCGCGCTGGGCACGCTCGGCGTCTGGCTGGCGCTGGGCCAAGGGGCGAGCGCGGCGTTCAGCGCGGCGGTCGCGGTGCTGATCATCGCCTGCCCGTGCGCGCTCGGGCTCGCGACGCCGACCGCGCTCATGGTCGGCACCGGCCGGGGCGCCCAACTCGGCATCCTCATCAAGGGGCCCGAGGTGCTGGAGTCCACGCGGGCGGTCGACACGGTCGTGCTGGACAAGACCGGCACGGTCACCACGGGCGTCATGTCCCTCACCGAGATCCTGCTCCCGGCCCACGCGACGGCAGGCGCGGCAGGCGCGGCAGCGCTCGACGCTCCTGCCGCAGCCCACGCCACAGCCCACGCCACAGGCCACGCCGCAGCCCCCGCCACAGCCCACGACGCCCGGGCGCTCCGGGCCGCCGAGGACGACGTCCTGCGGCTGGCCGGAGCGCTGGAGCACGCCTCCGAGCATCCGATCGCCCGCGCCGTCGCCGACGCCGCGGCGCAGCGCCTCGGCCTCTCCGGGACCGCCGGGAGCCCCGACGACCCCGGCAGTCCCGGCAGCCCCCGCGAACTCCCGCCGGTCGG
Organism: Actinacidiphila sp. DG2A-62; assembly: GCF_035825295.1. Lineage (NCBI taxonomy): Bacteria > Bacillati > Actinomycetota > Actinomycetes > Kitasatosporales > Streptomycetaceae > Actinacidiphila > Actinacidiphila sp. DG2A-62. The sequence goes on from NZ_JAYMGI010000002.1 coordinate 3,336,279, forward strand.
CGCGGACTTCACCGCCGTCCCCGGGCTCGGCGTGCGCGGCACGGTCGACGGCCACGTGGTGCTCGCCGGCCGCGAACGGCTGCTGCGCGAGGCCGGGATGCCGCTGCCCGAGGACCTGGCCGAGGCGAAGGCGGCGGCCGAGGCGCGCGGCGGCACGGCCGTCGCGGTCGGCTGGGACGGCGCGGCCCGCGCGGTCCTGGTGGTCGCCGACGCGGTGAAGGACACCAGCGCCGAGGCCGTACGGCGGCTGCGCGCCCTGGGGTTGCGGCCGGTGCTGCTCACCGGCGACAACGCCGCGGTGGCCGCCGCCGTCGCCGACGAGGTCGGCATCGCGCCGCAGGACGTGCACGCCGAGGTGCTGCCGGAGGAGAAGGTCGCGGTGGTACGGGAGTTGCAGGCGCGCGGGCGGGTCGTGGCGATGGTCGGCGACGGGGTCAACGACGCGGCGGCGCTCGCAGCGGCCGACCTGGGCCTGGCGATGGGGGCCGGCGCGGACGCGGCCATCGAGGCGGGCGACCTCACGCTGGTGCGCGGCGACCTGCGGGACGCGGCGGACGCCATCCGGCTGGCCCGGCGCACGCTCGGCACGATCAAGGCGAACCTCTTCTGGGCGTTCGCCTACAACGTCGCCGCGATTCCGCTGGCCGCGGCGGGCCTGCTCGACCCGATGATCGCGGGCGCGGCGATGGCCTTCTCGTCCGTCTTCGTCGTCGCCAACAGCCTGCGGCTGCGCGGCTTCACACCGCTCGCGCGCTGACGGCCGGCTCCGGGGCGGACGGCCCGGCGCACCGGCCGCCCCTCGCTGACGGCCGGCGCCGGGGGACGGTCCGGCGCGCCGGCCGCCGCAGGCCCGCGGCCGCCCAACGGCCCGGCGCCGTACGGACGAAGCGCCCGCGGCCGGGACGACTCCCGGCTGCGGGCGCTTCGTTGTCCCACGGCGCTTCGTTGTCCCACGGCACTTCGTTGCCGACGACAGTGCGCACGGAACCCCGTGCGAGGCGTGCGCGCCGCCGCCCGGCGCGAGGGCGCCCACGCGGGGCGCCCCCAGGGAGGCGCCCCGCGGGCCGCCGGGCTCAGCCCAGCCGGGTGAGCTTGGTGCCGAACGACGGCTTGCTCAGGTCGGACTGGAGCACCACCGGCACCGAGGTGCGGGCCGGGCCCGAGCCGAAGCTGAGCGTGCCGACCTGGGTGCCGGCCTTGGCGCTGTGCGGCACTCCGGAGGCGACCGGGTCCAGCGACAGACCGGTGCGCATGCCCGGCCAGCCGATCGCGGTCAGATCCTTGGCGGCGACCACCGGGGTGCTGCCGCCCAGTCCGTCGGAGACGTGCCCGACGACCTCGCCCTTCTTCACTATCGTCGCCGTGGTCAGGCCGTTCTGCACGGACTGCATCAGCGCGAGGCTGCGGTCCAGGGCGGTCTGCAGGCTGTCGTTGACGGTGGTGCCGCCGTGCTGCTGGAGGGTGACGCCGAGGATCAGCTGCTCCTTGCCGCCGATCCGTTTCTGCGCGGCCCACATCAGGGCGCCGCCGGCCGGGGTGCTCGACCCGGTCTTGACGCCGATGACGCCGGGGTGGACCAGGTCGTTGTTGTTGTTGAAGATGCGGCCGACGCCGGGCAGCGTGACGTTCGGCTGGGCCACGACCCAGCGGAACACGTCGTTGCGCATCACCTGGCGCTCCAGCTTGAGCAGGTCGACCGCGGTGCTCTTGGTCGTCGACTCGAAGCCGCTCGCACCGGTGTACGTGGTGTGCGTCATGCCGAGCCCGGCCGCGGTCCTCTGCATCTTGGCGACGAACGCCTCCTGCGTGCCGGCGTCCCAACGGGCCAGCAGACGGGCGATGTTGTTGCCGGACGGGATGAGCAACAGCTGCAGCATCTGCCGTTCGGTGAACTTCTGGCCCTCCTTGACCGGCGCGGTCGACTCGTCCTCGGAACCGGCCTCCTGCGCGGCCTGCTTGTCGACGGTGATCACCGGGCCGTTCTGCTTCCCGCTCAGCGGGTGGTCCCGCAGGATCACGTACGCGGTCATCACCTTGGTGACGCTCGCGATCGGCACGGGGGTCTGCGCGCCGTGCACGCCGAGCGAGCCGAGGCCCTCGACCTCGGCCGCGGTCTGGCCCTCGGCCGGCCACGGCATGCTCTGCGGCAGCGGCGCGCCCTGGAAGGTGTACGAGGTCGCGCCGGTCGACTCCAGAGCCGCCGTCGGCAGCGGGCGCAGCGCCTGCACCAGCACGAAGACGATCGCGAGCAGGACGACCAGCGGCGTCCAGATCTTGAACCTGCGGATCGTGCTGCGCAGGAAGGTCTGCGGCGGGGGCGGGGTGTTGGTCAGCTCGGCGAGGAGCTTCAGCGGCTCCTTGTCGGGCAGGGGCGGCGCGGGCATGCTGCGGGTGCCGCTGGGGCCGACCGCCTCGTCCTCCTCGGCGTCCGCGCCGGCGCTCGCGGCGGCGGCACCGGTTGCGCCGGCGGCGGGCTTCGCCGCGCTCCGCGGCGGCAGCGGCTCGGGGGCGCCCGCGGGCTTCGACGGGGCCTGCGCGGGCTCGGGCGGCGTGCCGGGACGCGCGGGAGCGCCCGCGGCGCCGGAGGCCGTCTGAGGGCCCTTCACGGCCCGCGTGGGGGTCCCTGGCGTCCCGTACGTCACGCGCGGCTCGGGGAGGTCCGAGACGAGGGGGCGCAGCACGGAGGTGCGCGCCGGCGGCTCCCCGCCGGCGGCGGCCCTCCCCGACTCCCCCGGCTCCTCCGGCTTCCCCGACTCCCCCGGCTTCTCCGCTACGTCCGGCGTCTCCTGCCTCTCCGGCTCGGAGGGCTTCACGGACGCCGCGTCCGAGGTCGCCGCGTCCTCCGCTTCCCGCCCCGGACCGGCGTCCGAGGTCGCCGTACCGTCCTGGCCGTCGGCCGTACGAGTGCCCGTCTCGGCCGTACGGGTGGCGGCGTCACGCGCGTCCGAGCCGTCCGCCCCGGACCCCTCGGCGTCCTCCTCGGCATCCTGGAGGTTGCCGGGAGCCCCTTCCGTCACCGCTGCCGGGGCGTCCGCGCGGCCCTCCGCGGGCTCCGGGTCCGCGGTGTCCGCCGCGGGCTCCGGCGCCTCCTCGGGCGCTTCCTCCTGGTCACGATTCGGTTCCGTTTTCCCGCCGCCGGAGGAGTTCGCGGGCGGCTTCGGCCCGTTCCCGGGCGTAGCGACATCGGTCTCGGCGTCCACCGCGCCTACATCATTCGGCGTAGACACCTCGGAGGACTCACCGCGCCCGTCGGCCGGACCCGGGCGGTCGGCGGGGCCGTCGGGGACGTCTGCGGGGTCCTCGACCAGCGGTTCCGCCGCCGAGGCGGCCACCGGCAGGGGGTCGGAGACACCGCGGACCGTGACGGCCTGCTCCCTGCGCACATCGGACGTCAGGCGCACCTCTGTCGCCTCACGCGTCACAGAAGCCGATCCGAACACCACCAGCCTCGGGTCCGGGGCCACACGGTCGACCACCTCCCCCGACGTCTCGTGCTGCTTCTCCCTGCCGGGGGAATCGCCCGCCACGCAGACCTCCTCCACACATCGTCAACGGTCGTGCACTCATGGTGAGGGGCAAGGCCGGATGGCGCCTCTACCCGTCCTGACGGACACTGGCAAGTGTCCCGCGACAGGCGCGCAGCCCGTCTGCGACACCCCACCCACCCCGTAGACGAGAACGACATACCACCCGGTTCCCGCCGATATGGAAAAGGCGCTCTCGACAGGCCGGTGTGAGAGGCGTCACCCTGTCATTCATCCACGCGGGGAGGCATGGATGGGCAAGAGCCGCAGAACAATTCCGGAAGAGCTGTTGCTGCTCGCCCTGGACCCGACCACCGGGACCACGGCGCAACCGCAGTCGCTCGACCTCGGCCTCGCCGGGGCGCAGCTCGTCGAGCTGGCCCTGGCCGGACGGATAGCCCCTGACGGGGATCGTATCGCCGTGGTGCACCCACGGCCGACTGGAGATCCGACACTGGACTCCGCGCTCGAACTGCTGCGCCGCCGCGGCAGCCCGGTGCGCGCCGTCCACTGGATCGGCGGGCCCCGGCTGGGGCTGCGCCAGACGTATCTCGCGCACCTGGAGCGGTGCGGCATGGTGCACGCCGTGCCGGGACAGATGTGCGGGGTGCTGCCGACGACTCGGTATCAGGCGACCGACAGCGCGGTCAGCCGGGAGATTCGGGCCCGGCTGGACAGCGCGATCCGCACCGGCGTGCCGCCGGACCCGCGGACCGCCGCGCTCGCCGCGCTCGCCCACGCCGTGGGACTCGGCAAGCACCTCTACCCGGGCAACGAGGGCCGGTCCTCGCGATCGCGCCTGCGCGACCTGATCAGGTACGACCCGATGGGCGGCCTCGTGGCGCACGCCGTGATGGACGTGCAGAACGGGGTGGCCGCGCAGCCCAAGCGCCCACCGGCCCAGGCGCAGCGTTCCGCTCCGGCGGCCCACGGGACGATGGCCCGCGCCGGCGCGCGCTGAGCACGGGCGGCGGCGCCGCACAGGAGCAGTTCCAGCAGCACCGGCACCACCGGCAGTACCGGCACTACCCGGCACCACCGGCAGTACCCGAACCGACGTACCGACCTGCCGAGCAGCAGTCGAGCAGACCGTTCCGGGAGCCGCCGCGACGCGCGGGGCGGCGGTGTGCGAGGCCTTCTCGCCCACCGGCACCCCGCGCGTCGCGCTGTCCGGTCGTGGCCCACGCGGTCCGGTCCGACGGTCCGGTCCAAAGGTCTGGTCCGCACGGCCCGGTCCGCACGGCCCGCTCGTGGCCCACGCGGTCCGGTCCGGGCGCCGCGGGCCCCGCGCCGGGCGCTTCCGGGCGCCGAACCGGGCGTCCCCGGGCTCTGCCGTCCCCGGTCCGGGCAAGCTTGTTCCGCCCATTCGCCAGCGCGGTGATGACCGGTAGTGGCAGGCTGCTGACCATCGGTACGGATCAGCGTGGAGGTGCAGTCCCAGTGGTCGCCAACGTCAACCCCACCGTCAGGCGCCGGCGGCTCGGCTCGGAGTTGCGCAAACTCCGCGAGCAGAAGGGCATGACGGCCGAGGAGGTCGCGGCCCGGCTGCTGGTCTCGCAGTCGAAGATCAGCCGGCTGGAGAACGGGCGGCGCAGCATCAGCCAGCGCGACGTGCGGGATCTGTGCGGGGTCTACGGCGTCGAGGACATGCGGATCGTCGACTCCCTGATGCAGATGGCCAAGGAGTCGCGGCAGCAGGGCTGGTGGCACGCCTTCGGGGACATCCCGTACAGCGTGTACATCGGCCTGGAGACCGAGGCGGCGAGCCTGCGGGTGTTCGAACCCCAGGTGGTGCCGGGCCTGTTGCAGACGCCGGGGTACGCCGGCGCGGTCATCGCGGGCAACCTCCCGGAGGCCACGCCGGAGCAGGTCGAGAAGCGGGTGAGCGTACGGCTGCGCCGCCAGGACCGGATCACCGACGAGGACACGCCGCTGCGGATGTGGGCGGTGATCGACGAGGCCGCGCTGTGCCGCAAGGTCGGCGACAGCCAGATCATGCGCGAACAGCTCCTGCACCTGGTGGAGTTGAGCCACCTGCCGCACGTCACCGTGCAGGTGCTGCCGTTCGAGGCGGGCGCGCACCCGGGCCTGAGCGGGCAGTTCGCGGTGCTGGAGTTCACCGACGCGACCGACGCCACGGTGGTCTACCTGGAGGGCGTGAACAGCGACCTGTACCTGGAGAAGGACACCGACGTGCAGGCGTACAGCGTGATGTACGAGCACCTGCGGGCCCAGGCGCTGAGCGCGGAGCAGAGCCGGCAGTTCATCGAGGAGGCGGCGCACCGCTACGAGTGAGGGGGTGCGCCCGGGGGCGCGGGCCGGTACGGGCGGAGCGCCGGCGGGCGCCTGGCGGGAAGCGCGCGGAGGTCTGTGCGGGCGGTAAGGTACACCGCTCCCCGGCCGACTGGGAAGGTTTGCAAGGAATATGCCATCCGGTTGGGTGAAGTCCCCCACCGGGCCCGGAGGGTGGCCGGTAGCGTCGAGACGTTCAGTCAAAAACCGCCACCAGCACAGACCGGAGCTAGAGATGGCTATCAAGCTGGGCAACACCCTCGCGTGGCAGAAGTCCACGCGGTCCACGGGGAACGGCGCCTGCGTGGAAGTGAAGTCCCCCGCCACCGAGTCGGTGGTCGTCCGCGACTCCAAGGACCCGCAGGGGCCGGTCCTGACCTTTTCCCCGGAGGCCTGGTCCTCCTTCGTCACCGACGTGGACGGCGGCGCGTTCGACCTGCACTGAGTCCGCGTGCACACCGGTAGCTGAGCGCGTCTCGGCTGGAGCCCTCTCGACTGGCCGCCGTCCTGGCCGAGGGGGCTCACCGCTGCCATGGGGCCGGTGTGCGCATGGGGCCGGTGTGCGCACGGGGCCGGTGTGCGCACGGGGCCGGTGTGCGCACGGGGCCGGTGCTCGCTGGAGGCCGGTGTGCGCACGGGGCCGGTGCTCGCTCGGGGCGCCGGTGCCCGCATTGTGGGAAGCACCGGAAAGTAGCTGGACAGTACATCGATTGTCCGTAGGCTGCGGTCATGACGACCGCCACCGCCCCGCTCTCCTCGCTCGCCGCCCGCGCCCGCGATGTCGGCGCCTCGCCGGTACGGGAGATCCTGGCGCTGACCGCGCGGCCCGAGGTGATCTCGTTCGCCGGTGGGCTGCCGGCGCCGGAGCTGTTCGACGCGGCGGGGCTGCGGGCGGCGTACGACGCGGTGCTGGCGACCGCGCCGCGCACCGCGCTGCAGTACTCGACCACCGAGGGCGATCCGGCGCTGCGCGGCGCGGTGGCCGCGCGGCTGTCCGCGCGGGGGCTGGCCACCGGCGCGGCGGACCTGCTGGTGACCGGCGGCTCGCAGCAGGGGCTCTCGCTGCTGGCGACCGCTCTGCTGGAGCCGGGCGACACCGTGCTGGTGGAGAACCCGACGTATCTGGCGGCGCTCCAGTGCTTCGGCTTCGCCGGCGCGCGGGTGGTGCCGGTGCCGACCGACGCCGACGGGGTGGACCCGGAGGCGCTGGAGCAGGCGGTGCTGCGCGAGCGGCCCAAACTCCTCTACCTGGTCCCGGACTTCCAGAACCCGACCGGGCGCACGCTGCCGGGCGAGCGGCGCGCCGCGGTGGCCGAGGTGGCCGGGCGGCACGGCCTGTGGATCGCCGAGGACGACCCGTACGGGGAGCTGCGGTTCGAGGGCGAGCGGCAGCCGTGGATCGCCGGGCTGACGCCGGCGGCGGACCGCACGGCGCTGCTGGGCAGCTTCTCGAAGGTGATGGCGCCGGGGATGCGGCTGGGCTGGCTGCGCGCGCCGGCGGCGCTGCTGCGGGCCTGCGTGATCGCCAAGCAGGCGGCGGACCTGCACACCTCGACGGTCGATCAGGCCGCCGCGGCCCGCTACCTGGTGGACAGCGACCTGGACGCGCACCTGGAGCGGGTGCGCGGCGCCTACCGGGCGCGCCGGGACGCGCTGCTGGCCGGCCTCGACTCGGCGCTGCCGCCGGGCAGTTCGTGGAGCCGGCCGCAGGGCGGCATGTTCGTCTGGGCGCGGCTGCCGCGCGGCTGCGACGCCACCGCGCTCCTGCGCGAGGCGGTCCGCCGCGACGTGGCGTACGTGCCGGGCGCGCCGTTCTTCGCGGCCGACCCCGATCCGCGCACGCTGCGGCTGTCGTTCACCACGCACACGCCCGAGGAGATCACGCGCGGCCTGTCCCGGCTGGCCGGCGTCTTCGCCTGACGCTCCCGGCGGCGTCCTGCGACGCCTCCGCCGTGCCGCGGTCCGCCTCCTTCCTCACGGCCGTACGGGACTCCCGTGTCCCGTACGGCCGTTCGCCGTGCGCCGCGTGATGCGGGCGGGGTCCAGCGAAGTGCCCGCTCATGGTGGGTGCGGTGCGACGGTCATCACAATGCCAAGGAGTGTAAAGGGACGGCAAAATCGTTCGGCGCTCTGATCTGCGTTCAGATTCTTGAACGACGAAGGTCTTGACCAGCCCCTCCCGCAGGGGTTCAATCCCGGGAAGTCCCCAACTCCCGTACGGGGGCGACCGCCCGACGCAGCGTCACAGCGAAGTGCGCTCACGTTCACAAGGCGGACCCCCTGGAGGGGACATGAATGGTCTCGACTGGACCGTGCTGATCGCGTACTTCGCCGTGATGGTCGCGATCGGCTTCTGGTCCCACAGCCGGGTCGACGACGTCGGCGACTACTTCACCGCGGGCGGCCGGATGCCGTGGTGGCTGTCCGGCATCTCGCACCACATGTCGGGCTACAGCGCGGTGATGTTCACCGGCTACGCCGGCATCTCCTACCAGTACGGCGTCACCTCCTACTTCACCTGGGCGTTCCCGATCGCGATCGGCGTCGGGCTCGGCGCCCGGTGGTTCGCGCCCCGGCTGAACCGGATGCGCTCGCGGCTGCGCGTGGCCTCGCCGCTGGAGTACCTCAAAGACCGCTACAACCTGCCCACGCAGCAGGCGCTGGCCTGGTCCGGCGTGCTGCTGAAGATCGTGGACGTGGGCGCGAAGTGGGCGGCCATCGCCACCCTGCTGTCGGTCTTCACCGGCATCACCATCACCCAGGGCATCGTGATCACCGGGGCGATCACCGCGGTCTACTGCACCGTCGGCGGCCTGTGGGCGGACGCGCTCACCGAACTCGGCCAGTTCGCCATCCAGTTGGTCGCCGGGCTGGCGATGCTGGTCGCGGCGCTGTCCAAGCTCGGCGGCGTCGACAGCGTCTGGAACGTGTGGGACGAGCCGGCGCTGCGCCACCACGGCCACCCCACCGCCGGCCCGTACACCGCGGTGTTCCTGCTGGCGTACCTGTTCATCAAGACCTTCGAGTACAACGGCGGCATGTGGAACCAGGCCCAGCGCTACATGGCGACCGGCTCGGCCCGCAAGGCCGCCCGCAGCGCGATGCTCTCCTCCGCGCTGTGGTTCGTCTGGCCGCTGGTGCTGTTCTTCCCGATGTGGATCGCGCCGCTGCTGGTGCACGCCAAGAAGCCGGACGCCTCGGACTCCTACGCGCTGCTCACCGAACGGCTGCTGCCGCACGGCCTGTTGGGCCTGGTGGTGGTCGGCTTCTTCTCGCACACCATGGCCATGTGCTCCTCCGACGCCAACGCGATCGCCGCCGTCGTCACCCGCGACATCGCGCCGGCCGTCTCGCGCACCGCGCGGGAGTGGGGCAGCCGGATCGGGCTGATCGCCGCCCGCGCCACCACGCTGCTCTTCCTCGGGCTGTCGATGGCCATCGCCACGCAGGTCGACTCGCCCGCCTTCAAGGACATCATCACGATCGTCATCAAGTGGGTGGCCGGGCTCGTCGGTCCGATCGCGATCCCGTTCCTGCTCGGGCTGATGCCGCGGTTCCGCAGGTCCGGGCCGACCGCCGCGCTGGTCAGCTGGGCGCTCGGACTGGTGGCGTTCTACCTGGTCAACTACCCGGTCAACGACGCGGTGTCGGGCGGGGTCGGCCTGGAGTACCAGATCTCCGTGCCGGTCGCGATCTCGCTGGTGCTGTACATCGCCATCGGCTGGATCAAGCCCGAGGACACCCCGGAGCGCGACGCGCTGATCGCGAAGGTCAACGCCGACGGCGACGGGGCGGCGGCAGCGGTGCTGCCCGAGCCGGAGCGGGGCTACGCGGCGGGGTAGCGGCGTACGGTCCCAGGCGCACGGACGGCGCGCCTACGCCGCCGGGTAACGGTCCAGCCAGGCCGGGCTCGCGCCGGCCGGGCCGTGCAGCGCGGGCGCCTGGGTCATCTCCATGGCGAAGTCGTCGGCGAGCTGGAGGATCGTGGCACGGCCCTCCAGCTCGGCGATCCAGGCCGGCGGCAGCGCGGTCTCGCCGTGCTGCACGCCCAGCAGGTTGCCGCAGACCGAGCCGGTGGAGTCGCTGTCCCCGGAGTGGTTGACGGCCAGCAGCAGGCCGTGCCGCACGTCCTCGGCGACCAGCGCGCAGTACACCCCGATGGCCAGCGCCTCCTCCGCGGTCCAGCCCTCGCCCAGCGCCTCCACGCGCTGCGGCGAGGGCAGGCCCTGGCGCACCGCGCCCAGCGCGCTCTGCAGCGCGTCGGTGGTCTCCTGGTGGCCGGGGCGGGCGCCGAGCAGCGCCAGGGCGTGCTGCACCGAGCCGTCCAGCGCCTCGCCGCGGGCCAGGCCGTGCACGATGACGGCGAAGGCGCCGGCCGCGAGCTGCCCGGTGGGGTGGCCGTGGGTCTGCGCGGCGCACTCCACCGCGAGTTGGAAGACCAGTTGCGGCTCCCAGCCCACCAGCAGGCCGAACGGCGCGGAGCGCATCACCGTGCCGCAGCCCTTGGAGCCGGGGTTCTTGGGCGCCTCCAGGGTGCCCATGGTGTCGTCGGCCAGGCCGCTCAGGCACGCGCCGCCGGGCGCGCGGCGGGCGTACAGCCACTCCTCCTTGGCCAGCCAGCCGGTGTCCTTGCGGCGCTCGTCCGGCCCCCACTCGGTCTGCGTGGCCGACCAGCGGCGGTAGGCGCGGTGCACGTCGGTCGGCGGGTGCCAGGCGCCGGTGTCGCGGCGCACCTGGGCGCGGATCAGGCCCTCGACGGTGAACAGGGTCATCTGGGTGTCGTCGGTGATCGCGCCGCGTCTGCCGTACGCGGGCACGTAGTCGGTGACGCCGTCCGCGCCGTGGTTGGTCCTGATCGCCTCCAGCGACTCGAACTCCACGCCCGCGCCGAGGGCGTCGCCGATCGCACCGCCGAGCAGGCAGCCGCGGACCCGGCTGCGGAAGTCCTGCTGCTGCGCGCGGCCCCAGACTGCGGTCAAAGCGGTCCCCTTCGGTCATCTCCCGGTCCGAACCCGTTCTGCGCCAGCACGATATCCGACCCGGCCAGGAGCGGAAGGGGAGCGATGGACACCAGGGGACGGGTGGGACGTACCGCCCGAGCACCCCGCACGGCCCCCCGCGAGCCCCCGGAGGGCCCCCGCGAGCGCCCCGCCGCGGCCCCCGCCGCGGTTAGGACGAGGCCGGGAGCACGGGCAGCAGGGCCGGCAGGTGGCCGTCGGAGGCGCGGCCGGCCTCGACGCGCTCGGCGGGCACCGGGCCGTAGAGGGTGGTGCGCTGGCGGGAGGGGCGGCCGGCCGCGGCGGCGATGGCCTCCAGGTCGCGGATGGAGCGGTAGGAGCCGTAGGAGGAGCCGGCCATCCGGGAGATGGTCTCCTCCATCAGCGTGCCGCCGAGGTCGTTGGCGCCCGAGCGCAGCATCTGCGCGGCGCCGTCCGCGCCGAGTTTGACCCAGCTGGTCTGGATGTTGGTGATGTGCGGGTGCAGCAGCAGGCGGGCCATCGCGGTCACCGCGCGGTTGTCGCGGGCGGTGGGGCCGGGGCGGGCGATGCCGGCCAGGTAGACCGGCGCGTTGGTGTGGATGAACGGCAGCGTGACGAACTCGGTGAACCCGCCGGTGCGCTGCTGGATCTCGGCCAGCAGCCGCAGGTGGCCGAGCCAGTGGTGCGGCTGGTCGACGTGGCCGTACATCATCGTGGAGGAGGAGCGGATGCCCAGCTCGTGCGCGGTGCTGACGACCTCCACCCAGGTGGCGGCGGGCAGTTTGCCCTTCGTCAGCACCCAGCGGACCTCGTCGTCGAGGATCTCGGCGGCGGTGCCGGGGATCGAGTCGAGCCCGGCCTCCTTCGCGGCGGTCAGCCAGTCGCGCACCGACATGCCGGTGCGGGCCGCGCCGTTGACGACCTCCATCGGCGAGAACGCGTGCACGTGCATCCCCGGCACCCGCTCCTTGACCGCGCGCGCGATGTCGAAGTACGCGGTGCCGGGCAGATCCGGGTGGATGCCGCCCTGCATGCACACCTCGGTCGCGCCGACCTGCCACGCCTGCTCCGCGCGGTCGGCGACCTGGTCCAGGGACAGGGTGTAGGCGTCGGCGTCGGTGCGGCGCTGGGCGAACGCGCAGAACCGGCAGCCGGTGTAGCAGACGTTGGTGAAGTTGATGTTGCGGGTGACGATGTACGTCACGTCGTCGCCGACGGTGTCGCGGCGCAGGTCGTCGGCGATCCGGCACAGCGCGTCCAGGGCCGGGCCGTCGGCGTGCAGCAGCGCCAGCGCCTGCGCGTCGGTCAGCCGGGTCGGGTCGTCCGCGGCGGTGCTCAGCGCCTGCTTGACGTCGGCCTCGACGCGGTCGGGCACCAGGCCGGGCGCGGCCTGCTCGCGCAGCGCCTCCCAGTCGCCGTACACGTCCTCGAAGTCCTCGCGGCGGTCGCCGGTGCGGCCGTCGGTGTCGATGGTGGCGTGCAGGTCGGTGCGCCCGGAGGCGGTCGCGGTGAAGCCCTCGTCGGGCTCCTGCCACGGGCGGCCCTCGACCACCGCGTCCTCGCGGGCCAGGCCCGTCTCCGGGTCGGCCAGCGCGGTCACGTGCGGCAGCAGCCGCGGGTCCAGCCACGGCTCGCCGCGGCGGACGAACTCCGGGTAGATCGTGAGGCGTTCGCGCAGCGTGAAGCCGGCCTGCGCGGTGCGCGCGGCCAGTTCCTCGATCTGCGGCCAGGGGCGCTCGGGGTTGACGTGGTCCGGGGTGAGCGGCGACACCCCGCCCCAGTCGTCGATGCCGGCCGCGATGAACCGGTCGTACTCGCCGTCCACCAGGTTCGGCGGCGCCTGGATGCGCGCCGAGGGGCCCAGCACGGTCCGCGCCACCGCGATCGCCGCGGCCAGTTCCTCCAGTTCCGCGTCCGGCATGCCGCGCATCGCGGTGTCCGGCTTGGCGCGGAAGTTCTGGACGATCACCTCCTGGACGCCGTGGTAGGCGCGCGCGGTGCGGCGGATGGCGAACAGCGACTCGGCGCGCTCCTCGTGGCTCTCGCCGATGCCGATCAGGATGCCGGTGGTGAAGGGCACGTTGGACCGGCCGGCGTCCTCCAGGACCCGCAGCCGGACCGCGGGCTCCTTGTCCGGCGAGCCGTGGTGCGGGCCGCCCGGCTCGGACCACAGCCGGGTCGCGGTGGTCTCCAGCATCATGCCCATGGACGGCGCGACCGGCTTCAGCCGCTGGAAGTCCGTCCAGGTCAGCACCCCGGGGTTCAGGTGCGGCAGCAGCCCGGTCTCCTCCAGCACCCGCACCGACATCGCCCGCACGTACGCCAGCGTGTCGTCGTAGCCGTGCGCGTCCAGCCACTCGCGCGCCTCGGGCCAGCGGTCCTCCGGGCGGTCGCCGAGCGTGAACAGGGCCTCCTTGCAACCCATCGCGGCGCCGCGCCGGGCGATGTCCAGCACCTCGTCGGGCGACAGGAACATCCCGTGGCCCGCGCGGCGCAGCTTGCCCGGCACGGTCACGAAGGTGCAGTAGTGGCACTTGTCCCGGCACAGCCGGGTCAGCGGGATGAACACCTTCCGCGAGTACGTCACCACGCCCGGCCGCCCCGCGGCCTCGAGCCCGGCGTCCCGCAGCCGCGCCGCGGTCCGCGAGAGTCTCTCCAGGTCCTGGCCGCGGGCCTGCAGCAGCACCGCGGCCTCGCCCACGTCCAGCGCCACCCCCGTCTCCGCGCGGTGCAGGGCGCGTCGCATCGCGCCGACGGCAGGGGCACTGGCGGGGTGCGTCTGCGAGGTCATCCTCCGAGGATATGCGGCCTTCGCCCGGCGGGCACCGGTCACCGCGACCGGCCCGGCGAACGGGCCTGTCGGCATTCTCACTGCGACGCGGGCGCCGTTGCGGGAATACGGCCGGCCGGCCGGGTCGGAGGGTCAGAGGTAGCGCGCGTACGTGTCGAGGGTGCGCAGCACCTCGTCGGGGCCGGCGGCGGGCAGGTGCAGGGCGACCTCCTCGACGCCCAGGTCGCGCAGGTGCGCGAGCTTGCCGGGGTCGGGGACGACGGAGGTGGGCAGCACGACCGGGCCCTCGGGGCCGCGGCCGGCCTCCTGCCACGCGGCGCGCAGCCTCGGCAGCGCCTGGGTCAGACCCCCGCCGCCGATGGGCATCCACCCGTCGGCGTACTCCACGACCGCGCCCAGCGTCTTGGGTCCCGCGCCCCCGCCGATCAGGGTGCGGACGCTGCCGCCGCGCGGCTTGGGCCAGGCGAGGCTGGCCTCGACGGCGACGAACTCCCCGGTGTGCGCGGTGGGTTCCGGCGCCCACAGCGCGCGCATCAGGGCGACGCTGTCGCGCACCCGGTCGCGCCTGGTGGCCCAGTCCACGCCGTGGGCGGCGGCCTCCTCGACGTTCCAGCCGAAGCCGACGCCGAGGGTGAAGCGGCCGCCGGACAGGTGGTCCAGTGTCGCGATCTGCTTGGCCAGCACGATCGGGTCGTGCTGCGCGAGGAGGGTGATGGCGGTGCCGACGCGCAGCCGCTCGGTCACCGAGGCGGCGGCGGTCAGCGCGCCGAACGCGTCCAGCGTCCTGCCGTACTCCTCGGGCAGCGGACCGCCCGCCGGGTAGGGCGTGGCCCGGGAGACGGGGATGTGGGTGTGCTCGGGCACGTAGAGGCCCGCGAAGCCCCGCTGTTCCAGTTCGCGGGCCAGGTGGGTGGGCGTGATCGTCTGATCCGTCAGGAAGATCATCACGGCAAGTCGCATGACGTGACTCTATGCGGCCCGCGGGAGGCGGCGCGGTCCCGCTCGGCGCCCCGCGGGAGTCGGCCCGGTCCGGCTCAGCGCCCCGCGTCGAGGCGCCCCGGTCCGGCTCAGCGCCCCGCGTCGAGGTGGACCGGCAGCAGGATGCGCCAGACCGCGTCCTCCACGCCGTGCACCGCGGCGATCCAGCCCACGTTCTCCTCGTCCGTGCCCAGCCGCACCGCCTGCGCCAACTCGCCCATGACGTCGGACAGGTCGCCGTGCCCCATCGCGGCCTCCAGGCGTCCGCCGACCGCGCCGTCGTCGTGGTGGCGCTGATAGGCGGGGGCGCTGCGCAGCACCCCGACCGTGCGCCAGCTCTGCGCCAGCCGCCAGACGGGCTCGCCGCCCACGCGTACCCCGTCCGCCTCGACGACCGCGGTGCGGTTGCGGTCGACCGCCAGCGGCGTCCAGGTGTCGCCGCCGGTGAGCACCAGGTCGGGCGCGCAGCGCCGGACCGCGGCCGGCACGGCCTCGGTGGCGCCGGGCGCGGGCAGCACCAGCGGGATCGCCGTCATGCCCGCGTAGAGGCAGCCGAAGAACGCGCCGGCCAGGTCCGGCCCCTGCGGGTAGACGAGCATGACCCGGCTGCCGGGCTGCAGCAGCGCGCCCAGGCGCGCGGCCACCGCCCGTGCGCGGCGGTCGAGTTCGGCGTGGCTGCGGCCCGCCGTGCCCAGGACCGCGGAGCTGGGGTAGGGCAGCAGTGGCACCGTCTGCGGGCGGCGCGCGGCGCGGTGGCGCAGCAGCGGGCCGGGCAGCCGGAGCACGTCGCCACCGCGCTTGCCGCCGCCGCGCCCGCCACGGCCCGGCCGCGGCTCGCCCCGGTGCGGTCCCTCGCCGCTCACCGCGGCCGCCTCGGCCGGGGCCGGCCGGAGCCGCCGGCCGGGCCGCAGGAGGGTCCCGGACGGCCCGGCGTACGGGCGGACCGCCGCCGACGATCCCCGTGGAAGACGAGATTCCCCGTCGGCGCGGACGGTCCGGAACGGTCGGACCTGAACCTCAGCACCGGATGGGACGGACGCGCACCAGACACACATGAGGGCCCGTTCACCAGCCCTGTCGCAGAACGCACACCGGCATGGACGATCCCCACACAGCACAACCTCCGCGCACGCACAGACGGAACCTCAAATTCAGCCCAACTTTTGCCAGGAGGCCGGATCGGGACCATGGACGGGGTGACCGCGGCGTCCCGACACGGCAAACTGGCACGGACGGGGGCCGAACTCCCGGCCCCGCGTGTCATGCGGACAACTGTTCCGTCCGGCGATGAACGATCGATATACGCGCGGAGAGACGGGCCTTCGGGGGAGGCTCCGGGCTCTCGCGGGCGGTTCAGGGGGCAGAGATGGAAACCAGGGCGGCGCCGGCACCGGGCCTGCGGTTCGCGGTCCTCGGTCCGGTACGCGCCTGGCGCGACGGCGAGCCGATCGCGACCGGGGCGCCGCAACAGCGCGCCCTGCTGGCCGCGTTGCTGCTGCGCGGTGGACGCACGGCCACCGCGTCGGAGCTGCTGGACGCGGTGTGGGGCGAGAGCCCGCCCAACACCGCGCTGGCCGCGCTGCGCTCGTACGCCTCCCGACTGCGCAAGGGGCTCGGTCCCACCGCGCTGGTCACCGACTCCGGCGGTTACGTCCTGCGGGTGGCCCCCGGCGCCCTGGACGCCGCGGTGGTCGAGCAGTTGGCCGTCGAGGCGGAGAAGCTCCGGCACAGCGACCCGGTGCGGGCCCGCGAACTGCTGGGCGAGGCGCTGGGGTTGTGGCACGGCGAGCCGCTGGCCGGGCTGCCGGGGCCGTACGCCGAGACGCAGCGCGCCCGGCTGGCCGAGTGGCGGCTGGGCCTGGTGGAGGCCCGCCTGGAGCTGGATCTGGACCTGGGCGCGCACGCCGAGGCGGTGTCCGAGCTGACCGCGCTGTCGGCCGAGCACCCGCTGCGCGAGCGGGTGCGCGCGCTGCTGATGCTGGCACTGTACCGCAGCGGACGGCAGGCCGAGGCGCTGGGCGTCTACGCCGACACGCGCCGGCTGCTGGCCGAGGAGCTGGGCATCGACCCGTCGGCCGAACTCGCCGACCTGCACCAGCGGATCCTGGAGGCCGACGCGGGACTGGCCGCACCGGCCGGCGGCTATCCGGGCGCGGCGGGCGAACCGGTGCGCCCCGCGCAACTGCCCGCGACCGTCGCGGACTTCACCGGACGCGAGACCGTGGTGCGCGAGCTGGGGCAGCAGTTGGCGCAGGCGTCGCTGGGCGGCGGGGTGATGGCGGTGTCGGCGGTGGCCGGCATCGGCGGCGTCGGCAAGACCACGCTCGCGGTGCACGTCGCGCACGAGGCCCGCGACGCGTTCCCCGACGGGCAGTTGTACGTCGACCTGCAGGGCACCGACGCGCGCCCGGCCGAACCGGAGGCAGTGCTCGGCGGGTTCCTGCGCGCGCTGGGCGTGCCCAACCCGGCGATCCCCGACTCGCTCGCCGAGCGCGCCGCGCTCTACCGCTCCACCCTGGACGGCCGCCGGGTGCTGGCGCTGCTGGACAACGCCTACGACGCGGCGCAGATCCGGCAGTTGCTGCCGGGCACGCCGGGGTGCGCGGCGCTGGTGACCAGCCGGGTGCGGATGGTGGACCTGGCGGGCGCGCACCTGGTGGACCTGGACGTGATGTCGCCGGAGGAGGCGCTGCAGCTGTTCACCCGGATCGTCGGCGAGGAGCGGGTGGCCGGCGAGCGGCAGGCGGCGCTGGACGTGGTGGGTGCGTGCGGGTTCCTGCCGCTGGCGATCCGGATCGCGGCGGCCCGGCTGGCCGCGCGGCGGACCTGGACGGTCTCGGTGCTGGCCCGCAAACTCGCCGACCACCGGCGGCGGCTGGACGAGCTGCGGGCCGGCGACCTGGCGGTGAAGGCGACCTTCGCGCTCGGTTACGGTCACCTGTCGGCCGCGCAGGCGCGGGCGTTCCGGCTGCTGTCGCTGCCCGACGGGCCGGACATCTCGCTGGGGGCGGCGGCCGCGGTGCTGGACCTGGACCCGTACACCACCGAGGAGTTGCTGGAGGCGCTGGTCGACATCAGCCTCATCGAGTCCGCGGCGCCGGCCCGTTACCGCTTCCACGACCTGCTGCGGCTGTACGCGCGCGAGTGCGCTGAGCGCGACGAACTGCCCGAGGAGCGCTGCAACGCCGTCACCCGGCTGCTGGACTACTACCTGGCCTCGGCGGCCTCCGCGTACGCGCTGGAGCGGCCGGGCGACCGGGCGCTGGGCCACCTGGCGCCGACCACCCACCCGGGGCTGCGCTTCACCGAGCGCGACGAGGCGCTGGAGTGGCTGTTCTCCGAGGCGCAGGCGCTGCTCGCGGCGATCGAGCAGGCCGCGGCCGACGGCTGCCCGAGCTCGCTGCGGCAGGCCGTCGACCTGCTGCTGGCCACCCAGGACCTGATGGAGACCGGCATCTACGCGCGGCAGTACCAGCAGGCGGCGCGCGCGGTGGTGGCCACCGCGCAGGAGCTGGGCGAGGGACTGGTCGAGGCGCGCGGCCGGATCTGGCTGGGCCAACTGCTGTGCCTGTCCGGGCGGTTCCCCGAGGCCGAGGAGGAGATCACCCGCGCGCACCTGCTGGGCGTGGCCGCCGAGGACCCGATGGCCAGCAGCTACGCGCCGAACATGCGCGGCATCATCGCGCTGCACACCCGCAGGTTCGAGGAGTCGGCGGCGTACTTCACCACCGCGCTGGAGGCGTTCCGCAGCGACGGCAGCCGCTACGGCGAGGCCGCGACGCTCAGCAACCTGTCCCGGGCGCAGCTCGAACTCGGCGACACCGAGGCGGCGTTGGACGCCTCGCGACAGGTGGTGGAGATATACCGGGACCTGGGCGCGGGCTTCCGCCCGGCCAACGGCCTGTACGCGCTGGGCATCGCGCTGACCGCGACCGGCCGGCTGGACGAGGCGCTGGAGGGGCTCACCGAGGCGCTGCACGTCTTCCGCGAGGGGCGGCAGCAGTTCTGGGAGGGCATGACGCTGTTCCGGCTGGCCAAGGTGCACCTGGCGGGCGGGAGTTGGCGGCAGGCGGCGTCGCACGCGGAGCAGGCGCTGGTCATCCTGCGGGACGTCGGCGGCGAGTGGCGGGTCGCCAACGCCCTGACGGTGCTGGGCAGCGCGCTGTTCGGGCTGGGCCAGCCGGTGCGGGCGCACGCCTGCTGGCAGGACTCGCTGGGCATCTACACCGCGCTGGGCTCGCCCGAGGCCCAGGAGGTACGGCAGTTGCTCGGCGGCGACGCGGAGACCACGGTCGCCGTCTGAGGCGGGCCGAGGCGCGGCCCGGGCACGGTCGTGTCCCGGCGGCGTCTCAAGTCATCACCAGAGCCGTTTATCGGTTGATTATCGGTGCCTGCCAGGATTCCATCACTGACATTGAGCCGCCCGCCTGGTGATGTACGGGGGTCGTCGCTGGGCGGGCTTCATGACAGCACGTCCTCGACAGCGCAGGAGAGCACCATGAGCACCGAGCCCGCTCCGACCGACGGCACGCCGGACGACCCGGACAACATCCACGCGGACGGCACGACCGACAAGCCGGTCGCCAAGCCCACCAACATCCACGCGGACGCCACGACCGACGCGACGGTCGTGAAGCCCACCAACATCCACGCGGACGGCACCAAGCTCTGACCCGGGGGGGACCACGGGGAGGGGCCCACCGGACGACGGGGGAACGACGGGGGACACGGAAAGCGCGGGGGATCACGGGGGACCAGGGGGATCACGGGGAACCACGGGGGGGACCGGGAAAAGGGGGAAGGCCCAGGGGGCCGGGAACTCGGGGGGCCGAGTGCGATTCCCGGGGGGCCGAGGACCGACCGCGGCGCGGAGGGGGCGCCGCGGTCGGTCCCTTTTCCGCGTCCGGCGCCGCCGCGGCCACGAGCGGACCCGGGTGCCCGCGACGGGCGCGTCAGGCCCGCGACGGGCCGTCAGGCCCGGCGGGAGGTGACGCCGGTGCCCTTCGCCGCGTCCAGCGCGTACACGCAGCGGTCCTTGGAGCAGGCGTAGACCACGCCGTCCGCGGCGACCGGGGAGCCGGTGATCTCCCCGCCGGTCTCCAGCCGCCAGCGCAGCATGCCGCCGGCCGCGTCGACGGTGTAGAGGCAGTGGTCCTTGGAGCCGAAGTGCACCCGGCCGCCGGCCGCCGCGGGCGACCCGACGATCTCGCCCTGCGCGGCGAACCGCCAGCGCGGGGTGCCGGCCACCGCGTCCAGCGTGTAGAGGGCGCTGCCCGCGCCGAGGTGCACCGAGCCGCCGCTGACCACGACCGGCTCGACGGACTGCCGCGGCTCGGTGGCCACCCGCCAGCGGTCCCGGCCGTCGGCCGGGTCGAGCGCGTAGACCGTGCCGAGGTGGTCCACCACGTAGACCCCGCCGCCGGAAGCGGCGGGGCCCGGGACGTGCGCGGGCGGCGCGAACATCACCGCCGGCGCGTCGAAGTGCCAGCGCTCGGCGCCGGTGCGCACGTCGAGCGCGAGCACCCGGGTGCCGGCGACGAGGTGCACCACGCCGTCCGCGACCACCGGCCGGGTCGGCACCGCGCCGGCCGCGCCGGGGTCGCCGACCGGGTGCGACCAGCGCTCGGCGCCGGTGACCGCGTCGACCGCGTGCAGCAGGCCGCCGCCCTGGTAGTAGACGACACCGTCGGTCACCACCGGGCCCGACTCGGGCGACTCGAACTCGGCCTGCGCGCCGCCGCGTTCCCAGCGCAGCGCGCCGGTCGCCGCGTCCCAGGCCTGGACGCCGCCGCCGCGGGTGGCGGTGACGACGGCGCCGCCGCCGGCCCGCACCGCGTAGACCCAGCCGTCGATGGAGGTGCGCCAGCGGTCGGTGCCGTCGGCGGCGTCGAGGGCGAAGAGGCTGGGGCCGTCGGAGGCGTGGATGCGGCCGCCCTCGACCGCCATCGTCCAGGCCACGTCACGGGTCTTGAACTGCCGCCGGCCGCTCGCGGTGTCCAGGGCGTGCACCTCGAAGGAGGTGACGTAGAGCAGGCCGCCGGCGACCGCGGGGGTGCCCCACACGTCGTTCGACATCCGGAAGCGCCAGGGGCGCCACTCCCCCGGCGCGGCGGCCGGAGACGACACCTGGGCGGGAGGCGCGGCGGAGGAGGCGGAGGCGGCGCGGTGCGCGCCCCTGCCCCCGCCGCCGCCCGGGCCGCCGGGTCCCTGCTGCCCGGTCCTGCCGTGCACCCACTCGGTGCCGGGCGCCGGGCCCGCCGCCGCCTTGCGGCCGGCCACCTCGGCGACCCGGGGGCCCGGCCCGATCGGGGCGGAGCCGGCCAGCCGGACCGAGGCGGAGGGCCAGACCGGGGGCGCGGCGCCGTCGGCGGCGGGCGCGACCCGCGGGGCCTGCGCGGGCCGGGGCGGCGACTGGGGCGCGGGCGGGGACTGCGGCGGGGGCGGCGCGTTCAGCACCGGGACCTGCGGTCCCGACGGCAGCGCGCCCTGTCCGGCGGGCGGCTGCGTCCCCGGTGACCGGGGGCCGGGCGACTGCGGGCCGGGCGGCGCGCCGACCGGCTGGGGGCGTGCGGCGTGCGCGCCCCGGCCGCTGCCGGCGGGCACGGCGGAGCGCCCGCTGCGGCGCTGCTCTATCAGCGCGACCGCGCCGGGCGGCAGCCAGGCGGAGGCGGTGCCGGTGTCGTCGCCGCCGGCGGAGAACAGGTGCGGCGCGAGCTGTGCCTGGAGGTCGGCGGGGGTGGGCCGGCGCTCGGCCTCCATCCGCATGCACGACTCGATGAGCGGACGCAGCTCGTCCGGCAGCCCGGCCAGGTCCGGGCCCTCGCGCAACAGCATGAAGACGGTCTCGACCGGGTTGGCGCCGTGGAAGGGCGCGTGTCCGGTGGCGGCGAAGACCAGCGTCGAGCCGAGCGAGAAGACGTCGCTGGCGCCGCGCACGCTGCGCGAGTCGCGGGCCTGCTCGGGCGACATGTAGGCGGGGGTGCCGACCGCGACGTTGGTCATCGTCAGGCGGGTGTTGGAGACGCCCGAGGCGATGCCGAAGTCGATCACCCGCGGGCCGTCCTCGACCACCAGCACGTTGGACGGCTTCATGTCGCGGTGGACCAGGCCGGCGGCGTGGATGGACTGCAGCGCCTCGGCGATGCCGGCGGCGAGCCAGCGCACCGCCTGCGCGGGCATCGGCCCCGACTCGTTGACGATCTCCTCCAGGGAGGGCGCCGGGACGTAGGCGGTGGCGAGCCAGGGCACCGCGGCGCGCGGGTCGGCGTCGACCACGGCGGCGGTGTAGAAGCCGGAGACCGCGCGGGCGGCCTCCACCTCGCGGGTGAAGCGGACCCGGAAGAGCTGGTCCTCGGCGAGTTCGGCGCGCACCGTCTTGATCGCCACGCGGCGGCCGGAGGCCGAGCGGGCGAGATAGACCAGCCCCATGCCGCCGGCGCCGAGCCGCCCCAGCACCTCGAAAGGGCCGATCCGTCTCGGGTCGTGCTGCGTCAGCTGCTCCACCACTGCCCTGTCACCTCCCCGTGCCCGCGCGGTCCGCGGCCGTTCCCCGTGCGGTCCGGCCCCGTGCGGCCCGTCGTCGGCTCCCGCGCCAGGGTACGGGCCTGATTCTTCCTGGGAAGGGCCCCGGTTGCGAACCCGGGGCCGCCGCGACACGCCCGCGGACCGAACTCGTTATCATCCGCGCGGTCGTCCGCGGGCGCCGTCCCCGCCGCCCGCGAGTCCCGCGGCGCGAGGCCGCGCGGCTGTCACGCCGCGCCGCTCGTGCGCAGGACGTCGATGACCGCGAAGGCCGCGCCCTGGTCGTCGGTGACGACCGCGGTGCGGCCGAACGGCGAGTCGTGCGGCTCGTGGAAGACCGTCCCGCCGAGCCTGCGCACGGTGTCGGCGGCCGTGTCGCAGTCCGCGACGACGAAGTACGTCTGGTACGCGGACGGCGCGTCGGGCGGCAGGTCGCCGCCGCGCCGCATCCGGCCGGCCACCGGGTCCTCCGGGGCCTCGGGCAGCGACCAGACCTTGTAGTCGAAGCCGACGCCGTCGCCGATCTGGCGCGTCCGGTAGCCGAACACCGCCTCGTAGAAGGGGTCGACGGCGGCGGCGTCCAGGGTGTGGTTCTCGGTCCAGCAGTACGCGCCGGGCTCGCCGACCACGTCGAAGCCGGGGCGGGCGCCGGGCTGCCAGAGGGAGAACGCCGAGCCGCCGGGGTCGAGCGCGCCGACCATCACGCCGGCGGCCCCCACCGGGTCCGGGCCGAAGAGGATGTGGCCGCCGGCGTCGGTGATCCGCACGGCGGTCCTGGCGGCGTCCGCGGTCGCGAAGTACACGCCCCAGGCGGTGGGCATCGCGGGATCGGCCTTGGGCATGAGCGCGGCGGCGGCCCTCCCGTCGCGGCGGGCGATCGTGTAGTTGCCGGCGCTCTCGCCCTGGTCCTCGAAGGTCCAGCCGAACAGCTCCCCGTAGAAGCGCGCAGGCCGCGAGATCGGGCAGCATCACGTCGGCCCAGCAGGGCGCGCCCTCGCCGAAAGCGGTCATGATCGGGTCCTCTCTGTGCTCTTCTCCCGCGTACCGCCCACCGTAGCGAGTGATCTGCGTCACCACACCGACGTTAATCGAACATATGGTCAATTCTTTTCGGCCGCCTCCGACGACCCCTCCAAACCGCCGCAAACCCCTCGTTCGACGCAATCCGAGCGGCCTCGACGGGACCCGAGGGACGTCTGAGAAACCGTGGCTGAGCTGCCGGTTCGTCAAGTGGAGTCGGGCATTCCCCGTTTGCACGCGGCCAGATCGCGCGCTGATCACGCGTCGGTAAACTGACGGCATGACAGGACAAGTTCGCACCGTTGACGGCCGCGTGGCGGGCCGCCGCGGACAGGCGACGCGGCAGAAGCTGCTCGACTGCCTCGGCGAGATGCTCAGCACGTCGCCGTACCGCGACGTCAAGGTGATCGACGTCGCCCGGATGGCGGGCACCTCCCCCGCGACCTTCTACCAGTACTTCCCCGACGTCGAAGGCGCCGTGCTGGAGCTCGCCGACGAGATGGCCAAGGAGGGCGCGGGGCTGACCTCCCTCGTCGCCGGCCGCACCTGGACCGGCCGGGCGGGCGCGCAGGCCGCCGAGGAGCTGGTCGACGGCTTCCTCTCCTTCTGGCGCAGGAACGACGCGATCCTCCGGGTGATCGACCTCGGCGCGGCCGAGGGCGACAAGCGGTTCCACCGCATCCGGATGAAGATCCTCAACGCGGTGACCGGCTCCCTCACCGAGTCCATCCGGGAGCTGCAGGAGAAGGGGCGCGTGGACAAGGAGGTCAGCGCGCCGGCCGTGGCCGGCTCGCTGGTCGCCATGCTGGCGGCCGTCGCGGCCCACCAGAAAGGTTTCAGCGGCACCGGCGTCAAGCAGGCCGACCTGAAGCCGAACCTCGCGCTGCTGGTGCACCTAGGGGTGACCGGCAAGAAACCGCCGAAGTAGGCAGCGGTTCCAGCCCGCCGCCGGCCGCCCGCCGGGCATCCGCCCGGACCCGGCCGCCCCGGGGGCTCCGGCCGCCCGCCGCTCCAGCCGTCCTGCCATACGACGCCACGTCGTCCTTCCGGCGCGGGCGCCCGCACGTGACCTCGGGGAAGTCCGCGCGGCGCCCGCGCCGTACGCGTGTCCGGCGACGCCGCCCGTACGCCCGCCGACGCCCGGTCGCCGCCCGGTCGCCGCCCGGGCGGCGACCCGCGCCGCCGCGCCCGGCATGATGGCGTCCATGACCAGCAGCCCGACGCCCGGCGGACCGCGGCGCAGCGCCCTGTCCCGGTTCCTGTCCCCCGGCGCCGACTCCTCCACCCCGCAGCTGCGCGCCTACGCGGCCGTGTGGGGCCTGTTGCTGCCGCTGTGGGTGAGCGCGCAGTGGTGGACGCATCCGGACACGCTGCGGCGGGTACTGTACGTGCTGCTGTCCGTCGTCTCCCTGACGCAGTCGCTCAGCGCCCTCGCGCTGCTGCGCAAGCGCCGCTGAGGGTACGGCCGGGGGCCGCCGAGCGCACGGGCGGGGGCCGCCGAGCGTACGGCCGAGGCCGTGACGGGCCGGGCGCGCGGCGGGCGGCAGGCGCCACCCGCACGCTGGGCGGGCGGCGCCGTCCCCGCGGCGGGCGACGGCGCCGCCCGCGAGCCGTCCCGTGTGCCGAGGCGCGCACGTGTCCGGTCCGCGCCCCCGGGGGTTACCGCGCGATACCACGACGCTTACCGTCTTCTTGGCATTTCATCGTCACGACACTTCAGGTCCCGGGAGTCCCCACCATGGCCGAACCCTCCACCGCCGCACCGGACGTGCCCGCCAGCACCGCGACGCCGGACGCGCTCGTCATCGGCGCGGGCCCGGGCGGGCTGGCCGCGGCGGCGGAGCTGCGCCGGCGGGGGCTGCGCCCGCTGGTGCTGGAGCGCGCCGAACGCCTGGGCGCCTCCTGGCGCGGCCACTACGACCGCCTGCACCTGCACACCACCCGCCGGCTGTCCGCGCTGCCGGGGCTGCCCATCCCCCGCGCGTACGGCCGCTGGGTGGGCCGCGACGACGTGGTGCGCTACCTGGAGCAGTACGCCGAGCACCACGACCTGGACGTGGCCACCGGCATAGAGGTGCGCAGGGTGGAGCGCGGCGGCGCCGGCTGGGAGCTGCCCGCGACCGGCGGCCGGGTGCTGACCTCGCCGGTGGTCGTGGTGGCGACCGGCCACAACCACACGCCGTACATCCCCGACTGGCCCGGGCGCGACGGCTTCTCCGGCGAGCTGCTGCACGCCTCGGCCTACCGCAACCCGGCGCCGTACACCGGGCGGGACGTGCTGGTCGTCGGCGTCGGCAACACCGGCGCCGAGATCGCGGTCGACCTGGCCGAGGGCGGCGCCGGCCGGGTGCGCCTGGCGGTGCGCACCGCGCCGCACATCCTGCGCCGCTCCACCGCGGGCTGGCCCGCGCAGGCCAGCGGCATCGTCTGCCGGCGGCTGCCGGTCGCCCTGGTGGACCGCATCGCGCCGTACGTGGAGCGCGCCGGCACCCCGGACCTGACGCGGTTCGGACTGCCGCGGCCCGACAGCGGGCTGTACTCGCGGGTGCGCGAGGGCGCGATCCCGGTGCAGGACGTGGGCCTGATCGACGCGGTGCGCTCGCGCCGGGTCGAACCGGTCGCCGCCGTCGAGCGGTTCGACGGCGACAAGGTCCACCTGGCCGACGGGACCGACGCCGGGCCCGAGGTCGTCATCGCCGCCACCGGCTACCGGCGCGGCCTGGAGCCGCTGGTCGGTCACCTGGGGGTGCTGGACGGCCGGGGCCGCCCGGTAGTGCACGGCCCTTACACCGACCCGGCCGCGCCCGGCCTGTACTTCACCGGCTTCACCAACCCCATCAGCGGCATGCTCCGCGAGATGGCGATCGACGCGCGGCGCATCGCCAGGGCGGTGGCCCGGCAGGCGGTGCGGAACGGGTAGCGGCACCCCGCGCCGGGCCGCGTCTTCCGCCGCCTCTTGGAGGCGACGCCGCCGCCTGGGGCTGCGTCACCGCATAAGGCGACGCCGCCGCATAAGGCGACGCCGCCGCCCAAGGACGCGCCACCGCCCAAGAACGCGGCGGCGTCCAACGTCGCGTCACGCCGCCGCCGGGACCGTCGGCGGGAGGGCCGGCGGGGCCGGGCGGGCCGCCGGGCGGTGCCGGATGACCAGCGACATCAGCGCCGCCACCGCGCACAGCGCGCCCGAGCAGTACCAGACCACGTCGTAGGAGCCGAGCGCGTCGCGGGCCACGCCGCCGAGGTACGCCACCAGCGCCGCGCCGATCTGGTGCGCGGCCAGCACCCAGCCGAAGACGATCGCGCTGTTCTCGCCGTAGTGCTCGCGGCACAGCGCGATCGTCGGCGGCACCGTGGCCACCCAGTCCAGGCCGTAGAAGACGATGAACAGCAGCATCGGCGGGTGGATCGTGTCGTCGAGCAGCATCGGCAGGAACATCAGCGACAGGCCGCGCAGCCCGTAGTAGATCGCCAGCAGCCGGCGCGGCGAGAGCCGGTCGGTGAACCAGCCCGAGGCGACCGTGCCGGCGATGTCGAAGACGCCGATCACCGCGAGCAGCGAGGCGGCGGTGGTCACCGGCATGCCGTGGTCGTGCGCGGCGGGCACGAAGTGCGTCTTGACCAGGCCGTTGGTGGAGGCGCCGCAGATCGCGAAGGTGCCGGCCAGCAGCCAGAAGGTGCCGGTGCGCGACGCGTCCGCCAGCGCCCGCAGCGCGCGCCCGGCCGCGCCGGTGACCGGCGGCGGCTTCGGCGTGAACCGCTCGGCGCCGTAGGGCGCGAGGCCGACGTCTGCGGGGTGGTCGCGCAGCAGGAACCACACGAAGGGCGTGACCGCGAGCGCCGCGCAGGCCACCGTCAGCGCGGCCGGCCGCCAGCCGTGGTGCTCGGTGATCCAGGACAGCAGCGGCAGGAACACCAGCTGCCCGGCCGCGCCGCCCGCGGTGAGGATGCCGGTCACCAGGCCGCGGCGGGCGACGAACCAGCGGTTGCTGACGGTCGCGGCGAACGCCAGCGCCATCGAGCCGCTGCCCAGGCCCACCAGGACGCCCCAGCACAGCACCAGTTGCCAGCTCTGCGTCATCCGCACGGTCAGCGCGGAGCCCAGCGCGATCACCGCGAGCGCGCAGACGACCACCCGGCGGATGCCGAACCGGTCCATCAGCGCGGCGGCGAACGGCGCGGTCAGCCCGTACAGCGCCAGGTTGACCGACACCGCGAAGCCGATCATGCCGCGGGACCAGCCGAACTCGCCGTGCAGCGGGTCGATCAGCAGTCCCGGCAGCGAGGCGAAGGCCGCGGCGCCGATGATCGTCACGAAGGTGACCGCGGCGACCGCCCAGGCGCGGTGGACGCGCGGGCGGTGGACGCGCGGGCGGCGGACACCGGGCCGGGGCGCGGGGGCGGAGGCGGAGGCAGGGCCGCGCTCGGCGCCGCCGTCGCCGTCGCCGTCGCCGGAGGTCAGGGCGGGCTCGGGAACGGGAGAGGTCTGCGTCACCCGATCAGTGTCGGAATCCGGTCGTGCCGGAACGAGTGGCCCGAGGGCCACACTGTGGAAGAATCGGGCCATGCCCGCGGACCTCGACGCCACGACAGCCGACGCCCCGACATCCGCCGCCGCGCCCCTCGGCGCCACCGCCGACGCCACCGCCGACGCCACCGCCGACGCCACCGCCGGCGCCACCGCCGGCGCTCCCGCCGACACCGGCGTCTTCCGGCACCCCGGCCGCCATCGCGTCGCGGTCTTCGCCCTCGACGGGGTCATGCCCTTCGAACTGGGCATCCCGCTGCGGATCTTCGGCCTGGCCCGCACGCCCGAGGACGGCTCGCCGCTGTACGAGGTCGTCACCTGCGGGTTGCGGCCCGGCCCGGTGGACACCGACGCCGGCTTCCCGATCGTGGTCGAGCACGGCCCCGCCGCGCTGGCCGAGGCGGACACCGTGGTGGTCCCGGCGTCGCACGAGCTGGGCCCGGTGTACGAGGAGGGGCGGCTGACCGCCCCGCTGGCCGAGGCGATGGCGGCGGTACGGCCCGGCGCCCGCGTGGTGTCGATCTGCACCGGCTCCTACGTGCTGGCCGCCGCCGGACTCCTCGACGGGCGCCCGGCGACCACCCACTGGACCAGCGCCGAGCACTTCCAGCGGATCTTCCCCCGGGTCCGGGTCGACGCCGACGTGCTCTACGTGGACGACGGCGACGTGCTGACCTCCGCGGGCGTCGCCGCGGGCCTGGACCTGTGCCTGCACATCGTGCGGCGGGACTTCGGCTCCGCGGTCGCCGCCGAGGTGGCGCGCCGCACCGTCGTACCGCCCCACCGCGAGGGCGGCCAGGCGCAGTACGTGCGCAGGCCGCTGCCCGCGCCGCGGCTGGCCGGCACCGAGCGGGCCAGGGCGTGGGCGCTGGAACGGCTCGCCGAGCCGCTGTCGCTGCGGCAGCTGGCCGAGCGGGAGTCGATGAGCGTGCGCACCTTCACCCGCCGCTTCCGGGAGGAGGTCGGGATGAGCCCGGGCCAGTGGCTGACCCAGCAGCGCGTGGAGCAGGCGAGGCATCTGCTGGAGTCGACGGGCCTCGGCGTGGACGCCGTGGCCCGCCAGTGCGGGTTCGGCACCGCCGCGTCCATGCGGCAGCACCTCCAGGCGGCGCTGGGGGTG
The DNA here is from genome assembly GCF_035825295.1 of Actinacidiphila sp. DG2A-62. Classification (NCBI taxonomy): domain Bacteria; kingdom Bacillati; phylum Actinomycetota; class Actinomycetes; order Kitasatosporales; family Streptomycetaceae; genus Actinacidiphila; species Actinacidiphila sp. DG2A-62. The sequence goes on from NZ_JAYMGI010000002.1 coordinate 3,365,029, forward strand.
TCCCCGAGCGCGTACCGCAGGACCTTCAGGGCGGCGCCGACGCAGCCGGTCGGCTGAGGCCGGCGGGCGTTCCGCTCCCGGCGCGGGCGCGGCCTGACCGGCCCGCGGGGCGCTCAGCTCAGGACCGCGCCGCGGTCCACCTCGCACCAGATCTGCTTGCCGCCGGCCTCGGGGCGCCAGCCCCAGCGGTCGGCGAGGCCGTCGACGAGTTCCAGGCCGCGGCCGCCGGTCTCGTCGCGCTCGGCGTGGCGCGGCGCCGGCGGCGCCTGGCTGCGGTCGGCGACCTCGACCCGTACCGGCTCGGCGGGCGCCGTCGGGAACAGCATCCGCAGCACGGCCGGACATCCGGTGTGCACGACGGCGTTGGTGACCAGCTCCGAGATCAGCAGGATCAGCGTCTCCGCGACCGGCTCGTCGGCCCCTATCCCGGAACCCGCGAGCCGCGACCTCGCCCAGCGGCGCGCCCGCCCCACCTCGGCGGGGTCGACACCGACCTCCAGCTGCACCTGAAGCACCTGCACTGCTCACACCATCCGAACCGGCGGAAACGACGCCTCACGCCTGCTCAAGATCACCGTGCGTGACCTCGACGCCACCCAGCATGATTGACCGACAGTCACCCCAACAAGCGCTTCGGGCATATTCCAACGCGACCGGGGGGTCATGCTGCATACTGTGCCGCCGATGCCGCGAGGGGTCCGCGCAGGCTCAGCGCCGCCCCGGCGGGACCGGGCGGCGACTGTGGACTCCCCTGAACGCGACGGCACCCGATGGAGCGTACCCGAGGTCGATCCCGACTCCACCGCGTCACAAGTCACGCATCGGACACAACACCGTGCGGACGCTCTGTGACCGGCGTCACGTATGCGGGGCCGCCGGAGGCCGGCCAAGGGCCGGTGGGGGGCCGGTCGGGGGCCGTCGCGGGCCCGTCACCGGCACGTCACAGGCCCGCCGAAGGTCCGCCGCGGCCCGCCGGGACGCCGGCTCAGGCGGACAGCGGGCGCGCCTGGTCGTCCACCGCGGCGTCCAGGTCGGGGAAGACCTCGAACAGGCGTCGTACGCCGAGGGCGGCGAGCACGCGGTTGACGTGCGCGTCGCCCACGGCCCCCGGGCTGCCGCCCTCGGGTAGCACGATCCGCAGCCGCCCGGCGCACGAGCGCATGAGCCGGCGCGCGCCGATGAGCACGCCCACGCCGCTGGAGTCGCAGAACCGCACCCCGGCGAGGTCCAGCACCACGCTGCGCTGCCCGTCCGCCACCGCCTCGTGCACCTTCTGCCGGACCGCGGGGGACGAGATGAGGTCCATCTCGCCGGCGACGGTGACCACCGCCCACCCGTCCCGCTCGGCCTGGGTCACCTGCACGGGTTCCCACCTCGCCTCGCCGTCGACGTCTCCTCGGTCATCCCTACGACCCTAAGCCCGAATCCGGTCGGAACCGCGCGCGGAACCGATCACACCCGGATAACGGAGCGCCGAAAACGGTCACACTCGGTGTGAGGTTGGTGCAAAGGGGCGTACGCCACGGCGCACGGCCGGTACCTTCGGGTCTGCACGCGGGAGAAAGATGGAGACGGAACGAGGCGGGGGACGAAGCGAGGGGGGCGACCCATGGCGACACCCGCACCGCCGCGCTGGGACCGCAAGATGCAGCAGCGGCTGGCGCGCGGCGAGGAGGCCGCGCTCGCCGAGCTGTACGACCGCTACGCCTCCCTGGTGCACAGCCTCGCGCACCGCGTGATGGAGGACGACGAGGCGGCCGACCTGATCACCCGCGAGGTGTTCGGCTATGTCTGGGAGAACCCGGACGCGTACGACCCCAGGGACGGCTCGCTGCGGTCGTGGATCGCCTCGCTGACGCAGCGCCACGCGGTCTCCCAGCTGCGGCAGTACGAGAACCGCGGCCGCTCCACCCCGGCGGAGGTGGAGGAGCGGGTGCGCGAGGCCAACACCGCGGCCCGCGCCGACTTCATCGTCACGTCCATGCCGACGCCGCTGCGCGCCGCCCTCGAACTCGCCTACCGCGAGCGGCTCGACTACCGCGCTGCGGCGGCGGGCCTCGGCGTCAGCGAGGACGAGGCGCGGCGCAGGCTGCGGCTCGGCCTGCAACTTCTGTCCACCGCGATGGAGCCGGGCGGCGGCCCGGACCAGGGACTCGGCCGGCCCGGCGGACGCCCCGACCCGAGAGGCCCGCGATGAGCGGACCGGCCTACCACGACGGAGGCGGCGGCCACACCCCCGGCGAGGGCGGCGACGTGCCCCGCGTGCCGTACCAGCGCACCGACGCGGGCGGCACGGGCGACGGCGGATCCGACGCGGACAACGCGGGCGACCGTGGCTGCGACGCGGGCGCGGACGGCACGGGGGACGGCGGATCCGACGCGGGCGGCGCGCCGGGCGGCGGGGGCGACGACGAGATGCGCCCGCGCGGGGACTTCGACCACCCGACGCTGAAGTCGCTGCTCGGCGCCTGGGCGCTGTCCGCGTGCTCGCGCGAGGAGGCGCTGGCCGTCGAGGTGCACCTCACCGACTGCGCGGCCTGCGCCGACGAGGCGCTGCGGCTGCGCGACGCGGTGCGGCTGCTGCACCAGGAGGAGTCGCTGGACCTCGACCCGCTGCTGCGCGCCCGGGTGCTGGAGGGCTGCCTGGGCCGGCGTCCCGCGCGCATCCCGACGCCCGAGTGGGCCGGCCCGTACGGCGCGGAGGCGGCGCGGCTCGACGCCCTGCTGCGCGACCTCGGCGACGGCTACTGGGAGGCCCCGGTGGACCTGCGCTGGTTCGACGGCGCGCCGGCCACCCGCCGGTTCACCGTCGGCCAGGTCATCGCGCACCTGTCCGCCGTGGACGGCCTGGTGACCAGGTCGCTGGGCCTGGCGGGCTCCGGCGGCGCGGGCGGCTCCCGCGACGAGGGCGGCTCGGGCGGAGCGAGTGGTTCCGGGGCCCCCGAGGGCCGCGGACCGCTGCGCCGGGCGCGGCAGGACGTCGAGCTGCCGCTCGACCCCTGGCAGCGCACCGAGGCGCACTGGTCGGCGCGCCGACATCTGCCCGGCGCGACGCTGCGCTCGCAGTGGCGCGAGCAGAGCCTGACGCTGATGCGCACGGTCTCCTTCGCCGGCCGCGGCGCGGCCGAGCTCCCGGTGGACTACGGCGCCTTCACGCTGCCGTTGCAGGACGCCTTCCTGGACCGGGCGTTCGAGTGCTGGATACACGCCGGCGACATCGCCGAGGCGGTGGACTACCCGTACGATCCCCCGCCGCCGCACGCCCTGCACGGCATGGTCGACCTGGCCGCGCGCCTGCTGCCCGGTGTGCTGGCCGAGCGCCGCAGAACCGGCCTGGCCGAGTCGCCCGCGCGGCTGCTGCCCGCCGGCCGGGCGGGGCGCTCGCTGCGGCTGGAGATCGAGGGCGCCGGCGGCGGCGACTGGTACCTGCCGCTGGACTCCCCGGGCGCCACCGCCTCGCCGGACGAGATGGTCGCCCACGTGGCGATGGACAGCGTGGAGTTCTGTCAGCTCGCCGCGGGCCACGTGGAGCCCGAGCGGGCCGCGGCGGGCCGGCTCGGCGACCGTACGGCGGTGCGGGACGTGCTCTACGCGGCGGCGTCGCTGTCCCGGCTGTAGCGCCCCGGGCCCGGCTGTAGCGCCCGGGCCCGGCAGGGCGCCCGGGCCTGGCCGAGCGAAAGGACCGGGCCGGGTGAAAGGAGCGGGCGGGGCGCCCGGGGCTCAGGCGAAGACGACCGTGCGGCGGCCGTTGAGCAGCACGCGGTGCTCGCAGTGCCACTTCACCGCGCGCGCGAGCGCCTGGCACTCCACGTCGCGGCCGATCGCCACCAGCTGCTCGGGCGTGACCTCGTGGCCGACCCGCTCGACCTCCTGCTCGATGATCGGGCCCTCGTCGAGGTCGGCGGTGACGTAGTGCGCGGTCGCGCCGATCAGCTTCACGCCCCGGGCGTGCGCCTGGTGGTACGGCTTGGCGCCCTTGAAGCTCGGCAGGAAGGAGTGGTGGATGTTGATGATCCGCCCGGACAGCTTCGCGCACAGGTCGTCGGAGAGCACCTGCATGTAGCGCGCGAGGACGACCAGCTCGACGCCCTCCTTCTCCACCAGAGCCAGCAGCTCCGCCTCGGCGTCGGCCTTGGTCTCGCGGGTGACCGGGATGTGGTGGAACGGCACCCCGTAGGAGCCGGCCAGCGCCCGGAAGTCCTCGTGGTTGGAGACGACCGCGGCGATCTCCACCGGCAGCGCGCCGATGCCCGCCCGGAACAGCAGGTCGTTCAGGCAGTGCCCGAACTTGCTGACCATGAGCACGATCCGCATGCGCTCCTCGGACGGGTGGATCGTCCAGTCCATCCGGTACGCGCCCGCGACGGCGGCGAAGCTCGCGCGCAGCTTGTCGACGGTCACCCCGGCGTCGGCGGAGAAGTGGACGCGCATGAAGAACAGGCCGGTGTCCTGGTCGCCGAACTGCCGGCTGTCGACGATGTTGCACCCGGTCATGAAGAGGTAGCTGGAGACCGCGTGCACGATCCCCTGCTTGTCCGGGCAGGACAGCGTGAGGACGTACTGCGGCGGCTCCTGCGCCGGAGGCGGCCCGGCGGGCGTCCGGCTCTGCTGTGCGTTCACACGCGCCAGCCTCGCACACCGGACCGGGCTCCGGCAGGGATGTCCGATCGGCGGAACGGTGCGCACGCGGTCGGCGGGCCGGGCCCGAGGGGTCAGGAAGCGGCGGCCGTGCGGTTGTAGATCGCCAGGATCTCCAGGGAGCGCGGCGGGGCGTCGGGGTCCTCGCCGTCGGCCCGGGCCATCCGCACGTGGGCCTCGCGGGCCGCGCGCACCGCCTCGGGCCAGGCGTGGTGGTCCAGGTACGCGGCGACCGGGGCGTCCGCGCCCACCTGGTGCAGGATCTTCAGCACCCGCAGCACCGCCACGTCGACCAGCGCGGCTTCCTGGGAGTCGCGGAAGATCGTGCCGACGTACTTCTCGGCCGACCAGTTGTCCAGCCAGGTGTCCTCCACCAGGCGGTACACGGCGTCGGTGACGTCCCCGTACCCCTCGCGCCCGGCCTGCCAGACCTCGCGCTGGAACACCGGGTCGCCGATCATGTGCAGTGCGGAGCGCACATTGCTGCGCCATCGCCACCAGGGCATGTCGTTGAGCGGCATGCCTCCCATCGTGGAGGAGGCACGGCCACGGCGGGAAGACTTCTCCGAAGCTTGCACGGTCCCCGATCGTACGCACCCGGACGCCGGTACCTGCAATTCACCCGAAAGTGACCTCCCGTTCCCCCGCGCGCACCCGGGCGTTGGCGACAGACCGGAATCTTCCGGATACATGACTGGACTGCGTGCGCGCGGATTCCGCAGGACCTCCGCCGCTTTCCTGGCCGCTTCCGCGCTGCTCACGCCGATCAGTGCATGCGGTGTGCTCCCGGGGAGCGCGGGGGGCTCCCCGGGCCCCGTCGTGGTGATGACCTGGGCGCCGGTGGGCACCCACGCCACCAACAAGCCGGGCATGCTGGCGATGGCCGAGGTCTACGAGAAGTACGTCAACGACCACGGCGGGCTCAACGGCCGCAAGCTCAAGGTGCTGACCTGCAACGAGAAGGACGACCCGAACACGGTCAGGGACTGCGCCCACCAGGCCGCGGACGCCGGCGCGGTGGCGGTCGTCGGATCGTACAGCGAGCAGGGCGACTCCTTCATCTCCTCGCTGCAGACGCTCGGCATCCCGTACGTGGGCGGCTTCGGGATCACCGAGGAGGAGTTCCAGTCGCTGATGTCGTACCCGGTCAACGGCGGCATGCCGGCGCTCCTGGCGGGCAGCGGGCGGCAGTTGGCCGACCTGTGCAAGAAGGTCACCCTGGTGCGGCCGGACTCGGCCACCGGCGACCAGTACCCGGCGTTCCTGGACGCCGGGCTGAAGACGGGCGGCGAGAAGGCGGCGGTGGACCAGCCGGCCCCCGACGACACCAGCGACTACACCGAGGCCGCGGCCCGCGCGGTGGGCTCGGACAAGGCGAGTTCGTGCGTCTCCGCGGTGCTCGGCGACCACACGCCGACGTTCTTCGACGCGCTGCGCAGGACCGGCGACAAGGTCCCCAAGGTGCGGCTGTCGTCGGTGCTCGGCAGCGTCGAGCAGTCGGTGGTGGACTCCACCGGCGGCGCCTCCAGTCCGCTGGAGAACGCCTACGTCACCGGCTGGTACCCGGTCGCCAGCGACCCCAAGTGGAACGGGATGAAGGCCGCGGTCACCAAGTACGCCTTCGACGACGACGACATCGACGTCGCGGACGTGGGCGAGCAGACCACGTGGATCGCCTACACCGTCTTCACCGAGGTGGTGCGCGCGATGGACGAGAAGACCAAGGTGACCCCGGCGAGCGTCCAGCACGCCCTGGACCACACCACCCACCTGTCCACCGGCGGCCTCACCCCCGAACTGGGCTGGACCGCCGCGGACATGAAGGGCATCCCGGACTACGCGCGGATGGTCAACTCCAAGGTCACGTACCAGGTGATCCGCAACGGCCGCCTGGTGTCGGCGCGTCCGGGCTTCATCGACCTGGCGCCGACTCTGAGGTCGACGATCTCCTGGTCCTGACGAGGAGCTGAGGAGCTGAGGAGTCGAGGACTTGAGGTGCTGAGGACGCGGGTGCCTCAGCACCTGACGTCCTGACCTCTTGAGGTGCTGACCTCTTGAGGAGCTGAGGAGCTGACCTCGGGTCAGAGCTGGCTGTACGTGCGGGTGGTGAGGCCGTACTTCTCGGCGATGGCGTTCCACAGCTTGACCGCGCGCTTCTTCTGCTCGGTCGCGGTGCCGCTCTGCCGGTTGCCTTCCTCCGCTTCCTTGGTGGTGCGCGCGTGGCCGCCCTTGCAGACGCTCTTGTTCGTGGCCGCCTGGTGCGCCCAGTTCGCGTAGTGGCCGTCCGCGGCGGCCGACGCCTGCCACGCCTTGGTCAGCGCGTCGGTCAGCGCCGCGTGGTCCTGCAGCTTGTCGACCTGGAGGCTGCCGAGCTGGGTGACCAGGCCGGTGCGCTGGGCCTGCGCGGCGCGCAGGTCGCTCGCCGCGGCGCCCAGGTCCTTGCACTCCTTGGTCGAGGCGACCGCGCCGACCACCGAACTGCGGCTGTTGCCGCTGGTCTTGAGCAGCGCGTCCAGCGACTGGGCCTGCTGCTTGGCGGGGTCGGCCGCGGCCGGTGCGTCCGAGCCGGACGCGGACGCCGAGGCGGCGGCGGACGGCGAGGTGGACGACGTGCCGCCGGCGTTGTCGGCGCTCGCGCTGCCGCCGCTGTTGAGGAGGCCGCCGACGACCAGGCCGGCGACCACGCACCCGGCCACGACGATGCCGATGAGCACCTTGGGCGACAGCTTGCGTCCGCCCGAGCCCCGGTCGCCGGTGTAGCCGTCGTCGTGGCCGGCGTACCCGTCGTAGCCGCCCTGGCCGCGCCCGTCGGGGCCGTAGCCGCCGGGGCCGTAGCCGCCGGGGGCGCCGGGGTGGCCGCCGTACGGGGGCTGGCCCTGCTGCTGGCCCGGCGGGCGGTCGGGCTGGATGATGTGCGGCCGCATGGGCGCGGGGCTCGGCACGTCCTGCCGGAACAGGTGGTCGTAGTCGCTGTCGTGCTGCGGCGGCTGCCCGGGCTGCTGGAACTGCTGGGTCCGCTGTTCGTAACCGTCGTAGGAGGCGTAGTCCTGGCCCTGGCCGCCGTAGGCCTGCTCGTACGTGGGCTGCTGCGGCTGCGACTGCGGGGGCCGCGGCGCCTGCTGACCGGGGTAGCCGTCCTGCGGCTGCCCGTACGCGTCCTGCTCCTGGAAGATCGACAGCGGCAGCGCCTGGGTCGCCTCGGCCGGCGCGGGCTCCGGGGCGGCGCCATGCCCTGCCTGCCCTGCGGCGGCTGTACCGGCTGTGCCGGCTGCGGCGGCGGGGCCTGCGGCATGGGCGGTACGGGACCGGGTGCGGCGGCCTGCTGCGGCGCCCGGTGCGGGTCGGCGCCGGGGTACGGCGGCAGCATCTGCGTCGCGTCGGCGACAGGCGCGGAGGCGGGGGCGCCGGGACCGCCGGAAGCGGGCGCGTTCCCCGGGTACGGCGGCAGCATCTGCGTGGCGTCGGCGACAGGCGCCGGGCCGGGCGCGGCGGGACCGGGAGCGTCACCCGGGTAGGGCGGCAGCATCTGCGTGGCGTCGGCCGCCTCGGGCAGGGCGCCGGCCGGGCCGTTCTCCAGCTGGCCGGTGATGATCTGCGGCTGCCCGGGGCTCCCGGGGTGCCCGGGGTATCCGGGGTACTGCGGCAGGCCGGGCGCCTGGGGGGCGCCGGGGAGCCCGGGCGCCTGCGGCTGCTCGCCCTGCGGCTGCGGCGAACCCCAGGGGGTGCCGGCGGCGGGCTGGACGTGTTCGCCGTAGCTCAGGGGCGCCTGGTCCTGCTGCGAGGGGAGCACCACGCCCCGGTACGCATCGGGCGATTCCTCGCCGCGTCCGCTGCTGTGCATCGCCGCCCACTCCCACCCTCGCCGCCCGGCCGCCCGACGGTCGTCGCACGGCTGTCGTCACAACCGTCCGCCAACGCTACCGGGTCAATCCGAGGGGCGGCCACGGCCCCGAACGAGTGAGCGCCATGCCACACCGGGTGCGTGGCGCGGCGCGCCGTGCCGCGCCTGCCCGCGGCGGGCCTGCCCAGGGGTTTGGCGGACGTGCGGAGACGGGGTGTCGGTACGGTAACGATTCGGTGCCGGCCCGCACTTGGCTGCGGTTTTCGCCGTCAGGGGCGGCGCGGACGGGCCTGGCGGTGCGGGCGCGGCGGCGGTGTGCGGCGGCCGGGCAGCGGCCCGGACGCGGCCCTCGGGCGGCTCAGGCGGCCTCCCGTTCCTCGATCCGGGCGGTGAACTCCCGCACCGCCGGCTCGTCCGCGTACGGCTCCAGGCGGTGGCGGAAGTCCTCCAGATACTCCGCGCCCCGGCTGGAGCGCAGCCCGGACAGCAGGGTGACCGCCTCGGTGCCGGTGTGGCACGCCTGTTCCAGGTCGCGCTGCTGCACCTGGGCCTCGGCGAGCAGGAACAGGTCGATCGCGCGGCGCCGGGAGCGGGTGACCGGGTGCGCGGCGAGCGCCTCCTCGGCGCGCCGGGCGGCGGGCACGGCCTGGCCCAGATCGCGGTGGCAGTGGGCGAGTTCGTCGGCGAGGTAGGCGTGGTCGAAGTGGGCGATCCAGTCCGGGTCCTGGTCGGGCTCGGAGCGCTCCATCGCCTCCACCGCCGCTCCCGCGACCGCCGCGAAGGTGCGTGCGTCGCCGAGCAGCGCGTGCCCGCGGGCCTCCGCGGCGTGGAACATCGCCTCGGCGGTCGCGGTGACGTGGCCGCGGGCGCCTTCCTGCGCGGCGCGGGCGAGTTGGGCGATCTCGCGCGGGTTGCCCAGGGCGGCGGCGAGGTGGCTCATGCTCGCGGCCAGGATGTAGCCGCCGTAGCCGCGGTCGCCGGCGGCCTGGGCGAGGCGCAGCGCCTGGATGTAGTACCGCTGGGCCAGGCCAGGTTGGCCGGTGTCGACCGCCATGTATCCGGCCAGTTCGGTCAACCGGGCGGCGGCGGAGAACAGTTCGCGGCCGACCGCCTCGCGGTAGGTGCCGGCGAGCAGGCCGGAGACCACGCTGTTGAGGTAGTGGACGACGACCGGGCGGACGTGGCCGCTGCCGAAGCGGTGGTCGAGGTCGGTGAGCGCCTGGGTGGTGGCCTTGACCGCCTCGACGTCCGACATGCCCACCCTGGCCCCGCCGTTGCGGGCCACGCCCTGGTCGGGGCGGGTGATCAGCCAGTCCCTGCTGGGCTCCACGAGCGCGGAGGCGGCGACGGTGGAGCCGCTGAGGAAGTCGCGCCTGCCGACGTCGCTGCGCCACAGCTCGCAGACCTGCTCGATGGCGCCCAGTACCGTGGGCGCGAAGTGCAGGCCGATGCCGGTGGCCAGGTTCTTGCCGTCGGCCATGCCGATCTCGTCTATCGAGACGGTGCGGCCGAGCTTGCGGCCGAGGGCCTCCGCGATGATCGCGGTGGCCCGCCCGCGCGGTTGCTGGCCGCGCAGCCAGCGCGCCACCGACGTCTTGTCGTAGCGCAGGTCCAGTCCGTGCTCGGCCCCGCAGACGTTGACCCTGCGGGCGAGCCCGGCGTTGGAGCAGCCGGCCTCCTGAATCAGCGCCTGGAGCCTTTCGTTGGGCTGCCGCGCCACGAGCGGTCGTGCCGCCATGGGTCCCCCCTTATCGTACCTCGGGTTCTTCTCTTCCCTGCTGTCCGGCGAAATATGCCTGCATTGGCGGCATTTCGGCTTTGCCCGATGGTCTCCGGCGCCGGACGCGGGCTGCCGCGGCCGGACCCGGCCGCCCCTCACGGCCGACTGCACGGGCGCCGTGGGCGCCGCGCGGCGCCGGTCGCCGACCGGCTGCTTCCTGCCTACCCCCGGGCGGAGCCCGCTGCCCGCGCGCGCCCCCGGCAGTGCATCCGTGCGCCCGGCATGAGCCGCGCGTCGACGGCCGTAACCCGGGGTGGTGCGGGCAGTTGTGCAGCGCGTGGAAGAGACCAACAGAGTTCCGCGGCAGCTCACGGGCCAACTGCTCATGGCGGCGGTGGGTTACGCGGAGGAACGCCACTGGGACGTGCTGCCCGGCTGCTGGCTGGAGACGCCCCCGGGGGGCGCACCGCGCTGCTCGTGCGCCTCACCGGTGTGCGCGTCCCCCGGCGCGCACCCGACCAGGCCGGACTGGGCCGGTCAGGCCAGCGGCAACGCGGTGGCGCTGCGCCGGATGTGGCACAAACACCCCCGTGCGTCGGTGCTGTTGCCCACGGGGCGCACGTTCGACGCGCTGGACGTGTCGGAGACCGCCGGGTTCCTGGCGCTTGCCCGGCTGGAGCGCATGGGGCTGCCGCTCGGGCCGGTGCTCTCCACCCCGGCCCGGCGGATCGTTTTCCTCGTGCTTCCGGGCGCGCGGGCCAAGGTTCCTGAGCTGCTGCGGCGGATGGGCTGGGCGCCGGGCTCGCTGGACCTGACGGCGCGCGGCGAGGGCGGCTGGGTGCCGGCCCCGCCGACCCGGATGTGCTCCGGCGGCTCCGTGCGCTGGCTGCGTCCGCCGACCGCCCTCAACCGCTGGCTGCCGGACGCGGAGGAGTTGCTCAGCCCGCTGGCGTATGCGTGCGGACGCGACCGGGAGGAGGCCGCGGCGCCCGGGCGGTGAGGGGCGGCGCTCGCCCCGGGGTGGGCCTCGGCGCTGACCTCCGGGTGGCCTCGGGGTGGGCTCGGGGTGGGCTCGGCGGTGGCCGGATCTCGGGGGTGCCGCGGAGTTGTCCACAGGCCCGGCGGGCGGGGCGGGCGGCGCCGTCGTGATCCGTTCTAGGGTGGCCCTGGCAGGCGGGACATCGGGGGTTCGGGGAGGTGACGGGCGATGGGGCGGTCGCGGGACACGACGGACGGGACGGTGCCGCAGCGGTACGGCGGACCGCTGCCGCGGTACGGGGACGGCGGCCGCCCCGGCGGGGACGGACGCCCGGCGGACGGGCCTCCGCCGGCGGTGCGGGTGCGTGGGCTGTGGAAGCGCTTCGGCGAGCAGACCGCGGTGGCGGGCATCGATCTGACGCTGCCCGCGGGCCGCTTCATCGGGCTGGTCGGGCCGAACGGCGCGGGCAAGACCACCACGCTGTCGATGGTGACCGGCCTGCTGCGGCCGGACGACGGCCTGGTGCAGGTGGGCGGGCACGACGTGTGGACGGACCCGGTGGCGGTGAAGTCGCGGATCGGCGTGCTGCCCGAGGGGCTTCGGCTGTTCGAGCGGCTGTCGGGGCGCGAACTGCTTGCCTACACCGGGCGGTTGCGCGGCCTGCCGGGCGAGGAGGTCGACAAGCGGGCGGCCCAGCTGCTCCAGGTGCTGGATCTGACCGACGCCCGGCACAAGCTGGTCGTCGACTACTCCACCGGCATGCGTAAGAAGATCGGGCTGGCGGCTGCGCTGCTGCACAACCCCGAGGTCCTCTTCCTGGACGAGCCGTTCGAGGGCGTCGACCCGGTGTCGGCGCAGGTCATCCGGGGCGTGCTGGAGCGGTACACCGCCTCGGGCGGCAGCGTGGTGTTCTCCTCCCATGTGATGGAGCTGGTGGAGAGCCTGTGCGACTGGGTCGCGGTGATGGCCGCGGGCCGGATCGTGGCGCACGGCGCGCTCGCCGAGGTGCGCGGCGCGGCGCCCACGCTCCAGGACGCCTTCCTCGCCCTGGTCGGCGCGCGGCGCGCGGGCGGCGAGGAGCTGGACTGGCTGGGCGGGGGCCCGCGATGAGCGCCGCCGGGCCGCTCCCCTCCCCCGGCGGGCCCCCGCCCGCGGGCGCGGGAGCGCTCGGGAGCGCGGGCGCGGGGCCTCTCGCCGGCCCGGGGCCCTTCGCGGGACCGGGTGCGGACCCGGGCCGCGCGCCGTCGGTCACCGGGGTCTTCGTCCGGCTCAAGCTCGCCTTGGTGCGCAACGGCCTGCGGCAGTCCCGGGGGCGGACCGTGGGCTGGGTGCTCGGCGTGGTCTTCGCGCTGCTCTACGCGCTCGGTCTGGGCGCCGGCATGATCGCCCTGCGCGGGAACGAGTACGCGCCGGTCGCCGCCGTCACCCTGGCGGTGGTGTGCGGGCTGTGCTGGGCGGTGATGCCGCTGTTCTTCTTCGGCGGCGACGACACCCTCGACCCGACCCGGCTGGCCATGCTGCCGCTGCGTCCGCGTCCGCTGATCACCGCGCTGACGGTGTCCTCGCTGATCGGCGTGGGCCCGGTGGTGACCGCCCTGGTGTCGGCGGGCGCGGTGGTCGCGGTGGCGCACAGCGCGGCGGGCGCGACGGTCGGCGTGCTCGCGGTGGCCCTGGTGGTGCTGACCTGCGTGGCGGTCGCCCGCGCGGTGGCCGCCGCCAACACCCGGCTGCTGACCAGCCGCAAAGGCCGCGACCTGGCCCTGCTCAGCGGCGTGGTGATCGCGGTGGGCGCGCAGGTGGCGAACGTCGCGGCGAGCGCGCTGTCGTCGGGCCACCGTCTGCGCCAGGCGGGTTCGCTCACCGATGTGCTGCGCTGGATCCCGCCGGCGCCCGCGGTCGACGCGGTGCGCTCGGCCTCGCGCGGCGCGTACGGCCTGGCCGTGGCCCAGCTGGTGTGGGCCGCCGTCGCCGTGGTGCTGCTGCTGCGCTGGTGGCACTCCAGCCTGCGGCGGCTGATGGTGTCCCCGGACGCCTCCACCCTCCAGGCCGCGGCCGACGGCGGTTCGCGCGCCGCTCGCGGCGGGCGGCCTCGCGGCCTGGCGGCCACGCTGCTGACCGCGCCGCTGCCGCGCCGGCTGGTCGCCGGGCGGACCGGCACGGTGATGGAGCGCCAGTTCCGCTACCTGTGGCGGGACCCGCGGTCCCGGGCGTCGCTGACCGCCGGGGTCGCGGTCGGGCTGCTGCTGCCGCTGGCCGCGGTGGTCCAGCACGGCAGCGTCTACCAGTGCCTGTGGGCGGCCGGGCTGCTCGGCCTGCAGATGTACAACCAGTTCGGCACCGACGGCTCGGCCTTCTGGACGGTGGCGGCGACGATCGCCACCAGGTCCGACGCCGCGCACGAGCTGCGCGGCCGGGCGCTGACGCTGACGCTGATCGCGGTGCCGTACGTCACGGTGGTCACCGCGGGCGCGGCGCTGCTGCTCGGCCGGCCGCAGGCGCTGCCCGAGACGCTGGGCCTGGGCCTGGCGTATCTGGGCGCCCTCATAGCCACCGGCGCCTACGCCAGCGTCCGCTACCCGTACGCGGTGCAGCAGGACCACCCGTTCCAGAACGCCGCACCCGGCCAGACCGGGCTCGTGGTGATGAACGTCCTGGGCGGCACGGTGGTCGGCGGCGCGCTCACCCTGCCGGTGCTCGCGCTCACCGTGGGCCTGCACCTGAGCGGCGAGCACGCGCTGTTGTGGACGGTGCTGCCGGTCGGCGCGGTCTACGGCGCGGCGCTCGGGGCGGCGGCGGTGCGCTTCACCGCGCCACGGCTGCTGGACCGACTGCCGGAGATCCTCGCGGTGGTCGCGCGCAGCTGACGGCACGGCGGCGGACGGGGCCGCGCGAGCCGACGCCCGAGCGAGCGCGGCCGGCGGGCGAGTCGCGGCCGGGCCGCGGGCGGGCGGCGGCCCGGAGGTCACCGGGCCGCGGGGCCCGCGCCGGCAGCCGGAGAGCGGGGGCGGCGGCGTTCGGTGGCCCAGCCGAGCAGGCCGAGCAGCGGCAGGGCGGCGCCGAAGAGCGCCGCGGCGGTCCAGCCGCCCGCGTGGTAGGCGTACGCGCCGGCCTGCGAGCCGACCGCGCCGCCGACGAAGAAGGTGGCCATGTAGGCGCTGTTCAGCCGGGCCCGGGCCCCGGCGTCGAGCTGGTAGACGACCTGCTGGCCGAGGACCAGGGTGGTCTGCACGGCCATGTCGAGCAGCACCGCGGCAGCGCCGAGCGCGAGCACGCTGTGCCGGCCCACGTCCGCCAGGCCCAGGGCGAGCGCGGCGACGACGAAGGCGGCCGCGGTCATCGGCCGCACCAGGCCGCGGTCCGCCCACCGCCCGGCCAGCGGCGCGGCGAGCGCCCCGCCGGCCCCGGCGAGCGCGAACAGGCCGACCTGCCACTGGCTGTAGTCGAAGGGAGCGGAGGTCAGCACGAAGGAGATGGTGGTCCAGAAGGCGGAGAAGGCGCCGAACATCGCCGCCTGGTACAGCGCCCTGCGGCGCAGCGCCGGATGCACCTTGAGCAGCCGGGTGGTCGAGCGCAGCAGCCGCCCGTACGAGAGGCCGGCCGCGTCCGCGCCGGGCGCGCGGCGGGGCAGCGCGGAGCGCAGCACCAGGGTCAGTACGGTCATCAGCCCGGCCGACACCAGGTAGACCGCGCGCCAGCTGGTGGCGTCGGCGACCAGGCTGCCGAAGGTCCGGGACAGCAGGATGCCGGTGAGCAGGCCGCTCATCACCTGCCCGACCACCCGGCCGCGTATCGCGTCCGGGGCCAGGTCGGCGGCGAACGGCACCAGGATCTGGACCACGACCAGCGTGGTGCCGCCGATCAGCGACGCGGCCAGCAGCACCGGGAAGTCCGGCGCGAGCCCGGAGACCACCAGCGTGCCCACGGTCAGGGTGAGCAGCACGGTCGACAGCCCGCGCTTCTCCCGCACGTCGCCGAGCGGCACGAGCAGCAGCAGGCCGAGCGCGTAGCCGAGCTGGGTCGCGGTGACGAGGCTGCCCGCGGTCACCGCGGAGATCCCGAAGGTGTGCCGCAGCTCGCTGAGCAGCGGCTGCGCGTAGTAGAGGTTGGCGACGGTCAGGCCGCAGGACACCGCGAGCAGCACGATCAGGCTGCGCGGCGGCCCCGCCGGGGAGTCCGGGTGGCCGTGCGCGGGCGCGGTGGCAACCTCGTCGCGGAGGCCGCCGGCCGGGGTGGTCGGCTCACCCGGGCCGGTCGAGCGCGCCGGCCCCGCGGGGTCGTCCGCGCCGCTCGGAGTGGCTGCGGCCTGGCGGGGCTGCGATCCGCCTGTGCTCATGGTTGCGACCGTTCCTCCGGGTCGGGTGTGCCTATCGGGCCGGGCGGCCGGGGCCGTCTCCCGCGGTCGGGACGGCCGGGCGTCCGCGGGTCACGGCGACGGGCCGCTGCGGCGCTCGGGCCCGCTGCCCGCGCGTTCGCCTCACGCGTTCCCCCGCCGTCGCTTCACCCGCCCGAAGGTACCAGTTTAACCGGTTCCATGGGTACGCTGGTCCGCATGACGAACAGCACGGTCCCCGCTCCGGCGGACGCGCCCGGCGCGACCGCCCGCGGCCCGCGGTTCCGGCAGGGCGCGGGCCGCCTGAGCCTGGACTACGTGCGCACGCTGCGCCGCCGCGGCACCGCGGACGTCGAGGAGGAACTGCCCGACGGCCGGGCGCTCGCCGCGTGGGTGCGGCAGTGCGGGCCGTGCGGTGACGCGGAGTTCGCGCCGCCCGCGGAGCCGGTCGCCGCCGAGGCCCGCGCGCTGCGCGAGGCCGTTTACGCGCTGGTCACCGCGGCACTGGACGGCGGCGGCCCGGCGGCGCTGCGCCCGGAAGACCGCGACCTGCTCAACCGCGTCGCCGCGCAGCCCGTCCCCGCTCCCCGGCTCACCGCCGCCGGCACGCTGGAGCAGCGCGCCGCGGACCCGGTCGCCGCCACCCTCTCCCTGGTCGCCCGCGACGCGCTCGACCTCGCGACCTCCCCCGCGCTGCTCGCCCGCCTGCGCCCCTGCGCCTCCCCCACCTGCGGCGCGCTCTTCCTCGACCACTCGCGCCCCGGCACCCGCCGCTGGTGCTCGATGGACGTCTGCGGCAACCGCGCCAAGAAGGCCACGCTGCGCGCCCGCGCCTGACCGCGTGCTCCGCCCCGGCGGCGTCGTGCTCAGTACGTCCAGCGGAACGTCGTCATCACCGCGTCGAACAGATCGGTCAGCGCCTGCGTGTACGGGCTGCCGAGGTCGCCGTCGCCCGGCGTCGCGTGGCTGACCGCGAGCCACCGGCCGGGGTCCTCGGGCACCGGCAGCACGTACTCCACCCGCCGCGACGCGGGCGCCCCCGTTCCCGCGCCCGGCCCCGCCGCGTCCTCGCCGTCCGCGGCCCGCCCCACGTACTCCCAGCGCACCGCGAGGCCGTCGCCCACCGACCGCAGTTCCCCGGGCGTCCCCTCCCCCGGGCCGGGCCGGTACCCGGCGGCGTACCGGGCGAGCGCCGCCTCCGGCTCCGCGTCCAGGCCGTGCGGGATCTCGGCGACCACGAAGGAGGCGGGCAGCGGGCGGGCGGCGCGGACCGGCACGTACAGGTCGAGGCCGCCGGCGCGGCGGGCGTCGCGCACCATGCGCTCGACGGTGCGGCGTACGTGGGCGCGGTACGCCATGCCCTGGTCGCGCGGCACCTGCGCGGGCAGCCGGTCGACGCGGCGGAAGACCTCCCGGTCGAGGGCTTCCCGGGTTCCCGCGCGCAGCGGCACCCGCGCCCACCCCTGCGGCAGGACCACGCTGTACCCCCGCGCCGCCGTCACCCCCGAACCTTCCGGTTACGCCACCGCGCGAAGGTGGCCCAGGTTGGCGCCGCCAACGGAATAAGGGTCAGGACTAGGACGCCGGTTGATGCGACAGCGGCCGCGCTCAGGATGCCGCTGACCCAGACGTAGAAGAGCACGCCGTCGAAGGCCCAGCCACGGCACCGCCGCAGGCCGTTCATGCCCGACCAGACCAGGAGTTGGCCGACAGCCGCGACGCAGAGCATGCAGGCCACGAACGTCCCGGTGCTCGGCCGCAGGAGCCAGCCCGTGAGGCCGGCCAGGGCAAGCCCGAGCCAGGGAAGCAGCCCTCCCCACCGAATCAGCCTGTCGCTGCGCGCGAGCACCGGGTCATCCGTCTCATTGCTGGGGAACACGCCGTCTCCGTTGTGCTCGGGGCCCGTCACCAGGACGTTCCCACTTCCTTCGTGTACCGGTCCTTGGCCCGTCCGTACGGAGCGAAGTCGGGCTTGAACCAAAGGAGGTCGCTGCCGCCGAGACCCTTGTCCAGTCCATCGACGGACGTCGCGGCAGCCCACGCCAGCCGCGAGGCGTTGTGCAAACCCTCTGCGTTGCGGCTGGCCGCGCGCACCGCCGGGCTGGCCGGGTAGGCCGCGCGGAGACGGCGGATGTCCTTGATGTGGGCGGCCTCCTCAAGGTCTCCGCCGACGGACGCCGCCTCCCAGCGGGAGGCTTGGGGGATCGGGGCGGCTGCCTCCGCCGCCTCGGCTGCGGCGGCGGCCCTGCGCGTCACCGCGTGAGCGATGTTGCGGGCGTGGCGGGCGCGCGCCCGCTCCGCCCGGGTGGCGCCGCGGCGGTTGAGCACGGCCGACGCGCGGTCGCGGACCGCGCGCCCCGCGCGCGCGGAGTTCGCCGCCGCGGTCTCCCCCGCCGCGTCCCGCGCGGCCAGCCGCGTCGCCTCGCGCACCGCGCGCAGTTCCGCGAGCGCGGCGTTGCCGACGTGCATGGTGAGCAGGCCGAAGACGTCCATGGCGACGTCCGCCCAGGAGCCGTCGCCCGCCGCGGCGAGCGCGAGGTGGCCGGCCAGGACGCCGGCGGAGAGCCACACCGCGAGGCCGGCGACCCAGCCGGCCGGCGTGGTGAGCAGCGCGGCGACGGCGATGACGGTCGCGGTCCAGCTCATCACGTCGACGGCGAGGGAGATCACGCCCTGCCAGTCGTCTGCGGTGTCTTTCAGCCGCTCCCACCAGCTGTCCTTGATCACGTCGTCGATGCCGTGGCCGATCAACCGCGCGTAGTGGTCGGCCCGTTCGTCGCGCCGGGCCTCGATCCGGGCCAGCGCGGCCCGGTGGACGGCGAGCGGGTCGGCGCCGCCCGCGTCGGTACCGCCCGCGTCCGTACCGCTCGCGGTCGAGTCGCTCGCGGTCGGGTCGCCGACGTCCCCAGCCGTACGGGACGTCTCCGCCGCCACCGCTCGCGCAGCACCCAGCACGCGGTCCGCCTCGTCCTGGAAGCCGGCCAACTCGTGGGCCCAGGCGGTGAGATGGCCGTGGACGCGTTCGTAGCGGCCGGCGGTCTGCCGCAGGTGGACCTCCAACTCGCGGGCGCCGTCGCGCAACGCGTCCGCGTACCGGCCGGTCAGGCCGTCACCCGCGCCGACCGCGCGCAGGTCGCCGGACTCGCGGCGGAGCATCGCGGCGACCAGCGTGAGATGGGCGACCTCGGCGAGGATCGCGTCGGGGTCGCCCGGCACGGGGTCGGCGGCGGCCAGCGGGCTCCAATCGCGGGGGCGGCCCACCGCGGTCAACCGGCCTTCGCCAGGCGCCGGTCGGTGGCCTGGAAGGTCTCGCGAGCCGAGCCCACCAGCGTGCCGACCGACTCGATGCGCCCGAGGAGCTTCTCGCGGTTCCAGGACCAGTTGTCGACGAACGCGCCCATCGCGCCGGCGACCTCGTCCGCGCCCCACACGTGCCGCAACTCGTCGCGGTGCGCGGCGATCGCGCCGAACTCCGCGTGCAGCCGGCCCAGCAGCCGTTCGGCGTCGGCGAGCAGCTCGTCGGTCACCCGGAGGTCGCTGCGGTCCCTGGCATCGCTCACGGGCTGACAACGGCCGCGCACGGCGGCGGCGTTACGGGCCTCGGGCATATGCCAGCCGATCGGGTCACACCCGACCGTCACGCTGACGGTCCGTCAGTCCCGTCCTGCCACGGACGTTCGCAAGGCACCGGACGCCCCGCGGGCCGGCGGTTCGGCCTCGCCGACCGGCGCTTGAGGCCCCGGAGACCCGACAACCCCCGGGCCGCCCGGCCTCAGTTCGCGATCTCCCCCCGCCACTGCGGCAGCAGCTCGTCCAGCAGCGCCTCCACCCGCGGCGGCAGGCCGCGCGCCGCGCCGCTCACCGCGTTGCTGCGGGCGATCAGCGACTGCGCCGCCGCGTCCAGGCGGCCGGGGTCGCCGGTGGCGTGGGTGGCGCGCAGCAGCTCCAGCCAGAGCCGCTCGTCGTTCGGCGCGACGCTCATGCCGGTCTCGATCGCGGCGACCGCCGCCTTCGGCTTGCCCGCGTCCAGGTGCAGCGCGCTCAGCGCCAGGGCGATCTCGGCGACCAGCACCGGGTGTTGGGCGTCGACGATCTCGTGGCTCAGCCAGCCGTAGCGGCCGGCCGCGCGGTCGACGAGCAGCGGGCCGCGGGCCAGCGAGAGCGCGTCGGTGAGCAGCCGGCGACGCGCGGTGGGGTCGGAGGCGGCGGCGCCCTCGGTGGCCTCGTGGTGCAGCGTCTGCAGCACGTCCCAGTCGGAGACCACGGAGGTGGCCAGCACGATCCGCCCGGTGTCGTCGAAGGACAGCCGGGCCGCGCCGCCGGGGTCGGTGCCGAGCCAGTCGCGCAGCCGCTCGACCAGCGCGTCCCGCACGTCCTCGGTGACGCCGCGCGGCCACAGCGCGGAGGCCAGCACCCGCGGGTGGACGCCCTCGCGGTGCAGCAGGAGCAGTGCGAGCGCCTCGTGCATCAGCGCGCCGCGCTCGGCGGCCGGCGCGTCGACGCCGATGACCTCGAACGGGCCGAGCAGCCGCGCGTACACGCCGGGGCGGCCCTGGTCGGACAGGTCGACCAGGAACGGCGGCGCGTCGGGGCCCGGCCCGTCCTCGCCGCCGGCCTCGGCGAACAGCCGCAGGACCGCCTGGTACTGGGCGGCGGGCAGCGTCTGCGCCTCCAGATCGAGGCCCAGCAGCGGCGCCAACAAGCGCCCGGCGGGGGTCACTTCGAGCTCCCAGGCGGCGCCCGGCAGGTCGGAGCGGCCGGAGGCGACGAGGTAGCCGATGCCGAGGCGGCCCGCGTCGGCGGCCAGTTCGGCGAGCCGCTCGGCCTCTTCCTCGGTGGGCTCGGCGGCCAGCAGCACCAGGTGCGGCGCCCACTGGGTGTGCTGGGTGTGGCCGGTGCGGCCGGTCAGCACGCTGTCCTGGCCGGCGCTGCGCAGCGCGCCGGAGCGCTGCGCGGTCTCGGCGGACATGATCTCGATGACCTCGGGGACGTCGGCGAGATGCCGGATGCGGGCGGGCGCCAGCGCGGTGAGGTCCTCGGCGAACCCGACCAGGGTGACCGTCATCCGGTCCGACCAGCCGTTGGTCGCCAGCTCCGCCGCCACCGAGGCGAGCACCGCGTCCCGGTCGGCTTTCGCGCCCGACAGCGAGACGATCCCGGGCACCGCTTCGAGGTTGAGCAGCAGCCGCGCGCCGTCCAGCGTGCCGAGCCCGACCAGGCCGGGGTAGGGGGCCGCGGCCGACAGGTCGTCGTCGCCGGCCAGGTCGGTGCGAGTGAGCTGCCAGAAGGTCTGGTCCTGGCCGACTTCCCAGGGCGCCGGCGGCTGGCCCTCGGGCCAGGCGAGTTGCAGGTGCAGCGCCTCGTCGGTGAGCCAGGCGGCGTAGACGGTGGGGAGCTTGCGGCCCTCGGCGGCCAGCCGCGCGGACAGCGAGCGCAGCGCGCGGTCCAGGAACGCGACGGTCTGCGGGTCGGCGCCGACCCGCAGCGCGTCCGCGGCGTCGGCCTCCGGCCCGGTCGGGGTGCGGGGGGTGCGCAGGCCGCCCGCGGTGACCGACTGCCACAGCGCGGTGCGGCGCCGGCGGCCGAGCGCGGCGAGCAGCCCCGCGGCCAGCAGCGGCGCGCCGATCAGCGCCTCGGACAGGTCGAAGCCGTGGCCGCCGAGCCCGGACATCACGGCGCTGACCGCGGAGCCGCCGTGGTCGGCGTGGGCGGCGTGGGCGCCCTGATCGGCGCGGTCGGCGTGGTCGGCGCGGCCCGCCTGCGCCTGGTCCGCTCCGGCGTGCGCCGCCGCGGCCTGCCCGCTCGTCGCCTGCCCGGCCTCGGTGGTGACGCCGGCGTGCTGACCGCCGCCTCCGCCGCCGCCCGCGCCCGTACCGCCGCCGCCCGCGCCGCCCTGCTCGGCGGCCGGCGTCTGCGTCGCGGCGTGCGCGCCCTCGGCGACGGTGTCCTTCGCGCCGCCGTGCTGCGCGTAGTGCTCGATGTCGGGCGCGGTGTGCGGCGCGGCAGCGGGCATCTCGACGAGGTCGCCGCCGTACGCGTCGCCGGGCATCTCCATCACCCAGCCGGGCCGGATCAAGCTGGCCTGCGACAGCCGCGAGCCGTCGGGCTGCACGCGGTCCTTGTTGAGCTCGTAGATCTCCTTGTAGCGGCGGCCGTCGCCGAGGTGGCGCTGGGCGATCTCCCACAGCGAGTCGTGGTGCCGGCCCTCGGGGGGCTGGATGCGGTAGAACTTCGTGTCCTTGGCGGCGTCGGCCGCCGTCCCCTGGCCCGCCGCGGCGCCCTGCCGGCCGGCCTGCTGGTGCGGCACGGCGGACGCGGGCCGCAGGTGCTGCTGGCCGGGCGTCTGCTGGGCGGTCACCGCCGGACCCTGCCGGCCCTGGTGCTCGATCTGGTGGTGCTGGCCGAGCTGCCCGATGCCGGGGATCAGTCCGGAGGCGCTGACGCCGACGAGCAGCAGCGCCGCGACCAGTTGGCGCGCGAGCAGCTGGCTGGGCCCGGAGCCCGGCACCCGGTGCGGCATGCCGACGCCGGAGACCGCGGCCTTGGCCTCCACCAGCACGCACGCGGTGAACTGCGCCCAGGCCAGCCAGACCACCACGGCGAGCGTGTTGACGAACGTCTCGGAGGTGATCGGCTGCTGGATCAGGTCGGAGTCGAGGTGGTGCGGGAACGGCGACCCGATGAAGTACAGCAGCGCGCCGGGAACGCCGACGACGAGCACCAGCAGCGCGAGGAACGCGCCGAAGGCCCGGACGATGTCGCCGAAGGTACGCCGGCGGCGCGGCGGTCGGGCCGCGGCCCCAGCCTGCTGTGCGCGGGTACGGTCCGTGGCGGTCGTGCGTGCCATGGCTGCTTCCTCTGTTTCTCTGCTTTCGCTGCGGGTCTCGGGCTCGGTCTTCGGTACGGGTCCGCGGGTCGGGTGTCGGGTGTCGGGCGTCGGGTCTCGGGCGTCGGGTGTCGGGCAATCGGGGTCGTGCGTACGGTTCCGGCGGTCAGTCGCCGCTGAGGTTGGTCGCGGACGCGGTGGCCTTGGCGGTGAAGTCCTTGTCGAACAGGAAGGCGCTGAGCATCGCGTGGTAGGTCACCTGGACGTGCACGGTGACCTCCTGGGCGTTGGGGTCGTCGCAGCCGGAGGCGCTGACGTCCCCGGTGGACAGTCCGGCGGTCTGAAGATAACGCCGGACGTCGCCGGTGCAGTTCTGGAAGTTGATGGGCGCGGTGTCCTCGGTGCCGGTGGCGTTGCGCAGCGCCTCGACGTCGATGTCCTGCGCGGCGTAGCGGGCCGCCTGTTCGGCCAGGTCGGCGGCGCGCTCGCGCTTGGAGATGGCCATGCCGCCGTCCACCACCAGAGCGGCCAGCGCCAGGAAGAGCACCGCGAAGATCAGCACGGCGATCGCGCCGGAGCCCCGCTCGTCCACGGCGTCGGTCCGCCTCCGCCCCTCAGCCACCGGTCAGCCTCCGATACGGGTCGAGCGGCGAGGAGAACGTCCCGCGCATGGTGGTCTTCGGCCCGAAGCCGACCGAGCGCAGGCCGCGCACCTCGCAGCTGACCTGCACGGCGAAGATGCCCTGCTGGGGCGTCCAGCGGGTGCCGTCGAACGTCACGTCGACGTCGTCGCCTATGCAGATGCCCTTGAGCTCGTCGGCGACCGCGTTCCTGGCCTGGCTCTCGGCGGTGCCCAGGTCGCCCTGGAGCGAGCCGGACCTGGCCGCGTCGCGGGCCGCGCCGTCCAGCGAGCTGCGGGCGTCGACCATCTGGCCCAGGCCCACCAGCACCATGATGAACAGCACCAGCAGCGGCGCGAGGATCACCACCTCGATGGTGGCGATGCCCGCGTCGCGGTCCGTCACGGCCCCGCGGCCCCGGGCGGGTACGGACCGCGCGCCCGCGCCGTCGCGTACGGCCGCACGCGGCGTCGTCCGGGCTCCCCGCGTCACGGCGCACCGTCCGGGACGAAGCGCTCGACCGGTGAGGTGGACACCGCGGTCACGTGCAGGCCGAGCCACGGGACGACCGAGGGGACGGAACCGGTGACCGTCATCGTCACGACGTTGCCGTCCACCGTGGGCACGGCGCTCGGCGAGTCCAGCATCCCGCCGCCGAGCTGGTGGATGTACCAGTCGGCCTTGGCCCTCGCCTGGTCCTGCCAGTCCGAGCTGACCTGCTCCTGCTCCGCGCCCTTGCGCGCGCCCGCGCGGGCCGCCGCCACCGCGATGTGGTCGGCGAAGTAGTACATGGCGAACTGGACCGTGACGAAGACGATCATGAAGAACAGCGGGGTGAGGAACACGAACTCGATCGCGCTCATGCCCCGGTCGTCCAGCGCGCGGGCGCGCCTGCCCACGCCGCTGTCGCCGTGGACGGCGTCCAGCCGACGGCGTACGGCGCGGCGAAGCGCGTGGTGAGTTCTCATCCCCGTTGTCTTCCGTGTGGTGCGGCGCCCGGGCCGCGCGTGACGCGACCGGCCCTAGGCAGCGCTCAGCACTTGCTGGTGTCGGCCTTGTCGATGCACGTCTGGACCTTGTCGGTCTTGGTCTGCACGGCCTGGCTGATCGCGTAGCCGACGCCGGCCACCAGCGCGGCGACGATCGCCGAGATGATGACCCACTCGACGGCCGAGGCGCCGCGGCTGCGGCCGTCCCGTGAACGCGCTTGGCCGAAGCGCCGCTTGACGAAGGAGGCGACCGAATGGGTCACCTTCCGGAAGCTGTTGGTTCCGTCCATGGTCCAGGTCCTTTCGAGACTGACGAAGCGGGTGGTGCGGTGGCGGGGCTTGCTCACGCAGCTTGGAACACGCGCATGGCCGCGGGGAACAGGAGAAAGACGAGGAAGCCCGCGCACAGCAGGAGCTGGGCGACGAGCATGGACTGCGAGTTCTCGCCGGCCTTGCCCTCGATCTCGGCGAGTTCGCGGTGCCGCATGGTCTCGGCGCGCGAGGCCAGCGACTCGCGGACCTTGGCGCCGTCGTCGGCGACCAGGCCCAGGGTGACCGACAGGTCGGTCAGTTCCTCGATGCCGAGTTCGGCGCCGAGCCGGCCGAGCGCCACCCACTGGGTGGTGCCGGTGATCCGCGCGTCGGACAGGCAGTTGCGGATGCGCAGCAGCGCCCAGCCGTCGCTGACCTCGGCGGCGGCCATCAGCGCCTCGGGCAGACCGCGCCCGCCGGCCAGGTTCATCGACACCAGGTCGAGATAGGCGCCGATGACGCGGCGCAGGTCCTTGCGCTTCTTGGCCGCGTCGCGCCGCACCTCCAGGTCGGGCAGGAAGAAGAAGACGATGGCGAACAGCAGCGCGAGCCACACCGGGATGATCGGGTTGAGTCCCAGGCCCAGTTCCAGCACCGCGGCGAACACGAACGGCCCGAAGACCAGGCCGAACGCCGACAGCATGACCTTGGTCGCCAGGAAGCTCTCCCAGCTGCGGTCGAGCACCGCCAGGTCGGAGCGCAGCGAGCGCAGCTCCCAGCCCTGTTCGAGGTAGAAGAGGGCGACGCGGTGGCCGATCCGGCCGCGCAGGTCGGTCGGCCGCGGCTCGGGGCCGCCGGCCGGTCCCGCCGCGCGCATCGCGTCGATCTCGGCGACCCGCGCGGCGGCGCTGCGGCGGCTCGGCGACAGCGCGCGGATCAGCGCGAAGACGCCGAGTCCGACGAGTGCTCCCAGCAGGCAGCTCAGCAGGATCGTGCTCACCGCGGCCTCCCGTCCTGCGTCGGCACGGCGCCTTGGGCGGCGCCGGGCGGCTGGTGCCCTGGTGCGTAGGGGCCGGCCGGGCCTGCCTGGCCGACGGCGCCCGCGTGGCCGACGGCGCCCGCGCGGCCGGGCACGTTCGCGTGGCCCGCGTGACCGGGCGCGGCCTGCGGGCCGGCCTGCGCTCCGTAGACGCCGGCCTGGGCGCCCGCGGAGGCTCCCGGCGGTACGAACCGGCCGGGCACGGCGTGCTGGTCGCCGGCCCGTTCCGGGGCGTGCACCAGGAACCGGTCCGGCGTCTCCACCTTGGACAGGCTGCGCAGCCACCAGAACCCGGCGCCGAACAGCGCGCACACCACGGCCAGCACCAACTGGCCGAGCAGCGTGCCGTAGGGCTCGACGAAGCTGCGGTTGAAGATGGCCAGCGCGAGAATCACCACGACCGACACGACGACGACGATCTGCACGCTGCGCCGGGTGCTGGCGCGTTCGGCCATCACGCGCTGGCGCATGTCGACCTCCTCGCGGGCGGACTTGGCGAGCGCGCCGAGCACCTCGCGCAGGCCGGGGCCGCGCAGCCGGGCGTTGAGGATGAGCGCGGCGATGATGATGTCGGCCGACGCGTCGTCGATCTCGTCCGCCAGGTGCTGGAGCGCCTCGGGCAGCGGGGTGCGGGCGCGCAGCCGGTCCACCAGGGAGTCCAGGTGGCCGCGGAGCGCGGGGGCCGCGGCGCGGGCCGAGGCGGGTATGGCCTGCTCCAGGCCGACGGCGCCGGCGATGGTGTCGCGCAGCGACTCCGTCCAGCCGGCCAGGGCCTCGACGCGCTTCATCGCCGCGCGCTCCTCGGCGGCGCCGCCGAACAGCCGGTCCCAGACGAAGACCAGGACCGCGGTGGCCACGCCCAGCACCGCCCAGCGGGTCAGGCCGAGCACCGCCAGGCCCACGATGACGGCGATCGAGCCGCGCTGGGACAGGAAGCGGATCAGGTCCGAGGCGCGCTCGGCGGTGGTCTCGCCGGCCTGCGGCGGTTTGGGCGCCCAGCCGCGCATGGCGACGACGAACAGCGCGACGCCGCCGCCCGCCAGGGCGCCGGCCAGCAGTCCGTAGAGCACCGACAGGGAGAAGACTCCGGTCATCACCGCCACACCCCCGTGGGCTGGTAGCCGTTGGCGAGCAGTTCGTCGAGGCAGGCGATGGGGGCGTGCGGCATGGCGACGCCCTCCCTGCCCTCGGCGAAGACCTCGCTGGAAAGGACCCGGCCGTCCACGCCGTTGACCTCGCGGATGGAGGTGACGACGCGGCGCAGGGTGCCGCCGCGCTGGAAGTCGTTGCGCCGCTGGACGAAGACGACGAAGTCGATCGCGCCGGCCACCAGCATCTGGGACGCCTCGACGGGCAGCCGCTCCTGCGCCTGGAGGGCGTAGGTGGAGATGCGGTTGAACACCTCGGAGGAGCTGTTGGCGTGGATCGTGGACAGCGAGCCGTCGTTGCCCTGGGACATCGCGTTGAGCATGGTGACGATCTCGTCGCCGAGCACCTCGCCGACGATGACCCGGGAGGGGTTCATGCGCAGCGAGCGGCGGACGAGTTCGGCCATGGAGATGGCGCCCAGGCCCTCGGAGTTGGGCAGCCGCTCCTCGAACGCCACCACGTTGGGGTGGAGTTCGGGGAACTGGTCGAGGCCCAGCTCCAGGGCGCGTTCGACGGTGATGAGCCGCTCGTGCGGCGGGATGACGTTGGCCAGCGCGCGCAGCAGCGTGGTCTTGCCGGCGTTGGTGGCGCCCGCGATCATGATGTTCTTCCTGGCCAGCACGGCCGCGGACAGGAAGGAGCCGATCTCGGGGGTCAGCGTGTAGTTGCCGACGAGGTCGGCGAGGAACACCTTGCCGAGGCGGGCGCGGCGGATGGACAGCGCGGGCCTGCGGGTGACGTCCATGACCGCGGAGAGCCGGGAGCCGTCGGGCAGCCGCAGGTCCAGCTGCGGGTTGGCGGTGTCGAAGGGGCGCGAGGACAGGCCGGAGTAGGCGCCCAGCACCTGGATCAGCTCGACGAGTTCCTCGTCGGAGTCCGCGACCGCCTCGCCCTGCACCTCGCGGCCGTCGGCGTAGCCGATGAAGACCTGGTCGCAGCCGTTGATGTCGATGTTCTCGACCTCGGGGTCGTCCAGCAGCGGCTGCAGCCGGCCGACGCCGAAGAGCGCGGCGTGCACCGCGGCGGCGTACGCCTCCTCGGCCTGCGCGTCCGGCGGGGTGCGGCCGATGGAGATCTCGGCGCGGGCGTACTCCTCCAGGATCTGGGCGATGATGGCGCGCGCGAAGTGCCGCTCGTCCTCGGCCGACATGGCGAGGCGGCCCTCGACCTGGTCGGTGCGGCGCTGTTCGGCGATGCGGTCGCCGGCCTCCTGGCGGAAGCGCTTGACGAGCTGGTGGTCGACGTCGCTCATCGCCGATCGCCGCCGCTCGGGCGTGCGGCCCCCCGCCGCGGCCGACCGCTCATCGGAAGACTCCGTAGCGCTGCGGGACGTCGGCGGCGACCTGGCGGGCGGAGCGGATCAGCAGGGACTTGTCGAGGCGGCCGCGGCGGCGGCCGTTGAGGGTCTCGGCGCCCGCGGTGTCCATGGCCAGGGTGCCGACCACCCGGGCGGAGATCTGCGAGGCCACCAGCATCTCGTTGACCTGCGCGGCGATGCGGGCGCTCGATCCGGCGTCGGCGATCAGCAGCACGCCGATCGGCGGGAAGCCGAGGGTGGCCGCGCCGCGCTGGGAGCCGTGCAGTTTGGCGGAGAGCGCGCCGGCCCGGTCGCGGACCCTGGCCAGGTGCTCGGGCTCGGTGCGGGAGACCAGCAGCACCAGGGCGGCGTGCGGGAAGAGGTCGAGGATGGCCGAGTCGGGGCCGATCCGGCCGCAGTCGGCGATGACGTCGGCGGCGCCGTTGGGCGACTCGGCGAGGGTGGCGAAGGCGCTGCCCAGGATGTTCCACAGGCCGGCGATGCCGGCGGCCTGCTCGGCGCTGCCGAGGCCGACCAGGACGTCGAGGCCGCCGGCCAGCGGCTGGGCGTGGTCCCACAACTGCTCGGCGGCCAGGCCGTGCCGGGCGGTCGCGGCGAGCGAGAGCATCCCGGAGTTGGGGTTGAGCACGCCGCCGTGCGCGCCGACCGCGCGGTAGACGAGGTCGCCGCCGGACGGGTCGGCCTCGGCGAGCAGCACCCGCCGGGGCCACACCGCGGCCAGCGCGACCGCGGTGGTGCTGACGCCGGGCGACCCCTTGTCGGCGGCGATAGCGATCAGTGCCATGTCGTGTCGCCGCTCGCTCAGTTCTTGCCGGACGGGACGACGACCAGCGCGACGCCGCCGTTGGACGCGGCGTAGGCCAGGGCGCCGGCGACCGTGGAGTCGGCGACGACGGAGACGGTGGTGTCGCCGCTCGCGCCCTGGCTGTCGGAGCCGCCGGCCAGTGTCTTGACGACCAGGCTGCTGCTGATCGGGGTGCCGGTGGCGGCGCTGTCGGCGCCGGACTTGCCGGTGTCGCTGCCGACGGCGAAGGCGGCGACGGTGTCGCCGACCTTGAGGTCGGTGGGGTACTGCCCCTCCTTCAGGGACAGTCCGACCAGCGACTTGCCCGCGGGCAGGCCGACCTGGTTCTTGGTGATCATGGAGGTGACCAGGACCGAGCCGCGGGTGAGATCGGTGGCCGCCCGGTAATGGGCGGTCAGGTCGCCGCGCTGGGCCCAGGTGACGAAGTCCACGCCGGTGTTCTCGGAGACCTCGACCTCGCGCAGCGCGGAGGACGGGATGGGCGCTCCGGCCGGCACCGGCTCGGCGATCTCCACCACGGACACCTTGTTGCCGGCGCGCATCACGACGACCGTGGCGCCGAGCGCGCCGACCAGGATGAGCAGGACGGCCAGCGCGGCGAGCGCGGGCTTGCGCTCGCGCGGCGCGGACGGCAGTCGGTCTCCGCCTACCGGCGCGCCGTGCACCGGTGCAGGAACGGACTGGCGGCTCCGGCCGCCGCCCGCAGCGGATCGTTCCCTGGTCTTCACGTCACTGCCCCCGTCGAGCCGGCGTGTGTGCGATATGGCGTCTGTGGATCGGCCGCGTGGTGAGGTCCGCCGCACTCCGGTCCGGCGACGGCCCCGCGGGCCGGTGTCAAGTCACCGCACGCTATCAGCGCCTTACAAACACCCTCAAGGCGCATTGCGTGACAACCGACTCACAGCCCTGCAACAGAACGGAACGACCTTTCGCTGACATGCCCACTTCGAGGCTGCCCGGTCAGGACGCCCGGTCCCACCCCTTTTGCGCGGTCCGGCTCCGTACCACTGTCCCACCGCTCACCGGGCCCGTGTCCAGCCCCGATTCCGGCCTGTGGACAAACATGTGCAGGTTGTCCACAGGCATCGCACCTGCCGTCCCGCGAGCCGTCCCGAGCGGTTATCGTCCTTGGACAGAACGTGGAAGAACGTGGACGGAACACAGCAGGTACCGGGGGAACGAGGACGCCGTGCGCTTGTCGTTGACCGTGGTCGACCCGCTCGGCGGGGACCGCGCCGATGTGGTGGTGGACACCGAGCCCGCCTCGACCGTGGCCGACGTCGCACGCGAGTTGGGCCGCACGGTCGGCGGCGGCGGCGCGGAGATCATCTCGATCGCCGGCGGCACCGCCCGCACGCCGGGCGCGCCCGCGGTCTACGTGGACGGGTACGCGGTCGACCCCGGCTGGTCGGTGGCCCAGTCGCCGCTGCGCGAGGGCGCGGTGGTCAGCCTCTACGACCCGGCGGGCTGCCTGCCCGGCGAGCCGGCCGGCGTGGTCGAGGTGCGGGTGGCCGGCGGTCCCGACGCGGGCGCGGTGCACCGTCTGGGCATCGGCCGGGTGGAGATCGGCCGCGGGCCGGCCGCCCGCATCCGCATCGACGACTCCGAACTGGCCGACCGCGCCGCGGTGCTGACGGTCGGCATGGGCGGCACCTGCCAGGTGACGATCGGCGGCGAGACGAGGGAGTGGCCGCTGGGCGACCAGCTGGCCCTGGGCAACAGCCTGCTGGAGCTGGGCCCCTACGTCCCGCCGAACGCCGCGCTGCACCCGGGCGAGGACGGCGCCACCTACGACTACAACCGGCCGCCGCGGCTGACGCCGCCGGAGCGCACCACCCACTTCCGGCTGCCCAGCCCGCCGCGCGAGCCCAACGCCCGCCCGCTGCCCTGGCTGATGGCGCTCATGCCGCTGGTCATGGCGGTGACCATGGCGTTCATGATGCACCGGATGATGTATCTGGTCATGGCGGTGGTCAGCCCGGTGGTGATGGTCGGCAACTACTTCATGGACCGCAAGAACGGCCGCAAGTCCTTCGCCAAGACCGTCGCGGAGTACCGCGAGCGCAAGGAGGCCATCGAGCGCGACGCGCGGACAGCGCTGGACCTGGAGCGCAAGGACCGCGCGGCCGCCTCGCCCGACCCGGCCACCGTGCTCAACACCGCGACGGGACCGCGCACCCGGCTGTGGGAGCGCCGCCGCGGCGACGCCGACCACCTGCTGCTGCGGGTGGGCACCGCCAAGCTGCCGTCCGAGGTCGTCCTGGACGACCCGGAGCAGGAGGAGCACCGCCGCAAGGTCACCTGGGAGATCGACGACGCACCGGTGGCGGTGGAGCTGCGCCGCCTCGGGGTGATCGGCTTCGCCGCGCCGGGCGAGGACGCGCGGGCGATGGGCCGCTGGGCGGTCGCCCAGATGGCCGCGCTCAGCAGCCCGATGGACGTGCAGTTCTACGTGCTCACCGAGCAGTCGGGCCGGGACAGCTGGGACTGGGTGCGGTGGCTGCCGCACTCGCGGCCGACGGACGGCCAGGACGCGGTCGCCCTGATGGGCACCGACGCCGAGACGGTCGCCGCGCGCATCGCCGAGCTGGGCTCGATCCTCGACGGCCGGCAGAAGGCCAAGCAGAAGGCGGGCAGCGCCGCCAACCACGCGGCGTTCTTCAAGGACCCGGACATCGTGGTGGTCCTGGACGGCTCGCGCCGGCTGCGCGCGATGCCCGGCGTGGTGCAGCTGCTGCGCGAGGGGCCCGGCGTCGGGATCTTCTCGATCTGCCTGGACTCCGAGGAGCGCTTCCTGCCCGGCGAGTGCCAGGCCGTGGCGAGCGCGGAGTTCGAGGCCGCGGCCGAGCCCGCGCAGGTGTCCTCGGTGCCCGGCCCGCGCGGCGGCGCGGCCCCCCAGGGCGGCTTCCCCTCGCTCAACGCCTGGTACACCGGCGCCCAGCAGACCCAGACGGTGGCCGCCGAGCCCGCGCCCGGCGCGTTCCGGCTGCGGGTGGAGCAGGCGGGCGCGGCCCGCATCCGCAAGGTCCGCCCTGACCTGGTGTCGGCCGCCTGGTGCGCCCGGCTGGCCCGCTGCCTGTCCCCGATCCGCGACATCAGCGGCGACGCGGAGGACTCGGCGATCCCCGGCTCCAGCCGGCTGCTCGACGTGCTGGAGCTGGAGCCGCCGACCGCCGACGCGATCGCCGCGCGCTGGCGGCTGAGCCCGATCTCCACCCAGGCCGTGGTCGGCGAGTCCTACGACGGCCCGTTCGCCATCGACATCCGCAAGGACGGCCCGCACGGCCTGATCGCCGGCACCACCGGTTCCGGCAAGTCGGAGCTGCTGCAGACCATCGTCGCCTCGCTCGCGGTGGCCAACACCCCCGAGGCGATGACCTTCGTCCTGGTCGACTACAAGGGCGGCTCGGCGTTCAAGGACTGCGTCCAGCTGCCGCACACCGTCGGCATGGTCACCGACCTCGACGCCCACCTGGTGGAGCGCGCGCTGGAGTCGCTCGGCGCGGAGCTGAAGCGGCGCGAGCACATCCTGGCCGAGGCCGGCGCCAAGGACATCGAGGACTACACCGACCTGATGCGGCGGCAGGGCGGCCTGACGCCCATGCCCCGGCTGCTGATCGTCATCGACGAGTTCGCCTCGATGGTCCGCGAACTGCCGGACTTCGTCACCGGCCTGGTGAACATCGCCCAGCGCGGCCGTTCGCTGGGCATCCACCTGATCCTGGCCACCCAGCGCCCCAGCGGCGTGGTCTCGCCCGAGATCCGCGCCAACACCAACCTGCGCATCGCGCTGCGCGTCACCGACGGCAGCGAGTCCTCCGACGTCATCGACGCGCCGGACGCGGGCACCATCTCCAAGTCCACGCCCGGCCGCGCCTATGTGCGTCTCGGCGCGACGTCGCTGGTGCCCTTCCAGTCCGGCCGGGTCGGCGGCCGGCGCCCCGGCGCGGTGCAGAACACCACGGTGGCGCCGTGGGTGGGCGTGGTGGAGTGGGCCCAACTGGGCCGCAGCGCACCGCGCCAGGCCTGGCGCGACGACCGAAGAGGACGAGATCACCGACCTGAAAGTGCTGGTCGAGGCGATCTGCGCGGCCAACGAACGGCTCGGCATCCCGGCCCAGCACAGCCCCTGGCTGCCGGCGCTGCCCGATTCGCTGCGGCTGGACGAGGTGCCGGTGCCGGCCGCGGCCGGCGCGCTGCCGCCGGCCCCCTACGGCGTGGAGGACCTGCCGGCGCTCCAGGCGCGGCGGCCGGTCGCCATCGACTTCCACAGCTTCGGGCACCTGCTGGCCGCGGGTGCGCCGCGCTCGGGCCGCTCGCAGCTGCTGCGGACCGTCGCCGGCTCGCTGGCCCGCACCCTGTCCACCGCCGACCTGCACCTGTA
This sequence comes from Actinacidiphila sp. DG2A-62, assembly GCF_035825295.1. NCBI lineage: Bacteria > Bacillati > Actinomycetota > Actinomycetes > Kitasatosporales > Streptomycetaceae > Actinacidiphila > Actinacidiphila sp. DG2A-62. The sequence continues at coordinate 3,397,919 of NZ_JAYMGI010000002.1, forward strand.
CGGCATCGACTGCGGCAACGGCGCGCTGAACGCGCTGACGAAGCTGCCGCACTGCGGCGCGGTGGTCGGCCGTTCCCAGACCGAGCGGGCGATCCGGCTGATCGGCCGGCTCAAGGCGGAGCTGACCCGCCGCCAGGAGCTGCTGGCCGCCGACGGCTTCGCCGACATCGGCGAGCAGCGCGCCGCCGCGGCCACCGAGGAGGAGCGGCTGCCGCACATCGTGATCCTGCTGGACCGCTGGGAGGGCTGGACGCCCTCGCTGGGCGAGCTGGACCACGGCGCGCTGACCGACGAGCTGTTCACGTTCCTGCGCGAGGGCGCGTCCGTCGGCATCCACCTGATCATCACCGGCGACCGGACGCTGATGGCCGGCCGCATCGCCACCCTGACCGAGGACAAGATCGCCTTCCGGCTGGCCGACCGCTCGGACTTCTCGCTGATCTCGATCAACCCGCGCAAGGTGCCCGAGGAGATCCAGCCCGGCCGCGCCTACCGCGCGGAGTCCGGGATCGAGACGCAGGTCGCGCTGCTGGAGGGCGAGAGCACCGGCCAGGGCCAGGCCGCCGCGCTCACCGCGATCGGCGCCGCGGCCACCGAGCGGGACGCGGGCCTGCCGCGCTCCCGGCGGCCGTTCCGGGTGGACGTGCTGCCCTCCCGGCTGGCGTTCGCCGACGCGTGGGAGATGCGCGACACCGACGCGGCGCGGCGCCCGCTGTGGGCGCTGGTCGGCGTCGGCGGCGACGAGCTGACCGGCTACGGGCCCGACCTGTCCGACGGGCTGCCGGCGTTCGTCATCGGCGGCCCCGGCAAGTCCGGCCGCTCGACGCTTCTGCTGACCCTGGCGCGCAGCTACCAGCGGCAGGGCGTCAAGCTGGTGATCGCCGCGCCGCGCCCGTCGCCGCTGCGCGAACTGGGCGGCGACGAAGGGGTGCTGCGGCTGTTCACCGACAGCGACATACCCGCGGCAGACCTCACCGAGGCGCTGGAGGAGGCCGCGGGCGGCCCGGTGGTGGTGCTGGTCGACGACGCGGAGCTGCTGAAGGACTGCGAGGCGCGGGACGTGCTGCGGGGGATCATCGCGCGCGGCTCCGACCAGGGCAGGGCCGTGGTGATCGCCGGCGGCGAGGAGGACATCTGCACCGGGTTCTCCGGCTGGCAGGTCGACGCCAAGAAGGCCCGCCGCGGCGTGCTGCTCTCGCCGCAGCAGACCATGAGCGGCGAGCTGATCGGCACCCGGCTGTCGCGCAGCAGCGTCGGCGGCCAGGTCACGCCCGGCCGGGCGCTGCTGCACCTCGGTGACGGCGAGCCCAGGACGGTGACCGTGCCGCTGACGGTCTGAAGGCCGCGGGCCGGTCGGATGCCGGGCAGCAGCCGGTCAGTTGCCCGACAGCTGCTGGTCAGTTGCCGGTCGGTTGCCGGTCAGTTGCTGGGCAGGCCGGTGCGGGAGAAGGTGTCGGTCGGGCCGTCGGTCCACTGGACCGTCAGCGTCCTGCCGTCGGCGGCGAGCGTCCCGTGCCCGGTGGTGCGCTCCTTGCTGCCGTCCATGCAGGTGAGGTTGAGCCCGAGGCCGCCGTGCTCGGTGTAAGTGCCGCCGCACAGGCTGGTGCTGGTCAGACCCGCCTTGCCCTGGCCGAGAACGAGTTGCACCTTGGTGCCGCCGGCGGTGGCCAGCCAGACGCCCTGGACGCTGTGGTCGCCGGCGGCGGAACCGTCGGACGGGCTGTCGGTGGGCGTGCCGGTCGGGCCGTCCGTGGCGGTGGCGGCCGTCGAACCGGACGGCGTGGGCGGGGTGGTGGCGGGTCCGCTGCCGGTGACGCTCGCGGTCGGCGTCTTGTCGGCGTCACTGTGCCCGCCGCCGCTGCCGCATCCGCTCAGCGCCAGCCCCGCGGCCACCGCCAGCACGGCGACGCCCGCGCCAGGTCCGGGCGGTCGGGTGCGCCGAACGGGCCGGAAAGTGGTGTCCGAACCCGTACGCGTTCGACGTCGACTGCGCATCTGTACTCCCCCATGTGGCGACAAGGATTCAGCGGTCCGCAAGCTACCAGCAGGTCGCGCGGGGGCGCGCCGGATGAATGGGGGTGGAACGCAAGCGTCGCAGGACCGTGACGCGCGGCCCGGTGATCAGGTCCGAACCGGCCAATAGAGTGGGGGGCGCACGGCTCCGCCGACGGCAGGCGGACATTCGGGAGATGCCGGGAAAGGGTAGATTTTTCATGGGGGACCTGCAGATCAGCGGAACGGTGCTGGGCGACCTGCGCCGGACGTTCTCGACGATCGCCGACCGGATGGACACGGTCAGCCGGGCGATGGGCAATGCCAACGGCGAATCGGTCGGCGCACCGAAACTCATCGACGACGTCCACGACTTCGCCGACGACTGGCATTACGGAATAGGGCAGATAGGCAAGCACGCCGACGACGCGGTCCACATGATCGACCAGATAGGCAAGACCTTCGACGACGCGGACCTGCAACTGGCGAACTCGCTGAAGACCGGGAAGAAGTGACGGCGATGACGCGCAGCTTCCCGCATCTGGGTTTCGACCCCACCCCCGGTGACGTCGAGCGCACCCGCGCCCTGGCCCGCCAACTCGGCGACCTGCACGGCGACCTCACCACCACGGTCGGCGAACTCGACCGCATCGACTGCGGCGCCTGGAAGGGCGAGGCGGCCAAGGCGTTCGTCGCGCACATCGACGACGATGTCACCCCGCTGATCAAGAAGGCCCACGATTCCTTCGGCCGTGCCTCCGACGCCCTCGGCCGCTGGGCCGAGCAGCTGCGCGGCTTCCAGGACGAGGCCGACGCCCTCGAACGCGAGGCCGCCACCAAGCAGAGCGCGCTCGACCACGCCAAGACCGCCGCTGGCGTCACCACCGACCACACCGCGCCGCACCCGCGGCCCGAGGCCTCGCCGGACCCCGACCCGCAGGCCGCCGCGGACGCCAAGAAGAAGCAGCAGGCCGTCACCGACGCCTCCGCGGCCCTCGACGGCGTCCACCGCCGCGCCGACGAGCTCCACCACCGCTTCACCGACGCCGCCAAGGCCATCAGCCACGACCTCGACAAGGCCGGCGACATCGCCCCCGACAAGCCGGGCTTGTTCAGCCGCATCGTCCACGGCGTGGAGAGCGCGTGGAACGACACCGTCCAGTGGGTCAAGGACCACGCCGACCTGATCAAGCTCATCGGCGACCTGCTCAGCGACCTCAGCGGCCTGCTCGGCGTCCTGGCGATCATCACCGCCCCCTTCGAGCCGCTGGGCGCGATCTTCGCCACCGCCGCGGTGATCACCAGCGCCGCCGCGCTGGTCACGCATCTGGTGGCCAAACTGGCGGGGGCAGACGTGAGCTGGCTGAGCATCGGCTTCGACGCGCTGGGCGCGATCCCGGGCATCGGCGCGTTCGCCAAGGGCGCCAAGGTCGCCGACGGCGCGGTCGCCGCGGGCCGGGCCGCCGAACTCGGCGAGGGATTCCGCGGGGTCACCACCATCGGCCGCAACTTCGTGAGCAAAGCGGGCGATCTGGTCGCCGGCGGGAAGCAGGTCACCCTCTTCAACAAGGTGACACTGGAATTCGGCGGCTTGAAGGCGGCGGGCAAGGTCATATCCGACGGAAAATTCATCAACCGCGCCCAACTGGTGTCGGAACAGCTTTACCACGGCGGCCAGATCCTCGGCACGAAGGGCATCAACGCCCTCACCAAGGGCCGGGTCGCGATCGACGCGATGAGCAATGCCGGGCGGGCGATCGACGCGGGCCTGAAACTCGCGCCGAAGCTCTACTCCATTCCGCAGCACATCGGCGACGCCGTGCACCTGGGCGACCGTTTCAACCAGGCCGCGACCTCCCACTGAGCCCCCGACGAGACCTCGTCCGAGGCCCCGCCGAACCTCCCACCGACCCACGACCGAGCGACGAGCCAGCGAAGGGCGACACGAATGGACTGGTACCCGGACCCGGACGAGACCGTCCTGGCGCGCACGCCGATCCGGTTCGCCACCGGGTACGCACACCCGGTGGCCGGATCGCGCTGGTTCCGCGACACCGAACGCCGCGACATCCAGGCCGAGTTGCCCGGCTGGCCCGCCGGCCCCGCGTACACCCTGCACTCGCCGAGGCAGCAGAAGACGGACAAGGTCGCCGGGGGCTTCCTCAGCGGCGTGGTCACCGCCGTGCAACTGGCCGTGGAGGCGGTGGTCGGCGGCAACTCCGCGGGCGCGAGCGACGGCCCGCCGCGTTCCCGGCCGGCCGACCCGCCGAACGAGTCCGAGGACTTCCCGGTGATGTGGGCCGCGCCCGGCACGCTGGCCCGCACGGTGCCCTGGCAGCTGGACCCCGCGCGGCGCCCCGACCGCTACCGCGTCGACGCCGTGGTCACCGAGCGCCGGCTGCTCGTGCTCGGCGCCGGCCCCGACGTGACCGCGCCCGCCGAAGTGCTCTGGCAGTGCCCGCGCGAGGCCGTCGCCGAGGCGCGGTCGCTGCCGTTCAGCGAGCGCGGCCACGACCTGCGGCTCACCTTCGCCGACGGCTCCTGGGTACGGCTGGCGACCGGTGACGCGGTCAAGCTGGTCGGCCTCCTGACCGAGCGCCGGCGCGCGGTGCAACAGGGCGAGTTGACCCCCGGCCAGCGGGAGCGGCTGGAGCGCTTCGGCGCCGAGCTGCCGGCGGACGCCGAGCCGCCGCAGGTCTTCCGGTTGCCCAGCGGGGCCTTCCTGGTCGAGGCCCGGGTCCCGGCGAAGGCCGGCAAGGGCCTGTTCGAGACCCACACCATCGTGATGGGCGAGGCCGGCGAGCCGGCCCGCCCCAACCCGGCGATCTGTGAGCGAACCACCATGACCACCCCGCACGACACCGTCCCCCGCGCGGCATCCGAGGCCGCGCCCGGCACGCCCGGCGCCGCCTCACCGGACGCCGCGACCGACACGACCGGCGCGACCGCCGCGCCGGACACGGCCGACACGCCCGGCGCCGCCCGCGAGGAGACGCTGCAGGCCGTCGACCTGCCCGACATCCCCCCGCTGAGCTTCGTCGTCCCCGAGTCCTTCCACGCCCTGCCGATCGCCGCCACCGAGGAGGAACGCGCGGCGCTGGCCCGGGAGTTCGTCCGCGAGCTGTACCCGAACGGGGACGACGCGCTGTGGACGCCCGCCGCGCCCTACTACGCCGCGCTCGGCGAGAGCATGGGCGACCAGGGCCTGGCCTACTCCGCGCTGGGCCTGTTCGCCATCGACGAGGGCGTGGCCCACTGCTCGTTCACCGTCGCCGCGGTGGCCTCCGACCACCCTTCGGCGGAGGTCGCCGCGCTGGGCATCCGCGAGATCCTGGCCCGCGACGAGACCAACGACGTGCGCTGGCTCGACCTGCCCTGCGGCCCGGCCGTCTCCTGCGTGACGCTGCGCCGGTTCACCATCGGCGCCGAGCTGACCTCGACCGGCGAGGAGGCCACGCTGACCATGGGCCAGGTGCAGGTCTACGTGCCCTTCCCCACCGGTCCCTTCACCGCCGTCTTCACCATGGACACCGCGGCCGTCGACTACTGGGGCGAGTTCAGCGAGATGACGACGGCGGTCCTGCGCAGCATCACCTTCCCCGACCCCGCGGCGGCCCCCGCCGCCACGGCGACCACGGCGGCCACGGCGGCCACCGGCAGCGCGGACCCGGCCGGCTCCCCCGACCCCGCGGTCCGATGAGCGCCCCGCCGCCCGCCGCGCCGGAGCCGACCGCCCCGGACCCGCGCGGCCCGGACCCCGCCGGCGCCCCGCCGCGGCCCCGCGGCTTCGCCCGGGTGTGGGAGGCCGGGCGGATCGGCGCCCCCACCCGCGGCGCGGCCTGGGCGCGCTGCGCGGTCACCGTGCTGGTCACCGCGGTCGCCACGGCCGGCGTCTCGGCGGGCTGGGCGCACGCGACCTACGCGGGGGCGTTCGCGGTCGCCGGGGTGGCCGTGGTGGTGCTTGCGGCGACGGTCACGCTGCTGCTCACGGTGTACTGGCTGCACGGTTCGCTCGGTCAGGTCATGGCGGCCTTCTTCCTGGTGGTGTTCTGCATGATCGCCGGCGGCTTCGCGCTGTCCGGCGCGGTCTTCGCGGCGCGCGGCGAGGTGTCCCACGGGGTGATCGCCTCGTACACCGAGCGCACCACCCTGCGCACCACCTGGGACGCCTGCCGGGTGCGGCTGGACGACGGCTCCGAGGTGGGCCGGGAGATCCGCTGCGGCCGGCCGCACGTCGGCGAGCGGGTCACCGTCACGCAGGACCCGTCCGGGCTGGCCGCGCCGGCCTTCGGCGACCGCACCTGCGGCTCCCCGGCGCTCCCGGCGGTCGTCGGCGGCGCCTTCCTGCTGCTCGTGGCGGTCCTCGTGCGGGCCACCGCGACCGGGGAGCGGCACCGGCTGGCCGGGACGCCGAGCCCGGCCGAGGGCCCGAATCCGGGCTACTACCCGCGCCGGCTGGCCTCCCCCGACTACGGTTCGCGCCGCGCGGCCTGAGCGGGCGCGGGCAGCACCCGGTCGAGGAAGTCCTCGACGGCGGCGCAGAACGCCTCCGGCCGGTCCCACGGCAGCAGGTGGCCGGCGTCGGCGATCTCGGCGTAGTGGCCGCGCGGCAGCACCCGGACCATCTCCTGCGCCTCGGCGCGGCCCAGTTCGCCGGCCGGTCCGCGCACCACCAGGGCGGGGCAGCCGACCCGCGCCAGCTCGTCCCAGTGCGCGTCGCGTATCCAGGGGTCGCGCGAGGCCAGCAGGTGGCGCGGGGAGTACACCGGCCGCCAGCCGTCCTCCCGCTCCTCCATGACCTCGGCGAAGAAGTCGCCCCTGACCGCCCTGGCCTCCGGCGGCCCCTCCGCCCAGGGGTCCTGCGCAGCGAACCAGCGCCGTGCGTCGCCGAGCGAGGCGAACGGCACCGGCCAGCCGGCGAGCCAGTCCTCCCACTCCCGCCGCCCGGACTCGCCGACCGCCGAGGCCCGCATGTCGCAGATCACCAGCGCCGCGGCCAGGTCCGGCCGCCGCACCGCGCACTGCCAGCCGGTGAGCGCGCCCATGGCGTGGCCGACCAGGACCGCGGGGCCCAGCCCCAACTGCTCGACCGCGGCGACGGCGTCCGCGGCGTACGCCTCCGGGTCGTACGGCCCCTCGGGCTTGTCGCTGCGGCCGTGCCCACGCTGGTCGAGGGCGAGCACCCGGAACCTCGCGGACAGCCGCCGGGCGACGGGCGCCCAGTGCGAGGCACGGCCGAGCAGGCCGTGCAGCAGGAGCACGGCGGGGCGGTCGTCCCCGGCCGCGCGCCCGCCCTCCCGCACGCCCGGGTCCGCCGCGGCGAACTCCCAGGCCACGAGCCGCACGCCGCCCGCGCCCCGCACCTCGAAACGCCCGATCACCACCCGCACCTCCCTTCCGCTTCGAGATTCCGCTTGCGTCCGTTTCCGTTCACGCACCACGCTATCGAACTTTTATTCGAACAGACCGGCGGCGCGACCAACACCGCTCGTTCGAGTGACGGCGCTCAAGGATTGGCGACCGCGGCCGAGGGGAGGACTTCTGCGGGACGCGGCGCGAAGGGGAAGCGGGTCGCGGGGAGGTGCTCGGGAAGCTCGGGGTCCCGGGCGCTCCGCGGGGGCATCAGGGGAGGGGCATCGGGAGGGGAAGGCCCCGGCGCCGCGAGGCGGCGCCGGGGCCTGTGCAGGGTGCGGGTCGGTGCACGTGCAGGTCGGGGCACGTGCGGGTCGGTGCGCGTCGGGGCAGCGCCGAGCGCGGGGCGTCCCCGGGCGATCCGGGAGCGGGCCCGGGCTCAGCGCTTGGCGACGAAGACGTGCGAGGCGACCTCGGCGTCCAGCTCCGCGGCCTCGCCGCCGCTGCCCACCAGCACGCCGCCGGCACCGCCCGCGCCGCCGGTCACGCTCACCACGGCGCCCGGCTGCACGCCGGCCCGGCGCAGCGTGTACATCACCTGGGGGTCGGTCTGGATCGGCTCGCCGATCCTGCGCACCACCACGCTCGCCCCGACCTCACCGGGCCGCAGGTCGGTCAGGCTGACCATGCCCTCCTCCAGGAAGGGGTCGGCCTGGCCGCCCTCGCCCAGCTCGTCCAGGCCCGGGATGGGGTTGCCGTAGGGCGACTCGGTGGGGTGCCGCAGCAGCTCCAGCACCCGCCGCTCCACCGCCTCGCTCATCACGTGCTCCCAGCGGCAGGCCTCGGCGTGCACCTGCTCCCACTCCAGGCCGATCACGTCGACCAGCAGGCATTCGGCGATCCGGTGCTTGCGCATCACCCGGGTCGCGGTGCGACGGCCCTCGTCGGTGAGTTCCAGGTGCCGGTCGCCGGCCACGTGCAGCAGGCCGTCGCGCTCCATCCGCGCCACCGTCTGGGAGACCGTCGGGCCGCTCTGGTCGAGCCGCTCGGCGATTCGGGCGCGCATGGGGACCACACCCTCCTCCTCCAGCTCCAGGATGGTGCGGAGATACATCTCCGTCGTGTCGATCAGTCCGGACATCGCGCCCCTCGTGTCATTCGTGCGTGGCCCTGGCCCAATTCTGACGCATGCCGCCGACAACCGGCCCCCGCTCGGCCGCCCAGCACCCGGAGCGGCCGGTTTTCTTGACACCGGCCGCGTCCTGGCAGCACGGTGATCCGCATGATCGAGCCCCCCGCGGAGCGCGCGGACCAGGACCCCTCCGACCGGTTCTTCGACGCGGCGATCGCGTTGCTGCGCCGGGTGCGCGACGAGGAGGGCGCGGCGATCCGCGCCGCCGCGACGGCGGTGGCCGACGCGGTCGCCGCCGGGGGCCGGGTGTTCGTCTTCGGCGCGGGACACTCCTCGCTGCCCGCGCAGGACGTGGTGTACCGGGCCGGCGGGCTCGCGCTGGTCAACCTGCTGGCCGTGCCCGGCGTGGTGGGCGTGGACGTCATGCCCGCCACCCTGGGCAGCGCGCTGGAACGCGTCGAGGGCCTGGCGACCGCGGCGCTGGACACCAGCCCGGCCAGGGCCGGGGACGTGCTCTTCGTGATCTCGCTGTCCGGGCGCAACACGCTTCCGGTGGAGATGGCCGTGCACGCCCGCGCCCTCGGGCTCACGGTGATCGCCGTGACCTCCGTCGCGTACGCGGAGCAGACCGGCTCACGCCACTCCTCCGGCACGTTCCTGAAGGACCACGGCGACATCGTGCTGGACTCCAAGATCGCGGTCGGCGACGCCGAGCTGGCCGACGAGGCCGTGCCCGCGCCCTTCGCGCCGGCCTCCACGGTGGTCACCAGCGCGCTGATGCAGGCGGTGATGGCGACCGCCGCCACCGACCTGGCCCGCCGCGGGATCGCCCCGCCGATGATCCGCTCGGGCAACGTGGACGGCGGCCACGAGTGGAACGGCCGGGTCTTCGAGGAGCACCGCGAGCGGATCTTCTTCCGCCACTGACGCGTACGCCACCGAGCCGCCTCTTCGGCCGCTGAGCCACCGAGCCGCCGCACCCGCGCCCGCCTCGTACGGCCCCGTACGGCCCCCGTACGGCCTCGGCCCACGTCCCGCGCGGACGCCGGCCCCTCAGCGCTCCCCCGCCTGCTCCGCCAGGTCCAGCGCCATCGCGATCCGCGCCGCGACGTCCTCCGCGTACGCCGCGTCCGCCCGGTCGAACCGCCGCCGCCCCGCGCCGCGCAGGAAGGTGACCGCGCCGACCGTGCGGCCCCTGCTGCGCAGCACCGAGCAGAGGCCGTGCACGGTGCCGGCCGGCCACCGCCTGGCCGCCGCCCAGGCGTCGGCCTCCGCGCCGGTGCCCGCGCCGGTGCCCGCGGTGCCGGTGCCGGTGCCCGCGCTCGCGCCGGCGGAACCGGCCGCGCCGCCCGCCTCCCTCGCGCCGAAGGCCGCGCGGACCGTGCCGAGGCGCTTGACCGCCTGCGGCGCGGGATGGCCCTGGGGGTAGCCGACCGGGATGCCGCCGCCGGGGCCCGGCTCCGCGGGGCCGGGCTCGCGGTCCGGGGTGGCCGCCAGCCGCACCAGGCGGCCGGCGTCGTCCAGGACGTCGATCAGCGCGTGGTCGGCGAACCCGGCCAGCGCGAAGTCCAGGTGCAGCGCCGCCGCCTCCAGCGCGCTCTCGCACTCGGCGGCGGCGCGGTCGGCGCGGTGCAGCTGCTGGGACCTGAAGCGGGCCTGCACGCCCTCCTTCTCGGCGGTCCTGCCCGCGGTGACGTCGGAGAAGAGCCAGCCGACGCCCAGGGGCGCGGGCTCCTCCCCCAGCGGCGAGCCGAGCCGTACGAAACCGCTGCGCCAGCAGCGCCTGCCGCCCTCGGTGTCGCCGCTCGGAACCACCCACAGGTCGGTGACCGCGGTCGGCGCGCCCTCGGCGAGGACGTACTGGAGGGCGTTCTCCAGCTCCTCCACGCCCTGGCCCAGCAGGTCGCCGAGCGGGCGGCCGAGCACGTCGCCGCGGTCGGCCCGCAGCAGCCGCGCCGCCTCGTCGTTGGCCTGCACCGGGCGCAGGTCGGCGTCGATGACCACGACGGCCCAGGGGGCGTCGGCGAACAGCGCCTCGCCGAGCGCTATGGAGCGTTCCAGGCCGATCTGGGCGTGCACCTCGGAGAAGGCGCAGTACAGGCCCGCGGGCCGGCCGTCGGCGTCGGCGACCGCCGCGGACTGGGTGCGCACCAGCACCCGGCGGCCGTCCTTGGTGACCAGCGCGAACTCGTTGACCTGGCGGCCGGGGCCGTCCATCGCGGCCAGCAGGCGCTCCTCGATCTCCTTGGCGTCGGCGGGCCGGGCCGCCCAGCCGCCGAGGCCGGGCCTGCCCACCGCCTCGGCGGCGCTCCAGCCGAGGATGCGGGACGCCTCGGCGTTCCAGTGGGTGACCACGCCCTCGCGGTCGAAGGCGCACAGGCCCGCCTCCATGCCGTCGAGCAGCGCGGCGAGCAGCAGCTCGCCGTGTCGGGATCGCGCATCGGAAGACCGCACGTCACACCATTCAACCCTGGTGTGGGCTGAGTCACACGGGATTTCGATAAATGACTTGTCCGTGCTCCGGATCGCTTTTTAGTGTGGGGGCACACATGAAGGGAGGTGGTCTGAAGCATGAGTTGCACTCGGACACGTGAGGTGGCTGCGGGCTAGCTCCGCGCACTCGGCGTGCGTCGTGATGCTCGCCAATCCCACGCAGTTCACCCGACCCGCGGGCTCGTCGGATCTGTCCGGCCGGTGCTCGGAGCCACCCGGCTCCGGGGAGCAGCCCGCGGGTCGCTTCATGTCCGGATTCATGTCGGGATTCATGTCCGGATTCATGTCCGGATACGCGCGGACACGTCCGGGCGGGCCCGTACGTCCGTCCCGCCCCCGCCCGGCCGGCGCCCCGGCTCAGGGCGCGAGGCGCTCCACGGCCCAGCCGCCGCCGGCCGCCGGCACGTACCGCAGCCGGTCGTGCAGCCGGTTCTCGCGGGCCCTGCCAGAACTCCACGCTCACCGGCTCGACGAGGAAGCCGCCCCAGCGCGGCGGCACCGGCACGTCGGTCCCCTCGGGCCAGCGGGCGGCGGCGGCCGCGTACCGCTCCTCCAGCTCCGCGCGGGAGGCCACCACCGCCGACTGCTCGCTCGCCCACGCGCCGATCCGCGAGCCGTACGGGCGGCTGCGGAAGTACGCGGCGGTCTCCTCGGCGGGCACCCGGCGCACCGTGCCGGCGACCAGCACCTGGCGGGCCAGCGCGTGCCAGGGGAAGAGCAGCGCGGCGCGCGGGTTGGCGGTCAGCTCGCGGCCCTTGCGGGAGTCGTAGTTGGTGAAGAAGACGAAGCCGCGCCGGTCGTAGCCCTTGAGCAGCACCGTGCGGGAGCTGGGCACGCCGTCGGCGTCGGCGGTCGAGAGGACCATCGCGTTCGGCTCGGCGAGCACGCCGTCGCCCGCGGCGGCGACCGCGTCGCGGAACCAGCGGGCGAACTGCCGGTACGGATCGGCGGCCAGCTCCTGCTCGGTCAGCCCGGCCGCCCGGTACTGGCGGCGCATGGCCGCGGGGTCGGGGGCGGCGAGCGTGTCTGGGGAGTCGGCGGAGTCAGGGGAGTCGGGGAAGTCGGGGGACTCGAAGGCGTGGAGGGAGTGGAGGGAGCCGGCTCCGGCCGCCTCGGCCGTCCGGTGGCGCGTGTTCTGTGGTTCGGGCACGCCGTCATCTTGCAGGAGTCGGCCGGAATCGGGCGGCAGCAGCGCGGTGTGCGGCATCTCACCCGCTCCCGGGCGGCAGACTGCCGGGAGACTGGATCGCCACACCTTTCACGCACACGTGGTTCACACGCACCTGATCCGACGGAAACGCCAAGGGAGCCGCTTCATGTCCGACTTCGTGCCGGGACTCGAGGGAGTCGTCGCGTTCGAGACCGAGATCGCCGAGCCGGACAAGGAGGGCGGCTCGCTCCGCTACCGCGGCGTCGACATCGAGGAACTCGTCGGCCACGTCGGCTTCGGCAACGTCTGGGGGCTGCTGGTGGACGGCCGCTTCAACCCGGGCCTGCCGCCGGCCGAGCCGTTCCCGATCCCGGTGCACTCCGGGGACATCCGGGTGGACGTCCAGTCCGCGCTGGCCATGCTCGCGCCGGTGTGGGGGCTGAAGCCGCTGCTGGACATCGACGAGCACGAGGCCCGGGACAACCTCGCCCGCGCCGCGGTGATGGCGCTGTCCTACGTCGCGCAGTCCGCCCGCGGTCAGGGGCTGCCGATGGTGCCGCAGAGCGAGATCGACAAGGCGCACTCGATCACCGAGCGGTTCATGATCCGCTGGCGCGGCGAGCCCGACCCCAAGCACGTCGCGGCGGTGGACGCGTACTGGTCCTCGGCCGCCGAGCACGGCATGAACGCCTCCACCTTCACCGCCCGGGTCATCGCCTCCACCGGCGCGGACGTGGCGGCGGCGCTGTCCGGCGCGGTGGGCGCGATGTCCGGGCCGCTGCACGGCGGCGCGCCCTCCCGGGTGCTGGGCATGATCGAGGAGATCGAGCGGACCGGCGACGCCGAGGGCTACGTGAAGGCGGCGCTGGACCGCGGCGAGCGGCTGATGGGCTTCGGCCACCGGGTCTACCGGGCCGAGGACCCGCGCGCCCGGGTGCTGCGGCGCACCGCGCGCGAGCTGGGCGCGCCGCGCTTCGAGGTCGCCGAGGCGCTGGAGAAGGCCGCGCTGGCCGAGCTGCACGCGCGCCGCCCGGACCGGGTGCTGGCGACGAACGTGGAGTTCTGGGCGGCCATCGTGCTGGACTTCGCGGAGGTGCCGGCGCACATGTTCACCTCGATGTTCACGTGTGCGCGCACGGCCGGCTGGTCGGCGCACATCCTGGAGCAGAAGCGCACCGGCCGCCTGGTCCGCCCGTCCGCGCGCTACACCGGCCCGGCGACCCGCCCGGTGCGGGACATCGAGGGGTACGACCGGATCGCGCACTGAGCACCCGCCCGTCGCGCGGCCGGTCAGGCACACGGCCGGCCGCGCGCCGTCTCACGCCGTCTCATCCGGTGGAATGGTCACGGAAACATGACGGTTACGCACTACGCTGCGAGCGTGGCCGATATCCAGATTCCCGCTGACATCAAGCCCGCCGACGGACGGTTCGGGTCGGGCCCCTCCAAGGTGCGGACCGAGGCGCTCGACGCGCTGGCCGCCACCGGGACGTCCCTGCTCGGCACCTCCCACCGGCAGGCCCCGGTGAAGGACCTGGTGGGCCGGGTCCGCGAGGGCGTACGGCAGCTGTTCTCGCTCCCCGAGGGCTACGAGGTGGTGCTCGGCAACGGCGGTTCCACCGCCTTCTGGGACATCGCCACGCACGGCCTGATCGAGGCCAAGTCCCAGCACCTGTCGTTCGGCGAGTTCTCCTCGAAGTTCGCCAAGGCCGCGCAGCAGGCGCCGTGGCTGGGCGAGCCGACGATCGTGACGTCCGAGCCGGGCACGCACCCCGAGCCGGTCGCGGAGGCGGGCGTCGACGCCTACGCCTTCACCCACAACGAGACCTCCACCGGCGTCGCGGCGCCGATCCGCCGGGTGCCCGGCGCCGACGACGGCGCCCTGGTGCTGGTCGACGCCACCTCGGGGGCCGGCGGCCTGCCGGTGGACATCGCCGAGACGGACGTCTACTACTTCGCGCCGCAGAAGTCCTTCGCGGCCGACGGCGGCCTGTGGATCGCGGTGTTCTCGCCGGCCGCGCTGGAGCGCGCCGAGCGGATCGCCGCCTCCGGGCGGCACATCCCGGCGTTCTTCGACCTGCCGACCGCGATCGACAACTCGAAGAAGAACCAGACGTACAACACCCCGGCGCTGGCCACGCTCTTCCTGCTGGACCAGCAGCTGGACTGGATCAACGGCCAGGGCGGCCTGAAGTGGGCGGTGAACCGCACCGCCGACTCCTCCTCGCGGCTGTACGGCTGGGCGGAGAAGGCGTCGTACGCCGCGCCGTTCGTCGCCGACCCGGCGCAGCGCTCGCAGGTCGTCGGCACGATCGACTTCGAGGACGGCGTCGACGCCGCCGCGGTCGCCAAGGCGCTGCGGGCCAACGGGATCGTGGACACCGAGCCCTACCGCAAGCTGGGCCGCAACCAGCTGCGGGTGGCGATGTTCCCGGCCGTCGACCCGGCCGACGTGGAGGCGCTGACCGCGTGCGTCGACTACGTCATCGGCAAGCTGTGAGCTGACCCCGCTCGCGCCGCCGCTCCCGCGCCTCAGTCCCGGGGGCGGCGGCGCAGCACCCTGCGCAGCCAGTACGCCAGGCCGAAGATGCCGGCCAGGATGAAGATGCCGAGCGCCTTGCCGCCCGCCTTGTTCGTCGAGGTGGTGGAGGTGGGCGCGGTCGAGGGCGTCACCGTGCCCGAGGCGGCCGGGGCGTCGCGGCCCGCGGCGTCCTGGCCCGCACCGCCCGACGCCGCCGTGCCGCCCGCGCTGTCCGGCAGGTCCTGCCCGCTCAGCGGCACCTTCCACACCTGGCTGTCCGAGCCCTCGCTGCCGTACATCAGCGCCGTGCCGTCCGGGGTGAACGCCACCGACTCGCCCTGCGGCTGCATCGGCACGGTGACGCTGCCGATCTTCCGCGGCCGGTCGTCGGCCCAGCGGTACTCGGTGGCCCAGAAGTAGCCGCGCAGCACCAGACGGCTGCCGTCCGGGGAGAAGGAGCCGTCGGTCACCCACGGCACGTCGCCGATCGGTGTGAAGACGTTGACGCCGTGGGCGCTCAGCTTCGCCGGGCCCTGGTAGAGGTGGCCGCCGTCCTCGTTCTTGCTGGCGATGTAGAGCCGGCCGGTCCTGGGCTGGACCATCAGCGCCTCGGCGTCGCGCGGGCCGTCGGAGTAGCGGACGGTGTAGCGGGTGACGTCGACGCTCTGGTCGCGCAGCTGCTCGGGCTCGGGGAAGCGGTAGACGTACACCTGCGGCCAGGAGCCGTTCAGGTTGTCGCCGATGTCGCCGAGGTAGAGGTCGCCGTCCGGGCCGATGGAGATCGCCTCGACGTCGCGGGCGTGCACGCCGCGCATGGTCACCTTGGCGACGGTCTTCCCGGTGGCGGAGTCGACGGCGTAGACGTAGGGGCCGTCGCCGCTGTCGTTGTGCGTCCAGTAGATGCCGGGGTGGCTGCGGCTGGCGATCAGCCCGCTGGACTCACCGATCCGCGGGTCGCTGATCCGGAAGGCCGCCGACGGGCCGCTGTGGGCGGCGGCCGGCGCCGCGCAGCCGCAGGTCAGGGCGAGGGCCGCGGCAGCGGTGGCCGCGAGGGGGAACGCACGCATGCACCCCAGTGTCCATGGTCCCCCCGCGGTCGGAGATGATGCCCCGCATGCGCTACCTCTTCGTCGGCGACTCCATGACCGTCGGCTCGGCCGGCGACTTCACCTGGCGCTACCGGATGTGGCAGCACCTGTGCCGCGGCGGCGAGCCGTTCTCGGTGGTGGGCCCGCGGGTGACGCTGTACGACAAGGCGACCGACGCGGCGGACTCCGCGGACTACGCCGACCCGTCCTTCCCGCCGCACGCGCGGCGGCACCTGGCCGGCTGGGGCGAGGGCTGGCGGCACCTGGCCCCGCTGATCGGCGACGCGGCGCGCGAGCACCGGCCGGACGTGGCCCTGGTCTCGCTCGGCCTGATCGACCTGGGCTTCTTCACCGACGCGCGGGAGACCGCCGAGCACGCCGTGCACTTCATCGAGCAGGCCCGCGCGGCCCGGCCGCGGATACGGATGGTGCTGCTGCCGGTGATCCCCAACACCCGGGCCGACCTGGACCCGGACTTCGCGGTGCAGTGCGCGGAGCTGAACGAGCGGCTGGCCAAGGCGGTGGCGGACCTGGACACCCCGGCCTCGCCGCTGCTGATGGCCTCGCGCCCGGAGGGCTACGACATCCGACTGGACACCTACGACGGCACCCACCCCAACGCCGCGGGCGAGCACAAGCTCGCGGCGGCGTTCGCGGACGCGCTGCACCAGGCGTGGGGCATCGGCGGCCGGTACCAGGCGCGCCCTTGATTGGAGCGCACTCCAAGAGCTTGGCTTGACCCATGGAATACACGCAGCTCGGACGTACCGGCCTGAAGGTCAGCCGACTGGTCCTGGGGACGATGAACTTCGGCCCGCAGACCGATGAGGCGGACAGCCACGCGATCATGGACGCGGCGCTCGCGGCCGGCATCAACTACTTCGACACCGCCAACGTCTACGGCTGGGGTGACAACAAGGGCCGCACCGAGGAGATCATCGGCAGCTGGTTCGCCCAGGGCGGCGACCGCCGCGACAAGACGGTCCTGGCCACCAAGGTGTACGGCCACACGGGTCCGGACGGCCAGTCGTGGCCGAACCACGACAAGCTCAGCGCGCTCAACATCCGCCGCGCGGTCGAGGCCAGCCTGAAGCGGCTGCGCACCGACTACATCGACGTCTACCAGTTCCACCACGTGGACCGGGCGACGCCGTGGGAGGAGATCTGGCAGGCGATCGACGTCCTGGTGCAGCAGGGCAAGATCCTCTACGCCGGCTCCAGCAACTTCGCCGGCTGGCACATCGCGCAGGCCAACGAGGCGGCGGCGCGGCGGGGTTCGCTCGGCCTGATCACCGAGCAGTGCCTGTACAACCTGGTGGAGCGGCGCGCGGAGATGGAGGTCATCCCGGCGGCGCAGCACTACGGCCTCGGGGTGATCCCGTGGTCGCCGCTGCACGGCGGGCTGCTCGGCGGGGCGCTGCGCAAGCAGCGCGAGGGCGGCGGCTCCCGCTCGACCGGCGGCCGGTCCGCGGACGCGCTGAAGGACACGGCGCAGCGCGACCAGATCCAGGCGTACGAGGACCTGTGCGACAAGCACGGCCTGCAGCCGGGAGACGTGGGCCTGGCGTGGCTGCTGACCCGTCCCGGCGTGACCGGTCCGATCGTCGGCCCGCGCACGATGGACCAGCTGGACTCCGCGCTGCGGGCGGTGGAGCTGACGCTGCCGGAGGAGTTCCTGACCGCGCTGGACGAGATCTTCCCCGGCCCCGGGCCGTCCCCCGAGGCGTTCGCCTGGTGATCCCGGTGGACCGGCCGGGCCCCGCGGGCGCGGCCGGTCCCGGGGTGCGCCCCGCGGCGTGCCCGCGGCCGGCCCGGTCCTGGCCGGCGGCGCCGCGGGACATCGCCGCGGCGGTTCAGCGCACCGCAGCGGCGACGATCACCACCACGATCAGCAGGACGAAGGCGGCGGTCATCACGCGGGTGCGGGTCTTGGGGTCCACGCCCCGAGACTAACCGCCCGCGCCCGGCCCCCCGGCCGCAGGGGCGTCGCCGCCGGACACGCCCCGGGCGTCGTCGGACACGCCCCGGGTGTCGTCGGGTACGTCCCGGGCGGCACCCGCCTCGGCCGCCTCGCCCGCCGCCGCGCCCAGCGGCCACGCGGCGACCGTGTCGTAGCGGGGCTGCTCGCCGGGGACGCCGGAGCGCGGCGCGGTGCTGGAGACCAGGCAGAGGGTGTCCGCGGTCCAGGACGCGCCGCGGAATCCGGCCAGCTCCGCGGCGAACGGCCGCAGCGGTACGGGGCGGCCGCGCGCGGTACGGGCCAGCGTGAGATGGGCGCGGAAGCCGTGCTCCTCGTCCACGGGGGCGCCGGCCCGGCGGGCAGCGGCGCGTACGGACCGCGCGAGCCGCGCCAGGCCCGGCAGGTCGCCCTCGGCCGCGGCCCACAGCGCGCGGTCGCCGAACCGGCCGCCGCCGGCCAGCCGCAGGTCGTACGGGCCGTGCCGGCGGGCGGCGCGGGCCAGCCGCTCGTCCAGCTCGGGCCGCAGCGCGTCGGGCGTCTCGCCGAGGAAGGCGAGGGTGAGGTGCCAGCTCTCCGTCGGGGTCCAGCGCAGGTCCCCCGCACCGGGCAGGCGGCGCAGCGGCGCCGCGGCCCGGGCCAGCTCCGCGACGGCGGCGGGTGGCGGCAGCAGCGCCACGAACAGCCTCATGCGCCGACCCTACGCGGCCCGGGTGACACCGCCCGCCGCGGCCTTGCCTGCGCCGCCCGCCGCGCCGTCCACCACGTCGCCCGCGGCGGCCTCGCCGCCGGCCGTGGCGCCCGCCGCCTGCGCGCCTGCGCCGCCCGCCGCGCCGTCGCGGGGGACGAAGGCGATCAGCGGGCCGTCGCCGGTGCGCCGCGGGTTGAAGCGCAGCCGCAGGCCGCCCGCGCGGGCCAGCGCCAGGCCGACCCCGACCGCGGCGGCGGCGCTGACCAGGCCGCCGCTGAGGAAGCCGACGCGGGCGCCGTAGGTGTCGGTCACCCAGCCCATGACCGGGCCGCCGACCGGCGTGCCGCCGACGAAGACCATCATGTACAGGCTCATCACCCGGCCGCGCATCACCGGGTCGGTGGCCAGCTGCACGCTGGCGTTGGCGGTGGTGTTGAACGTCAGGCCGAAGACGCCGATCGGCACCAGCAGCGCGGCGAAGATCCAGAACTCCGGGGCGAGCGCGGCCACCGACTCCAGCAGCCCGAAGACCATGGCTGCGGCCACCAGCATCCGCAGCCGGGTGCGGCTGCGCCGGGCGGCCAGCAGCGCGCCGAGCAGGGAGCCCGCGGCCATCAGGGAGTTGAGCAGGCCGTAGGTGCCGGCGCCGCTGTCGAAGACCTTGTTGGCGAAGGCGGACAGCCAGATCGGGAAGTTGAAGCCGAAGGTGCCGATGAAGCCGACCAGCACGATCGGCCAGACCAGTTCCGGCCGGCCGGCCACGTAGCGCAGGCCCTCGCGGAGCTGGCCCTTGCCGCGCGGGGCGCGTTCGATCGTGTGCAGCTCCGAGGTGCGCATCAGCAGCAGGCCGGTGAGCGGTGCGAAGAAGGACAGGCCGTTGATCAGGAACGCCCAGCCGCTGCCCACGGCGGTGATCAGCACGCCGGCGACGGCGGGCCCGACCAGCCGGGCGGCCTGGAAGTTGGCGGCGTTCAGCGAGACGGCGTTGCGGACCACCGAGGGGCCGACCATCTCCACGACGAAGGTCTGCCGGGTCGGGTTGTCCACCACGGTGGCCATGCCCAGCAGGAAGGCGATGGTGTACACGTGCCAGACCCGCACCACCCCGCCGAGGGTGAGGGCGGCTAGCGTCAGCCCGAGCAGGCCCATGGCCAGCTGGGTGCACAGCAGGATCTTGCGCTTGGGGTAGCGGTCGGCGATGACCCCGCCGTAGAGGCCGAACAGCAGCATCGGCAGGAACTGCAGCGCGGTGGTGATGCCCACCGCGAAGGACGAGCCGGTGATGCTGAGCACCAGCCAGTCCTGGGCGATGCGCGACATCCAGGTGCCGGTGTTGGAGATCACGGCACCGGTCGCGAAGAGTCGGTAGTTGCGGATGCACAGGGAGCTGAAGGTGCTCGTCCTGGTCTCCGCGCCGCGGTCAGGTTCGGTTGCGGTGTGTGGTCCGGCTGCCGAACTCAATCGGTTCTCGCCTGCCCTTCGTCAGTCCTCACGTTCGGTTCTCACTGCGGCGACCGTCACAGGTGGGCCAGCTTCTCCAGCACCGGTGCGGCCCGGCGCAGGATCGCGAGCTCGTCCTCGTCCAGGCCGGACGCCAGCTCGGCCAGCCACGCGTTGCGCTTGGTGCGGCTCTCGGCGAGCATCGCCTCGGCCCGCTCGGTGCGGCTGACCACCACCTGGCGGCGGTCCTCCGGGTGCGGCTCGCGCCGGACCAGCCCCTTGGCCTCCAGCATCGCCACGATGCGGGTCATGGACGGGGGCTGCACGTGCTCCTTGCGGGCCAGCTCCCCGGGGGTCGCGGAGCCGCAGCGGGCCAGGGTGGCCAGCACCGACATCTCGGTCGGGCTGAGCGTCTCGTCGACGCGCTGGTGGCGCAGCCGGCGGGACAGTCGCATCACGGCGCCGCGCAGTTCGTTCACCGCGGCGCGGTCGGCCTCGGACAGTTCGGTCACGATCGTTAGTTTAGCTCATTACCTAGTCTAAGCAAAATCGGCCCGCGGACCTCCGCCGGCGTCCTCACCCTCGTCTTCCGGAGCGGACGCCGTTCAATCACGAAGCGACCGGATCTCACCCGTACGGGTGAGATGGCGACGGAAAGCGACACGCGCCGCCGCGTGGGCCGGGGACCGTGGGTGCCATGGCATCGAAAGTGCTCAGCCTCCGGATAGACGGAGATCTGTGGGACCGGATCCGCGGCCACGCCGCGCGACGCGGGATGAGCGCCCAGGACTACGTGGTCAGGACGCTCATCCGCGACGACTTCGACGAGCGGTTCATGGCCGCCGTGGAGGAGACCGACCGCTTCTACGGCCAGGCGCCGCCCGACCCTCAGACCAGGCCCAGCGCCGGCATCAGGTAGTAGAAGGCGAACACCGCGCCCACCGCGTAGAGCGCGAGCGGGACCTCGCGCCACCGGCCCGCCGCCGCGCGCAGCACGCAGAAGGCGATGAAGCCGATCCCGATGCCGTTGGTGATCGAGTAGGTGAACGGCATCAGCACCATGGTCAGGAAGGCCGGCACCGCGATGGTGTGGTCGCTCCAGTCGATCTCGCGGACCGAGCCGGACAGGATCAGGAAGCCCACCGCGATCAGCGCGGGCGTGGCGGCCTGCGCCGGGACCATGGTGGCCAGCGGCGTGAGGAACAGCGCGAGCACGAACAGCAGACCGGTCACCACGCTCGCCAGGCCGGTCCTGGCCCCCTCGCCGACGCCGGCGGTGGACTCCACGAAGCAGGTGTTGGCCGAGGAGGACGCGGCGCCGCCGGCGGCGGTGGCGATGCCGTCGATCATCAGCACCTTGTTCATGCCGGGCAGGTCGCCCTTGGCGTCCAGCAGCCCGGCCTCGTCGCTGACGCCGAGGATCGTGCCCATCGCGTCGAAGAAGCAGGACAGCAGCACGGTGAAGACGAAGAGGATGCCGGTGAGCACCCCGACCTCGTGGAAGCCGCCGAACAGGCTGACGTTGCCGACCAGGCCGAAGTCGGGGGTGGAGACCGGGTTGCCCGGCCACTTGGGCACCGTCAGGCCCCAGCTGCCGGCCGGCACGTCGGCGACGGAGTTCAGGACCAGCGCCAGCACCGTCATGGTGACGATGGAGATCAGGATCGCGCCCGGCACCCTGCGGATGATCAGCGCGAGCGTGAGCAGCGTGCCGAGCACGAAGACCAGCACCGGCCAGCCGTGCAGGTGGCCGTCGGCGCCGAGCTGCAGCGGCACGGTGGTGTGCGCGGCGTCCGGGACGCGGGTGACGAAGCCGGAGTCGACCAGTCCGATCAGCATGATGAACAGGCCGATGCCGATGGCGATGCCCTTGCGCAGGCCCAGCGGCACCGCGCTCATCACCCGCTCGCGCAGCCCGGTGGCGACCAGCACCATGATCGCCAGGCCGGCCAGCACCACCATGCCCATGGCGTCCGGCCAGCTCATCTTCGGCGCGAGCTGCAGGGCGACGACGGTGTTGACGCCGAGCCCCGCGGCCAGTGCGATCGGCATGTTGCCGATCACGCCCATCAGCAGGGTGGTGAAGGCGGCGGTGACGACGGTGGCGGTGACCAGCTGCCCGCCGTCCAGGTGGTGGCCGTACTTGTCGGTGCCCGCGCCGAGGATGATCGGGTTGAGCACGATGATGTACGCCATCGCGAAGAACGTCGCGAGGCCGCCGCGGATCTCGCGCGGCAGCGTCGAGCCGCGCTCGGAGATCCGGAACCAGCGGTCGGGGCCGGAGGCGGACGGTCGCCCGGTGGGCGTGGGGGCGTCGACCGGAGCGGGGGCCGAGGTGGGCATGCGGGTCCTTCGAGGAGCGGTGCGGGGACGGCGACCGCGCCAGGGGTTGGGCGATCGTACGAATGAATTCGGTCACCGGGTGACCGTTTCAGTATGAACATCCAGCAATCGGAACGCTATCTTCGCGCGTAGACCCCTGAGTCGACGGGGCAGCGCCGCCGTCCGCCGCCTAGTCATACGATGTCCGCATGACCAAGGAGCGGACCAAGGAGCGGACCCCCCTGCGCGAGGCCCCGGAGCCGCTGGAGGCCAACGACGTCGTGACAGTCACGGTCGGCACGATCGTGTGGTTCGCGCTGTTCGTCGTGCAGCTGCCGTTCTACGGCTGGTACTCCGACCACGGGCACACCTGGTTCATCTGGGCCTGTCTGGCCGGCGGCTGCCTTGGCCTGCTCGGGCTGCTCTACGTCCGGGCCCGGCGGGACGCGATCGCGCGGGCCGCGGCGGCGCGCGCCGGGCGGGAGGGCGACCCGCTCGCCGGCTGACCTCCCCCGGGGCCTGCTCCGGGTGACGCCCACCGGGTGATGCCCGCCGGGTGGACGCGGGCCCGCGCACGTACCGTCGGACCATGACCGAACGCATGGACGCCGGTGCCGCGGTCGACCGGGCCGGCGGGCTGACCTCGGCCGAGGTCGCCGAGCGGGTCGCCCGCGGCGAGGTCAACGACGTGCCGGTGCGCTCCTCGCGCTCGGCCGCCGACATCGTCCGGGCCAACGTCTTCACCCGCTTCAACGCGATCATCGGCGTGCTCTTCCTGGTCATCCTGGTGGTCGGCCCGATCCAGGACGGCCTGTTCGGCTTCGTGATCGTCGCCAACACCGCCATCGGCATCGTCCAGGAACTGCGCGCCAAGCGGACCCTGGACAGCCTCGCGGTGATCGGCGAGGCCAGGCCCACGGTGCGCAGGGACGGGGTGTCCGCCGAGATCCCCACCTCGGCGATCGTCCTGGGCGACCTGGTGGAGCTGGGCCCCGGCGACAAGGTCGTGGTGGACGGCACGACCGCCGAGGCGGACGGCCTGGAGGTCGACGAGTCGCTGCTGACCGGCGAGGCCGACCCGGTGCACAAGCGTCCCGGCGACCCGGTGATGTCCGGCAGCTTCGTGGTGGCCGGCGGCGGCGCGTTCACCGCGACCCGGGTGGGCCGCGAGGCGTACGCGGCGCAGCTCGCCGAGGAGGCGTCCCGCTTCACCCTGGTCGACTCCGAGCTGCGCGGCGGCATCAGCCGCATCCTGAAGTACGTGACGTGGATGATGGTGCCGACCGCGGTCGGGCTGATCATCAGCCAGTTCACGGTGGAGAGCAACGACGGGCGCGAGGCGGTGCGCCGCACGGTCGGCGGGATCACGCCGATGGTGCCCGAGGGGCTGGTGCTGCTGACCTCGGTGGCGTTCGCGATCGGCGTGGTGCGGCTGGGCCGCAAGCAGTGCCTGGTGCAGGAGCTGCCCGCGATCGAGGGCCTGGCCCGGGTCGACGTGGTGTGCCTGGACAAGACCGGCACGCTCACCGAGGGCGGCATGGACGTCGCGCGGGTGCGCCCGCTGGACGGCGCGCCGCCCGAGCGCGTCGCCCGGGTGCTGGCGGCGCTCGGCGCGTCCGAGCCGCGCCCCAACGCCAGCCTGCGGGCGATCGTCGAGGCCTACCCGCCGCAGGGCGCGGACGGCTGGCACGCCACCGGGACGCTGCCCTTCAGCTCCGCCCGCAAGTACAGCGGCGCGGCCCTCACCGAGCCGGACGGCGCCGCCTCGGCGTGGCTGCTCGGCGCCCCGGACGTGCTGCTGCCCGAGGGGCACGCCGCGCTCGCCGAGGTGGACCGGCTGAACGACCGCGGTCTGCGGGTGCTGCTGCTGGCCGGCACCGACCGGCCGCCGGACGACCCGCGGACGGCGGCGGCCGTGGTCCCGTACGCGCTGGTGGTGCTGGCGCAGCGGCTGCGCCCGGACGCCTCGGACACCCTGCGCTACTTCGCCGAGCAGGACGTGCGGGCGAAGGTGATCTCCGGCGACAACGCCGTGTCGGTGGGCGCGGTCGCCGCGCGGCTGGCCCTGCCCGGCGCCGAACACCCGGTGGACGCGCGGACGTTGCCGGCCGAGCGGGACGCGATGGCGGCGGCGCTGGAGGACGGCACGGTGTTCGGCCGGGTCACCCCGCGGCAGAAGCGGGACATGGTCGGCGCGCTGCAGTCCCGCGGCCACAACGTCGCGATGACCGGCGACGGCGTCAACGACGTGCTGGCGCTGAAGGACGCCGACATCGGGGTGGCCATGGGCTCGGGCTCGGAGGCCACCCGGGCGGTCGCGCAGATCGTGCTGCTGGACGACAGCTTCGCGACGCTGCCCTCGGTGGTGGCCGAGGGCCGCCGGGTGATCGGCAACATCACGCGGGTCGCCACGCTGTTCCTGACCAAGACGGTGTACTCGGTGCTGCTGGCGCTGCTGGTGGTGTTCTGGCAGATCCCGTACCCGTTCCTGCCGCGGCACCTGACGCTGCTGTCGACCCTGACGATCGGCGTCCCCGCGTTCTTCCTGGCGCTGGCGCCCAACAAGGAGCGCGCCAGGCCGCACTTCGTGCGCCGGGTGATGCGCTACGCGACGCCGGCCGGGATCGTCTGCGGCGCCGCGGCGTTCGTCGCGTACCTGGTGGCCCGGCACCACTACACCGGCGCCGGCGCGCTGGACGCCGAGACCAGCGCGGCGACGCTGACGCTGTTCCTGATGGAGGTGTGGGTGCTGGCGATCGTCGCGCGGCCCTACACCTGGTGGCGGGTGGGCCTGGTGTTCGCCATGGTCGCCGGCTTCCTGATCGTGCTGGCGACGCCCTGGCTCCAGCGGTTCTTCGCGCTGCGGCTGGTCGGCGAGCAGGTGCCGTGGACGGCGGTCGGCATCGCCGCGGCCGGCGGCGTGGTGCTGGAGCTGGCCTGGGCGCGGGCCCGCACCCGCGAGGCCCGCGCGGGCTGAGCCGGGGCGGGCCGGGGCCGGCGCGGCGGTACGGGTACGCGGCCCGCCGGTACGGGTACGGGAGCCGCCGCCGCGCCGCCGGCCGCCGCCCCGGCCGGGCGGTCAGTCGAACCAGCGGTCGCGCGCCAACTCCTCGGTGCGGGTGGGGTCCTCCAGCAGCGCGGCCAGTTCGAAGCGGCGTTCCCAGTGCCCGGCCGCCCAGGCCAGGCCCGCCGCCACGCCCTCGACGGTGGAGGCGTGCAGCACCCCGTCGGCGTACCGCCAGTCGACCTCGACGCCGCCGGTGACGAGCAGTTCCTCGTGTTCGACGTAGCCGGTCGGCGCACCGGGCAGCAGGTCGTGCACCGCGGGCAGCACCTCGTGCTCCTCGCCCTGCGACAGCACCCGCGCGGGCACCGCCTCGCTCAGCCGCCGCACCTGGAACAGGTCGGCCAACTCCGCGGCCAGCCGCGGCGGCACGGGCAGCAGCGGCAGCCCGTCGGCCAGCGGCAGCAGGTCCGGGGCGTCGGCGACCAGCGCGTCCGCCGCGGCGACCACGACGGTCTCGCCGTCCACCACGGCCCGCAACTCGTCGGGCAGCGTGACCTCGTCGGGGTCCAGCTCGGCCAGGGCTGCGTAGAGGCCGTGCAGTTGGGCCGGGCCCACCTCGCGGTCCGGGTCGGCGAGCCGGGCCAACAGCTCGGCCGCGCCGCCGGGTTCGGCGAGCAGCGCGGCGACCGTGGTCCGCACGCCGAGCGCGCGCAGCACCTGGTCGTCCACGCCCGCGCCGGTCTCCGCCTCCTCGTACAGCCCGGCCAGCAGCCGGTCGCCGCCCGCGGTGCGCAGGCCCACCGGGCTGCGGCCGTCCAGCACGGGGTGGTCCCGCAGCCACCACGCGGCGTACGGCCGTACGGACTCGGTGGTGCCGTCGGGCAGCAGCACCCGGACGGGTGCGGTGACCGCGTCGCGCAGCGGCGGCCGGGACAGCAGTGCGAGGGCCCGCGGCCAGGCGTCGTCGTCCACCAGGTCCAGGTCCCGCACGCCGACCACCTCGGTGGCCACCGGCGGCACATCGGTCTGCGGGAGCTGGTCCAGGACGTCCTCGCACCACACGTCGACGGCGTCCAGCAGGCCGACGTCGTCGGGCTCGGCCCAGTCGGTGTCGCGCGGTTCGAGGTCGTCGGGGTCGAGCACCACGTCGTCGGCGCGCACCAGCGCGAAGGTCGCGAGCACGCCGACCGCGGTCAGCGGCTGTTCCCCCAGCGCTCGGCCAACTCCGCGTCCACCGCGGCGAGTTCGCCCTCGCGCAGCACCGACTCCAGCGGGCTGCCGGGCAGCACCAGCTCGCCGGCCGGGGCGAGTTCGCCGTCCTCGTCGGGCAGCGCGAGCGCGCCGAGCCACGGCTCGTCGCCGGGCGCCAGTCCCGCGGCCGCCGCGAGGCCCAGCACGAGCTGCGCCAACTCCTCTGCGTCCAGGCCGCCTTCGTCGTCCCATGCGCCGCGGTCGTCGTCCAGCGAGGCGGCCACCGCGGCCCGCACCTGCGGGCTGGTCAGCACCGCGCGCGGCGTCGCGGGGGCGGCCCCGAGCTTCTCCAGCAGCGGGTGCGCGGCCTCGGCGTGCGCGACCCGCAGCCCCAGCCGGGCGAGCAGCGCGGGGTCGGCGGCGGAGCCGCCGTCGCGCCGCGGCCCGCCCTCGTCCCCGTACGCGTCGTGGTCGGCACGGTCGGCGCGGTCGGCGGGGACCGGCAGGAGGACCTGGCGGGGGCCGACGACGGTGCGGCCGTCGGCGAGCGGGACGGGCAGCCCGCTGAGGACGTCCGCGTCCGTGCCGGCGAGCGCGTCGTAGAGCCGCCGCCACCAGCCCGGCGGGCGCTCGGCGCCGGCCAGCCGGTCGACCGCGTCGGCCAGGGAGAGCCGCGCGACGCCCAACTGGCGCAGCGCGGGCCGCCGTTCGAGGGCGGCCGGGAGCAGGGTGGGCAGCACCTCGGCGAGGACGCGGACCGCCTCGGCGGTGGCGCCCTCGACCACCTCGGCCTCGACCGGGCGCAGCGCCTGGCCGTCGTGGGCGAGCGGGCCGGCGTCGTCCCAGGCGTCCGGGTCCGGGCCCGGCGGCTGCTCGGCGCCCGGCTCCGGCGGCGCGGCGCGCGGCAGGAAGGGCGTGCGGGGCAGCGCGGCCAGCACCCGGCGGCGCAGCTCCGCGTCGAGTTCGCCCTTGCCCAGCGGACCGGGCACCAGGTCGACCACGCCGGTGCCGGACGGCCGCCAGCCGGCCAGCAGCCGCACGTACGCCTGTGCGGCGCGGTCCAGCAGGAAGTCGGTGAGCGGCCCGGGCGCCGCGTGCCGCCGGGTCGGGTCCAGCGGGAACGACGCGAGCAGCAGCGCGGGCAGGCCCAGCGGCTCGTCGGTCGGCGTCGGCGCGTGCACGACGGGCGCGGTGCGCGGCGCGGCGGGCGCGCCCTCGGCGTCGACCGGCACCGCCCAGGTGACCGACCAGACCGGGCGCAGCCGCTCCTCCACCGGGCGGTCGGCGAGCAGTTCGGGCGCCAGCGCGCCGCCGGTGGCGTCCACCCGCCACCGGGTCGCGGCGCCGCGCGCGGAGTCCTCCACGATCACGTCGGCGCCGGTCGCGTCGTCGCCGGCCGGGCGGCGGGTCAGCGTCCGTACGCCCGCGGAGGTCTCCACGACGACCTCGGACAGGCCGGGCAGCGCGAGCAGCAGCGCGTCGTCCACGGCGTCCAGCAGGCGCCGCGCCAGGTCCTGCGCGGAGCCGTCGCGCAGCGGCAGCACCACCACCGTGTCGTAGCCCTCGGGGGCGCTGCCCTCGGCGGGGAACGGCAGCCGCAGCAGCGGCACGTGGCCCTCGCGGCGGCGCAGTTCGTCGGCCAGGCCCGGGACGCCGGCGGCCAGTGCGCGGGCCTCGGTCAGCGACCAGCGGACGCCGCCGCCGCGGCCGACGACGGCCGGTTCGTCGCTGACGGCGAGCACGGCGGCGAAGCCGACGCCGAAGCGGCCCACGGACAGCGGGCCGTCGTCGCGCTTGGCGGAGGCGCGCAGCGTGGACAGCGACTCCACGGCGGCGGCGTCCAGCGCGGCGCCGGTGTTGGCCGCGGCCAGCACGGCCTCGCCGCCGTCGGCGCCCGGCTCGGCGTCGTGCAGCGTCAGCCGGAGCCGTCCGGGGACTCCGGCGCGGACCGCCGCGTCGGCGGCGTTCTGGGCCAGCTCCACCACCAGGCGGTCGCGGTGGCCGCCGAGGGCGAGGTCCTCCTCGGCGTTGGCGTCCTCGCGGAAGCGGGCGGCCGAGGCGGTCCACGCGGTCAGCACCGCGTGGCGCAGCGAAGCCGTACGGAAGGGGTCCGGATGCCCTTCCGGAGCCGGTCGTCCCACCCTTGCGCGCGTCACGTACGCCCTCTCCTCGCCTCGCCCGGCCGTGTGCCCGGCCCGTCACCGGTGACCGTACCGCTCCGGCCGGACGTCGCGCCGACAGGGCTGCGGCTGGCGCTCCGGAGCGGTCCGCTCCGCCTCCTCGGGCCGATGACGAACCCGGCCTCCGCACCGACCCCGAGGCACGGTCGGCTGAACGCCGAGCGTCACCTCGCCATGGGCGCGGGGAACTGCGCGACCAGCCACAGCGCGGCCGGGCGTCGTCACCGGCCCGAGGGGGCTGTTCGGTTCGTTCCGGACCACCCGGCGAGTGGTGGGCTGGTCGCGCGGTTCCCCGCGCCCCTGACGTCAGCGCCCAGCGCACAGCTGGCCCCGAGGCTCTGTGCCCAAGGCCCAGCCCACGCGCACACGCCGCGTCAGTCGGTTTCCGGCGCGGCCGAAGGGCTCGGGGGGTCGCTCAGCGCGAGCGTCTCCGCGTCGTGGTACTCGTCCAGCGCCATCGGCGCCGGCTGCGGCGGGCGGGGCATCACCGCGGCCTCGGAGTGGCCCCCGCAGCCGTAGCCGAGCGAGACGAGCCGGCCGTCCGCCGGGGAGAACTCGTTCGCGCAGATGCCGAACGCCTGGCTGAGCGACCCGGCGATCGGCAGCAGGAACCCGCAGCTGACGCAGTTCGCCGGCGCGGCCTGCGCCATGGGCGTCTTCGCGCCGAACTGCTCCTCCCAGCGGTCGGCCGCCGCGTGCAGGCCGTAGCGCGAGAGCACCCGCTGCCGCCCGAACCCCAACTGCGCGGCGATCGACCCGATCGTGGCGACCGCGGGCGGCGGCGCGATGACGTCGGCCGGCTCCGTGCCGCCCGCGCCCCACTCGCCGTCCTCCGCGCCGCCGGCCTGCGCCGCCTGCGCCGCGAGCGCCTCGACCTCCGCGTCGGTGGGCGCCTGCTCCCCGGTCCAGCCGGGCTCCAGACGCAGGTCGTCCGCCTCGGTGGGCAGCAGGTCGCCCGGCCCCATGTCGCCCGGCCGCAGCCGCTCGCTCCAGGGCACCCACTCGGGCGCGAGCACCGCGTCCGGCCCGGGCACCAGGACCGTCTCGTCGATGGTCACCGCCTTCGCCCGCGACGCCCGGGTGAGCGTGGTCGCCCACTGCCAGCCGCGGTAGGCCGGTTCCTTGCAGGCGAAGAGGTGGGTGACGACACGGTCGCCCTCGGCGATGACGCCGAGGTGCTCGCCGACCGCGTGCGGCCCGGCCGCCTCCTCGGTGACGGCGAGCGCGACATCGACCGCCTCGGCGCACAGGCGGTCAGGGGTACGGCTTCGCATCGCAGGACTCACAGAAATCGTTTCTCTCTCTACGCCGTCTCACGTGTGCGCTCACGGGCGAACGGACCCGGCGGACCCGGTGCGAGCGAACGGCGGCGGAGCGGACCTGCGGACCGCGTCAACGCGTTGTTCCCTGCTTCCCCGGTCTGCCCGAGCGTCCTCGGGCGCACCTGTTCCCACCATTCTGCGCGATCGCACGCTACCTGTGCGCACCGCCGCCGCAAAGGAGGGGGTGCGCACACTTCCAATTGGGGCAGGATTGCGAACGTGGCACGAACCGTGACCGCGGGCCCAGGGCCCGTACGCCGGGCCGGACGCGCCCTCGCCAGCGTCGTGGGGCGGTCCGGTGGCGCCGTCGTGCGCCGGGTGCGCCGTTCGACGCACAAGGGCGGCGCGGGCGAGTCGGGCCTGGCGAAACTGATCGAACTGCACGCCGTGCACTCCGCGGGCGACATGCTGGTGACCGTCGCGCTGGCCAGCACGGTGTTCTTCTCGGTGCCCACCGGCCAGGCGCGCGGCCGGGTGGCGCTCTACCTGCTGATCACGATGGCGCCGTTCGCGCTCCTCGCGCCGGTGGTTGGGCCGCTGCTGGACCGGCTCGGCCACGGCCGCAGGGCCGCGATGGCCGGCTCGCTGATCGCCCGCGCGGTGCTCGCCTGGACGATGGCCGGCGTGATCAGCACCGCGGGCCTGGGGCTGTACCCGGCGGCGCTCGGCGTGCTGGTGGCCTCGAAGGCGTACGGCGTGGTGCGCAGCGCGGTGGTCCCCCGGCTGCTGCCGGAGAGAACCACCCTGGTGAAGGCGAACTCACGGGTCACCTTCGCGGGCCTGCTGACCACCGCCGTGGCCGCGCCGCTGGGCGCCGGCCTGCACGCCATCGGTGCGCCCTGGCCGCTGTACGGCGCGTTCGTGATCTACATCGCGGGCGCGCTGCTGTCGATGACGCTCGACCCCAAGGTGGATTCGGCCCGCGGCGAGAACAAGGCGCGGCTGTCGGCCAGCGAGGAGCCGTACGAGCAGGCGCGGGACCTGCCCGGCTCGGGCGACGGCGTCGGCGGCGCGGTGGGCGACCGGCTGGTCAAGGGCGGCGGCAGGGGCCGGCGCGGCGGGCGGCCCGCACAGCCGCCCGGGCTGCTCGGCGTCGGCTCCTCGGTGCTGCACGCCCTTCAGGGCAACTGCGGGCTGCGCGCGCTGTCCGGCTTCCTGACGATGTTCCTGGCGTTCATGCTGCGCGAGCACCACCTCGGCGGGCTGAGCGCGGCGATGTCGCTCGGCGTGGTGGGCGTCGCGGCGGGCGCGGGCAACGCGCTGGGCACGGCGCTCGGCGCGTGGCTGAAGGCCCGCGGCCCCGAGGTGATCATCGCCGGCGTGCTGGTGTGCGCGCTGGCCGCGGCCACGATGGCGGCCGGCTGGTTCGGCCTGGTCACGGTGGCGACGGTCGCCGCGGTGGCCGGCATCACGCAGGCGCTGGCCAAGCTGTCGCTGGACGCGCTGATCCAGCGGGACGTGCCGGAGGAGGTCCGCACCTCGGCCTTCGCCCGGTCCGAGACGACCCTCCAGCTGTCCTGGGTGATCGGCGGCGGCCTCGGCATAGTGCTGCCGCTCAACGGCTCGCTGGGGATGGCGGTCGCGGCCTCGCTGGTGCTGGTGGCGTTCCTGGTGTCGGTGCGGGGTCTGCTCGGCGCGGCGCGCAGGGGCGGCGGCACGGCCCGCGCCCGGGTGGCCTGATCCCGGCCCCGGCTCGGGGGCCCGGCCGGGATCGACACGTCGTACCCCCGCGCGGCCCGCGGGGGTGCGCCCGGTAGCCTCACCCCCATGAGCATTCGCCGCGCTGCCACCACCATCGGTGCCATCTCCCTCGGGCTGGTCGCCCTCACCGCCTGCGACAAGCCCACCGCACAGGCGACGGTGACCGTGGGCACCAGGACCGTCACGGCGGAGGCGGCCGACAAGTGCTACGCCGACGGCAAGAAGCTCCCGCAGCAGATCTTCGTGGCGTGCCTGCAGGCCAAGCCCACCCACCACATCACGGTCGGCGTCGGCGACAAGGTCCGCATCGGCGTCGACCCGTCGATCGGCAAGAAGGGCTGGCTGGTGGTCCGCAACACCTCCCTGGTGACCAGCGAGGTGCTCAAGGACAAGACGTACTGGACCGTGGACGGCGACCAGCTCTTCAGCGAGCAGGACCCGCAGACCGGTCAGACCTCGGTCGAGAAGTCCGTGACGCTCAACATCGTGGAGTCCAGCGACACCTCCGGCCAGGAGTCGTACCGCGTCATCCAGTTCACCCTCACCCGGGGGAAGTGACCCGCGGGCCGTGCCCCAGGTCGAGCCTCCCGCCGAGTCCCTGGCCGCGTCCCTGGCCGCGTCCCCGGCCGACTCCCCCGCCGAGCCCGAGGTCGAGCCTGCGCCCGCGCTCCCGGCCGCGCCGCCTTCCCGGCCCGCGCGCCGGCGGCTGCTCGTGGTGACCGCGGTCGCCGCCGAACGCGACGCCGTCGCCGCGGGGCTGGCCACGGCGTACGGGACAGCGGACGCGGCCGCGCGGGTGATCGCCGGCGGTGTCGGCCCGGCGGCGGCAGCGGCGGCCACCGCGCGCGAACTCGCCCTGGCCGAGGCGGCCGGAAACCCGTACGCGCTGGTGGTCTCCGCCGGCATCGGCGGCGGGTTCGCCCCGGCCGCGCCGGTCGGCTCGCTGGCCGTGGCGGACGCGATCGTGGCCGCCGACCTCGGCGCGCAGACCGACGCGGGCTTCGTCCCGGTCGAGGACCTCGGCTTCGGCACCGGCGCGCACCGGCCGGACCCGGCCGCCGCGCGCGCCCTCGCCCGCGCGCTGGGCGCGGCGCTCGGCCCGGTGCTGACGGTCGCCACGGTGACCGGCAGCGCGGCGCGCGCCGCGGAGCTGGCCGGCCGTCACCCGGGCGCGGTGGCGGAGGCGATGGAGGGCTTCGGCGTGGCGGAGGCCGCGGCGGCGGCCGGCGTCCCGGTCGCGGAGATCCGCGCGGTGTCCAACGCGGTGGGCCCCCGCGACCGCGCGGCCTGGCGGATCGGCGACGCGCTCGCCGCGCTGACGACGGCCTTCGGGAAGGTCCCGGCGGCCCTGGAGGTTGGACCGGAACATGACTGACGCCACGACCGAAACGACCGCCGCCGCCGGCGCGCGCACCCGCACCGACGACGCCGCCGCTCCCCGCGCCACCGGCGCCGCGGACGAGGCCCTGCGCATCGCGTACTCGCCCTGCCCGAACGACACCTTCGTCTTCCACGCCTGGGCGCACGGCCTGGTGCCCGGCGCGCCGCCGCTGGACGTCTCGTTCGCGGACATCGACATCACCAACGGCATGGCCGAGCGCGGCGAGTTCGACGTGCTGAAGGTGTCCTACGCCGTGCTGCCGTGGGTGCTCCAGGAGTACGCGCTGCTGCCGTGCGGCGGCGCGCTGGGCCGCGGCTGCGGGCCGCTGGTGCTGACCGGCGAGGGCGGCGCGCGCACCGGGGCGGAGCTGGCCGGGCGCACGGTCGCGGTGCCCAGCGAGCGGTCCACGGCGTACCTGCTGTTCCGGCTGTGGGCGGCGGCCGAGGTCCCGGGCGGGGTCGGCGAGATCGTCGTGCTGCCGTTCCACGAGATCATGCCGGCGGTGCGCGACGGGCGGGTGGACGCGGGCCTAGTGATCCACGAGGCCCGGTTCACGTACCAGAACTACGGGCTGCGCAAGCTCGCGGACATGGGCGAGCACTGGGAGGCCACCACCGGGCTGCCGATCCCGCTGGGCGCGATCATCGCCAAGCGGTCGCTGGGCAAGCAGCGGCTGCACGCGCTGGCCGAAGCGGCGCGCGCGTCGGTGCGGGCCGCCTGGGACGACCCGGCGGCCTCGCGGTCCTATGTGCTCGCGCACTCCCAGGAGATGGACCCGGCGGTCGCGGACCAGCACATCGCGCTGTACGTCAACGAGTTCACCGCGGACCTCGGCGAGGACGGCTACGCGGCGGTCCGCGGGCTGCTCACCCGGGCCGCCGCGGAGGGGCTGGTGCCGGAACTCGCCCCGGACGCGCTGGCGTTCTGACCGCCCCGGCGGCGGGCCGCAAGCCCGCGGCCGGGCGGAGCGGCCGGACGTCCAGGTCAGACTCCGAGCGGCCGGACCTCCGGCGTCAGACGCCCAGCGGCCGGACATCCGGCGTCAGACATCCGGCGGCCGGACCTCCGGCGTCAGACGTCCAACTGGTCGGCGACGACGCGCAGCACCGAGGCGATCTTGTGGCCGTGCGCCTTGTCGGGGTAGCGGCCGCGCTGGAGCGAGCGGGCCACGTCCTCCAGGAGGGTGGTGAGGTCCTGGACGATCGGCAGCAGCTCGTCCGGCTTGCGCCGTTGCGCGGCGGCGACCGAGGGCGCCGGGTCGAGCAGCGTCACCGACAGCGCCTGGTCGCCGCGCTGGCCGGCGACGACTCCGAATTCCACGCGCTGTCCGGGCTTGAGGGCCGCCACGCCGTCGGGCAGGACGGAGGAGTGGACGAAGACGTCACCGCCGTCGTCGCGGGAGAGGAAGCCGAAGCCCTTCTCGCTGTTGAACCACTTGACCTTGCCGGTAGGCACGTCCGACCTCGTCCTCGTTGCTCGAAGCTGTTGGAAGCTGCTGGAATTCACCGAACCCGCGCCGGAGGGACCACGCCGGACGGGCCGCGGGGAACGCGGAACGCCGTACGCGGGAACGCCGCACGGAACGCGCTGCACAAAAGAACGCGCTGAAACAAGACGTCAGCGGGCCTGCACGAGACCCGCCGACACCAGGCTAGTGGCCCGCCGCCGTGTGACAAGACGATTCCGGCGCGCCGCCCCCGCGCACCGCACAGCCCGCCTCCTCCTTCGCCGCCGCACCATCCGTATCACCACGTCCCGACACGGACCTACCCTTGTCGGGTGAGCAAACAAACCATGGGCGCAGGTGACGTGCTCGTCAGGGTCGGCGCGGTCCTCTTCGCGATCGGGGCGGTGGGCACGCTCGCGACGGTCGCGCCGCTGCTGCTGGGCACCGCCACGCTGCCCACGCCGGCGTACTTCGTGTCGATGCTGATGGGCGTCGGCCTGGCGGTGGCGCTGGTCGGGCTGCTGCGGTCGGCGCTGGCGCAGCGGCACGCCGCGGCGCGGGAGACGGCGGGCGGCGGTCCGGGTCAGGCCGCCGCGGACGTGTAGTCGGCGAGCCAGCCGGGGAACTCCGTCAGGTCCGCCAGCACCACGTCCGCGCCGGCCGCGCGCAGTTCGTCCGCGCCGCACGGCCCGGTGGCCACCGCCACCGACAGCGCGCCCGCGGTCCGCGCGCCCCGCACGTCGCCGACGTGGTCCCCGACGTACACCGAGGCGCCCCACTCCAGCAGCGCCTCCGCCTTCGCCTCGGCCCACAGCCAGCCGCGCAGGTCGGCCCGGATGCCGACGTGGTCCAGGTGCATCCGCGCGTTCGGCTCGTACTTGGCCGTCACCACGACCGGACGGCCGCCGGCCGCGCGCACCGCGTCGATCGCCGCGAGCGCGCCGGGCATCGCGGGCGTCGGCTCGATCGCGTGCGCCGGGTACAGCGCGCGGTAGCGCTCGCTCATCTCCGGCACCCGCTCGGCCGGGAACCAGTTCGCCAACTCCTCGTCCAGCGGCGGCCCGAGCCGCGTCACCACCAGCTCGGTGTCGATGTACACACCGGTCTCGGCGACCAGCCGGTCGTACACCGCCTTGATGCCCGGCCGCGAGTCGATCAGCGTCATGTCGAGGTCGAACCCCACGGTCAGTGGGCGGGACCCGGTGGACGCGCGGGCGTCGGCCGGCGCGGGCGTGCCGGTCCCGGCCGGGGCGGGGCGCCGGCGGGGGTACGGGCGTCTGCCGGCGTGCGGGGCTCGGTCGGGGGGCGCGGATGGTCGTCGGTCACGCCCCCCATTCTGACCTGCCGGGTCGCGCGGCCGGCGGCCGGGGCGGGCGGCGGGGAGCAGGTCAGGCGGTGCGGCGGCTGCGCCAGAGCAGGTAGAGCGCGGTCGCGACGGCGGCGACGCGGATCGCGGTCGGGTAGTCGTTCGTGAAGGCGTCGCCGACGTGGCCCTGCGCGATGGGCGAGCCCCACTTGCCCGCGTTGCGGCCCCAGACCCAGACGACCAGGCCGAGGGCCGTGGCGCCGGGCAGGAAGAGCACCGCGAACTTCGCCTGCGGGCGGCTGAGCGCACGCGAGAGGTAGGCGGTGAGCCAGCCGAGGCCGAGCGGGATCAGCGAGCCGATCACCGCGCCGACCAGCAGCAGCGCGGCGGCCAGCAGCAGGGTCGGGCTGCCCCAGCCCCTGCCGACGCTCAGCAGCCCCGGCAGCAGGCGTCGGCGCGGCCGTTTCGGGGCGGCCTCCTCCTCGGCGCCGTCCTCCTCCTCGGCGCCGTCGACGGCGGGCGCCCGCTCAGGAGCCGGCCGCGCGCGCCCCCGGAGCGGGGAGCCGTCGCCGTCGCGGACGCCGTCCAGCTCCTCGTCGTCGACGGGGATGAAGACGCCGCCGGTCATGCCGGGCAGGCCCGCGATCTCGTCGCCGGTGCGGAAACCGCCGATGCCGGGGTCGGCGCCGGCGCGCCACCAGTCGGCGTCGGAGCCGCGGCGGTCGCCGCGCGGGCGGGGGACCTGGGGGCCGTCCGCGTCGCCGCGGGCCGCGCGGGTGCGGGCCGCGGCGGAGCCGGCCGCGTCGTCGCCGCCGGCGTCCCGGTCGGGGCGGTCCGCGGGGTCCTTGCGCAGGCGTGCGCGGGTGCGGTCGCCGCGGGCGTCGTTCGCGTCGCGGCCGTCACGCGGCGCGCGGGCGTCGCGCGGCGTGCGCGGGTCGCGGGCGTCGCGGGCGTCGTCGGCGTTCCGGGAGGCGCGGGCGCGGCGTGTGCCGCCCGTGGTGTCGGCGCCGTCGTCGGGGGTCTCGCGGTCCCAGCGCGGGACGCCCAGCGGCCGGCCGTCGGCGTCCCTCCCGCGCGCATAGGGGCCGTACGAGCCGGACGGCGGCTCCCGGTACGGCTCGTCCGCGCCGGAGCCGGGGGCGCCCGCGGCGCGCGAGGAGCCCGCGGCGGCCTCGACCACCTCGTCCGGCGTGCCGTAGCGGCCGAGGATGCGGCGGACCGCGGCCGGGCTGTCGGCCGAGCCGCGCTCGCGGTCGATGTCCTGGCGCAGCTGCGCGACCAGTCGCATCCGGTCGGCCGCCGGCATCGCGGTCTGTGCCAGGTCGCCGACCCGGCTCAGGTAGTCGAAGACCAGCCGGTCGCTCTCGACGCCCACCGCGGAGCCCCCTTCCCACCCACGTCGACCGCACGGTGCGTGCGCGTCGCGTCCACGCCCACGGCTCTGTCCGGAGCCCTGCCCCGACGGTACCGCCTCGGGGCCGCCGGTCCTGGGCATCCCGGCCGGGCCGCTAATGTGGGACGGATGACGACCGGGGACATCGTGCCGCGGACACTCGCGGAGGACCTGCGCGCTCGGGACGACGCGGCGCTGGCGCTGCTGCTGCGCGCCCGTCCCGATCTGCTCGCCCCCGTCCCCGGCGACCTCACGCAACTCGCCACCCGTGCGGCGACCCGCGCGTCCGTGCTGCGCGCGCTGGACCGCCTCGACGCCTTCACCCACCAGGTCGCGGAGGCCCTGGCGGTCGCCCCGGACCCCTGCGACGTCGCCACCCTCGCGTCCCTGATGACCGGAACGCACCCGGCGCCGCCGGCCGAGCCCGGCGCCGCGGCGAGCCGGACCGATCCCCACCCCCCGGGCGCGCGGGGCACCGCTCCCGCGCCGCCGGCCGCCGAGGTCGTCGCGACCGGGAACGGCCCGGCCTCCGGGGCCGCGCCCGCTGCCTCGGCCGGCGCATCGGCCGCGGCCGGCGGCGGCGCGACGCGGGCGGCCGCGAAGGGGGCCGACGCGCGGGCCGCCGAGGTCATCGCGGGCGGCGCGGAGGGCGCGGCCGGCACGCCCGCGGGCGGCGGGGAGGGGGCTTGGGCCTCGGGGCTCGACGCCGGGGTCGCGGCGGCGGTCGCCGGCGCGCTGCCCGGGGCGGTGCGGACGCTGCGCGTGCGCGGCCTGGTGTGGGGTGCGGACGACCGGCTGCGACTGGTCAGGACCGCCCGCGACGTGCTCGCGCCGTCGCCGTCCTCCGGGTCGGGCACCGGCCTCGGGCCGAGCGTCGGCGAGGCCACCGCGGGCATGTCGCCGGCCCGGCTGCAGGAGGTCCTGGCCGACGCCGGGCTGCCGGCCACGCACGACCCGGTCAGCGCGATCACCGCGCTGACCGCGCTGTTCGCGGACGCCGAACGGCTCGGCGCGCTGCTGGCCGGCGCGCCCGAGGGCGTGGACGGCGTGCTCGCGCGGCTGGTGTGGGGCCCGCCGTACGGCGAGGTGCGGGACGCGACCGCGCCGGTACGCGCCGCGGACGCCGCGACGCCCGTGCAGTGGCTGCTGGCCCGCGGCCTGCTGCTGCCACCGCCGGCACAACGTGGTGCTGCCCCGCGAGGCCGCCCTCGCCCTGCGCGGCGGACGCGCCCACCGCTCCCCGAGCCGACCCCGCCGCCGGTGGAGCCGATCGCGCGCACCGCCCGCACCGTCGACACGACCGCGGCCGGGCAGGCGTTCACCGCGGTCGCCACGGTCACCGAGCTGCTGACCGAGTGGCACAGCGGGGGCCCGCCGGTGCTGCGCGCGGGCGGCGTCGGCGTACGCGACCTCAAGCGGCTCGCCGCCGCCCTCGACCTGTCCGAGCAGCAGACCGCGTTCTGGCTCGAACTCGCCTACGCCGCGGGCCTGGTCGCCCCCGACGGCGAGGTGGACGAGGTCTACGCGCCGACGCCGGCCGCCGACGAGTGGCGGCAGCTGCCCGCGGCGCGGCAGTGGCTGGCGCTGGCCACCGCGTGGCTGGGCACGACCCGTACCGCTCCCCTGGTCGGCACCCGCGACCCCAAGGGCCGCGCCCTGTCCGCGCTGGGCCCCGACCTCGAC
This sequence comes from Actinacidiphila sp. DG2A-62, assembly GCF_035825295.1. Taxonomy (NCBI): domain Bacteria; kingdom Bacillati; phylum Actinomycetota; class Actinomycetes; order Kitasatosporales; family Streptomycetaceae; genus Actinacidiphila; species Actinacidiphila sp. DG2A-62. The sequence goes on from NZ_JAYMGI010000002.1 coordinate 3,436,668, forward strand.
CGCTCGCTCGCGCCGCGGGTCCGCCTGGCAGCGCTGCGCGTGCTGGCGGCGCTGCCCCCGGGGTCCGCGGCCTCGCCCGACGACCTGCTGGCCCGGTTGCGCTGGCTGCGCCCCCTGCGCGGCTCCGCGGACGCCTTCCGCGCGGAACTGCTGCGCTGGGCCCTCGACGAGGCCGAGGTCCTCGGCGTCACCGGCCGCGGCGCCCTGGCCGCCCACGCCCGTCCCCTGGTCGGCGTCCCGCCGGGCGCCGACCAGGCCCGCGAGCCCGACGGGACGGCGACCGACGACGACGCCGCGGGCCAGGGCGGCCCGCCCGGCCGGGCGGGCGGGAAGGCGGTGTCCGCCCGCGAGGCCGGGGACCGCGCCGTCGCGCTGCTGGAGCCGCTGCTGCCCGAGCCGCTGGACCACGTCCTGTTGCAGGCCGACCTGACCGCGGTCGCGCCGGGGCCGCTGGAGGCGCCGCTCGCCGAGACGCTGGGCGTGCTCGCCGACGTGGAGTCCAAGGGCGGGGCGACGGTCTACCGGTTCACCCCCGAGTCGGTGCGGCGCGCGCTGGACGCCGGGCGCAGCGCGTCCGAGCTGCAGGAGTTCCTGACCGCGCACTCGCGCACGCCGGTGCCGCAGCCGCTCAGCTACCTGATCGACGACGTGGCCCGCCGGCACGGCGCCCTGCGGGTGGGCGCCGCGTCGGCCTATCTGCGCTGCGACGACGACGCGCTGCTGACCGAACTCCTCGCCGACCGCCGCGCGAACGGCCTGGGCCTGCGCCGGCTCGCCCCCACCGTGGTCGCCGCACAGTGCGACCCGGCGACGCTGCTGGAACGCCTGCGCGCGATGGGCCTCGCGCCCGCCGCCGAGTCCGCCGACGGCGACGTGCTGATCACCCGCGCCGACGCCCGGCGCACTCCGCCGCGCGCCGCGCCGGTACCCGTAGCCGACGGTCCGCCGGTGCCGGAGCCCGCGCTGCTCGGCGCGGCGGTGAAGGCGATCCGGGCGGGCGACCGCGCGGCCACCGCGGTACGCCGCGGCGCCGCGGCCGCCGACCCGGCCGGCTCACCCGCCCCGGGCGGCCCCGGCGGGCCGGGGACCGGCGGGCCGCCGCGGACGGCCGCCGCGGAGACCCTCGCCACGGTGCAGGCCGCGGCGCTGGCCGGCGAGTCGCTGTGGATCGGCTACGTCAACGCGGACGGCGCGGCCAGTCAGCGGGTCATCGCCCCGGTCCGGGTCGAGGGCGGCTACGTGACCGCCTACGACCACACCGCCGACGAGGTGCGGACCTTCGCGCTGCACCGCATCACCGGCGTTTCCGAGTTGGCCGACGATCCCGCCTGAACCATCCGCCGACGCCGCCCGCGCCGCCGGGGCCCGCGCCGCCGGGGCCACGGTCCGAGCCACCGCCCGGCTTTCCCGCCCCCCGGGCACGGCTCGCGGACCCCGGCCCGCCCGGCTTTCCCGCCGGGGCGGGCCGGGGCGGCGGGGTGCCGAAGCCCAGCCGGTGCCACCAGTGCGTACGCCGCGGGTGCAGCGCCCGCCCGAGCCGCCGTCCGAGCAGCAGGTAACCGATCAGCGCGCCCGAGGTGTTGAGGATCACGTCGTCGATGTCGAACGCGCGGCCCTCGACGATCGTGCCCTGGATCGCCTCGACGATCACCATGACCAGGGCGGTGACCAGCACCACCCGCACCAGGCCGCGGGCGCGGGGAAGAGCGCCGGGAGCAGCACCCCGAACGGCATCCCGAGCACGATGTTGCCGCCGATCTGCTTGACCGTGTCGCGCAGGGCGGGCTGGTCGAGGTAGGCGCGGATCGAGGCGCCCGGCCGCAGGTTGGTGTGGATCAGGTGGACCGACGCGGGCGACGGGACCAGCGTCGCCTTCGCCAGCAGCACCGCGAACGCCACCATCGCGACCAGCGCCAGCGCCATCACCACGGCCCGGGCCAGCACCGGCCCGAGGCTGTCCCGCTGCAGCAACGGCTTCGGCGTCCGCCGCGCCGCGCTCCCCGCGGACCGCGTCCTGCTTCCGCCGGCCGCCTTGGGCCGGCCGCCTTGCCTCCGGCCGCCTTGGACCCGCCGGTGGCCGCCGGCTTGCTCCCGCCCTTGACCCCGCTCTTCCCCTTGACCCCGCTCTTCGCGGCGGGCTTCGTACGCGCCTTCGCCGGCCCCTTCGCGGGCGTCCTGGCGGAACCCTTCGCCGCGCCCTCGGCCGGGGCGGCGCCGGTCGGCGACTTCCCGGTCCCGGCCCCGCGTTCCGGTAACAGCCGCTGGTACCAGCGGCCCGCTCCGGCGTCGGCGTCCGCTCGCTGTTTCGGCCCCGCGTGGAAGACCGCCACGCGTTGGACCCGCTCACCCATCGGCCGTACCCCCTCGCATGGGCGTCATGACCGACCGCTTACCCGGCCCCGCCCGGCGTACGCCCGCGGCTCCCGCCCGTGCCGCGATCCGGTCGGCCCGGGGTCAGCTCCTCGGCTGCCGCACCAGCGTGCCCGGGTCCAGCTCCACGGGGAACGGCTTCTCTATCAGCGAGGTGCGTCCGGCCTCGGCGCTGAGCCGTTCCACGTAGCGACCGGCTTCCAGCTCCGAGACCACCAGGGTGGTGGCCGGCACCAGCTCCAGCCGCCACAGGTGCTCGATGCCCGCCTCCGCGTAGTACGGCGGCTTGAGCAGTCGGTCGATGCGCCGTCCGTTCGAGGAGGGCGAGACGATCTCGACGACGAGCAGCACCGACTCCGCGTCGTACGTCACCGGGTCCTCGGCCGCCGCCGCGGCGTCGACCACGGCGATGTCCGGGATGAAGAGGCCGTCGGGCAGGACGACGTTCACGGCTTCCAGCACTTCGTACGGCGCACCGGCTGCTCGGATCGCGCTGTCGAGGAGCATGGCCAGCCGGGGCGACGCCCGCTGGTGCTTGGTGCCCGGATTCGGCGACATGATCAGTGCGTCCCCCACCAGTTCCCGCCGCTGTCCGCGGTCCTCCCCCAGCGCGAGCACTTCCTCTACGGTCCAGGGCCCGTAGTGGTTTTCGTGCGCAACGCTCATTTCGCCACCTCCTCCTCGGAAGCTGTCACTCACAGTGTGGCATGGCACACAGACACCGCGCCGGGCCTCTTCCGCACCTGTGGATAACCGCGACCGACCGCCGTACTTCGCGGCTACGCGACGTACGGCGGCCGGAAGGCCGTGGGCCTGAAGGGACGTCAGGCCGTGCGGCTACCCGTGGCGACCGCGCCTGCGGGTGAACACCACGAGCGCGCCGCCTGCGGCCAGCGCTCCGGCGGCTGCCGCCGCCGTCCACATCATCCCGTCACTGCCGGTGTGCGGCAGGTGCCCGTGCGGCGTGTGACTCGGCCACGTGTGCGTGGGCTGCGTCGGAGGGGTGTGGGTGGGGTGGGTGGGCGGCGTGTGGGTCGGATGGGTCGGCGGGGTGTGCGTCGGATGCGTCGGCGGGGTGTGCGTCGGATGCGTGGGCGGGGTGTGCGTGGGATGCGTCGGCGGAGTGTGCGTCGGGTGCGTCGGAGGCGTATGCGTCGGATGCGTGGGCGAGGTGTGCGTGGGCGGGGTGTGCGTGGGATGGGTCGGCGGAGTGTGGGTCGGGTGCGTCGGCGGAGTGTGCGTGGGATGGGTCGGCGGAGTGTGCGTCGGGTGCGTCGGAGGCGTGTGCGTGGGATGAGTCGGCGGGGTGTGCGTCGGATGGGTCGGAGGGGTGTGCGTGGGATGCGTCGGCGGGGTTTCGCTCGGGGGGCAGCTCGTGTCGCTCGCACCGGGGGACGGCCAGCCGGTGTCGGACGGGCCGGTGGAGGGCCAGCCGGTGTCGTCGGAGGGGCCGTCGGAGGGCCACCCCGCGTCGGAGTAGCCGGAGACCTGGTTCCCGTCGTCCGCGGGGGAAGCGCCCGAGGCGGAACCGGGGAGCAGCAAGCCGGCCGCGGCGATGACCGCCGCGCCGACCACGGCCGTGGACGCCGCAACGGCTCGGAACGTCCCCCGCTCGCGCGGCTCGGCGGGGGCGTGCGTCTGCTGGTGATCCATGGGGGCAGAAAACAGTACATATGACTGTTCATCCTGTATGCCCGTGCATATTCGCGCGTGATTCCCACGGATGGACTCCCGCCCCGCCCCACCACGCGGGTCCGGTCGCGGTGCCGCCGGCGTGTCGGGGGTCACCTGCGGGGAAGCCGGGCCGCCGCCTGCGGCCCGCCGGGATGTCGCCCGGTCGCAGTAGAATCGGCAGTTCGCCCGATGTCCACGACCGCCGCCGGAGGCCGCCGCGTGTCCTGCCTGATCGTCCAAAGCGACAAGACGCTCCTGCTGGAGGTCGACCACGAGCAGGCGGACGCCTGCCGCCGCGCGATCGCGCCGTTCGCGGAGTTGGAGCGCGCGCCCGAGCACATCCACACCTACCGGCTGACGCCGCTGGGCCTGTGGAACGCGCGGGCCGCCGGGCACGACGCCGAGCAGGTGGTGGACGCGCTGGTGCAGTTCTCGCGCTATCCGGTGCCGCACGCGCTGCTGGTGGACGTGGCCGAGACGATGGACCGCTACGGCCGGCTGCGGCTGAGCAAGGACCCCGCGCACGGGCTGGTGCTGACCACCACCGACCGGCCGGTGCTTGAGGAGGTGCTGCGGTCCAAGCGCGTCCAGCCGCTGGTCGGCGCGCGGATCGACGAGGACACCGTGGCCGTGCACCCCTCCGAGCGCGGCCAGATCAAGCAGGTGCTGCTCAAGCTGGGCTGGCCCGCCGAGGACTTCGCGGGCTACGTGGACGGCGAGGCGCACCCGATCCACCTGCGCGAGGACGACTGGACGCTGCGGCCGTACCAGCGACAGGCGGTGGACGGCTTCTGGCACGGCGGCTCGGGCGTGGTGGTGCTGCCGTGCGGCGCGGGCAAGACGCTGGTCGGCGCGGGCGCGATGGCCGAGGCGAAAGCGACCACGCTGATCCTGGTGACGAACACGGTCTCGGCCCGGCAGTGGAAGCACGAGCTGGTCCGGCGGACCTCGCTGACCGAGGACGAGGTCGGCGAGTACAGCGGTACGCGCAAGGAGATCCGGCCGGTCACCATCGCCACCTATCAGGTGCTGACGACCAAGCGGAAGGGCGTCTACCCGCACCTGGAGCTGTTCGACTCCCGGGACTGGGGGCTGATCGTCTACGACGAGGTGCACCTGCTGCCCGCGCCGGTGTTCAAGTTCACCGCGGACCTCCAGGCGCGGCGGCGGCTCGGCCTGACCGCGACGCTGGTGCGCGAGGACGGCCGCGAGTCGGACGTGTTCTCGCTGATCGGGCCGAAGCGGTTCGACGCGCCCTGGAAGGAGATCGAGGCGCAGGGCTACATCGCGCCGGCCGACTGCGTCGAGGTGCGGGTCAACCTCACCGACTCCGAGCGGCTCGCCTACGCCACGGCGGAGACCGAGGAGAAGTACCGCTACTGCGCGACGACCGCGAGCAAGCGCCGTGTCACCGAGGCTCTGGTGGCCAAGCACGCCGGACAGCAGACGCTGGTGATCGGGCAGTACATCGACCAGCTGGACGAGCTGGGCGAGCACCTCGGCGCCCCGGTGATCAAGGGCGAGACGACGAACGCGCAGCGCGAGAAGCTGTTCGAGGCGTTCCGGCAGGGCGAGATCTCGGTGCTGGTGGTGTCGAAGGTGGCGAACTTCTCGATCGACCTCCCCGAGGCGACGGTCGCGATCCAGGTGTCCGGGACGTTCGGTTCCCGGCAGGAGGAGGCGCAGCGGCTGGGACGGGTGCTGCGGCCCAAGGCGGACGGGCACGAGGCCCGCTTCTACTCGGTCGTGGCGCGCGACACCATCGACCAGGACTTCGCGGCGCACCGGCAGCGCTTCCTGGCCGAGCAGGGCTACGCCTACCGCATCATCGACGCCGACGACCTGTGAGGCGCGTCGCCGCGGCGCCGTTCCGTCCGCAGGAGCCCGCGGCAGCGCCCGTCGCCGCGTCCCGCGCGGTCAGCTCGCGGCCGGCAGGTTGAGGTAGACCAGCACGGTGGCCCCGGCCAGCAGCGGCGCCGCGGCGGACAGGACGATCCGCGCGGCCCGCATCCGGCGGCGCCAGGGCAGCGCCCAGGCCAGGGCGAGCGCCGCGTACCCGGCGGCGATCAGGCAGGGCGCGAGGGCGAGCGCCCAGTACAGCGCGTGGCAGCCGTGGACGGTGCAGGAGTCGGTGGCCATCGGCGAGATCAGCGCCGCCATCGAGCACAGCACGAGCACGGGACCGGCGAGCAGGGTGCCGATGAGTGGCGCGAGGTAGGCGCGCGGGTCGTGGTCGGGGTGCACGGGCCGCGGGGGCCACGGCGGAGGCGCCGCGTACCAGCGGGGCGGCTGCGGGGCCGGCCACCCCGGCCTCGGGGACCCGGAAGGCTGCGTCATGCGCCCATTGCATCCCGCGGCGCGCACCGCGGGAATCCGTGCGCGTACTCACCCGGCGCGGGGCGTACTCAGGCGGGCGACAGTCGGCCGGGCGGGCTTGGGCGGACCGTGCGGGAGCCGGACCGGCCGGTCAGTGGCGCCTGCCCTCGCTGTTGCCGAGCAGCACCACCTCCGCCGCGGTGACCGCGAACACCTTGATCGCGTGCAGCGCGTCGCCTATGAGGTGCCGCGGGTGGTGGGCGGAGGCGCCGAGCGCGGCGCCGCCGTGGGGGGCAGGACCTGGGGGAAGAGTCGTCGTCGTCATGTCTTCGACGCTACGGAATCAGCCGGGTGGGCGCGTCGGACCATCGGTGTAATTCTCACTCTGCGTGTCCGACTCCGGGCTGACACCCGACCCCGACCCCGGTATCAGGGTCACCCTGAGACCTCCGCCGCCGCGCGGCCCCGGGACCGCCGTGCCGCGCGCCGGAAAAACGGTTCGCGTCCCGCTCCCCGCCAGCGTATGCTCGCCGGTCTTGCCGCCTCCCCGGTCGCCTCGCCGGCCGGGAGTGCCGCCGCCCGGACGGAAACCGGCCGGCCTCCCCGGAACGACCACCGGGCCCGTACCGCCGGGCCCGCGCCCACCCGTGTCCGAGCACCGGCGTCCGCGCGTACGCCGCCGTGCCCGCGCACCCGTATGAGCCGGAGGCAACGCCGTGCCCTCGCACGCCCAGACCCAGGACCGCACCCCCGACCCGGCCGCCGATCCGCTGCGCCGCGAGCGCGACCACCTCGCGGCGTCCCGGGCCGCGCTGCGCGCGATGCGCCATGACGTGGAGGCGCTTGACATCTCCGACGTCACCGGGAACTGGGTCAACGCGAAGGTGCTGGCCGCGCAGATCGACGACCGGATCAAGGCGCTGGCGGACCTGGCCGACACGCCGCTGTTCTTCGGCCGGCTGGACTATCTGCACGCCCCCGGCTCGGAGCTGGCGGAGGGCGCCTCCGGGGAGAGCTTCTACATCGGGCGGCGGCACGTGCACGACGCCGAGGGCGACCCGATGGTGATCGACTGGCGCGCGCCGGTCTCGCAGCCGTTCTACCGCGCCTCCCGGAACGATCCGATGGACGTCCGGCTGCGCCGCCGGTTCGGCTACACCGGCGGCGAGCTGACGGCGTACGAGGACGAGCACCTGTCCGATCCGACGGAGGCGGAGACCTCCAGCAAGCTGCTGCAGAGCGAGATCGAGCGGCCGCGCGTCGGCCCCATGCGCGACATCGTGGCGACGATCCAGCCCGAGCAGGACGAGATCGTGCGCGCCGACATGAGCGGCACGGTGTGCGTGCAGGGGGCGCCCGGCACCGGGAAGACGGCGGTCGGCCTGCACCGGGTGGCCTACCTGCTCTACGCGCACCGTGAACGGCTGGCGCGCACCGGCACGCTGGTGGTCGGGCCGAACGCGTCCTTCCTGCGCTACATCGAGCAGGTGCTGCCCGCGCTCGGTGAACTCCAGGTCAAGCAGGCCACGGTGGACGACCTGGTGGCCCATGTCCCGGTGCGCGGGCGGGACTCGGCGCGAGCGGCGACGGTCAAGGGCGACGCGCGGATGGCCGAGGTGCTGCGGCGCGCGGTGCGTTCGGGAATCACGATGCCGACCGAGCCGGTCGTGGTGGTGCGCGGGTCCCGGCGCTGGCGCGTGCCGGCGTACGAACTGCAGGAGATCGTGCAGGAGTTGGCCCGGCGAGACATCCGCTACGGCGCGGCGCGCGAGGCGTTGCCGCAGCGGATCGCGCACGCGGTGCTGGTGCAGATGGAACGCGCGGGCGAGGCGCCGGACGACCGGGTGCAGGACGCGGTGGCCCGCAACTCCGCGGTGAAGGCGGCGGTCAAGGCGTGCTGGCCGCCGGTGGACCCGGCGAAGACGGTGCTGCGGCTGCTGTCCGACGCGGAGTTCCTCGCGTCCTGCGCAGACGGTCTGCTGGACGCGGAGGAGCAGCGGGCAGTGCTGTGGGACAAGCCGGCCCGCGGGCTGGCCTCGGCGCGCTGGTCGGCGGCCGACGCGGTGCTGGTGGACGAGGCGAACGACCTGGTGCAGCGCACGAGTTCGCTGGGGCATGTGGTGCTGGACGAGGCGCAGGACCTGTCGCCGATGCAGTATCGCGCGGTGGGCCGGCGCTGCTCGACCGGCTCGGCCACGGTGCTGGGCGACCTGGCGCAGGGCACCACGCCGTGGGCGACGTCGTCGTGGCAGGAGGCGCTGGACCACCTGGGCAAGTCCGGTGCGCGGGTGGAGGAGTTGACCCGCGGCTTCCGCGTCCCGCGTGAGGTCATCGCCTACGCGTCGCGGCTGCTGCCCGAGATCGCGCCGGGCCTGGCGCCGGCCACGTCGGTACGCGAGTCGGCCGGCGCGCTGTCCGTACGGGCCGTGGCCGAGGGGGAGTTGGACGCGGCGGTGGTACGGGCGTGCCGCGAGGCGCTGGACTTCGAGGGCTCCATCGGCCTCATCGCGGCCGACCCCCGGATCCCGGCGCTGGCCGCGGCGCTCGCCGACGCGGGCCTGGCGCACCTCGCGCCCGGCGAGGAGACCTCGGCGGCAGCGCGTCTGACCCTGGTCCCCGCGTCGCTGGCCAAGGGCCTGGAGTACGACTACGTGGTGCTCGACGACCCGGCCGCGATCGTCGCGGCCGAGCCCGACTCCCGCACCGGCCTGCGCCGCCTCTACGTCTGCCTCACCCGTGCGGTCTCCGGGCTGGCGGTCCTGCACGCCGCCCCGCTCCCGGAGGCCCTGACCTGGGCCTGACCGGACCTGACCAGGCCTGACCGGCCCCGACCGGGGGCCGCACCGCCCCGTCCCGCCGCCCCGCCGCCCGTCCGTCCCGTCGACCCGCCGCCTTCGGCGTCGTCCCAGAGGAGTAGTCCCGTGACCGACACCCCCGTCCCCTTCCAGGTGTACGAGGCCGGAACGTACCTGCACGGCACGAAGGCGGACCTGGCCCCCGGCGACCTGCTGGTTCCCGGGCGCGCATCCAACTTCGAGGAGGGGCGCGTCTCGCGCCACGTCTACTTCACCGAGACCCTCGACGCCGCCGCGTGGGGCGCGGAGCTGGCGGCCGGCGACGGGCCGGCGCGGATCTACGTGGTCGAGCCGACCGGCGACGTGGAGGACGACCCCAACGTCACCGACAAGAAGTTCCCCGGCAACCCCACGCGGTCCTTCCGCAGCCGCGAACCCGTGCGCGTGGTCTCCGAGCTGACCGGCTGGACCGGCCACTCCCCCGAGCAGATCCGGGCCATGCTCGACGGCCTGGCCGACCTCCGCCGCCGCGGCGCCGCCGAGATCCTCGACTGAGCCGCGAGGCCGAGCCCCGGGCCCGTGCCGACGGGCCCGTGCCGCCGGGGACCGGGCCGGCGGCTCACGCCACCGGGACCGGCAGGTCGAGCGCGTCGCGCCAGCGGCGCACCTCCGTGGGCGACACGGGTGCGGCCCAGCCGCCGGGGCGGACCGCGCCGCCGACGTGGAAGGCGTCGAGGCCGGCCGCGCGCAGCGCCGGGACGTGTTCCAGGAGGAGGCCGCCGCCGACGAGCAGCCGGGGCTCGTAGCCGGGCTCGCCCACCCGCGCGGCCTCGGCGCACAGCGTGTCGAGGCCCGCGCCGACGCCGTCCGCCGAGCCGGCGGTGAGATAGGTGTCGAGGCCGGGCAGCCCGGCGAGCTGGAGGCGCACCGCGTCCCGGTCGGCCGCCCGGTCGATCGCCCGGTGGAACGTCCACCGGCAGCCCTCGATGACGTCCACCAGCGCGTACACCGCGTCGAGGTCCGCCCGCCCCTGCGCGTCGAGGAAGCCGAGCACGAACTCCTCCGCGCCCTCCGCCCGCAGTCCCTGCGCGGCCTCGCACAGCGCGTCGAGGTCGGCCGCGTCGCCCGCCGCGAACCCGTCGGACAGCCGCAGCATGACCCGTAGCGGCAGGTCGACCGCGGCGCGAATGGCGGCGAAGGTCTCGCGCGACGGGGTGAGCCCGTCCGCGGCCATGTCGGTGACCAGTTCGAGGCGGTCGGCGCCGCCCGCCCGGGCCGCTACCGCGTCGTCCGCGCCGAGGGCGATCACCTCGAAGATTGGTCTAGACATATGAGCAAGGGTGCCACATGCGTCACTCGCGCGCGAGAGGGGTGGCGCACAATGGCCCGCATGCCTTCGACGCACGACGCCGCCACCGCGCACCCCCGTTACGACGCCCTGCTCGCCGAGTGGTGCGACCTGCTGGCACGCTGCCGCGCCGCCGACGAGGGCGCCCCGCGTTCCGAGCCGCGCCCCGACCCGCACACCGACCCGCACACCGACCCGCGCACCGACCCGCGCACCGGCCCGCACGCTGGCCCCCGCTCGCATCCGGACGCCCGCCCGTACGGCGAAGCCCTCCTCGCCCGCTGGGCCGAGCCGCAGCGCCGCTACCACACCCTCGACCACCTCGTGGCCGTCCTCGCCCGCGCCACCGAGCTGACCGGCTACGCGCGCGACCCGGACACCGTCGCCCTGGCCGCGTGGTTCCACGACGCGGTCTACCGCCCCGACCGCAGCGAGAACGAGGAGCGCAGCGCGCGGCTGGCCGAACGCGCCCTGCGCGAGGCGGGCGTGGCCGAGGCCCGCACCGCCGAGGTCGCCCGGCTGGTACGGCTCACGGTGACCCACGACCCCGCCGACGGCGACCGCGACGGCGAGGTGCTGTGCGACGCCGACCTCGCCGTGCTGGCCGGCGACCCCGCCGCGTACGCCGACTACGCCGCGTCCGTCCGCGCGGAGTACGCGTTCGTCCCCGACGAGGACTTCCGTGTCGGCCGCGCCCGTATCCTGCGCCAACTCCTCGATCTGCCGCGGCTGTTCCGCACGCCCTACGGCCACGACCAGTGGGAGGACGTCGCCCGCCGCAACCTGCTCACCGAGCTGGAGCTGCTCGAAGCCTGACCGCGGGGCGGCGCAGGCCGGGGCTCGCTGACGGACGATCCGGCGGCCGTGGAGGGGCGGGTGCCGGTGCGGGTGCGGGCCACCGCTGATCTCCCCGGGCGCGGCCCGGCGTTGGGGCGTCCGGGTGCGGGCCCCCGCAGGGGCCCGCGTCGCCGTGCGGAGTCGCGCTACTTCAGCGCGGCGGCCAGGCGGCGCCACTCCTCGCGGGGCAGGGAGGTCCGCGCGGCCCCCGCGGTGACGGCCTGGAGGGCGACGTGGTCCGCGCCCGCCGCGTAGAACTCGCCGACCTTGGCGACCACCGCGTCCTCCTCACCGATCGCGTAGACCGCGTCGAGCAGCCGGTCGCTGCCGCCGTCGCGCAGGTCGTCCTCGGTGAAGCCCGAACGCAGCAGGTTGCTCGTGTAGTTGGGCAGCGCGAGGTAACGGGCCAGGTAGTCGCGGGCGGTCGCGGTGGCGCGGTCGCGGTCGCCGTCGAGGACGACCTTCAGCTCGGGGGCCAACAGGGCCTCGGGGCCCAGGTGTTCACGGGCGAAGGCGGTGTGCTCGGCGGTCACCAGATACGGGTGCGCGCCGGCGCTGCGGGTCTTCGCCAGGTCGAGCATCTTCGGGCCGAGCGCGGCCAGCACGCGGTCGTCCGCCGCGACCGGGTCGGGCGCGGCGTCCAGGCCGTCGAGGTACTCGCGCATCGCCGAGTACGGCCGGGCGTACTCCTTCGCCAGCGCGCTGTGGCTCACGCCGAGGCCGAGCAGGAACCGGCCGGGGTGCGCGCGGGCGACCTCCGCGGTCTGCGCGGCGACGTCGGAGGGGCTGTGGTCCCAGATGCTCAGGATTCCGGTCGCGACGGTGATGTGCCGCGTCGCGTCCAGCACGCGGGCGGCCTGGCCGACGGACGGGTTGCTGCCGAGCCACAGCGTGCCGAAGCCCAGCTCCTCCGCCTCCGCGGCGGCCTCCTCGTACTCCGGCGTCCAGGCGTCCTCCGCCTGCGCGTACACCCACGCGCCGGTCCACAGGCCGAGCCTGCCGATGCGTTCACGCTGCCGCTGTGCCATTGCCGTACTCCTCGGTGATCGTCCGCGGGCCGTCGCGCGGGCCGTGCCGCGCGCCCTGCCCCCGTCCTAACGCACCGGGTTCCGTTTTCCGTCCCGCCACGGCCGGGCGCGCGCGTCGCGTCCGTCCGGACCGGGGACGAGGACGATCACCTGGACGATCAGGCGCACGTCGGCAGCGGCCCCGGCGGGCGTCCGGAGCGGGGCGGGTGCCGGAGCGGCAGCGGTGTCCCCCGGAGCGTCCACCGGAGCGCCGGACGCCGGCGCGGTTCGGGACGCCGACGCGGCTCCGGACGCCGGCGCGGTTCCCTGCGCGGCCTCCGCGCCCGGCGGCTCGGCCAGGTGGACGACGCCGCGGTCCCCCCGCCCGGCCCGGTCCGCGCGCCCGGCGCCCCGCGCGCCGCGCCCGTCCGCCGCGCCGCGACCGTCCCGGACGCCACGCGGGCCCTGCGTGCCCCGCGTGCGACGCGCCCCGCAGGCGGGGCACGGCGCGCCACCCTGATCCTCCCGCGCTCCCCCCACGTCGGACCCGTCCCGCGCGTGCTGCGCGTCCCGCACATCCTGCGCGTCCCGCACGTCCTGTGCGTCCAGCACGCCCCGCGCGGTCCGCGCGCCCGACGCGCCGGGCGCGTCGCAGCCCAGGCACCGCGCGCCCGGGTTCTCCCGCGCTCCCCATGCGCGTTACGCGTCCTGCGCGTCCCGCGCGGGGCTCGTGCCCGGCCGGCGGGCCGGTGCGCCGCTCCACGGTGCGACGTCTGCGTCGGTCACCTCGTGCCTCCCCTGCGTCCGGCCCCGCGGCTGCGGGGCGGTCGTTCCCAGCACAGCGCGGCGGCGGGACGCGGTGAGATCGACAGCCGGGCCGCGTAAGCGGTTTGCGCGTCGTGCAAGCGCCCTGGCCGGGCGGCGGCCACGCGCCTACCGTGGAAGCTCCGGCGTTCGGCGTGGTGGGGAGGCCGCGGTGCTCGTCGACACGTTCTGGAACAGCGCACAGCCGCGCGCTGGCCGCGCAGCGGCGTCCGGGCGCGCTGATCCGGCTGGCCCGGCTGCGGCGCGGGTGGACGCTCGCCGACCTCGGCGGCCGGATCGGCTGCTCGGCGGCCACCGTGTCCCGGCTGGAACGCAGCACCCGCATCGCCGACCTCGACCTGGTCCACCGTGCCGCCGTCGCGGCGGGCGTGCCCAGACCCGTCCTGATGACTTCCCTTGCGCCACCGCCCGAAGGCACGGCCGCGACCACTATTGTGACGGCCAGTCCGCGTGACGCCGAGGAGGACTCCATGCGCCGACGCACGCTGCTCACCGCCACTGCCGCGGCCGGAGCGGTCGGGCCGGCCGTACTGATGGCCGGGCTGGACGAAGCGCTCGCCGCGACTCCGGCGGCGACGGGGGCGGGTGGGCCGCTGGACGGCCGGCTGACGGCCGCGCGGGCGCTGTTCGACACCGGGGCGCACCGCCGGCTGCTGGCCGCGCTGCCGGGCCTGATCGCCGACGCGCACGCCGCGGCGGCGACGCGCGCGGGGCTGGACCAGGCGCGGCTGTCGGCGGTGTACAGCCTGGCCACCGCGGTGCTGAGCAAGATCGGATCGTACGACCGGGCGCGGCTGACCGCGGACCGGGCGCGTACCTGGGCCGAGGTGTCCGGCTCGCCGCTGGCCGCGGCGGCGGCCTGCCGGGAGCTGTCGATCGTGCTGCGCCACCAGGACCAGGGCCCGGCCGCCCAGCGGCTGATGGTCCGGGCCGCGGCCGACGTCGAGGCCACCGGGCTGCGCGCCGGGGCGGCCTCCGCGGCGTACGCGCAGATGCTGTGCACCCTCGCGTACACCGCGGCACGCGGCGGGCAGCGGGCGGACGCGCTGGCGATGACCGAGGAGGCGCGGCGCGCGGCCCGGCGGCTGCCCGAAGTCGCGCCCACCGGCCGGCTGTTCACCATCAGCCCGGCCGCCGTCGACCTCTACGCCGTCGGCGTGCACTGGGCGCTCGGCGACGCCGGCGCGGCCCTGGAGGCCGGCAGGAACCTGCGCGCCGAGCAGTTCCCCACCCCCGAGCGCAAGGCCCGCATGGCCACCGACATGGCGCGCGCGTGGTGGGCGTGGCAGCGCCCCGCCCAGACCGCCCAGTCCCTGCTGACCGCCTACCGGGCCAGCCCCGCCGAGGTCCGCGACCGCCCGGCGATCCGCCGCATCGCCGACGACCTCACCTCCCGCCACCCCCGCACCCCCGGAGCCCGCGAGCTGCGCACCCTGCTGCACGCCCCGGCCTGACGTGGCGCGCGCCCCGGGCCGGGGCGGCGCACGGCGTCCGCCCTAGCGGCCGGCGTCGTACTTGCGGCGGCGCAGGCCGGCCCGGGTGAGGCGGGCGACGAGTTCCTTGCTGCCGATCTCGATCGCGCCGAGGCGCACCGCGTCGGCGTAGCGCGCGGCGGGGATGTCGTAGTGGTCGCGCTCGAAGGCGCGGGGCGGCGCGCCGAGGCGGGCGGCGAAGGCGTGCAGCTCGTCGTAGGAGAGGTCGCTGACCAGGTGGGACCACAGGCGGCCGTGGCCGGGCCAGGTCGGGGGGTCGATGTAGACGGACACCGGCGGCCTCACGCCCCCAGCGAGCCGAGCGGGGCGACCGCGTCGCCGCGCGCCTCGCACACCCAGTGCGGGTCCTCGCCGAGTTCGGGCTCGACGGCCAGCGCGTGCGGCTCCTCGCAGCGCGGGCACAGCGGCCAGCGCCCGCGGGTCTCCAGCAGGGCGTCCTGCACGTCCTGGGCGAGCAGACCGGGCACGTAGGGCGCGCCGTCCGGCCACTGCCGCAGCCACCAGCGGCGGCTGCTCACCGCGTCCTCCAGCAGCGAGACGACCTCGGGCTCCGCGACGCCGCGCGCGGCGAGGTCGGCGAGGACCAGGGCGCGGGCGCCGTGCATCACCGCTTCCAGCCCGGGGCCGGCGGCTTCCGCGCCGTCGCCGGGTTCCTGGGCGTCCCCGAAGCCCCGGCTCTCACCGGAGCCCCCCGGCGCGCCGCCGGGGTCCGGGCCGCCGCCGGGGCCGTCCGCGTGGCCCCGCTCCTCGGGGCCGCTCGTTCCACCGTCCATGCGGCCCATTGTCGCAAGCGCGGCCCCTTGACGGTGGGTCCCGCCTGAAAATACCTTTCACAAGGTGACCTATAGCGTGAAGGAAACTTTCCCCCCGAGCGTCCGCGCCCTCCGCGGCGTGCCCGGCGCGCCCGTCCTCCCCGTCACGCCCCCCGACCCGGGGGCCCTGGCCGCCAAGGTCCGCACCCTCGCCCCGTCGATGACGCGCTCAATGCAGCGCGTCGCCGAAGCCGTGGCAGGCGACCCGGCCGGCTGCTCGCACCTGACCGTCACCGCGCTGGCCGTGCGCACCGGCACCAGCGAGGCCACCGTCGTCCGCACCGCGCGGCTGCTGGGCTACCCCGGCTACCGCGACCTGCGGCTCGCCCTCGCCGCGCTCGCCGCCCAGCAGGCCACCGGCGCGCCGCCCGCGGTCACCGCCGACATCGCCGTCGACGACCCGCTCGGCGACGTCGTGGCCAAGCTCGCCGTCGAGGAGCAGCAGACCCTCGCCGACACCGCGGCCCAGCTCGACACCGGCCAACTCGACGCCGCGGTGGCCGCGTTGGCCGCCGCCCGGCGCACCGACGTGTACGGGATGGCCGCCTCCGGACTGGTCGCCCAGGACCTGGCGCAGAAGCTGCTGCGCATCGGGCTGATCGCGCACGCCCACGCCGACCCGCACCTGGCGGTCACCAACGCCGTCCAACTGCGCCCTGGCGACGTCGCGTTGGCCATCACCCACTCCGGCAGCACGCACGACGTGATCGAGCCGCTGCGGGCCGCCTTCGACCGCGGCGCGACCACCATCGCGATCACCGGGCGCGCCGACGGCGCCGTGACCCAGTACGCGGACGTGGTGCTCACCACCGCCAGCTCCCGGGAGAGCGAGTTGCGGCCGGCCGCGATGTCCAGCAGGACCAGCCAACTCCTCGTGGTGGACTGCCTGTTCATAGGCGTCGCCCAGCGCACCTACGAGGACGCCGCGCCCGCGCTGTCCGCGTCGTACGAGGCGCTCGCGCACCGGCACACCCCGCGGTCCGGCCGCGCCTGACCCTGTACCGCCGACCCCGCCGACCCCGCCGACCCCCGCTGATCCCCCACCGCACCTGACCAATGCGAGAAGGATGAACGAGCCGCATATGACCCAGTACACCGAGCTGCGCCGCGAGTTGGAGTCGCTGACCACCGAGGCGTTCCGGCCCGAGTTCGCCGAGATCGACCGGCTGCCCACGCTGGAGATCGCGCGGCTCATGAACGGCGAGGACCTCACCGTGCCCGCCGCGGTGGCCGGGCAGTTGCCCGCGATCGCGGCGGCCATCGACGGCATCGCGGAGCGCATGGCGCGCGGCGGCCGGCTGGTCTACGCCGGGGCCGGCACGGCCGGGCGGCTCGGCGTCCTGGACGCCAGCGAGTGCCCGCCGACCTTCAACACCTCGCCGGGACGCGAGGTGGTCGGCCTGATCGCCGGCGGCCCCGGGGCGATGGTCACCTCGGTCGAGGGAGCCGAGGACAGCAGCGACCTGGCCGGCGCGGACCTCGCCGCGCTGGGCCTGACCGCGGCCGACAGCGTGGTCGGCATCTCGGCGTCGGGGAGGACGCCGTACGCGGTCGGCGCGGTCGGTTACGCCAAGGGGGTGGGCGCGCTGACCGTCGGGCTGTCGTGCAACGCCGGCTCGCCGCTGGGCGCTGCCGCGGACCACCGCATCGAAGTGGTGGTCGGGCCCGAACTGCTCTCCGGCTCCACCCGGTTGAAGGCCGGCACCGCGCAGAAGCTGGTGCTGAACATGCTCTCGACGATCACGATGATCCGCCTGGGCAAGACCTACGGGAACCTGATGGTGGACGTCCGCGCGTCCAACGAGAAGCTGCGGGCGCGCTCGCGGCGGATCGTCGCGCTGGCGACGGGGGCGGGGGACGCGGCGATCGAGGCGGCGCTGACCGCGACGGACGGCGAGGTGAAGCCCGCGATCCTGATCCTGCTGGCGCAGGTCGACGCGGGGGCCGCCGCGCGGCTGCTCGACGAGTCCCACGGACACCTCCGCGCCGCGATCGAGGCGGCGGCCCCCGCGGAGTGAGCGCGTGACGTCAACCCCCCTGGGGGCGGGGGGAACGGCGCCCCCGCAGCTGAAGCCCGGCGCAGCCCGGGGCTGAAGCCCGGCGCTGCCGGGACGCGGAACGGCGCCCCCTCCCTGGCGGGAGGGGGCGCCGTTCCCGGAGCTGTCCGAGCCGGAGGCTCAGAAGTCCATGTCGCCGCCGGGCATGCCGCCCGGCGCAGCCGCCGGCGCCTTCTCCGGCTTGTCCGCGATGACCGCCTCGGTGGTGAGGAAGAGCGCGGCGATGGACGCCGCGTTCTGCAGCGCGGAGCGGGTGACCTTCGCCGGGTCGATGATGCCCTCGGCGATCATGTCGACGTACTCGCCGGTGGAGGCGTTGAGGCCGTGGCCGACGGGAAGGTTGCGCACCTTCTCGACGATCACGCCGCCCTCCAGGCCGCCGTTGACCGCGATCTGCTTCAGCGGGGCCTCCAGCGCGAGCTTGACCGCGTTGGCACCGGTCGCCTCGTCGCCGTCCAGCTCCAGCTTCTCGAACACCGCGGAGGCCTGCAGCAGGGCCACGCCGCCGCCGGCGACGATGCCCTCCTCGACGGCCGCCTTGGCGTTGCGCACCGCGTCCTCGATGCGGTGCTTGCGCTCCTTGAGCTCCACCTCGGTGGCCGCGCCGGCCTTGATGACGGCCACGCCGCCGGCCAGCTTCGCCAGGCGCTCCTGGAGCTTCTCGCGGTCGTAGTCCGAGTCGCTGTTCTCGATCTCGGCGCGGATCTGGTTGACCCGCCCGGCGACCTGCTCGCTGTCGCCGGCGCCGTCCACGATGGTGGTCTCGTCCTTGCTGATGACCACGGTGCGGGCGCGGCCGAGCAGGTCCAGGCCCGCGTTCTCCAGCTTCAGGCCCACCTCCTCGGAGATGACCGTGCCGCCGGTGAGGATGGCGATGTCGCCCAGCATGGCCTTGCGGCGGTCGCCGAAGCCCGGGGCCTTGACGGCGACGGACTTGAAGGTGCCGCGGATCTTGTTGACCACCAGGGTGGACAGGGCCTCGCCCTCGACGTCCTCGGCGATGATCAGCAGCGGCTTGCCGGACTGCATGACCTTCTCCAGCAGCGGGAGCAGGTCCTTCACCGCGGAGATCTTGGAGTTGACGATCAGGATGTACGGGTCGTCGAGCGACGCCTCCATCCGCTCCAGGTCGGTCGCGAAGTACGCGGAGATGAAGCCCTTGTCGAAGCGCATGCCCTCGGTGAGCTCCAGCTCCAGCCCGAAGGTCTGCGACTCCTCGACGGTGATGACGCCTTCCTTGCCGACCTTGTCCATGGCCTCGGCGATCAGCTCGCCGATCTGGGTGTCGGCGGCGGAGATGGAGGCGGTGGAGGCGATCTGCTCCTTGGTCTCCACGTCCTTGGCCTGCTCCAGCAGGGCGGCGGAGACGGCCTCGACGGCCTTCTCGATGCCGCGCTTGAGGGCCATCGGGTTGGCGCCCGCCGCGACGTTGCGCAGGCCCTCCTTGACCAGGGCCTGGGCCAGGACGGTCGCGGTCGTCGTGCCGTCGCCGGCGACGTCGTCCGTCTTCTTCGCGACCTCCTTGACCAGCTCGGCGCCGATCTTCTCGTACGGGTCCTCGAGCTCGATCTCCTTGGCGATGGACACGCCGTCGTTGGTGATCGTGGGGGCGCCCCACTTCTTCTCGAGGACGACGTTCCGGCCCTTGGGGCCGAGGGTGACCTTGACGGCGTCGGCGAGCTGGTTCATCCCGCGCTCGAGACCGCGCCGCGCCTCCTCGTCGAACGCGATGATCTTGGCCATGTGAAGTGGTCCTCCCGGGACGGAAATTACTGCAGGACCGCGCAGTGCCCGCGACGGACGGCCGCCGGCCACCGGATCGGTCCGGCGTCCGGCGGGCCTCACGACCCGGTCCGAATGGCACTCTCATGCGTAGAGTGCTAACGCCAATGATTAGCACTCACCCCCTGGGAGTGCAAGCGCCCGCGGCATCCCCGAGGCCGCCCCGGAGGCCGCGGACCGCCGGCGCGCGGACCCGCCGAGGACCCCCGCGACACCCGCGCGCCCGCACCGGCCGGCCGCGGACGGGCCGGGCCGGGACGCACGGCGGGCCCGCACCCCGAGGGGATGCGGGCCCGCCGGCGTGAAGCGCCGCGTCGATGGCCGAACGCGCCGGGATGCTCAGCCTGCCAGTCGGACCATGTCCGCCTGCGGCCCCTTCTGACCCTGCGAGATCTCGAACTCGACTCGCTGGCCTTCCTCCAGGGTGCGGTAGCCGTCCATCTGAATCGCGCTGTAGTGGACGAAGACATCCGCACCACCGTCGACCGCGATGAAGCCGTAGCCCTTCTCCGCGTTGAACCATTTGACGGTGCCCTGAGCCATTCCTAACTCCCCTATTGCTGGCCCTATCGCGGCCCCGCACTTCGCGGGCCCGGGTCAGACCTCACCCCCCGTTGCACCCCTTACCGGCGGACCGGTGAGGACAGTGGGGGGCGTGCGCCGGAACGCGTCGACCGCGGCTGAATGTATCTGCACGGATGCCCACCGCAACAGGTCAATTGGACGAGAATTCTTGGCGTGACCGATCGGATATGCCCCGAGAAAAAACGATAATGCGGGTCAACTCGGACCGGACAGATTACCGTAAAAGGTATTTATAGAACGTGAATTTGGCGATAAATCGCCGCACTGGTTCATCGGCCCACCGCAGTCCCCCAGCAGTTGCCCGGGGCAACTGTACAGGGATTCAACCATGTGCCGAACGCGCGGGCGCCCCGCCCACCCGGGGGTGGACGGGGCACCGTCGGACGCGTGCGGAAGCCCGTTCAGCCGCCGGCCACCGCCGGAATGATCGACACGCTGGCGCCGTCGGGGACCGCCGTGGCAAGGCCGTCGGAAAAGCGGACATCGTCGTCATTGACATACACGTTCACGAAACGCCGCAGCTTTCCGGCGTCGTCGAGAACGCGCGCCGAAATGCCCGCGTGATTCTTCTCCAGCGACTCGATGACCTCGGCGAGGGTCGCGCCCTCGGCCGGGACCTCCGCCTGTCCGCCGGTGTAGGTGCGCAGGATCGTGGGGATACGTACGGAAGCACTCATGCGAGGCCAGCCTCTCGGAACGCGTCAAGGGTGGGACGGATGACAGCGGTCGGCCCGGTGGTGGGCGCCACCGCGTCGAGGGTCTTCAGACCGTCGCCGGTATTGAGCACGACGGTCTCGGTGGCCGGGTCCAGCTGCCCGGTCTCGACGAGCTTCTTCAGCACGCCGACGGTCACCCCGCCCGCGGTCTCCCCGAAGATGCCCTCGGTGCGGGCCAGCAGCTTGATCGCGTCCACGATCTGCGCGTCGTCCACGTCCTCCACCGCGCCGCCGGTGCGCCGGGCGATGTCCAGGACGTACGGCCCGTCGGCCGGGTTGCCGATCGCCAGCGACTTGGCGATGGTGTCCGGCCGGACCGGGCGGACCACGTCGTGGCCGGCCTTGAAGGCCGCCGAGACCGGGGAGCACCCCGCAGCCTGGGCGCCGAAGATCTTGTACGGCTTCTCCTCGACCAGGCCGAGCGCGATCAGCTCCTTGAGACCCTTGTCGATCTTGGTGAGCTGGGAGCCGGAGGCGATCGGCACCACCAGGTTGTCCGGCAGCCGCCAGCCGAGCTGCTCGGCGATCTCGTAGGCCAGCGTCTTGGAGCCCTCGCCGTAGTAGGGCCGCAGGTTGACGTTGACGAAGCCCCAGCCCTCGCCGATCGGGTCGCCGATCAGCTCCGAGCAGAAACGGTTCACGTCGTCGTACGAGCCCTCGATGCCGACCAGCTCGCCGCCGTAGACCGCGGCCATGACGACCTTGCCGGCCTCCAGGTCGTGCGGGATGAAGACGCAGGACCGGAAGCCCGCGCGGGCGGCGGCGGCGCCGACCGCGCCGGCCAGGTTGCCGGTGGAGGAGCAGGACAGCGTGGTCAGGCCGAAGGTGCGGGCGGCCTCCAGGGCGATGGCGACGACGCGGTCCTTGAAGGAGTGCGTCGGGTTGCCGGAGTCGTCCTTGACGTGCAGGCCGCCGGTGATGCCCAGCTCGCGGGCCAGGTTGTCGGCCCTGACCAGCTTGGTCCAGCCGGGGTTGAGGTTCGGCCGGTCGGCGACGTCGGCGGGCACCGGCAGCAGCGGGGCGTAGCGCCAGATGCTGGTGGGGCCGGCCTCGATCCGGCGGCGCAGCGCCTCGGGGTCGCCGAGCGGCAGGTCGTAGGCCACTTCGAGCGGCCCGAAACACTCCTGGCAGGCGAAGATCGGGCTGAGCGGGAAGCGGGTGCCGCACTCGCGGCAGGACAGGGCCGCGGCGGGTCCGAACGGTGCGGGGGCGGCGTCGGTGGAGGTGTGCGCGCCCGCGGCGGCGGGCTCCCCGGAAGGAGCGCCGGAGGCGGCGGCGGGAACGTGGTCGACTGTGTGCGCAGCCATGGTGGCGAGGCCCTTTCTCCTCATCTTCCTCGCGCCGCACGTCGCGTGCGCGAGCCGGAATTGGCACCTTCCCCACCGTGTGACCTCGCGGTCGGCGGGAGGGTTGCCGGGGCTTCAACGGGCCGTTCCCTCTGCCCCTCTGGATGAGCGGTATGCAGTTGTCGGCGCACGACCCCGGCATGCGGTCGCCGTACGCGTTGTTCAAGACTGTAACCGACGAACCGGGCAGCCGAGCAGGCGGGTCCGTACCGCGAGACGCCGGCCCGGCCGGGGACACCGGCCATAGCAGGGAGATGCGCACGTGCTCGATGAGGTGGAGCGTTGGCTGGAGCGCCGGTCGTGGTCGGCGGCCGACCGGCCGCTCGACGCGCTGCTGGCCGCCAAGCGCGCGGCGGGCGAGCGCGGCACCGTCAGCGTGGTGCTCCCGGCGCTGGACGAGGAGGCGACGGTCGGCGCGATCGTCGCGGCGGTGCGCCGCGACCTGATGAGTGAGCGGATGCCGCTGGTGGACGAGCTGCTGGTGGTCGACTCCGGGTCGCGCGACGGCACGGTCCGGGTCGCGGCGGACGCGGGCGCCCGGGTGGTCTCCCGCGACGAGATCCTGCCGCGGCTGCCGGCCGAACCCGGCAAGGGCGAGGTGCTGTGGCGGTCGCTGCTGGTCACCCGCGGCGAGATCGTCTGCTTCGTGGACGCGGACCTGCGCGAGTTCGACTCGCGCTTCGTGTCGGGGATCGTCGGGCCGCTGCTGACCGAGCCGTCGGTGCAGTTGGTCAAGGCGATGTACGACCGGCCGCTGGAGACCGGCGGGACGGTGGTGCCGGCCGGCGGCGGCCGGGTCACCGAGCTGGTGGCGCGGCCGCTGCTCAACCTCCACTGGCCGCGGCTGGCCGGCTTCGTGCAGCCGCTCGGCGGGGAGTACGCGGCGCGGCGCTCGCTGCTGGAGCGGCTGCCGTTCCCGGTCGGCTACGGGGTGGAGCTGGGCATGCTGATCGACGCGCTGGGCCTGGTCGGTCTGGACGCCCTCGCCCAGGTGGACGTGGGGGTGCGGCACCACCGGCACCAGGACGGGCAGGCGCTGGGGCGGATGGCGGCGGCGATCTACCGCACGGCGCAGCTGCGGATGGCCCGCGGGCACCTGGTGCGGCCCCGGCTCACGCAGTTCGCCCGTGCGGGCGGGGCGTTCGTGCCGGCCACGTACTCCGTGGACACGGAGGAGCGCCCGCCGATGCGCGAGGTCCCCGAATACCGCGACCGCCGCGCGGCATAGCTCGCCCCGCGGCGCTGCGTTTCTCCGGGCGTGGCGCCCCCGGCCGGCTCGGCGCCGGGCTTCGCCCCCCAGGGGCGCGGGGAACTGCTCCCCCAGACTCCGTCCGGGAGGTACCCCCAGCAACCCATCTGCGGCCCGCAGGTCGCCGCCGTCCCGAAGGGGCAGATCGGTCCGATCCGGACCACCGGCCGGTGGACGGTTGAGCGCGCAGTTCCCCGCGCCCCTGAACTCAGCGTCGCGCTGGCGCACGGTAGGCCGCGCCCCTGCGGGCCTGACGCCCAGCGTCCGGCTGACGCACCGCGGGGTGTGCGTGGGAAAGGTCAGCGCCCAGCGCCGAGGCGGGAGGTTTGAGGGGTGGGGCGGGTGGCTAGGCACTGGGCATGGAGGGAACGCAGCGCACCGCTGCCGTGCTGGTCGCATCGAACCGTGGTCCGGTCTCGTACACCGTGGAGCCGGACGGCCAGGTCAGCAGAAGGCGGGGCGGCGGCGGCCTGGTCTCGGGCCTGAGCGCGATCGGCCCGGAGGCCGGCGCGCTGTGGGTGTGCGCCGCGCTCTCCGACGGCGACCGCGAGGCGGTGCGCCGAGGCGTCACCGAACCCGGCTCGCGGATGATCGACGTGGCGCCGGAGGTCTTCGCCGCCGCGTACAACGGCATCGCCAACTCCGTGCTGTGGTTCGTCCACCACATGCTGTACCAGACGCCGCTGGAACCCGTCTTCGACGAGGACTTCGAGGCCCAGTGGGCGGCGTACGAGGCGTACAACACCGCGTTCGCCGACGCCCTCGCGCAGGAGGCCGCGGACGGCGCCGCGGTGCTGGTGCAGGACTACCACCTGGCGCTGGTGCCCGCGCTGCTCCGCGAGCGCCGCCCCGACCTGCGGATCGGCCACTTCTCGCACACGCCGTGGGCGCCGCCGGACTACTACCGGCTGCTGCCGGACGACGTCGCGCGGCAGGTGCTCGAAGGCATCCTGGGCGCGGACCGGGCCTGCTTCCTCACCCACCGCTGGGCCGACGCCTTCGCCGCGTGCTGCGCCGACGTGCTGGGCGCGACCGTCGCGCGGACGCCCGGCGGCGGCCGCACGGTCACGCACCGGGGCAGGACCACCGAGCTGGGCGTGCACGGCCTCGGCGCGGACGCCGACTTCCTGCGCGAACGCGCGCACCGCGACGACGTGGCCGAGCGGATGGCGGCGCTGCGGGCCGAGGCCAGCCCGGGCGCCGGCTGATCGTCCGGGTGGACCGCACCGAGCTGTCCAAGAACATCGTGCGCGGCCTGCACGCCTACCGCAGGCTGCTGCGGGACCGGCCGGGCTGGCGCGAGCGGGTGGTGCACGTCGCCTTCGCCTACCCCTCCCGGCAGGACCTGGAGCTGTACCGCGCGTACACCGCCGTGGTCTCCCGGCTCGCCGAGGAGATCAACGCCGAGTTCGGCGTCGACGGCTGGCAGCCGGTGCTGCTGAAGGTCGACGACGACTTCGCCCGCTCGCTGGCCGCCTACCGGATGGCCGACGTCGCGCTGGTCAACCCGATCCGGGACGGCATGAACCTGGTCGCCAAGGAGGTCCCGGTGCTCGCCGACAACGGTGTGGCGCTGGTGCTCTCCCGCGAGGCCGGGGCCCACGAGGAGCTGGGCGAGGCCGCGCTGACCGTCAATCCGTACGACGTCCGGGGCACCGCGGAGGCGCTGAACGAGGCGCTGACCATGCCGGAGGCCGAGCGGGCCGACCGCACCAAGCGGCTCGCCGACGCGGCCACCGCGCTGCCGCCGGCCGCCTGGTTCCTCGACCAGCTCACCGCGCTCGGCGGCGCCGCACCGCGGCCGTCGTAGCCGGCCGTCAGCCGCGGGGCGTCGCCAGGATCTCCCGGCCGCGCTCGCGCGTGATCAGCTGGGCCAGCACCGGATCGGCGAACAGGGATATCGGCGCGACGTGGTCCTCGCAGACCGGCCGCCACAGGCGTATCGCCGCGCGCAGCTCGGGCCAGGCCTCCTCGCACAGCGCGGCGCGCTCGGCCCGCGTCCGGCGCGGGTCCGCCCGATCGCTCCGGTCGGCCCGGTCCACCCGGTCAACCCGGTCCGCCCGGTCGCTCCACGTGGCGGCGGGCTCCTCGTGGCCGCGGCGCGGCCTGCGGGCGCGGGTGCGGGTGTGCGCCCGGTCGCCCGCGGCAGCCGTGGCGGTCACGGCGGTCGCGGCGGTCGCGGTGCGGGACTGGGCCTCCGGGGGACGCGGCGGCGCGCTGCCCGCGCCTATCAGGATCGCCTGGTGCGCGCTGACCCGCGGCCGGTCGGGGGTGTGGAAGGCCGGGTGCGCGGCGAGCCGGTCGGCCACCGCGTGCACCGCGGCGTCGAACTCCGGGCCGCCGCCGAAGACCAGCCGGAAGCCGGGGCGGGCGCGCCGGGCGGCGTAGTCGTCGATCAGCGCGCGGACCGGCGGCGGCGCGATCTCCCGGACCCGGTCCAGCAGCCGCAGCTCGTAGGGCTGGTGGTGGTCCTCGCGGCGAAACAGCAGCGGCATCAGCTCGGCGGCGAACAGCGGGCTGCCCAGCAGCGCGACATCTCCGCTCCTGCGCCAGAGCAGGCTGGTCAGACCCACGGTGTACCAGTCGCCGAGCATGCCCCGCAGCTGCATCCGCAGCAGCTTGGCGCGCTCGCTGCCGTACGCCTGCGCCTCGGCGAGCACGGACAGCGGCTCGTCGACCGCGCCGGCCAGCGCGGCGCGGCGGGCCCGCTCGACCTCGCCGTCCCAGTGGTCGCGGGTGGCGCCGGCCGGGCGGCGCAGCGCGTGGAAGCCGCGGTAGAGGTGCTCCATGACCGCGCGGAACGACGCGTGGCGCTGCGGGCCCTCGCCGGACCAGGAGGCCAGCCAGTAGCCGGCCCACTCGCCGTCCTCGTCCACGTCCTCCGGGTCGAGGAGGAGTATCGCCGCGTCGGCGGCCAGCGAGACGCGCAGGCAGCGCGCGAGCAGCCGCGCCTGCTCCTCCTCCCACGGCACCTCCGCCGCGTCGCCGTCCGCGCCTTCCCCCGCGCGGTCGGCGCCCTCCCCGGGCGGCCCGCTGCCGGTCCGGGCCGGGCGGCGCCGGCGCCGGCCTCCGCGTCGGCGTCCACGTCCACGTCCACATCGGCGCCCACGTCCGCGTCCGCGAGGTCGGCGTAGGCGTCGATCCAGTGCCGGTCGTCGGTGTCCTTCAGCCAGGCCAGGTCCGCCGCGCCCGCCAGCCGGTAGACGAAGCTGCCGGCGTCCCGCCAGCCGTCGGTGACGAGCAGGAACTCGCGCAGCGACGGCGGCAGCCGGCGCCCGAGCCGGTCCTCGGCCGCCGCGACCGCGGCCGGCTCCGCGGGCGCGAAGCCCAGCCAGCCGTCCCGTACCACGGCCGGGTCCAGCGGCCGGTCCTGCCCGGGGTCGTGCGCCCCGATCCACTCGCGGCTCCACCGTTGGAGGAAGGGCCGCCACGCCTCCGCTTCCGTCATCGCCCGCACCCCTCTCACCTGCGTCACGTCATGGCTCCCGGCGCACCCTTTCGGTGCGTCATGTGCCATGAGAGCACGAGGGTCTGACAATCCGTCCGCCGGGTGCGAACCCGCGGGTCACGCGGCTCCCGCGGGCTCAGCCCAGCTGGTCGGCGAGCGCGTTGAGGACCGCGACGACGCCCTCGGGGCCGGGCACGGTCAGGTCCGCGCGGGCGGCCAGCTCCTGCGGCGTCTCGGGCGTGCCGGCGCTCGCCACCAGCAGTCCGGGCAGGCCCTGTTCGCGCAGCGCGGCGACCGCGTCGAAGGCGGCGATGTCGCCGAGGTCGTCACCGCCGTAGAGCACCGCGCCCGCGTCGACCTCGCGCAGGTAGGCGGCCAGGGCGACGCCCTTGTCCATGCCGGCCGGGCGCAGCTCCAGGACGTAGCGGCCGGGCTCGACCATCAGGCCGTGCTGGTCGGCGAGTTCGCCCAGCGGGACGCGCAGCGCCTCGAAGGCGGCGTCGGGGTCCTCGGTGCGGCGGGTGTGGACGGCGACGGCGCGGCCGCCCTTGTCCTCGATCCAGGTGCCCGACCAGGCGCCGATCCGGTCGAGGAAGCCGGGCAGTTCGGCGCGCACCGCGGTGACGCCCGGGTGGGCGCCGGGGGTGCGGACCTCGCCGGTGCGCGCGTCCCAGCGCTCGGCGCCGTAGTGGCCGAGGACGACGAGGTGTTCGAGCCCCGCGACCCCGGCGAAGCCGCCGTAGCGGACGGCGACGCCCGCGGGCCGGCCGGTGACGACCGCGACGGCGGCGAGGTGCGGCGCGAGCCGGGCCAGCGCCGGGACCGCGTTGGGGTGGGCGCGGGCCTGCTCGGGGTCGGGGACGATCGGCGCGAGGGTGCCGTCGAAGTCGAGGGCGACGACCGCGCGCCCGGGGTGCGCGACCAGGGCCGCGAGGGCTTCCTTCCCCTCGGGCGTGTGGGGCGTGAGGATGTCGGCGGAGGCCATGGCTCCGACCCTACCGGTCCCGGCCCGGCGCGCGCGGGGCGTACGGGCGCACGGTCCGCGGCGGTGCGCCGGACCCGACCGGGACGGCCCGCGCCGCGCGCCCGGCTCGGCGCCGCCGGCACGCTCGGCGCCACGCCCCCCGCCGCCCGCCGCGCCCTCAGCCCACCGCGCCGCGCCCTCAGCGCGACGCGCGGTGCCGCTCGCGGACCGCGCGCAGCCGGTTGACGGTGACCGGGTCGTGGCGCAGCGCGCGGGGGTCGTCCAGCAGCGCGTTGAGCAGCTGGAAGTACGCGGCCGGGGAGATCCCGAGGCGTTCGCGGACCGCGCGCTCGCGCGGCCCCGGCCCGCTCCAGGTGCGGGCGGCGATCTCCAGCACGGCGACGTCGCGCGCGCTCAGCTCCCGCCCGGACGGCTCCGCGTCACCGGCGCCCGCCTCGTACCGCTCCTCCACGCCCGGCCACCTCCGGCGCCCACTGTACGTCGCGGGCACGACGACCGGTCCGCCGTACGTCGCGGGGAGGACGACCGGTCCGGCCACACGTCCGCGGGCACGACGACCGGTCCGCGCCGGAGGCGGCCACCGCGTGGCTCAGCTCTTGCCGCCGTCCTGCGACTCCGCGTAGATCTGCAGGTTCGACAGCACGGTCTTGGGGTCGTCGTGGACCGCCTTGCCGATGTCGGTCTTGACCTTGGCGCTGACCGGGCCCCAGGAGATCTTGTCGACCGGGTAGAAGACCGCGTCCGGCAGCAGGTCGAGGAACTGGACCAGGTCCCTGTCCTTCGGGTTCTCGCGCATCGCCTCGGACGCGGTCTGCGTCACCGGCAGCAGGCCGTACTCGTCGAGGAACTTGACCGCGTTCTTCTCCTGGTACACGAACTGCAGGAACTTGCCGTCCGCCTCCTGGTTGCCGTTCTGCTTGAACGCCATCATCCAGTCGGCGACGCCGAGGGTGTCGCTGCTCTGGCCGAGGCGGCCGGGCAGCGGCGCCACGCCCACGTCGATCTTCTTGGCCTTGGCCTGGGCGAGCAGCGTGGGGTGGCCGTTGATCATGCCGGCCTTGCCGGCCAGGAACTCGTCGAAGACGTCCTGGCGGTTGGTCTTGGCGGGGTCGCCCGGGCCGGTCAGCCCGGTGTCGACCAGGTTCTTCTTCACCCAGGAGAACGCGTCGACGTTGGCCGCCGAGTCGAAGGTGTAGTTGCCGACCGTGTCGGTCATGCCGCCGGAGTTGCCGAGCATCCACATCAGCGCCTCGGCCTGCGCCTCCTCGGTGCCCAGCGGCAGGCCGTAGGGAACCTTGACGCCGTCCTGCTTCAACAGCTTGGCGTCGTGGGCGAGTTCCTCCCACGTCTCGGGCGCCTTGCTGATGCCGGCGTCGCTGAAGAGCTTCTTGTTGTAGAAGAACATGCGGGAGCTGGACACCCACGGTATGCCGTACTGGGTGCGGTCCACCGAGCCGGCGGCGACCATCGAGGGGATGAAGTCGGCCTGCTCGCTGACGGTGAACAACTCGTCGGCGCTGTACAGCTGGTCCGCGGCGGCGTAGGCGGCGTAGGAGCCGATCTGCGCGATGTCGGGGGCCTTGTTCTCCTTGACCATCTTGGCCACGTCGTTGTCGACGTCCACCCAGTTGATCACCTGGACGTCCACCTTGATGTGCGGGTTCTGCTTCTCGAACGCCGCGACCAGGTCGTCCCAGTACTTCTGCGAGCTGTTGCCGAGCTTCGGGTCGCCGTAGTCGGCCGCCACCATGTGCAGTGTGACGTCCTTGCTCAGCGGGTTGCTGCCGCCGCACGCGCTCAGGCCGGTCATCGCCAGCGCCGACGCCGCGCCGGCCGCCGCCAATGAGAGAAGTCGTCGCCGCACCGTTCCTACCGCCCTTTTGCGTACTGCCCTAGCCGGCGGCGTGCCCTCGCGCATCGTCCGCCTGTTGAAGGGTCGAGTCTTCCGCACACCTTTAGCCAAGGTCTACACCATGCGTGATATCCGTTCCGCATCGGGTCGCCGTTCGACGCCGCCGCCCGGGGGGCGGTGACGCGGCGTTCGATCTTCCGGGCCGAATGGACTAGACCTCTACCCGTTCCAGACGCGACACTGTCCCCGTGAGACATGTCATCGCCCTCGATGTGGGCGGCACCGGGATGAAGGCCGCCCTGGTCGCCGCGGACGGCTCGCTGCTGCACCGGGCGCGCCGCCCGACCGGCCGCGAGCGCGGTCCCGACGCCGTGGTCGCCGCGATCCTCGACTTCGCCTCCGACCTGCGCGAACACGGCCTGCGCGAGTTCGGCGAGAGCGCCGCGGCGGCCGGCGTCGCCGTCCCCGGCATCGTCGACGACGCGGGCGGCGTCGCCGTCTACGCCGCCAACCTCGGCTGGAAGGACGTGCCGCTGCGGACGCTGCTGTCGCGGCGGCTGGACGGGGTGCCGGTCGCGCTCGGGCACGACGTGCGCGCCGGGGGGCTGGCCGAGGGCCGGATCGGCGCCGGAAACGGTGCCGACAGATTCCTCTTCCTGCCGCTGGGCACCGGCATCGCCGGCGCGATCGGCATCGACGGGCGGATCGAGGCGGGCGCGCACGGCTACGCGGGCGAGATCGGGCACATCGTGGTCCGCCCCGGCGGCCGGGAGTGCGGCTGCGGGCAGCGCGGCTGCCTGGAGACGTACGCGTCGGCCGGCGCGGTCTCCCGCGCCTGGGCGGCGGCCAGCGGCGATCCCGCGGCGGACGCGGCGGCCTGCGCCCGGGCCGTCGAGGAGGGCGACGAGCGCGCCGCGGAGGTCTGGCGGGAGGCGGTCGAGGCGCTGGCCGACGGCCTGCTGACCGGTCTCACGCTGCTCGACCCGCGGGTGCTGATCATCGGCGGCGGCCTCGCGGAGGCCGGCGACACGCTCTTCGGGCCGCTGCGCGCGGCGGTGGAGTCCCGCATCACCTTCCAGAAACCACCCCTGATCGTCCCCGCCGCGCTCGGGGACACCGCTGGATGCCTGGGCGCCGGCCTGCTGGCCTGGGACCTGATCTCCGTGGAGGTAACCGCCTGATGGCCCCCCTGACAACGACACAGCGCACCGTGCTGGCGGGCGCCCGTGTGGTGCTGCCGTCCGGCGTGGTGGAAGGCGGCCGGATCACGGTCGAGGGCGCCACGATCGCGGCGGACGACACGGCCGGTCCGCTCGGCGCCGGTCCGGCGGGCGCCGCGGACGGGCGGACCGACGGGGCCGGGCGGACCGACGGGGCCGGGCAGGTCACGTACGACCTGACCGGGCGCGGGTACACGATCGTCCCCGGCTTCGTGGACATCCACAACCACGGCGGCGGCGGCGCGTCCTTCACCTCGGGCAGCGCGGAGGACATCCTCACCGGCGTGCGCACCCACCGCGAGCACGGCACCACCACGGTCGTCGCCTCGACGGTCACCGAGAGCATGGAGTTCCTGGTCCGGCGGGCCGGCCTGCTGGCCGAGCTGGTCGAGCAGGGCGACCTCGCGGGCATCCACTTCGAGGGCCCGTTCATCTCGCCGTGCCGCAAGGGCGCGCACGACGAGGGCCTGCTGCGCCACCCCGACCCGGCGGACGTGCGCAAGCTGGTCGAGGCGGCGCGCGGCACCGCGCGGATGGTGACGCTGGCGGCCGAACTGCCCGGCGGCATCGAGTCGGTGCGGCTGCTGGCGGAGCTGGGCGTGATCGCCGCGATCGGCCACACCGACGCCTCCTACGAGCAGACCCGCGAGGCCATCGACGCCGGCGCGACGGTGGCCACCCACCTGTTCAACGCGATGCCGCCGCTCCAGCACCGCGAGCCCGGCCCGATCGCGGCGCTGCTGGAGGACGAGCGGATCACCGTCGAGCTGATCAACGACGGCACCCACCTGCACCCCTCGGTGCTCGAACTCGCCTTCGGCAGCGCGGGCGCGGACCGGGTCGCCTTCATCACCGACGCGATGGACGCGGCCGGCTTCGGCGACGGGATGTACGAGCTGGGTCCGATGAAGGTCGAGGTCCGCGAGGGCGTGGCGCGGCTGTTGGAGGGCGGCTCCATCGCCGGCTCCACGCTCACCCTGGACACCGCCTTCAAGCGCGCGGTGACGCTGGACGGGCTGTCGCTGCCGGACGCGGTGGCGGCGCTGTCGGTCAACCCGGCCCGGCTGCTGGGGCTGCAGGACCGGATCGGCACGCTGGAGCCCGGCAAGGACGCGGACCTGGTGCTGCTGGACCGGGCGTGGGACCTGGCGGGCGTGATGCGCAAGGGCGAATGGGTCGTCGAGCCGGCGTAGCGGGGCCGGTGCGGTGGTCGTCGGACCGCCGTACGACCCGCGTGCGGCGGTCGTCGGACCGTCGTCGACCCGCGTGGGGCGGTCGCACGCGGGACCCGGGGCCGGAATTCGTTCAACGGGTGAGTAAAAGGCGGTCGGTCCGGTCTGGGCCGACCGCCGTTGTTTTGCCATCATCGACGGGTGATCATCACCGTCACGCTCAACGCCGCACTCGATGTGACCTACCAGGTCCCCGCGCTGCGCCCGCACGCCACCCACCGGGTCACCGACATCTCGGAGCGCCCCGGCGGCAAGGGGCTGAACGTCGCCCGGGTGCTGGCCGCGCTCGGCCACCGCACCGCCGTCACCGGCTTCGCCGGCGGTCCCGCGGGCGACGAGCTGCGCCGCCTGCTGGCCGCGGTGACCCGCGCCGACCTGCTCACCGACGCGCTGGTGCCGATCGCCGGGGCGACCCGGCGCACGGTCGGCGTGGTGGACGCGGCGAGCGGCGACACCACGATGTTCAACGAGCCCGGGCCCACCGTCGCCCCGGCCGAGTGGGCGTCCTTCCTGGACGTCTACCGCGGGCTGCTGGCCTCCGGGGACTGCGAGGCGGTCGCGCTGTGCGGGAGCCTGCCGCCGGGGCTGCCGGTGGGCGCGTACGCGGAGCTGGTGCGGGAGGCGCGCGGCGCGGGCGTGTTCGTGCTGCTGGACACCAGCGGCGAGCCGCTGCGCCGGGGGCTCGCCGCCCGCCCCGACCTGATCAAGCCCAACGCCGACGAGCTGGCCTGGCTGACCGGCTTCTCCGAGCCGGCCAGGGCGACCCGGGACGCGCGGCGGCGCGGGGCGCGCGCAGTGGCCGCGTCGCTGGGCGCGCAGGGCATCCTGCTGGCCGACGAGAGCGGCAGCTGGCGGGCCGCGCCGCCGGCCCGGCTGGCCGGCAACCCCACCGGCGCCGGCGACTCGGCGGTGGCCGGGCTGCTCTCCGGGCTCGCCGAGGGGCTGCCGTGGCCGCGGCGGCTGGCCCGCGCGGTCGCGCTGTCCGCGGCGACGGTGGCCGCGCCGACGGCCGGGGAGTACGACAAGGCGGTGTACGAGGAGCTGCTGCCGCGGGTCGAGGTGACCGCGGCGTGACGCGACGCCCGGGAACCGCGCGGTCGGGCGGGGCAGGACCTAGTTCGTGACCTTGCCCTCCTTGAGCCAGAACTGGTCGAGGTTCACCCCGCAGTTGGCGTTCGGCATGCAGGTCAGGGCGAGGGTGTTGGCGCCCTTCTTCAGCGTCACCCAGGAGTAGGTGTGGTTGTCCCACGCCTTGGACCAGTCGGTGTAGCGCGGCTGGCCGTAGTTCTTCAGGTTGACCTGGTCCGAGCGGGGCTTGCCGTTCACCGACAGGCCGAGGTTGGCGTCGTCGCCGGCGTTGCCGTAGCTGATGAAGAACGTGTAGTCGTCGTCCTTCGGCACGGTGACCGTCCACACCACGGACGCGCCGACCGTGCCCATCTTGTCGACGTAACGGCCGCCCGCCGCGTCCGCGCCCGGCCACTCGGTGCTCTGCTCGGCGCCGCCGAGCAGCTGGAGGGTGGCCGCGTCGACCTTCTGGGAGTCGAAGGGCGTGGCGGTGGCGGTGGGCGTGGGGGCCTGCGAGGTGGTGGTCGGCGCCGCCGCGGACGGGGTGGGCGTGCCGCCGCCCTTGGCGTCCTTGTCGTCGCCCGAGCCGTTGGTCATCGCGAAGGCGATGCCGACCGCGACGGCCGCCACCACGGCGACCGCGGCGATCAGCAGGCCCTTGCGGTTCGGCGACTGCGGGGGCGGCCCGCCGGCCCGCCGCCCGCCCTCGCCCGGCGGCGGACCGAAGCCATCCTGGGGCTGCTGGTACGCCTGCGTGGCGCCGTTGCCGTACTGCTGCTGCGGGTAGCCGTACCCGCCCTGCGGGCTCTGCTGCTGCGGGTAGCCGTAGCCACCGCCCTGGCCGCTCTGCGGCTGGGGGTAGCCGTAGCCTCCCTGCTGCGGGGGCTGCGGGGCCTGCTGGGGGCTGCGCCGCTCGCCGACCCGCTGCACCTGGTGGTAGGAGGTGCGGGGCTGGCCGTAGGGCTGCGGGTGGGGCGCGGTCGGCTGACCACCCGCGGCCCGGTCCGGCTGTTCGCCGCCCTCGGCCCGGTAGAGATACGCGAACGGGTCGTCGTTCTCCGGGGTGCCGTCGTTTCCGGCCGTCATCCGCTGTCCACTCCCTCGTACTGCCGTGCCTTCCCGCGACCATACCGGCCGCGGGCGACACCTCGCTGCGACGTTCGACGCTTCAGCGGCCCCCTGGGGTTCCCGAAACGCCCGACCGGACGGGAACGCGACGCATGTCACGTACCGTTCACGCTGTGGACGAGGAGTGGCTGCCCTGGCGTGCGGCGATGGAGCGGGCCCTGTACGGCCCGGCGGGCTTCTTCGTGACGCAGCGGCCGGCCCGGCACTTCCGTACGTCGGTGCACGCCTCGCCGCTGTTCGCCGGGGCGGTCGCCGAACTGCTGCTGCGGGTGGACGCGGCGCTGGGCCGCCCGCCGCGGCTGGACTTCGCGGACATGGGGGCGGGCGGCGGGGAGCTGGCGGCCGGGGTGCTGGCCGCGGTGCCGCGCGAGGTCGCGGCGCGGCTGCGGGTGCACGCGGTGGAGCGGGCGCCGCGGCCGGCGGGGCTGGACCCCAGGATCGTGTGGACCCCGGAGCCGCCGGAGGGCCTGCGCGGGCTGCTCTTCGCCAACGAGTGGCTGGACAACGTGCCGCTCGACGTGGCCGCGCTGTCCCCGCGGGCCGGCCGCACTACGTGGAGGTGCACACCGCGACGGGCGAGGAGCGCCTCGGCGCGGCGGTGGACGCGGCGGACGCGGCGTGGCTGGAGCGGTGGTGGCCGCTGGGCCCCGCGGAGGCGGGCGGGGACGGCGGGGAGATCGACGGGGACGTCGGCGCAGGCATCGGCGGGTACGTCGGCGGGTGCGCGGAGATCGGGCTGGCCCGGGACCGGGTGTGGGCGCGGGCCACGGCGTGCCTGGCGGAGGGGCTCGCGGTGGCGGTGGACTACGCGCACGAGGCGGCGGCGCGGCCGGAGCGGGGGACGCTGACCGGGTACCGCGACGGGCGGCAGGTCCCGCCGGTGCCGGACGGGTCCTGCGACCTGACCGCGCACGTCGCCATGGACAGTCTGCCGGGGCTGCGGCTGACCCAGCGGGCGGCGCTGCGCGCGCTGGGCGTCGACGGCGCGCGGCCCCCGCTGACGCTGGCCGCTGCCGACCCGGCCGGCTACGTCCGCGCGCTGGCCGCGGCCTCCCAGGCGGCGGAGCTGCTCGCCCCCGCGTCCCTGGGAGCCTTCACCTGGCTCGCCACCCCCACGGGCCCCCCGAGCGCCGTTCCGGCGCTCCTCCGCACCCTGGACGCGGTCGCGGGCTCCTTCAGCGGGCGCTCGCCTCGGGCTCGGGACGCGGGAGCTCGTCGAGGTCGAGGGTGAACGTGCGGCCGTCGCCGAGCGGGATGGGCAGCTTGCCGGTGCCGTACTTGTGGGTGTGCGCGGCGATGTAGCCGGTGGCCGTCGGCTGCGTGTGCAGGACCACCTCCTCGGCGTACGGGTCCACCACCAGGTAGATCGGGATGCCGTAGCGGCCATACTTCGCGGTGCAGTCGTCGTAGTCCTTGCGCGCGGACGAGGTCGACACGACCTCCGAGATCAGCAGCACGTCCTCGAAGCCGTAGCGCTTCCCCTTCCGCCGGGCGTCCTCACGCAGGATCGCCAGATCGGGTGCGGAGTTCTCGTCCGCGGGAAAGTCGATGTACACGTCGGAGGCGGTCTTCGCATGGCGCCCGAGCGAGACGACCGTGTCGTACTGCATCGACTTGATCGTGCTGGAGTGCTCGAAGCTCTGCGGAGTCATGATCACCTTTCCGTCCGCCCCGAACAGGACCGTGTACCCCTTGGGAAACTCGGTGTGCACGATCGCGTCAACGCTCATGGCCGGCTCCTTTCCCTGTCCGCCCCACAATACGGTCGCCCGGGGCGGAGGCGGGGTCGGCGTCGGTGTCGGTGTCGGTGTCGGTGTCGGTGTCGGTGGGCTGCGGCATAGTCGGGATGCACCCGCACCGCGGAGATCTCGGAGGACACGATGGGCGCAGCCCCTCTGCACGGCGACGGCCCAGTCGCGCCGCGGCCGGAGCGCATTCCCGACGCGCTGCGCGAGGCGATCGCCGTGCTGGCGCCGCACCGGCTCGGAGAGATGGAGCAGGAGAAGAACGAGACGCTCGTGATGGCGGTGGCGCAGAACTCGCTGGGGCCCATCCGCATGTTCCTGCTGCGCTGGGCCGTCGTCGCCGAGATCGAGCGTCACCCGGAGACCGCACGCCGGCTGCGCCGCGCGGAACAGGTCGCCGCGGAGTCGGCGGACCCCGACCTGGCGCGGCGCGCCGTCCGCGAGGCCGGCGACATCATCAGGGCGGCTCACCGGGAGCTCGTCGCGTGACCGCGCCGGTCGAGAGGAGGGACCGGACCGGAGGGCGGGGCGCGGGGCTGAGAGGATGGGGGCATGACGGAGACCACGATCGGGATCGGGGGCGCGGCCGAGGGCACGGACATGGTGCTCAACATCGGGCCGCAGCATCCGGCGACGCACGGCGTGCTGCGGCTGCGGCTGGTGCTGGACGGGGAGCGCATCCGCAGCGCGGAGCCGATCGTCGGGTACATGCACCGCGGCGCGGAGAAGCTGTTCGAGGCGCGCGACTACCGGCAGATCGTGATGCTCGCCAACCGGCACGACTGGCTCTCCGCGTTCTCCAACGAGCTGGGCGTCGTGCTCGCCGTGGAGCGCATGCTCGGCATGGAGGTGCCCGAGCGCGCGGTGTGGACCAGGACCCTGCTCGCCGAGCTGAACCGGGTGCTCAACCACCTGATGTTCCTCGGCTCGTACCCGCTGGAGCTGGGCGGCATCACGCCGATCTTCTACGCGTTCACCGAGCGCGAGGAGTTGCAGCACGTGATGGAGGAGGTCTCCGGCGGCCGGATGCACTACATGTTCAACCGCGTCGGCGGCCTCAAGGAGGACCTGCCGAACGGCTGGACCGGGCGGGCCGCCGCCGCGGTGGCCGCGGTGCGCGCGGGGCTGCCGCGGTTCGAGGACCTGGTGCTCGGCAACGAGATCTTCCGCGGCCGCACCCGCGGCGTCGGCGTGCTGTCGCGCGCCGACGTGCACGGCTACGGCGTGAGCGGCCCGATCGCCCGCGCCTCGGGCGTGGACTTCGACCTGCGCCGCGACGAGCCCTACCTGGCGTACGGCGAGCTGGCCGACGTGCTGAAGGTCGCCACCCGCGCCGACGGCGACTGCCTGGCCCGCTTCGAGGTGCTGCTCGACCAGACCCGCAACGCGCTGGACCTGGCCGACGCGTGCCTGGAGCGGCTGCGCGAGCTGCCGCCCGGCCCGATCAACCAGCGGCTGCCGAAGGTGCTCAAGGCCCCCGAGGGCCACACCTACGCGTGGACCGAGAACCCGCTCGGGCTCAACGGCTACTACCTGGTCTCCAAGGGCGAGAAGACCCCGTACCGGCTGAAGCTCCGCTCGGCGTCGTACAACAACATCCAGGCGCTGGGCGTCCTGCTGCCGGGCACGCTGGTGGCCGACATGGTCGCGATCCTCGGCTCGATGTTCTTCGTCGTGGGCGACGTCGACAAGTAGCCGGCCGCGCCGGCCGCGTCCGCTACGCCTTGGTGGCGCGCAGCTCGGTGACGTCGAACTGCTCGGTGTCGTCGTGCGCGGTGAGGTCGATCACCTCGGCGGCGGATTCCTCGACCCCGACCCCCTCGGCGGCGGATTCCTCGGCGGCGGACCCCTGCGGCGCGGCGTCGGACCCGTCCGCGGGCTTGGCGCCGGCGCGCTGGGTGCCGAAGAAGTCGAAGCCGCCGGTGGCGCGGCTGTGCCCGGAGTGCCCCGCCGGGGTCTGCCCGGACGCGGACCGCTGGGCGTACGGCAGCACCGCCGCCGCGACCGCGGGCACGAGCCCGCTCCCCTGCTCGCGCACCGGCAGCGGCGCGGGGGCGCCGGACGCGTGCCGGCCCTGGGGCTCGTCCGCCGCGGCGGCCTCGCGCCTGCGGGCCTCCTCGACGGTGCGCTGGGCCTGCTGCCTGGCCGCGTTGCGCGGCAGGTCGCGCAGCGCGTGCGCGGCCTTGAGGAAGGCCGCGGGGCCGACCGGCGACGGCCCGGTGGTCAGCGCCAGCTGCTGCTGCCCGCCCTCCAGCCGGAGCTTGCGGTACGACTCCAGCGCCCGCGCCCGCTCGCTCTCCGCGGTGGCGTAGCGGCGCAGCAGGTCGGCGTGCTCGGTGCGCAGCCGGGCGAGTTCGGCGCGCTTGCCGCGCAGCTTCTTCTCCAGCCGGCCGCGGATCTCCCGGGACTCCTCCAGGTCCGTCTCGGCCTCGGCGAGCCGCTCGTCGGCGTGCCACTCGTCGCGCACCCGCGCCGCGTTCAGCTCGGCGACGCGGCGGCCGGCCGCGCGGTCCCAGGTGCGGGCGACGGCCGCGCCGGTGACGGCGGAGGCGGCCGTGGCCAGGGTGAGGACGCGGAGCACCGCGGTATCGGCGGTGCACAACGAGGCCACGGCGAGGGCCGCGGCGGAGCCCGCCACGGTCAGCGGCGGCAGCATCCGGTGCAAGGGCTGCATATGGCGGTGGCGTCCACTGGGCATGGCCAAAATTTAGCGTGCGACGGGCGTCCGTGGGGCGGCGGGGCCCTTAAATCTCGGGGGGTTTCGACCCGTTCTCCGGCCCCGGGTCCGGCCGCGCCTCCGGTGCGGCTCCGGTGCGGCTCCCGGCGGCCCGGCGGCGTCAGGTGGTCGCCGGCGTCAGGCGGCCGGCGGCGTGGGAACGGTCGGACGCCCGTCCGGCGGGGTGACGGGCAGCCCGGCGGCCCGCCACGCCTGGAACCCGCCGACCAGGTCGGTGGCCCGGCGCAGGCCCAGCGCGTGCAGCGAGACGGCGGCCAGCGACGAGGCGTAGCCCTCGTTGCAGAAGACCACGATGGGCAGGTCGTGCCCGGTGGCCTGGGGTATGCGGTGGCTGCCGTAGGGGTCCAGGCGCCACTCCAGCTCGTTGCGCTCCACGATGACCGCGCCGGGGACCGTGCCGTCGCGGTCGCGCAGCGCGGCGTAGCGGATGTCGACCAGCAGCGCGCCTTGTTCCGCGGCCCGCGCGGCCTGTTCGGGACCCACCCGGTCCAGGCCCTCGCGCACCCGCGCGAGGTAGGCGTCGATGCCGGGCGGTCCGGGCTGCGCGGGGTCCGTCATCACCACTCCTCGGGGCGTTCGACCAGTTCCAGGCGGAGCGTGCTGCCCTTGCGGCTGTAGCGGCGGATCAGCGGCAGCGGCGGGTAGTACGCGTGCACGGACACCGCGTGGGTGCTCGGGGACCGATTCTCCACCTGGTGGACGTGGTTGCGCCCGAACGCGCGGCCGACGCCCTCGGGCAGCACCCGGCGGCGGTCGAGGTTCTCGGCCAGCTCCAGCGAGCGCCAGCCCTCGGTGGGCAGCGCAGCGGCCAGCGAGGACTCGGTCAGCTCGCCCGCGGCGGTCACGAACACGCCGTAGGAGCCGCCGTGGTCGTGCCAGCCGGTCTCGGCGCCGGGGGGCCAGCCGATCAGCCATGCCTCGGCGCCGCCGGGGCCTTCCAGCCGCACCCAGGTGCGGCCCTCGGGGTCCAGGGGGAGGTCGCCGACGAGGTCGCGGTCGGCGGCGACGGAACGGGCGAAGTCCAGGAGTTCGGCGGCGGTCGGAGCGGTCCGCGCGCCGGACGCGCCGGACGCGCCGGACGCGGAGCTCGCGGAGGGGGAAACGGGCGTGCTGGAGGGTACGGCGGACATGGGTACCACCTGGTGCTCGGTGCGAACGGTTGGCCTGAGACGCGCTTCAGCGCGCGGCCGTACACACGCAGCCCGCGTAACGGAGCAGGTCCAGGTGGACCCTCCGGTGCAGGCGGAGCGTGAATGCGTTCACGCTCCGGACTGAACCACGCCCCCGGCCCCCCGGTCAAGTTCGACTCGGCGTCCGGCCCCGGCTCGTCAGCGCCGTGACGGCCTTGGGGGCAACGCCCCTGATCGCGACGCCCGGCGCGGAGCTGACGCCGGCCGCAGGGGAGGTCAGCGCCGAGCGTTCTGGTGGACGCCGGGGGGAGGCGACTGGTCCTCGGGGAGTTTGCAGACGCGTTCGAGGAAGAGGGCCGCGGCGACGACCGCGATCGCGGCCAGGACCGCGAGCCCCGCGTAGATCGCCTGCTCGCGGCGGGGCTCCATGTCGAGCTTGTACATGACCAGGAAGAGCCCGTCGCCGCCGTAGAGCCCCGCGACCAGGGCCGCGACCAGCGCGCTGGCCTGGCCGAAGACGAGCGCGCGGGCGGCGGCCAGCGGGTCGACGCCCTTGGCGCCGGGCCGCCGCTCGCGCTGCGCCCG
Organism: Actinacidiphila sp. DG2A-62; assembly: GCF_035825295.1. Taxonomy (NCBI): domain Bacteria; kingdom Bacillati; phylum Actinomycetota; class Actinomycetes; order Kitasatosporales; family Streptomycetaceae; genus Actinacidiphila; species Actinacidiphila sp. DG2A-62. The sequence goes on from NZ_JAYMGI010000002.1 coordinate 3,477,010, forward strand.
CAGCCGGGCGCGCATCGACAGCGCCGTGGCGAAGAGCGCGACCGCGATCAGCGCGAGCACGATCGGCGCGGCCACCGGCACCCGCGGCAGCGTGCCGAGGGTGTCCCACAGCCGGGCGCCGGCCCACGCGATCACCAGCGCGACCACGAAGAGCCCCGCCAGCGTCCTGATCCTCAGCGTCCTCACCGCGTCGCCCGCCTCCACACACGAATCTCACCTGGTCCCACGCGGACCAACGTCTACTCCGGCAGTCGGAGTTCCACGTCGGCGCGCCGCCGCACGCCGCCGCGGTCCACGGAAGCGGCCAGTTCCGCCACGCTGCCGCGGCCCGGCAGCACCGCGGCCGGCTGCACGTCGTGCCACGGTACGAGCACGAAGGCCCGCTCGTGGGCCCGCGGGTGCGGCAGGGTCAGCCGGGGATCGTCGCGGACCGCGTCCTCGTACGCGACGATGTCCACGTCGATGGTCCGCGGCCCCCAGCGCTCGGAGCGCACCCGCAGGAACGCCTCCTCGATGGCGTGGCCGCGCTCCAGCAGGTCCTCGGGCGGCAGGGTGGTGCGGACCAGCACGACGGCGTTGAAGTAGTCGGGCTGGCTGCCGGCCGGCACGCCCCACGGCTCGGTCTGGTACACCGGCGAGACCGCCTTGACCCGCACGCCGGGGGTGTCCTCCAGCGCGTCGACCGCGCCCTGGAGGGTCTCCAGCCGGTTGCCGAGGTTGCTGCCCAGCGCCAGGACCGCGGTCCTGGGGTTCTGCAGTGTGCTGTCCGCGGCGTCCACCGCGGCGGTGACGGCGTGCGGCACCGGCTGCACGGTCGGGTCGTTGTGGGGGGTCACGGGCGACTCCGGGTGATGGTGACGGTCACGTCCTCGAAGGGCACGGCGATGGGCGCGTCGGGCTTGTGCACGGTCACCTCCACCTCCTGGACCACCTCGTGCTCCAGACAGGTGTCGGCGATGCGCTGGGCGAGTGTCTCGATGAGGTTGACCGGCTCGCCGGCGACGACGGCCGCGACCTGCTCGGCCAGCACACCGTAGTGCACGGTCCGCTCCAGGTCGTCGTCCGCGGCGGCGGGACGGGTGTCCAGCCCGAGCACCAGGTCGACCACGAAGGTCTGCCCGTCCTCCCGCTCGTGCTGGAAGACCCCGTGGTGCCCGCGAGCGCTCAGCCCGCGCAGCGTGACTCGGTCCACGACTCCACTCCTCCTCGCCTCGGCCCGGTCGCCGCGCCGGCCGGGCCCGGGGGACGAATCTACGTCACCGGTCCGCGCCGCCGGTCGGGGCGTCCGGGTCGTCCGGCCGGTCCGGGCCGTCCGGCCGGCCGGGACCGCCGGGGTCCCCCGGTCCGTCGGGGTCCCCCGGTCCGTCCGGCCCGTCCGGCCCGTCCAGATCGTCCAGGTCGTTCAGGTCCTTCAGGTCGTCCAGACCGTCCAGGTCGTCGAGGTCGTCGGCGTCGTCCGCCGGGACCTCGTCGTCCTCGTCCTCGTCGTCCTCGGCGAGCACCGGCGAGCCGTGGTGCGCCCACAGCCGCCAGCCCTCCGAGGTGCGGCGGAAGACGTTGGTGGCCACCACCAGGCCGCCGACCAGCGGTCCGGTGCTGCCGTCGTCCTCGGCCGGACCGCCGGTCAGGATGTTCTCGGTGCAGGTGACCAGCGCGGTGTCGCCGTCCACGGCGACCTCCACGTCGGTCAGGAAGAACTGGATGTACTCCGTGTTCGCCATGATCAGCGCGAACGAGCGCATCACCTCGCGGCGGCCGCGCAGCGCGGGCCAGCCGGGGTGGACGACGGTCACCGACTCGGCCAGCGGCCCGGTCAGCACGACCTTCTCCAGCGCGTCCAGGTCGGAGGTCTCGATCGCGTCGTAGAACGCCTGGTTGGCCCGCTCTGCGGCGCGCGCCTCGGCGGTGCGCGCCGTCACCGCGCTCCCCCGCCGGGGGCCGTACGCCCCGCCGCGCCGCCGGACTCCCCCGGACCGCCGGACTCCCCCGGACCGCCGGGCTCCCCCAGACCGCCGGAGCCCGCAGCGTCCGCGTCGTCGGCACTGTCCGCACCGCCCGCACCGCCCGCGGCCTCGATCGCGCGGGCGACCCGTACCGCGTCCGCGCTGGCGCGCACCTGGTGGACGCGGACCGCCCAGGCGCCCTCGCGGGCGGCGATCGCGGTGACCGCGGCGGTGGCAGCGTCGCGCATCCGGCAGGCGGCGGCGTGCCGGCGCCGCCGGCCAGGACGCGGCCGAGGAACCGCTTGCGGGAGGCGGCGACCAGCAGCGGCCGGCCCAGGCCGCGCAGTTCGCCCAGGTGGGCCAGGAGCGCCAGGTCGTGCTCGGCGGTCTTGGCGAAGCCCAGGCCCGGGTCGATCACGATCCGCTCGGGGTCGACGCCGCCGTCCACCGCGCGGTACAGGCCCTCGCGCAGTTCGGCCAGGACCTCGGCGAGCACGTCGGAGTAGACCGCGCGGTTGTTCATGTCGATGCTCTGGCCGCGCCAGTGCATCACCATGAACGGCACCCGCGCGGCGGCCACCACCGGGATCATGCCCGGGTCGGACAGGCCGCCGCTGACGTCGTTGACCATCGTGGCGCCGGCCGCGAGCGCCTGCTCGGCGACCTCGGCGCGCATGGTGTCGACACTCACCAGGACGCCGGCCGCGGCCAGTTCGCGGACCACCGGGACCACCCGGCGCAGCTCCTCGGCGGGCGGCACGCGGGTGGCGCCCGGCCGGGTGGACTCGCCGCCCACGTCGACCAGGTCGGCGCCCTGCGCCACCAGGTCCAGGCCGTGCTTGACGGCCAGCTCCGGGTCGAACCACTGCCCGCCGTCGGAGAACGAGTCGGGAGTGACGTTCACCACGCCCATGACCGCGCAGCGGTCCCACTCCGGCAGCCCGAGGGGCCCGGACCGGCCGGGCGGGGCGCTCCGCCCCTGTGACGTACTCATGCGCCCAGCGTACGGGGCCGCGCCCGGCGCCCGGCGTCTCCCCGGGCTCCGCGCGGGGCGCCCGGCCGGCCCGCCCGGCGCCGCCCGCCGGGCCGGTCGGGCGGCGCCGCACGGCCGGTCAGGCCACGTTGCGGCCCACCGGGGTGCGCTTGCCGGCCGCCGGCTCCGCGTAGGGCTCGGGCGCGGCGGCGTACCCGCTCTGCCGGCGGTGCGGCGGGCGCTTGGCGCGGCCGGGCAGGAACCGCTGGACCGCGGCGGGCAGCGGCAGCGCCAGCGTCACGAACCCCTCGGCCTGCATGATCGCGAAGCCGATCCGCGGCAGGTCGCGGGAGTTGCGGAAGACCAGGAACCGCGGCACCCACTCGGGCTGGAACTTGGCGTTGAACTTGTACAGCGACTCGATCTGGAACCAGCGGGACAGGAACACCAGCAGCCCGCGCCAGCCGCGCAGCACCGGGCCGGCGCCGATCCGCTCGCCGCGGGCCAGCGCCGAGCGGAACATCGCGAAGTTCAGCGACACCCGGGTCACCCCGAGCGCCGGGGCCTCCTGGAGGGCGGCGACGATCAGCAGCTCGTTCAGGCCCGGGTCGGCGGAGCGGTCGCGGCGCATCAGCTCCAGCGACATGCCGTCAGGACCCCACGGCACGAAGTGCAGCACCGCGCGCAGGTCGCCGAGTTCGGGGTGCGGGGCGCCGGGCTCGCGCTCCTTGTGGGCGGTGACCACCACGCAGTCGCCGTCGGCCTCCTCGCCGAACCGGCCGAGCGCCATGGAGAAGCCGCGCTCGGTGTCGGTGCCGCGCCAGGCGTCGGCGGCCAGCCGCACCTGCTGCCGCTCGTCCTCGGTCAGCTCGCGCACCCGGCGCACCCGGCAGACGTAGCCGGCCCGCTCGATGCGCTTGACCATCTGCCGGACGTTGCGCATCGCGCGGCCGGTGAGGGTGAAGTCGGCGGTGTGCACGATCGCCTCGTCGCCCAGCTCCAGCGCGTCCAGGCCGGTCTCGCGGGTCCACACCTCGCCGCCGGTCTCGCTGCAGCCGACCACCGCGGGCAGCCAGGCGTGCGCGCGGGCCAGCTCCATGTAGCGCTCGATGGCGCCGGGCCACGCCTCGACATCGCCGATCGGGTCGCCGCCGGCCAGCATCACGCCGGACACCACGCGGTAGCAGATCGCGGCCTTGCCGCTGGCCGAGAAGACCACCGACTTGTCGCGGCGCAGCGCGAAGTGGCCGAGCGAGTCGCGGGCGCCGTGCCGGGCCAGCAGGGCGCGCAGCCGGGCCTCGTCCTCCTCGCCCAGCTCGGCGACCGGCCGGGCCGGGCGCAGCAGCAGGTAGAGGGTGGAGCAGGCGATGAGCAGGCCGAGGCCGCCGAGCGAGTAGGCGACCAGGTCGCTGACCCGGTCGCTGGTGTACGACACCGGGCCCTCGAAGCCGAACAGGCCGTAGAGCACGTGCTGGCAGCGGTCGGCGAAGCCGGGCTCGCCGCGCTCGGAGGCCGGGTGGGCGCTGGTGATGACCAGGCCGAGGGCGAAGGCGAAGAGGCTCAGGCCGACGAAGTTGGCCGCGGCCCGCCAGCGGGTGCGCGGGTCGGACAGCGCGGTGAACTGGCCGCGGTGGCGTACCAAGAGCCCCAGCAGCACCAGGGAGACGACGGCGCCGAAGACCGAGTGGCGGTAGATCAGCTGGGTGGCAGCGCCGACCGGCAGCAGCAGCACCGCGGCCCACCAGGCGCGCCGCTTACCGCGTTTGAGCGCGTGCGCCAGCATCAGCAGCAGGATGCCGGTGACCACCGAGGTGGCCGCGGCCAGGGTGCTGACGGTGCCGGGGAAGAGGGCGGCGAGGTGGTGCATCCGCCCGTTGCGGAACGCGGGGAAGACCGCGGAGACCACGTCGAGCAGTCCGATGACGGCGGCGGCGGTGCCCATGATCCGGGGGACGGCCGAGGGGCGCAGCGGCCCCCGCCGCCACTTCGGCTCGACGCGGTCGGCCACACGGTCGCAGCTGCGGTCAGCCGACACGTCGTGCCTCCTGCGGAACCCGGACCGGGCTTTCGCCCTCTACCTGTACAGACATGGGTCACCAAACCCCAATAACACCGGGAATCACGGGACATGGCCCGCAATCTGCTCCAGTCACGAATAATATGCGCCCTCTAGGACGGGAAGCGGGGGTCTCGGGTTCCGTCCCGGTGGGCGCACTTGGCCGACACGGAAAGTACACCTGCCGACATGGGTCTCACGAGTAAGAAGGTCCTCCTCCTCGCCGCGGTGCTGGCGGTGGTGCTCTTCGGGCTGACGGTGTGGCTGTGGCCACGGCTGTCGCGCAGAGGCGTGGCCCCGGTGCTCGGCAGAGTGGGGATACTCGTGGCCACCCAACTGTCCCTGATCGCCGCGCTGGGCCTGGTCGCCAACTACAACTTCGGGTTCTACGGCTCCTGGGCGGACCTGTTCGGGCAGGAGACGGCGCCGGGCGTCGTGGTGGACCACAGCAACGGCGGGGCGGCGGAGCAGCTGCGGGTGATGCGGACGCTGGCGGTGAACACGCCCGGCGGCGGGGTGCCGCGGCTCGGCGGTCAGATCCAGAAGGTCCAGGTCAGCGGCCCGAGGTCGGGCATCAGCAGCACGGCGTACGTCTATCTGCCGCCCGAGTACTTCCGCGAGCCGCAGCGGGTCTTCCCCGCCACCTTGGTGCTGACCGGCTACCCGGGGATCGCCGAGTCGCTGTACAAGCACCTGAAGTACCCGACGATCGCGGCGCAGCAGGTCCGCAAGGGCCAGGCGCAGCCGATGGTCCTGGTGATGATGCGGCCGACGGTGGCGCCGCCGCGGGACACCGAGTGCATGAACGTGCCCGGCGGTCCGCAGACCGAGACGTTCTTCGCGAAGGACCTGCGGGCGGCGATGCTGGCGCACTACCGCATCGGCCGGGGCGGCGGCAGCTGGGGCGTGATCGGCGACTCCACCGGCGGCTACTGCGCGCTGAAGCTGACCCTGGAGGACCCGCAGGACTTCTCGGCGGGCGTCGGCCTGTCACCGGACTACGCGGCGCCGAAGGACCCGACGACCGGCGACCTGTTCGGCGGCAGCAAGGCGGTGCGCCGGGAGAACGACCTGGCCTGGCGGCTGCAACACCTGCCGCAGCCGCCGGTGAGCCTGCTGGTGACCACCAGCCGGCACGGCGAGAAGAACTACCGGGCCACGATGCGCTTCATCAGCCTGGTGAAGGGGCCGACCCGGATCTCCTCGATCATCCTGGCCAGCGGCGGGCACAACTTCACCACCTGGTCGCGGGAGATCCCGCCGGCGCTGCGCTGGCTCTCCTCGCGGCTGGTGCCGGACGCCCGCCCGGTCACGGTGCCGGCCGGGCCGGCCGCGGCGCGGCCCACCACGGCGGTCACGGCGGCGCCCGCCACGCCCCGCCGCACGGGACACACACCCCGCCGCCGGTGCTGCCGGGCGGCACGCAGCCGGTGACGCGGGCGGCCGGGCGGTGAGGGGCAGCCGCCAAGGGCGGCGCGGAGCGGCAGTCAGCGGCGGCGCGGGGCGGCCCGGCGGCCCGGGGCGGCTCAGTGGCGGCGCAGGGCGGCCCGGTGCCGGCGCGGGGCGGCTCAGTGGCCGATGATCAGGCTCATCGCCTCGGAGCGGGTCGCGGGGTCGCGCAGCTGCCCGCGCACCGCGGAGGTGATGGTCTTGGCGCCGGGCTTGCGCACCCCGCGCATCGTCATGCACATGTGCTCGCACTCGACCACGACGATGACCCCGCGCGGCTCCAGGATGCGCATCAGCGCGTCCGCGACCTGCGTGGTGAGACGCTCCTGCACCTGCGGCCTGCGGGCGTACACGTCGACCAGGCGGGCCAGCTTGGACAGGCCGGTGATCTTGCCGCTGGTGGACGGGATGTAGCCGATGTGCGCGACGCCGACGAACGGCACCAGGTGGTGCTCGCAGGAGGACATCACCTCGATGTCCTTCACCAGCACCATCTCGTCGTGTCCCAGGTCGAAGGTGGTGGTCAGGACGTCCTCCGGCTGCTGCCAGAGCCCGGCGAATATCTCCCGGTAGGCGCGGGCCACCCGCGAGGGCGTCTCGCGCAGCCCCTCGCGGTCGGGGTCCTCGCCCACCGCGATCAGCAGCTCGCGGATCGCGGCCTCGGCCCGCTTCTCGTCGAACTCGCCGGGCGTGATCTCCCCGTCGAGCGTCACGGGATCGGTCATGAGTGCCTCGTTTCGTGTCCTGCCATGGCCGTCGGTCACCGCCATGGAACGCCGTGCGCCTGCCACGGTCGGGCCATGGCCGAAAAGCAGCGGCCCCGAGGTCATAACCCCGGGGCCGCTGACCGCATTCCGATGGGCTCAGCTGTCGGCTGTGCCCTCCTCCGGCAGCTCCACCGGCTTGGCGGTGGAGACGGCCGAGGGTCCGCTGCCGTTGGCCTGCTGGGTGCCGTTGGTCAGCGCCAGCTCCTTCTCCTTGGGGGAGAGCACCGGCGGGCGGGTGGAGGGGGTGCGCCGTGCGGAGCCGGTCCACGCCGGGCGGGCCGGACGCTTGATGATCGGGGCGAAGATCTCGGCGATCTCCTCCTTGTTCAGCGTCTCCTTCTCCAGCAGCGCCATCACCAGGTTGTCCAGGACGTCGCGGTTCTCAACCAGGATCTCCCAGGCCTCGTTGTGCGCCGTCTCGATGAGCTTCTTGACCTCCTCGTCGACCAGCCCGGCGACCTCCTCGGAGTAGTCGCGCTGGTGACCCATCTCACGGCCGAGGAACGGCTCGGAGTTGTCCGAGCCGAACTTGATCGCGCCGAGCCGCTCGGTCATGCCGTACTGCGTGACCATGGCGCGGGCGGTGGCGGTGGCCTTCTCGATGTCGTTGGACGCGCCGGTGGTCGGGTCGTGGAAGACCAGCTCCTCCGCGGCCCGGCCGCCCATCATGTACGCGAGCTGGTCGAGCATCTCGTTGCGCGTCGTGGAGTACTTGTCCTCGTCGGGCAGCACCATCGTGTAGCCCAGCGCCCGGCCGCGGGACAGGATCGTCACCTTGTGGACCGGGTCGGAGCTGGGAGAGGCCGCCGCGACCAGGGCGTGTCCGCCCTCGTGGTACGCGGTGATCTTCTTCTCCTTGTCCGACATGATCCGGGTGCGCTTCTGCGGGCCGGCCACCACGCGGTCGATGGCCTCGTCCAGCGTGCTGTTGTCGATCAGCTTCTTGTCGCTGCGGGCGGTCAGCAGCGCCGCCTCGTTGAGCACGTTGCTCAGGTCGGCGCCGGTGAAGCCGGGGGTGCGGCGGGCGACGGCCTTGAGGTCGACGTCCGGCGCGATCGGCTTGCCCTTCTGGTGCACGGTGAGGATCTCCACCCGGCCCTGCAGGTCCGGCGGGTCCACCGCGATCTGCCGGTCGAACCGGCCCGGGCGCAGCAGCGCCGGGTCCAGGATGTCCGGGCGGTTGGTGGCGGCGATCAGGATGACGCCGCCCTTGACGTCGAAGCCGTCCATCTCGACGAGCAGCTGGTTCAGGGTCTGCTCGCGCTCGTCGTGGCCGCCGCCGAGGCCCGCGCCGCGGTGCCGGCCGACGGCGTCGATCTCGTCGACGAAGACGATCGCCGGGGCGTTCGCCTTGGCCTGCTCGAACAGGTCGCGCACCCGGGAGGCGCCGACGCCGACGAACATCTCGACGAAGTCCGAGCCAGAGATCGAGTAGAAGGGCACGCCCGCCTCGCCGGCCACGGCCCTGGCGAGCAGGGTCTTGCCGGTGCCGGGGCGGCCGTAGAGCAGCACGCCCTTGGGGATCTTGGCGCCGACCGCCTGGAACTTCGCCGGCTCCTGCAGGAACTCCTTGATCTCCTGGAGCTCCTCCACGGCCTCGTCGCAGCCCGCGACGTCGGCGAAGGTCGTCTTGGGGGTGTCCTTGGTGATCAGCTTGGCCTTGGACTTCCCGAACTGCATGACGCGCGAGCCGCCGCCCTGCATCTGGTTCATCAGGAAGAGGAAGACCACCACGATCAGCACGAACGGCAGCAGCGACAGCAGGATGCCGACGAAGGCGTTCTGCTTGGACTGGGTGACCGTGTACTTGTCCTGGAGCTGGACCCCGGGCACCTTGCCGTCGACGATCCGCTGGAGGTCGCCGGCGATGTCGGCGCCCTGGTCGCCGATGTAGCTGGCGCGGACCTTGCTGCTGCCCTCGATCTTCACGCCGTCTTTGAGCTGGACCTTGATGGAGTTGTCGTCCCCGGTGGTCAGCTCCGCTGATTTGGCCTGGTTGGTGTCGATCGCGTGCAGTACCGCGCCGGTGTCCACCGTCTTGTAGCCGCCGCCGGACCCGACGACCTGCATCAACACGACCACGGCGAGGACAGCCAGCACGATCCACATCACTGGCCCACGGAAATAGCGCTTCACGTCCATCCATGCGGGGCGGTCACGCCCCGTCCCTCCTGCCACAGTGAGGCACGGCCGCCCGTTGGCGACCGGTGCATCCGGTGTATTGACCCGACTGTATTGACCCGACCTTCGGACGGTACCTCAGCATTGTCACCCGAGGCTGCCGCAGACCGTTAACAATCCCGCTTTCCCCTGCTCCAACGGCGGAAAACCGGTCCTGGTTCCCCGCCTGCGCCGGCGCGGGGTCCGGAGGGCGGGTCAGCCGCCGTAGACGTGCGGCGCGAGGGTGCCGACGAACGGGAGATTGCGGTACTTCTCGGCGTAGTCCAGGCCGTATCCGACGACGAACTCGCTCGGGATGTCGAAGCCAGTGTATTTGACATCGATCCGGACCTTGGCGGCCTCGGGCTTGCGCAGCAGGGTGCACACCTCCAGCGAGGCGGGGCCGCGCGAGCCGAGGTTGCTGATGAGCCAGGAGAGGGTCAGCCCGGAGTCGATGATGTCCTCGACGATGAGCACGTGACGGCCGGCGATGTCGGTGTCCAGGTCCTTCAGGATGCGCACCACGCCGGAGGACTTGGTGCCGGCGCCGTAGGAGGACACCGCCATCCAGTCCATCGTGACGTTGCTCGACAGGGCGCGGGCCAGGTCGGCCATCACCATGACGGCGCCCTTGAGCACGCCGACGATCAGCAGGTCCTTCCCCGCGTAGTCCCGGTCGATCTCGGCGGCCAGCTGCACCAGCTTCGCGTCGATCTCTGCCTTGGAGATGAGCACCTTCTCGAGGTCGGCGCCCATGTCGTTCTCGTTCACTACGCGGTACGTCCCTAGGTCTGCGGCTCTACGACGGCGAGAAGACCAGTCTGCCATCCGACCTGCGGACGCTGACTCCGCCCGGCAGGTTGAGCGCTTTCTGCCCGTGCCAGTCGGTGACCAGGCGATCGACCTCCTCGATGTGGCGGGCGAACAGGAAGCCGGGGGGCGAGCCGGCGGCGACCGCGGCGCGGCGCAGCACCCGGCGGCGGACCGCGGCGGGCAGGCCGTACAGCCGCAGCGCGTCCAGGCTGCCGTCGTCGGCCAGCGCGTCGCGCTCGGCGTCGGCGGCCCACTGGTCGAGCGCGTCGGCGTCGTCCCTGGACAGCTGGGCGGTCCTGGCCAGCGCCTCGACGACGCCCTTGCCGAGGGACTTCTCCAGCACCGGCAGCGCCTCGTGGCGGACCCGGGAGCGGGTGTACGCGGGGTCGTGGTTGTGCGGGTCCTCCCACACGGTGATGCCCTGGGCCAGGCAGCCCTGGCGGACGGTGTCGCGGTCCAGCAGCAGGAAGGGGCGGCGGTAACGGCCGCCGACGCCGGAGACGGCGGCCATGCCGGACAGCGAGCGGGTGCCGGAGCCGCGGGCGAGCGCGAGCAGCACGGTCTCGGCCTGGTCGTCGCGGGTGTGGCCGAGCAGGACCGCGGCGGCGCCGCGGCGTTCGGCGGTGGCGTCCAGCGCGGCGTAGCGGGCCTCGCGGGCGGCGGCCTCGGGGCCGCCCTGGCGGCCGACGGTCACGCCGACGGCGTCGACCGGGTCGAGCCCGAGGGCGCGCAGCCGGGCAGCGACCTCCTCGGCGCGGACGTCGGAGCCGGCCTGCAGGCCGTGGTCGACGGTGACGGCTCCGGCGCGCACGCCGAGCCGGGGGGCCTCGAAGGCGAGGGCGGCGCCCAGGGCCATCGAGTCGGCGCCGCCGCTGCACGCGGCGAGCACCAGGGGGTGGAGTTCGGTGGTCGCGGTCAGCACGTCGTGCAGCACGCGGCGGACCGCCAGGCGTATCGCCGCGACCGTGGGGTGCGGTCCCATGTCCGGTTCCCTCCTGAGGAGGCCGAGCGGGGGCTCGGAGAGGAGTTCGGTGCAAACAGTGGAAGGTGACGCAGGGTGTTCAGATGGTGACAGAAGTCCGGGCATTACCCGAGCATCGCACGCGCCACCCCACCGCAACGGTCCCTCGGACGGGTGAACCGGGTCCCCGGGAGGGCGGAAAGAGGGGCGCGCGGGTCAGGACCCGCCCTTGCCGTGCACCCGCGCGACCCACTCCGCGGGTTTGGCGATCTCCGTCTTGGTCGGGAGGGTGTTGGGCGAGGTCCACACCCGGTTGAAGCCGTCCATGCCGACCTCGTCCACCACGGCCCGCACGAAGCGCTCGCCGTCGCGGTACTGGCGCAGCTTGGCGTCCAGGCCGAGCAGCTTGCGCAGCGCCAGGTCGAGGCGGCCGGCGCCGCTGGCCCTGCGCTGAGAGAACTTCTCGCGGATCTCCGTGACGGACGGCACGACCTGGGGGCCGACGCCGTCCATCACGTAGTCGGCGTGGCCCTCCAGCAGCGACATCACGGCGGTCAGCCGGCCGAGGATCTCGCGCTGGGTGGGGGTCTGCACCAGGTCGACCAGGCTGCGGCCGTCGGCGTCCGCGGGCTTGTCGGCGGGCTTGTCGGCGGGCTTCTCGGCGCGCTTGTCGGCGGCCTCCGCGTCCCCGGCGCCCTCGGCGTCCCCCGCGTCCCCGGACCGGCCCGCCTCCTGCGCCGCTCCGGCGTCCTTGGCGTCCTTGGCATCCTTGGCGTCGCGCGCCTCCTTCGCGTCCCTGCCGCCCGCGAAGGACTGCACGGCCTCGCGGACGCGCTCGATCACCGTCGAGGCGTCGAGCTCGGTCTCGCCCAGGAAGGACTGGATCTCGCCCTCGATGTGGTCGCGCAGCCACGGCACCGCGGAGAACTGGGTGCGGTGGGTCTCCTCGTGCAGGCACACCCACAGCCGGAAGTCGTGCGGGTCCACGTCGAGTTCGCGCTCCACGTGGACGATGTTCGGGGCCACCAGCAGCAGCCGGCCGGCCCGTGACCGGCCGGGGCCGGGCTTGACCGGCCCGGCCGGCAGCTCGCGGGTCGGCGGCGCGAAGGTCTCGTACTGGCCGAGCACCCGCGAGGACAGGAAGCTCAGCAGCATCCCGACCTCGACGCCGGTGACCTTGCCGCCCACCGTGCCGAGCACCGCGCCGCCTGGTCCGCCGGGTCGGCGCTCCTGCATCTTGCCGAGCAGCGGCTTGAGCACCTCGCGGAAGCCCGCGACGTTCGCCCTGACCCAGCCGGGGCGGTCCACGATCAGCACCGGGGTGCCGTGGCCGCCCTCGGGCGCCTCGGCGTCGCCGTACATCCGGGTGAAGGCGCGCACGTGCGCCTCGGACTCGCGCGCGTGCGCGCGCAGCTCGGCGACGATGGCGCGCGCCTCGTCCCGGCTGACCTCGGGTCCCGGCCGGGTCAGCCGCTGGGCGGTCGCCACGGCGAGGTTCCAGTCGACCATCTCGCTTGCACCGATGCTCGTCATGTCTTCACCGTACGTTGCCGGTCCCGCTTTGGGGGTACGACCGCTGCGGTTCGCGTCCCGGCCGGGAGCCCGCCGGGTCCCCGCCGCGGACCCCCCGCGCGCACGCGGGGTGCCCGCGGCGGGGACCCGGCGGGGACCCGGCAGGCGTCCGGCGGGCACCCGGCAGGCACTCGGCGGACACGCGGCGGACACCCGGTGGGGCGGCGGCCGGACGTTGCCGCGGCGTGTCGGGCGCGTGAAGCCTCGAAGTTCCGGACACGGTGGCGGAAAAGGAGCCCTTGCAGCAACCCGTTGGCCTCAGGCATACCTTCCGTCAGCTCCTGCACGTCCCGGCACGTTCCCCCCACACCCGTCCCCACGGCTTGCGGGACCGACCCCACTTGGAGTTGACACACCATGCGGCAGTTATTTGACGCGCGCGGCGCCATCGGTGACGCGCGCCGGATCGACGCGGACCGCGCGCGTCCGGTCGTCATCGGCCTGTTCCGGATCGTCGTCGCGTTCCTGTTCACCTGCCACGGCGCCGCCACGATCTTCGGCGTCTTCGGCGGCGCGTCCGACGGCGGCCCCGGCCCGGCCGCCTTCACCTGGCCGGGCTGGTACGCCTCGGTCATCGAACTGGTCGGCGGCATCGCGGTGTTCCTGGGCCTGGGCACCCGGCTGGCGGCGCTGATCTGCTCCGGCTCGATGGCCTACGCGTACTTCGACGTGCACCAGAAGCAGTCGCTGCTGCCGATCCAGAACCACGGTGAGCCGGCGGCGATGTTCTGCTGGGCGTTCCTGCTCATCACGGTGCTCGGCGCGGGCGCGTTCTCGCTCGACGCGCTGCTGCAGCGGGCCCGGCCGGCCGCGGGACCACCGGAGCGGTCCGGCCCCGGTGAACGCTCCGCCGAGCAGGCGCCCGCGGTGGCGCTGACCTCGGAGAGCTGAGCCGGCTCACACCGCGCGGGGCCCGGCCGACCGTCCCACCCCCACATGGGGACGGCCCGGCCGGGCCCCGTCGCGTACGGACCGCCGCCGGACCCGGACCGCCGACCCGGACCGCCGCGTACGCACCGCCGTCGGACCGCCCGTACGGACCGCCGTCGCACCGCCCGCCCGCTCAGGACCGGGCGAGGGCCGTCGCCAGGGCGTCCAGCGCGGCCTGCGCGTCGGCGGGCGAGGAGGCGTCGTCGGCCATGAAGGAGAACGCCAGCAGCCGGCCCGAGCGCGTCAGCACGGTGCCCGCGACGGTGTTGACGCCGGTGAGCGTCCCGGTCTTGGCGCGCACCAGGCCCGCGCCGGGCCCGCCGGTGAAGCGCGAGGTGAGCGTCCCGGTGAACGCGGCGACCGGCAGCCCGGTCAGCACCGGCCGCAGCTGCGGGTGGGCCGGCGAGGCGGCGAGCGCGAGCAGCGCGGCCAGGGTGCGCGGCGACAGCCGGTCGGCGCGCGCCAGGCCGCTGCCGTCGGTGAACACCGCGCCGGTCAACGGCACGCCGTAGCGGGCGAGTTCGGCGCGGACCGCGGCGGCGCCGCCGGCGAAGGTGGCGGGCCGGCCGGTGGCCAGCGCGGTCTGCCGGACCAGCGCCTCGGCCAGGTCGTTGTCGCTGTTGGTCAGCATCCGCTCGACCAGGTCGGCCAGCGGCGCCGAGCCGTGCGCGGCGAGCCGGGCGCCGCCCTTGCCGGAACCGGGCGCCGGGGTGCCGCGCACGGTCACGCCGTGCCGCCGCAGCAGCGCCGCGAACCGGACGGCCGCCGCCTTCGCCGGGTCGTCGGCGCGGGTCGCGGGCCCGCTGGAGGAGCCGTCGAGCCGGCCCTCGCGGACCATCAGCGCGGTGACCAGCGCGAGGTTCTCGTTCGGCCCGATGGGGTGCTGGGCGGGCCCGGCGAAGTACGAGGTGTCGTACGCCAGCGTCACCGAGGTCGTGCCGGCGGCCTTGAGCGCGGCGGCGGTGTCGGCGGCCAGGCCGGTCAGTTCCAGCGTGGGGTCGCCGCCGCCGACCAGCACGACGCGGTCCGGCGCGGTACGCACCACGGTGGTGGTCAGCCGGTGCTCGGGGCCGAGGGCGGTGAGGGCGGCGACGGCGGTGGCGAGCTTGGTGACCGAGGCGGGCGTGCCGGGGGTGTCGGCGCCGTGCCCGTACAGCAGCCGCCCGGAGGCGACGTCGGTCACCGCGCCGGTGGGCGCGTGGCCGAGGCCGGGAGCGGCCATCAGCTGGTCGAGCCGGGCGGTGAGCGCGGCGGGCAGCGCGGCCGAGGGCCCGGAGCCGCCGGTCGCGGGGGCCGCCGCGGCGGGCACGGGGGCGAGGACCTGAGCGGCGAGCGGGGGCGGCGGCGCGGCGGTGGCCGCGGGGGCGGCGGGCGCGGGGTGGCGCTGCCGGTCCAGGGCGGCGGCGCGGGTGCGTTCCGCCGTGCGTCGGCCCGACTCCCAGGGCCCGGCGGCGACGGCCGTCCCGGCCGCCACCGCCAGACCTATCGCGGCCGAACCCGCCGCGACCTGCCACGTCCTGCCGAGCGGCACTGCCGACCAGCCCCTTTCGCGACCACCCCGATGCGTGGGGGACACTTAATCACCCGCACTGTGCGCCGATGATGGAGGAGTAGGGCCTTGGAGTTCGACGTCACGATCGAGATCCCGAAGGGTTCGCGGAACAAGTACGAGGTGGACCACGAGACCGGTCGTATCCGCCTGGACCGCAGGCTCTTCACCTCGACCAGCTACCCCGCCGACTACGGGTTCATCGAGAACACGCTCGGCCAGGACGGCGACCCGCTGGACGCGCTGGTCCTGCTGGACGAGCCGACCTTCCCGGGCTGCCTGATCACCTGCCGGGCGATCGGCATGTTCCGGATGACCGACGAGGCCGGCGGCGACGACAAGGTGCTGTGCGTGCCGGCGTCGGACCCGCGGGTGGAGCACCTGCGCGACATCCACCACGTCAGCGAGTTCGACCGGCTGGAGATCCAGCACTTCTTCGAGGTCTACAAGGACCTGGAGCCCGGGAAGTCGGTGGAGGGCGCGAACTGGGTCGGCCGCGCGGAGGCGGAGGCGGAGATCGAGGAGTCCTTCCGCCGCCTCAAGGAATCCGGCAACGGCCACTGAACGCCGGGCGCTGAGCCTGTAGGGGTTACGGGGTCGCGCCGTCCGCCCGGTCACGCCGCGCGGGCGTGCGCTCCCCGTCCCCCTGACGCCGGACGTCGCCGATCAGGGGCGCGGGGAACTGCGCGCTCAGGTATCTGCGGCCCGCAGGTCGTCACCGTCCGAAAGGGGCCGTTCGGATCGCTCCGGACCGCCCGCCGGTGGACGGCTGAGCGCGCAGTTCCCCGCGCCCCTGAGGGGCTGACGCCCCGCGCGAACGCAGCCCCGCGCCCCTGTCGGGCTGACGTCCAGCGCGGACGGGAACCCGGGCCCGTGTCGGGCTCAGCGCCCAGCGTCATCTCAGAAGCCACGGGTGCGCTTCGCCGCGCGGCGAGGCGTGGGAGGCGGGGTGCGCAGCGCCAGACGCGCGATCTCGTTGCCGAGGTTGACGCCGATCGCCAGCGCGAGCGCCAGCGCCGCGGCCGTGGTGAGCCGGCTCAGCGCCTGGTCGGGGTGGTGCTGGGTGAGCGCCAGCAGCCCGAAGTACGTCGCGGAGCCGGGCAGCAGCGGCCCGATCGCCGCGGTCACGTAGGGCAGCACCGAGACGTAGCGGTAGCGCGCCATCAGCTGGCCGAAGAGGCCGACGAGGCCGGCCGCCGCAGCGGTGGAGGCGACCTGGTTGCCGCCGGCGTCCTGGTGGAGCACCCCGAAGACGCTCCACGCGATCCCGCCGTTGAGCGTCGCCAGCGGCAGCACCCCCCGCTCGCACTGGAGCAGCACCGCGAACGCCAGCGTGAGCACCATCGCTGCCAGCACCTGCACCCACGGATGGTCGTAGGCGCGCGGCGCCTGGTCGGGGTCGAGGTCCGCGCCGAGCGACACCCCCGCGTACAGCACGAGCGTGACGCCGACGACGATGCCGACCACCAGGTAGACCACCTCCAGCAGGCGCGCCGACGCGGTGATGTAGAAGCCGGTCAGGCCGTCCTGGACCGCGGCGACCAGCGCGCGGCCGGGCAGCAGCGCGAAGAGCCCGCCGGTGATCACCGCGGAGGACTGCACCCCGCTCGCGCCCGGTATCCAGTGCGCGTAGCGGTCCACCACCACGCCCGCCGCGGCGGCCGGCATCGCGGCGGCGGCGAACTGGTAGAACTCCGGCAGCCCGCGCCCGGCCAGCAGCCAGGCCAGCCGGTCGCCGAGCATCGCGGCCAGCGCCGCCGCCAGGAAGATGATCATGTTGCCGCCGACCAGGACGCTGGCCGCGCCGGCCAGCAGCCCGGCCGCGCCGGTGAGCACCCAGGTGTTGTACGGGTGCCGGTTGCGCCGGATGTCGGCGAGCCGCCGGTACGCGTCCTCCGGCGACACCTCGTGCGCGGTGATCCCGTCGACCAGGTGGAAGACGGCGGCGAGCCGGGTGTAGTCGGTGCCGCGGCGGCGGACCGTACGGCTCATGGTGACCGGCGGCTCGGTCAGCGCGGGCTGGTACGAGATGCCGAGCAGCGTGAAGGTGACGGTCGGCTCGACCCGCGCCAGCCCGTAGGCGTAGGCGACGCCGAACATCGCCGCCTCCACGTCCTCCGCCCCCTCGCCGCCGGCCAGCAGCAGCTCGCCGATGCGCAGCGTCAGGTCGAGCACGCGCGGCACCGAGACTCCGCCGGCGGGCGCGACGCCTCCGGCGGCCGGGCCGGCACCGGCCGCTCGGTGGCCGGCAGCCGGATCATCGCCCGCATCCGGTCCTGCCACAGCGCGCCCTCGGGCGGCAGCACCGGAATGCCCTCCGGCGGTGTGAACGCCGAGCGGAAACCGTTCTGCCCGTACGGGTCGCCGGCGGCGGGCGGGCCGCCGGGGACGGACTGGCCGCCGGACCCGGGTGGGCCGCCGGCGCGGCGCCGGGCGTGCCGCCGCCGGGCCGGGCGCCGCCCTCCGCCGGGGAGCGGCCGGCGCCGGGCCCTTCGGGGGGCGGCGCCGTGCCGCGGTCGTGCTCGCCGCTCAAGGCGTCAGCGCTTCTGCGCCCGGTGCCGGCCGCCGCGCGGGGCGGCGACGACCTCGGGCTCGGCGGGGGCGGGCGCGGCGCCGGCCGCGGTCGGCCCGGCGCCGGGCGCCGCGGCCGCCGGGGCCTTGCCGCGCGAGCGCAGGTACTCGATGCCGATGGGCACCAGCGAGACCAGCACCACGAGCACGAGCATGGCCTCGATGTTGTCGCGGACCACCGAGATCTGTCCGAGCCAGTAGCCGAGGAGGGTGACGCCGGCGCCCCACAGGGTGCCGCCGATCACGTTGAAGGTGGCGAAGGTGCGGTAGTTCATCCGGCTGACGCCGGCCACGATCGGGGTGAAGGTCCGCACGATCGGCACGAAGCAGGCCATCACGATCGCCTTGGGCCCGTGGTGCTCGAAGAAGCCGTGCGCCTTCTCGATGTTCTCCATCTTGAACAGCCGCGAGTCCGGCCGCCGGAACAGCGAGGGGCCGACCTTGCGGCCGAACCAGTAGCCGGTCTGCTCGCCCAGCACCGCGGCGCAGGCGATCAGCGCCGCGACCAGCGCGAGCGGCTGGTGCAGCGTCCCGGACGCCACCAGCAGCCCGGTGGTGAACAGCAGCGAGTCGCCCGGCAGGAAGAAGCCGATCAGCAGCCCGGACTCGGCGAACACGATCAGCAGCACGCCCCACAGGCCGTACGTGTTGATCAGGTGATCGGGGTCGAGCCAGCTGGGGCCCAGAGCGATGGTGGTGGTCACCGTCCAAAAGTATCAATCCAGTGTTGATACAAGCGTTCCGCAACCTACGGGTGGTGCACTACGGTCTGCGCAGCGTCACCGCGCACCGTGGCAAGCCCGGCAAGTCACACAGGTTTCACAAAGACCGTTCCGACACGCAAGTCCCCCCACGTGCCCCGACATCGCGTTCGATATATCTGGCGGCTCCGCTTATGACTCGCGCCATCACCTTGCACGAAGTATCCAAGTACTACCCGAAACAGCCGTCCCCGGCCGTGGACCGTTTCTCGCTCGACATCGCGCCCGGTGAGTTCCTGGTGCTGCTGGGCCCCTCGGGCTGCGGGAAGTCCACCGTGCTGCGGATGATCGCCGGCCTGGAGGACATCACCACCGGCGAGCTGCTGCTGGACGGCGAGTACTCCAACGACCTCGCCCCGGGCGACCGCAAGATGGCGATGGTCTTCCAGAACTTCGCCCTCTACCCGAGCATGACCAGCCGGGAGAACATCGGCTTCCCGCTGCGGTTCGAGATGCCCGGCGAGGAGCACGGCCCGCGGGTCGACGAGACCGCCCGCATCCTCGGCATCGAGGAGATCCTCGACCGCTATCCGGGGCAGCTGTCCGGCGGCGAGCGGCAGCGCGTGGCGATGGGCCGGGCGATCTCCCGGCACCCCTCGGTCTTCCTGATGGACGAGCCGCTGTCCAACCTCGACGCCAAGCTCCGCGCCCACCTGCGCGCCGAGATCGCCCGGCTCACCCACGGCATGGGCGTCACCACCGTGTACGTGACGCACGACCAGGCCGAGGCGATGTCGCTCGGCGACCGGGTGGCGATCATGCGCAGCGGCGTGCTGCAGCAGATCAGCACCCCGCGCGAGGCGTACCACCTGCCCGAGAACGTCTTCGTCGCCGCCTTCGTCGGCACCCCGCGGATCAACCTGCTGCAGGCCACCGTGATCGCTCCACTCAGCGGAGGGATGTGGATCGATTTCGGTCGCCAGCGCCTGGGTCTGCCGGAGCCGCTCAGCTACGACCACCAGATGCTGCGCATCCAGCAGGGCCGGCCGATCATCGTCGGGCTGCGCTCGGAGGCGGTGCGGATCGCCCAGCCGAGCGCGGCGCACGCGGGCGAGGTGGTGATCAGCGGGATCGTGGAGCACGTGGAGTACCAGGGCCACGAGTCGCTGGTGCACCTGAACACCGGATCGCGCCCGGCGATCGTGCCGGAGCTGGAGGCGCCGCGCCCGGCCGGTCCCGGCGCGCGCTCCGGCAGCCGGCGCGCGGGCGGCACGGTGGGCCTCGGCAAGCTCGCGCAGAAGGCCGCGCGGCGGCTCCAGGCGTCGGTGCTGGACCGGGACGGGTCCGGCTCGGGCAGCCACGCCGCGGGCTCCGGCTCCCGCGCCGACGGGGGCGGCCCCGAGCGCTCCGGCGGCCCCGGCGGCGAGCGCTCCGGCGGCTCCGAGCGGTCCGAGGGCGTGCCGGCCAAGCCCGGGTACGCGCCCGGCGGCACGCCGGTGTCGGTGATGGACCGCCCGGCCGCCCCGCCGGAGACGCAGACCGGCGACCTGGTGGTGCGCACCGGCCCGGACATCCGGGTGCGGCGCGGCGACCGCGTGCCGCTGCTGGTGGACCTGGCGCACCTGTACGTCTTCGACCACGAGGGCCGGCGGATCTGCCCGGCCCCGGCGCAGCAGCCGCGCCTGGAGTAGCCGCGCGAGGGGGCAGCCCCACGAGGGGGCGGCCCCGCGAGGAGAGCAGCCCCACGAGGGAGCGGCCCCGCGAGGAGAGCAGCCGCGCGGATGGCGTCGTCGCGGGTGCGGGCGGGGCCCGCGCCTGGCGTAGTCGCGGGTGCGGGCCGGCCGAAGCGGGGAAGGCTGCCGTCATGGGCATCGACGCGCGTGGCGGCGGCCGGACACGCCGGGCAGGCCGTGGCGTCGGGCGAGGAGAGACGTCATGGCGTTGCACAAGGGCTCCGGCGAGGAGCCGGAGGTCGCGGTCAACCCGTTCTTCGGAGCCGCCGATCCGGTGGGCGGCATGGAGACCGCGCCGCCCAAGCACCGGCTGGCGCGGCGCCCGATGCTGCCCTCGGCCGCGTACCAGCTGGTGCACGACGAGCTGATGCTCGACGGCAACGCGCGGCTGAACCTGGCGACGTTCGTCACCACGTGGATGGAACCGCAGGCCGCGGTGCTGATGAACGAGTGCGCCGACAAGAACATGATCGACAAGGACGAGTACCCGCGCACCGCGGAGCTGGAGCGGCGCTGCGTGTCGATCCTGGCCGACCTGTGGAACGCGCCGGACCCGTCCGCGGCCGTCGGCTGCTCGACCACCGGCTCGTCCGAGGCGTGCATGCTGGCCGGCATGGCGCTCAAGCGCCGCTGGTCCCGGCGCACCCCCGGCTATCCGGCGACCGCCCGGCCGAATCTGGTGATGGGCGCGAACGTGCAGGTGTGCTGGGAGAAGTTCTGCACGTTCTGGGAGGTCGAGCCGCGGCTCGCGCCGATGACCGGGGACCGGCTGCACCTGGACGCCGAGGCGGCGCTCGCGCTGTGCGACGAGAACACCATCGGTGTGGTCGCGGTGCTCGGCTCGACCTTCGACGGGTCCTACGAGCCGGTCGCGGAGATCTGCGCGGCGCTGGACGACTACGAGTCGCGTACCGGCGTGCACATCCCGGTGCACGTGGACGGCGCGTCCGGCGGCATGATCGCGCCCTTCCTCGACCCGGACCTGGTGTGGGACTTCCGGCTGCCGCGGGTGGCCTCGATCAACACCTCGGGCCACAAGTACGGCCTGGTCTACCCCGGGGTGGGCTGGGCGCTGTGGCGGGACGCCGAGGCGCTGCCCGAGGAGCTGGTCTTCCGGGTCAACTACCTGGGCGGCGACATGCCGACCTTCGCGCTGAACTTCTCCCGGCCGGGCGCGCAGGTGGTCGCGCAGTACTACACCTTCGTGCGGCTGGGGTTCGACGGCTACCGCGAGGTGCAGCAGGCCGCGCGCGACGTGGCCGGGTCGCTGGCCGGGCGCTTCGCCGGGTACGACGACTTCCGGCTGGTCACCCGCGGCGACCAGTTGCCGGTGTTCGCCGTCACCACCGCGCCGGACGTGGGGAGCTTCGACGTCTTCGACGTGTCCCGGCGGCTGCGCGAGCACGGCTGGCTGGTGCCCGCCTACACCTACCCGGCCGACCGGAAGGACCTCGCGGTGCTGCGCGTGGTGTGCCGCAACGGCTTCTCCTCCGACCTCGCCGACCTGCTGATGGACGACCTGGACCGGCTGCTGCCGGAACTGCGCCGCCAGCCGCACCCGCTGAACCGGCCGGAGAGCGTCAAGACCGCCTTCCACCACTGATGATCGGAGTCCACGTCATGGCCGAGCACACCTACCGCGTCACCGAGATCGTCGGCACCTCGCACGAGGGCGTCGACGCAGCCGTGCGCAACGGCATCCGCCGCGCCTCGCAGACCCTGCGGGGCCTGGACTGGTTCGAGATCACCCAGGTCCGCGGGCACATCGTGGACGGCGAGGTCGAGCACTACCAGGTCGGCCTGAAGGTCGGCTTCCGCCTGGAGGAGACGGAGTAGTCGCGGTAGCGGGACCGGACTGTGGGCCGTACGGGGGCGTTTCCCCGTACGGCCGCTCCCCGTACGGCCCAATCCGAGTGGCCAAATCGGACAATCCGTCAAAACTTCTGTCGTTAAGGCGGATCACGCCGGAAACGTTCCAGGGAGTCCAGGGAGAGCCCGACATGAGCCATGAGCAGCAGTCCCCCACCGCCTCAAGCTCCCCGAGATCGGCGCACCCCCGCCCGCCGGAACACGACAGCCGCGGCGCCTGGGCGGCCGGCGGCACCGTCTTCGCCGGCATGCTGCTGCTGATCGCCGGCGTGATGGCGATCCTCGAAGGCATCGTGGGCATCGCCAAGGACTCGGTGTACGTGGTCACCCGCGGCGACTACACCTACAAGTTCGACGTGTCGGCCTGGGGCTGGATCCACCTGGTCCTCGGCGTGATCGCGGTCCTGGTCGGCTACGGGGTGCTCACCGGCGCCGCGTGGGCGCGGCTGGCCGGTATGGCGATCGCCGGACTGAGCATGATCGCGAACTTCATGTTCCTGCCGTACCAGCCGGTCTGGTCGGTGATCATGATCGCGATCGACGTGTTCGTGATCTGGGCGCTGGCCGCCTACCCGCACTACGCGCGCGCCGCGCGCTCCGGGGGTGCCGGGCTGTGATCGTCACCGCCCCGGACGAGGGCACCCTCACACCGAGCCTGGAACACCTGCGCCGCTGCTCGATGGCGGTCGACATGGGCGCCGCGCGGACCCGCGTGTACCTGCGCAACGGCGGTCTGGTCGTGGACGAGCCGAGCGTCGCGGCGGTCGACGGGCGGACCGGCGCGCTGATCGCGGTCGGCGCGCGGGCCGAGATGATGGCCGGGCGCACCCCGGACCACATCCGGGTGGTCCGGCCGATCTCCAGCGGCGCGGTGGTCGACGTGGCGATGGCCCAGCGGATGCTGCGGCACGTACTGGGCGACAAGCTGGGCCGCCGCTGGCTGCGGATGTCCGTGGTCCGCGGCATGCCGGTGATGCGGGCCGCGGTGTGCCTGCCGCACGGCGCCGAGCCGATCGCCCGGCGCGCGGCGGTCGAGACGATGTACGGGCTCGGGGCGCGCCGGGTGGAGCTGGTGGACACGCTGATCGCGGCGGCGGTGGGCTGCGGGCTGCCGGTGGAGCAGCCCGAGGCGACGATGATCGTGGTGTGCGGGGCCGGCACCACGCACGTCGCGGTGCTCTCGCTCGGCTCGATCGTCGCGGCGCAGACCGTGCCGGTGGGGGGCGACGCGATCGACCGCGCGGTGGTGGAGCACCTGCGCAGCCGGCACGAGCTGCTGCTGCCGAGCCAGTCGGTGCGGCCGCTGCACCAGGTGCTCGGCGGCCCGCTGAACGGCGGGACGGCGTCCACGGAGGTGCACGGGCGCGATGTGATCAGCGGGCTGGCGCGGACCGTGCGGGTGGAGACGGAGGACGTCCGGCAGGCGATGCGGACGCCGCTGACCGGGGTGCTCGACGCGATCACCGGGGTGCTGCGGCGCTGCCCGCCGGACCTGGTCGCGGACCTGGCCGACCGGGGCATCATGCTGGCCGGCGGCAGCGCGCGGATGCCGGGCCTGGACCCGATGCTCCGCCAGGCGACGGGCATGCCGGTGCACATCGCGCCCAACCCGGACACGGTCGCGGTCCGCGGTCTGGGTTCCATGATCGAGGCCCGCGTCCGCCCCACCCCGCACGACCCCCTCGCTCCCTGAGAAACGCCGGGCGCTGAGCCGCTGGGCGCTGAGCCGAAAGCGGGAGTGCGTCGCCATGACGCCGGACGCTGGGCCGCTCGGCCCCTGTACGCCGATTCGGCGCTGGACGCTGACCTCAGATCAGGGGCGCGGGGAGCTGAGGACTCGATGGCGGCGGCAAGGCCGGCGGCGGTCGACGCCGGGCAGGTCTGTCCACCGGTGGCTCCGCAGAGTTGGCCGGTAGTTCCGCCCCCACGCGGAGCGGAATCGGCCACTCCCGCACCTACAGTAACCGAGCTGCACCCAACGAACCCCCCGCGCCCTGATGGGCAGCGGGGGCTTTCGTCGTTTAAACAGCCTCGCGGCGAGGCTACCGAAGGTAGGTCTGCTGCCACTCCACCGAAGTCATCTTTAGTGCTGCGTTGGCGAGTTGGTGGGCGGAAGCCGTCTTCAGCGCGGCCAGGCTGGTGTCAATCCAGTTCTGAACGTTGCTGTGCCCCTGCTCCCGGTACTCGACCGCCTGAAGGAGACATTCGAGCTTGTCGGCGTCGTGCGCCACGATCACTTCGAGGCTGTCGCCGGTCTCGTACTCCTCTACGACGCGGTTGATCCCGGCGGCTACGGCCGGGTGAGCCGCTGACACCTGGTCCGCAGTGACGGTCTGGTTCGAGGAGGCCGTGAGGTAGCGGCGGCCGATGTGCGGAATATCGCCGATACGAGTCTCTTGTGTGTCGTGGAAGGTGCACATCAGGGCAACCTTCGCCGGGTCCGCCCCCTCCATCAGCGCCAGCACCGACCCGACCACTGCCGTGCGGAACGAGTGCTCGGCGATGGTCTCGGGGTCCTTGACTCCGGCAATCCACCATCCAGAGCGCTTCGCACGCTTGAGCATGCCAACTTCGAGCAGGTATCCGGCTGTTCCGGCCGCTTCGGTCTCTTCGCTCACGGCTGCTGCCTTCCGGTGATCAGGTGCGTTGTTCGATGAGAAGGTGTTGCACGGTTCCGAGGTCGCGGCGGGACCGCGACGACAGCTCTTGCGCTTCGAGGGCGTAGGTTGCGCGTTTGCCGAGCTTAGCGGCGGTCGCCGGGTCAGCTGCGAGCAGCCAAGGTTGAGCGACCAGCAGTGCCCACAGGGAGTGGGCATAGAGGTCGACAAAGGTCGGCGCTTCCTGCATGCCTTGCGTCAACCGTCGCAAGAGGGTCACGGGGTCGAAGCCCGAGAGGTGGCGATCCTCCATGAAGTGATCGTCTGGTTCGGTATGGGGCGCTGCGCCGAGCCAGTAGGCCCAGTAGTTCAGGTTCGCCGCTTCGCCCGTGTCGTCGTCCGCCATCGACCGCTCGATGAAGTCTCGCAACGGTTGCGGGTCGCCCTGACGGGCCAGCGCCGCAGCGATGGAGCGGGCTTCGGCCCAGTGGTCGGTCCACCCGCGTTGGGACAGCACGCCCCGGCGGGAGTGAAGGGTGTGCGCGGTCCAGGAAGGCGCGCTGGCACTGCGGTCGTAGCTCGCGAGGTAGAGGGCCTGGCGCCGCAGCAACTTGCTTTCAGCGCTGTGTGTCAGGGCGACTTCGGCCATGGTGCGCAAGTGCCCTAGAAGTTCGTCGCGCTCTCCGGCCGGTAGGTACGGCGCGGTGGCCACGGGGCCGCGGCGGGTCGAGTGTTGGCGCGCACCGATAGCCGGCGGGGCGGCGCCGTTGACGGCCCAAGCGATCATGTGCGCGGTTTGGCGGTCGTGCACCCACCCGGCAAGGGGGTGCTCTTCGAGCCGCGCCGGGGGGTCGAGGGCGGCGTCAATGATGCGGTCCGCGTCCATGGCCGCGTCGAGTAAGCGCACAACGGCCTGTTCCGC
Organism: Actinacidiphila sp. DG2A-62; assembly: GCF_035825295.1. Lineage (NCBI taxonomy): Bacteria > Bacillati > Actinomycetota > Actinomycetes > Kitasatosporales > Streptomycetaceae > Actinacidiphila > Actinacidiphila sp. DG2A-62. The sequence goes on from NZ_JAYMGI010000002.1 coordinate 3,502,576, forward strand.
CCCCAATCCCGGTAGGCGACGCTTCAGGGCGAGCAGGGCACCGGCCTTGACGTTGGCCAGCGGGCGACGCCCCGTCTCCCATCCCTGCACGGTGGCCAGGTCGACGTTCATCGCCTCGGCGAAGGCCGGCTGAACCATCGGGATGCTCTCTCGGGCAAGGCGAAGCACATAGCCGGTGATCGTGCCCGTTCGGGCACGGCGCTGGTTCCGAGATGCCGCAGTCATCGTGTCTCCGAACGACCTTCAGCGATTCGTCTTGCGAAACCCGTACTGGCAGTCAGTCCAACCAAGCGCGGGCCAGCCATACGTTCAGTCCAAGCGGTCGTAGGGCCCGAAGTAGAGCTATCAAGCCGACCCTACCGAGATGCAGCCCGTTCCGTGGTCGGTCGGCAACCCTGCGCTACGACCATTGCTTAGCTTCGCCCAGGGCACAGAGGAGGAGACGTGACCGGCTTCGAACAGCCGCTAACCGGCCGGTGCGATCTGCCGTCGACCCCCGAGGCTGTTGGGATAGGCCGGGAGCACGCGGAAACGGTGCTCGACAAGTGGGGCGTGCCCGAGGGCGTTCGGTATTACGCGTTGGTGGTGCTCTCCGAGTTGCTGACCAACGCCGTGCAGCACGTCTCGCCTTCCCACCTCCCGGTGGAGGGGCCCGACGCGTCCCCGGGTTGCAGCCTGATTATGCGGCTCACGGACCGCGCCTCACGGTGTGCGTGTACGACCTGGACCGGAATCCCCCGGTGCTCAAGTCGCCCGGGTTCGAGGACAGGCGGGGCCGGGGCCTGTTGCTGGTTGAAGCGCTCAGCGAAAACTGGGGTTACACCTATCCCGCCCCGGGTACTGGAAAGCTGGTGTGGGCGCGCCTGGCCGTGCCGAGCCTCGCGCGGTTAGAGCTACCGGCGTTGGCGGTGAGCGCATGAATGCCGCCCTCGCCGCGGCGACGAACGACACGGAGACGTTGGTTCGCGTCAGAGGCGGGCTTCGTCTCGACCAGACCGGAGCTGTGACCCTTCCGGCGCCGCTCCTTGACGACTTGTCCGCAGTGCTCGACAGCGACCGCCCCCTGACCTCGGAGCAGATTCAGGAGTTGACGCGCCGCTTGAAGGGCCTCCTCCGCGTTCTCCTTCGCATCGCGCCGCCGGGCAACGCCTTGGATGCGCCCGCGCGCCGGCTGGTCACCGAACGGGCTCCCGCGACGGGCGTTGCGGCGCTGGGGCACCTTCGCCGATCGGCCGTGTGCGTTCTTGACATCGCCGAGTACGTCACGGCGGCCCCGCCGCGCGACTCCCCCGACTCCGGTTGACGCCGCCGTCACCCATGACTCCCACTTCGGCGGCCCCCAGTGGTAGGGAACCGTTTCGGTCGCGCCGCCGGGGTGGGTTTAAACAGCCCGTTTCGCCCTGCCCCTTTTGGGACGGGCAGGCCCGCCCCGGTGGCCCCATGGGCCGCGAGGACGAACCGGGGCGGGTTCCTCACACCACACACGAATCCGACCGTCTGATTCGGGCGACCGTTCGCAACGAGCCCGACCTTTACCCGTCGGACGACGACTAGCGAGCCGCGAACACCGCCTCAGCGGCCTCGGCCGACTGACTCCCGCCCCCGCGAACGTCCACTACGGCTCTCCCCCACGGTTCGTAGCGATCTTGCGGGGGCAGGGCACTCCCCGGTCCGGTCCCCCGCTCTTTGGGGGGCCGGGCCGGGTTCAACCGGAAGTCACACCTCTCGATTTGGAGGAACGCGCATGACCACTGCATTACCGAAGGCCGACAGCCGCACGCGGCTGTTGTGGCTGGACCTCACGAGGACCTGCCAGCTCCACTGCGATCACTGCTACAACGACTCGGGGCCGCAGGGCGGCCACGGCACCATGACCCGCGAGAACTGGTTCAGCGTGCTGGACCAGGCGGCCGGGCACGGCATCACCAACGTTCAGTTCATCGGCGGCGAGCCGACCATGCACCCCGACTTCCCCGAGCTGGTCGAGTGCGCCTTGGATCTCGGCCTGCAAGTCGAGGTCTACAGCAACCTCGTCCACGTCTCGGAGCGGTGCTGGACATTGTTCCAGCGGGACCGGGTGAGCCTGGCGACCTCCTACTACTCGGACCAGGCCGCGGAGCACAACACCAGGACCGGGCGCGCGTCGCACCGCAGGACCCGGGCGAACATCCAGCAGGCGGTCAGCCTCGGCGTGCCGCCGCGAGTGGGCGTCATCGGCGACTCGAAACACGCGGAAGCCGCGCGACGGGACCTTACGACCCTCGGGGTCACGCGCATCGGCACGGACTACGTACGCCCCTTCGGGCGGGGCTCAGCCGGCCACGCCCCGGACATGTCGGGCCTGTGCGGAGGCTGCGGCGACGGCACGGCTGCCATCGGGCCGGACGGCAAGGTCTCGCCGTGCGTCTTCTCGGCGTGGATCGACACGGGCAACGTCAAGGAGACGCCACTGGCCGATATCCTCGGCGGCGCGCAGATGCAATCGGCCAGTACGGCGATCCGGTCCGTGACCGTGGGAAAGGACCCCTGCGGCCCCGACGACGACAACGACGACGAGTGCTCTCCCGGCTACCCGGGAAGCGAGTGCACCCCCAGGAACTGAGAAGCGAGATTCATGACCGACAGCCTTCCCGGGCCGGAGTTCTGGACCGTGGTCCACCCGTACACCGGTGAGGTGAGCAACGCGGAGCGCACCGCCCGGGGCTTCAGCTCCGACGTGACAGCTCTGGTCGACTGCGAGAAGGGGCCGTTCTTCGTCAAGGCCATGCGCAACCGGCCCGGCGGCCGGCGTGACTCGCTCATGCGGGAACGGCTGATCAATCCGTTCGTCCGGTCCGTGTCGCCCGCGCTGTGCTGGGAGGCCGAAAGCGAAGAGTGGACGGTGCTTGGCTTCGAAGTGGTCGAGGGGCGGTCGTCCACGTTCGACTTCGGCTCTCCCGACCTTCCGGCGGTCGCCTCTGTGGTGAGGCGCATCGGGGAGATCCCGCTACCCCCGGTCGCGCAGGCGTGGGCGGAAACACGGTGGAACCGGTTCGCTGCCGACGAACGGGAGGCCGGGCTGTTCGCCGGTGACTCGTTGCTCTACACCGACATCAACCCGAGCAACCTGCTGATCGGCGGCGGGGCAACGTGGGCCGTCGACTGGTCGTGGCCCACCCGTGGGGCCGGGTTCATCGACCCCGCGTGCCTGGTTCTCCAACTGATCGCGGCCGGGCACGATGCGAAGTCGGCGGAGTCGTGGGCCCAGTGGTGCCCGGCATGGGTGAGCGCGGGCCCTCGGGCGATCAACGCGTTCGTACTGGCGAACGTCCGCATGTACGAGACGTTCTCCAAGCGCAAACCCGAGGCGCCATGGCTGGCGACCATGGCGACAGCCGCGCGGTCGTGGTCGGACCATCGCAATCTGGCGAAGTAAGTCTGCGAGTACGACGACGGGGCACCCGCAGGGGTGCCCCGTCCTCTTGCGTTCCCGGTTACTGACCTTGAACGCGTGATGGTGCATCGCAGGACGGACCAGACACGGTCACAGCCGCATCGCTGACAGGAAGCCCTGCCCCGCACGCTGCCTCTCCTCGCGGCGACTGGCTCCAACCGACCACCAGTCCGCACCATTTCTCGCAAGTCGTGACAGGACGGTTTCGTGGGGGCAGCAGGACATCACATCGTGCCGCTGTGCGCGGGCTGGTAAGTGGCCCCCGGGAGGGGGACCGCTATTCGCCCTGGGCCACCTCGATGGAGCCGTGGAGGTCGGACGCGGCCTCCAGGGCGCAGCCGGCGGAGAGGGCGAGGCAGGCGAGCAGGACCGCCGCTATGGCGCGCGGCGTCCGGGCGCGCAGGAGGGGCCGGCGCCGGGCGCGGGCGCGGCGCCGAGGAGGGCGGCGACGCGGCGCGGCACGGGCCCGGCCGTCGCCGACAGGACCGTCGCCGGCCGGGGTCCTGGCCGCGCGGCCAGCGCCGCCCGGCCGATCGCCCGCGCGGCCAGCCGCCGGTCGCCGACGTGCGCGGCGGCTTCCTCGTCGGCCCAGCGTTCCAGCGCGTAGGACAGCGGCGCCCGCAGCCCGCGCAGCACCGGGTGGCAGGCCACCGCCACCGCGAGCACCACGAGGAAGGCGTGGTGCCGCCCGGCCAGGTGCGCCCGCTCGTGCGCGAGCAGCGCCTCCCGTTCGCGCGGGTCGAGCGCGGCCAGCATCCCGGAGGTGACCACGATCCGTCCGGGCCGCCCGGGCAGCGCGTACGCGTCCGGCCCGGGATCGTCCAGCACGGTGAGGTCGCCCGCCGCCTGGCCGGAGCGCGCGGCGGCCCGCCGGGCCCGTGCCGGCAGCAGCAGGTGCCGCCGCCCGGCCCGTACCAGCGCGACCAGCACCGCGGCCAGCAGCACCGAGGCCAGGACCGCGGCCGGCACGGTCTCCTGGTCGCCGACCACCGGCAGCACCAGGTGGCCGAGCGCCGCGACCGGCGGCAGCCGCAGCGCGCCCGCGCCGGCCAGCAGCACGAGGGCGGCGGTGCTGCACGCCGCGAGCACCGCGGCGGACCCGGCGAGCAGCCAGGCGGCGGCGCGCGGCGGCAGCACCTCGGCCAGGCGCCGCGCCGCGGGCACGGCGAGCAGCGGGAGCAGCAGCGGGAGCCAGACGGCGATGTTCACGCGCCGCCTCCCCTGCGCGTCCCGCCGGCCCCGCCGGCGCTCGGGGCCGCTCCCGCCGGCCTGCGGACCCGCCGTGCCCCGGTCACCGGCGGCGTCGGCGGCGTGCGCGGCCTCGGCGGCGTGAGCGGCGTCGTCGGCGGCCTCGGCGGCGTCCTCCGCGCCCGACGCGAGCAGACTGCGCAGCAGCGCCTCGTCGTCCGGGCCCAGCTCGGAGACGAAGCGGGCCAGCACCACCCCGCGGTCGTCGCGCGCGGACTTGTCCAGCTCGGTGCGCATCCGGCGCGCGGCCAGACCGGGCGAGTCCTGGACCGGCAGGTACGCGTAGCCGCGGCCCGAGCGGGTGCGGCTGACCGAGCCCTTCTCGTGCAGGCGGGCCAGGATGGTGGTGACCGTGGTGCGCGCCAGGTTCGCGTTGAGCGCCGCGTCGAGGTCGCGCTGCACGTCGGCGGGGGTGAGCGGGCGGCCGCCCGCGGCCCACAGCGCCGCCAGCACGCTGGCCTCCAGCTCGCCCGCAGGGCGGCGACCCGCAGTGGCGTCCGGCATCGGTCGCCCCCTTCCCGCTCGTTCGTCTACAGTTCAGTAGACTGTCTACATGACTGTAGTCAGTCGAGGCGCCGTTCCGCGCCCCCGGACCCATTATGGGAGGGCTCCATCGTCATGCCCCTGCCCGTGCTCGACCAGGCCGTGAACGTGCTGGACGCGACCTCGCTGCTGTCCTCCTTCGGGGCGGTCGGCATCGCGGTGGTGATGTTCGCCGAAACCGGCCTGCTGATCGGCTTCTTCCTGCCCGGCGACTCGCTGCTGTTCACCGCCGGCCTGCTGTGCGTGTCCGGCGGGTCGAAGGCGGTGCACCTGTCCCTGTGGCAGGTGCTGATCGCCGCGCTCGCGGGGGCGCTGCTGGGCGCGCAGACCGGCTATGTGCTCGGCCGCCGCGGCGGCCCGGCGCTGCTGGCCAGGACGCGCAGCCGCAAGCTGCACGAGGGCGCGGTCAGAGCGGCGGAGCTGCTGGACCGCTACGGGCACGCCAAGGCGGTGGTGCTGGCCCGCTTCGTCCCCGTGGTCCGCACGGTGCTGAACCCGCTGGCCGGCGCGCTCGGCGTTTCCGCGCGGACGTTCACGCTGTGGCAGGTCGTGGGCGGCACGGTCTGGTCGGTCGGGCTGGTGCTCGGCGGGTACGCGCTCGGGTCGTCGATCCCGCACGTGGACACGTACCTGCTGCCGCTGGTCGCGCTCATCGTGCTGCTGTCGCTGCTGCCGCTGGCGCTGGAGCTGCGCCGCGGCCGGGCGGCGGCCCGGCGCACGGGCGCGCGGCACGCCGGGCCGGGCCGCGCGGCGACGGCGCGGCCCGAGGAGACCGCCGCCCCCGGGGGCGGCGGCACAGCGGCCCACGGCGACGCCGCCGGGGCCCACCACGACGAAGCGGAGGCGCTGTGAACTCGCGCGTGGACGCCGGCCTCTACCGGTGGGTGGTCGACCTCAGCCTGCGCACGCCGCAGCCCGTGGACGACGTGATCCGCTTCTTCAGCGACTACGGCCTCGCCCTCTTCGCCGTGCTGATGCTGCTCGCCTGGTGGCGGGCGCGGCCCGCGGACGGCGCGCGGATGGCCGCCGCGCTGGCGGTGCCGCTCGCGGTGGTCGCGGCCTTCCTGGCGAACGACGGGGTGAAGTCGCTGGTCGACGAGCAGCGACCGTGCCGCACGCTGCACACCGCGACGGTCGAGGCCTGCCCGGCGCTGGGCGACTGGTCGTTCCCGAGCAACCACACCGCGATCGCCTTCGCCGCCGCGGCGGCCCTGCTGGTCGCGCACCGCCGGCTCGGCCTGGTCGCGCTGCCGCTGGCGGTGCTGATGGGCCTGTCGCGGGTGTGGATCGGCGCGCACTACCCGCACGACGTGCTGGCCGGCGCGGTTCTCGGCGCCCTGGTCGGCTGGGCGCTGACCGCCCTGGCCGCACGGCGCGCCGCCCCGGCGGTACGGCGGCTGCGCGGCTCGCGGCTGTTCGGCCCGGCGCTCGCGGTGGGCGGTGCGCCGCCGGTCAGGTGAGCGGCCCTTCGGGTGAACGGCTCATGGGGGCCGCCCTTCGGGTGAACGTCGTCACGACGAGCCGCCCCCGGGTGCGCGGCGTCACGGCGAGCCGCCCGCGGGTGCGCCGCGCCGCGGCGAGCGGGCCGGCGACCCGGCCGCGCCGACGCCGCTGACAGCGCTTACCTCGCCCGGCCGCCGCGGGCCCCGCGGCCGGTCCTTCCGGCCGGCCCGGGCCTTCCCCGGCCTCCTCCCCCGGCCGCCCCTCGCGCCCTCACCGCCAGGGGAACCGCTTTCCCGCGGCCCGCGTCGTAGTCGTGCGACCCTCGGGCAGCGCGTCGGCCGGCGCCGACGCGCGAAGGCGGCGGACATCGCGTCCGCCGCCTTCGCGCCCCCCGTTGGGCCCTGCCGGAGTCCGGCAGGGCGTCCAGCATCGGGGCTCGCGGCCCGGCCGGGCCAGTAGTTTGCACCCCAGCGAAAACACCAGGTCATGTCTGTGAGGGACTGGTCGACTTGCCGTTAAGGATTCACTTCACCAGCGACGACCTCGCCCGTGTGACGGTGGCCCCGTGCGCCGACATGCTGTGGGAACTGGCGCTCAGCCTCACCGTGTTGCAGACCCCGCAGGCGCCGTCGGCGTTCCGGCCGTGGCGCGGCGCGGCGGTCACCGCGCTGGCCGCCCCCGCCGCCCGCGGCCCGGTCCGGCTGCTGACCACGCTGGTCGCGGCGCAGGGCTCCTTCCCCGACTTCCTCACCCCCGACCAGGCGGTCCGCCGCCGCGACGGCTTCGCGGCCGGCGTCGACACGGTGCGGGCCACATCCGCCGCGATGCTGCGCAGCGACCTGCCCGCGGTCTTCCAGGACCGCCGGCCGCCCACCTGGGTACGGGAGCTGGCCGCCGGCGAGCCGCGCCGGCTGACCTCGGTGGCGGACGCCCTGCAGACGTACGGCGAGAGCGTGGTGCTGCCGTACGAGGCCGCGATCGAGTCCGCGGTGCAGGCCGACCGCACCCTGCGCAGCCGCGACCTGCTGGAGGGCGGCGTGGACCGGATGCTGGGCCGGCTGCCGCCGCCGCTGCGCTGGCGGCCGCCGGTGCTGGAGACCGCGTACCCGTCCGACCGCGACCTGCACCTCAGCGGGCGCGGGCTGACCCTCGTGCCCTCCTACTTCTGCTGGGGCACGCCGGTCACGCTGATCGACCCCGAGCTGCCGCCGGTGCTGGTGTACCCGGCCGTCGACGGCGGCCGGCCGGTCCCCGGCGGCGGGCGGCTGACCGAGCTGCTGGGCCACACCCGGGCGGAGGCGCTGCGCGCGCTGCGGGTCCCGCAGTCCACCAGCGAGCTGGCCCGGCGCGTCGGCACCTCGGTGGCGTCCGCGAGCCGGCACACCGCGGTGCTGCGGGACTCCGGGCTGATCCGCAGCACCCGGCACGCCAACACCGTCATCCACGTCGTCACCGGCCTCGGCCTGCGGCTGCTGGAGTGCGAGGACCGGGCCAGGGAGCGGGCGGCGGCGCGGCCCTCGCCGGAGGCGCGGACCGCGGCAGGAGCGTGACCGGGGGCGTCGGGCGGGGGCGTCGGGCGGTGGGCCGGGGCATCGGGCAGGGGCCGGGGGCGGACACGCGACCGGCCGCCGCCCGCGGGGTGCGGACGGCGGCCGGTAGGGCACGCGGCGCGCCGGGCGGCGGCCCGGGCGCCCACGGGCCGGTGGCTCAGGCCTTGGCCTGCGCGGCCTCGATCTCCAGGGCGATGCGGATCTTGTCGCTGACCGCCGCGCCGGCGGCGCCGCCGGTGATGCCGAAGTCGCTGCGGCTGATCTCGGTGGACGCGGAGAAGCCGGCGATCGGGTGGCCCTCGTAGTGGGTGCCGAAGCCGTTCAGCTCCAGCTGGAGGGTGACGGTCTTGGTCACGCCGTGCAGGGTCAGCTCGCCGTCGACCTCGAACAGCTCGGACGTCTTGGGACGGATCGCGCCGGAGACGAAGGTCAGCTCCGGGTACGTCTCGACGTCCAGGAAGTCGGCGTTGCGCACGTGGTTGTCGCGCATCTCGTTGTTGGTGCTGACCGAGTTGGTCTTGATCACGGCCTCGACCTTGGACTCCAGCGGGTTCTCCGCGGTCACGATGGTGCCGGAGAACTCCGCGAAGTGCCCGCGGACCTTGGAAACCCCCAGGTGACGGACGTAGAAGGAGACGTCGGAGTGCACCGCGTCGATGGTCCAGGTGCCGGCGACGTAACCGTCGATCACATCGGTCTGCGTGGTCATGGGGAGGCTCCTCAGGGGACTGCTGGAAGAAATGATTGAGCTTTCACCGACCATAGACCCGATCCATTGAGAGTTCAACCACCGTATGCTGGACCCATGAGCGACGTGCGGTGGCTGAGCAGCGAGGAGCAGGAGATCTGGCGGGCGTACCTGACGTCCACCGTCGAGTTCACGTCGTACATCGACCGCCAGCTGCGCCGGGACTCCGGGATGCCGATGGCGTACTACGAGATCCTGGTCCGGCTCTCCGACGCGGAGGGGCGCTGCCTGCGGATGAGCGACCTGGCCGACGCGTCGCTGTCCTCGCGCAGCCGGCTCAGCCACGCGGTGGCCGCGCTGGAGAAGAACGGCTGGGTGGTGCGCAGGCCCGCGGACGGGGACCGTCGCGGGTGGGTCTGCGAGCTGACCGACGAGGGCTTCGCGGCGCTCGCCGAGGCGGCGCCGGGGCATGTCACGGCGGTCCGCGAGAAGCTCTTCGACGTGCTCACGCCGGAGCAGCTGGCCACGCTGCGGGACGTGGGGCGGGCGATCTCGGCGGGGTTGCGGGAGGAGTGCGACGCCGCTCGCGCGGAGGCGGTCTGCGACGAGTCGCCCTGCTGACGTCCCCCCTGACGCTCCCGGCCGCCCGTCCGCCCACGGCATCAGCTCCGCGCTGACGCTTCTCCCCGGCTGCGTGGGAGTGCGTGCGGTGTGCGCTGGGCGCCCGCTCGTTTTTCAGGGGCGCGGGGAACTGCGCGACAAGCCACACCGCGGCCCGCAGGTCGTCATCGGCCCGAAGGGGCAGATCAATCCTCCCCCAGAGCTTCGCCTGGGAGGTACCCCCACCCAGAGCTTCGCCTGGGAGGTACTTCCACCCAGAGCTTCGCCTGGGAGGTACTTCCACCCAGAGCTTCGCTTGGGAGGTACCCCCAGGACCACCGGCCCGGTGGGGGGTTGCTGGGGGTACCTCCCGGACGGAGTCTGGGGGAGCAGTTCCTCGCGCCCCTGATGGGCTCAGCGCCCAGCGCAAATCAGAGGGGGGCGTCGGGCCAGTTGAGGAGGCGCGCGCCGAGCGCCGCCGTCTCCAGGGTGTAGCGCTGCAACGCGTCGTCCGGGTCGAACCCCGTCAACGCCGCGATCCGCTCCAGCCGGTACGACAGCGCCCGCACGCTGAGCCCGAGCCGCCGGGCGGCCTCCGCGTTGACGTAACCCGCTGCCGCGTACGCGGTGATGGTCTCCACCAGCGGCTGCGCGCCGCCCCGCGCCCCGACCAGCGGTCCCAGCACCGTCCGCACCAGATCCGCCATCGCCGCGCGGTCCCGCATCAGCACCGGGAAGACCAGCAGGTCCGTCGCCTCGAGCACGTGCGCCTCCAGCCCGAGCCGTTCCGCGAGGTCCAGCGCGCTGAGCGCCTCCTCGTAGGAGCGGACGACGCCGACCGCGCCGCTGTGCGGCCGGCCGACCGCGACCCGCGCGCCGCCCGCGGCCGACAGCTTCACGAACGCGTCGAGCAGCGGGCCGTATGCCGCCGGCGCGACGCAGACCGCCCGGCCGTCCTTCGCCGCGATCAGCGCGTCGTGGTCGCCGAACCGCCCGGCCAGCTCGCGCTCGATCCGCAGCAGCAGCGGATGGCGGTCGTCGAAGCCGGTCAGAGCGCGGTCGCCGCCGCCGGCCGCCGGGCCCTGGGAGCCGGCCGCCGGGGCGGCCCCGGGCGTCGCGTCCACGGCCGCCTCGGGGGCCGGCGCGGCGACCGCGACGGTGTGCCGGTCGGCCAGCCGCAGCCCGAAGCGCTCGGCCTGCTCGGCGATCCGGCCGGGGTCGCTGCGCCCGTAGAGCAGGTCGTCGACGAACGCGCGGCGCGCGGCGACGACCTCGGCGACGGCGGACCGCCGGGCCCGCTCGTGCCCCTCGGCCAGCGCGGCGACGCCGGTCTCCAGCGCGGCGAGCACCGCGGCGCCCACCCGGCGCAGCTCGCCGGCGTCGCCGGCCCGGGCCACGCCGGGCAGCCCGGCCCAGGCGCGACGCACGGCGGTCAGGTGGGCGGCGGTCAGCTCGCGCAGCCCGTAGCCGGCGTCGGCGGCGTGCTCGCCGGCGGCGCGGCGCGCCTCCCGCTCCGCGCGGGTCAGCACGCGGCAGCTGACCGATATCTCGGCGAGCGACTCGGAGAAGCCCGCGACGAATTCAGGAGGCACGGCTCCGCCGGTCCCGCCCGTCCCGTCGGTCCCGCCCGCAACCGACGCCGCCACCACGAGGCCCCCACCTGATCCGTCCGGCGCGCCGGAGACTTCCCGGGCGCCGCGTTCCTTCCGACGTCCGGACAGCTGAACGTATCAAGACTGCCGGAACCAGGAAGCGGGGAGTGCGCTGCGGCGGCGCCCGCGGCGCGCGAACGCCCCGGCGGTCGGCCGGGGGCCGGTCGCCGGGGCGGGGTGCGGCCGTGGTCCGGCCGCCGGTGCTACTTCGTGGTGCTGGCGGCCGGCTGCTCGGCGGCCTCGTTCGCGGTCACCACGTCGCTGGGGGTGATGGCCTCGGGCGTCGGGGTCGGCGTGGCGGTCGGCGCGCTGCTCGCGGGCGTCGCGTCGTCCGTCTTCATCGCCTTGGCCTCGGACTTCAGGATGCGCATGGACTTGCCCAGCCCGCGCGCGGCGTCCGGCAGCTTCTTCGAACCGAACAGCACGATGACGACGATCGCCACCACGATCAGGTGCCACGGCTCCAGCCCGTTTCGCAACATGGGGACCATCCTCATCTCGTCAAAAGGTCCGGCCGAGGCCGGCGGTCACGCTTCCAGTCGGTTCCACCCGTTGGTTCCAACTGTCGCATTGTCACCCCGGAGCGGCCGCACGCAGCACCCGGGTACTCAAAGCATGCGCAAAAAGCTCGTGAACGCCAAGCCCCCGCCCAGCTGCCAAGACGGTCCCGGCGGGGTTCACGCGGCGACGGCGATGCTGCCGCGGTCCAGCCGGGAGCCGGCCCGGCGGGCCGGGCGGCGGGCGAAGACGACCAGGCGCAGCACCAGGAAGCGGCCGGTTCCGGCCAGTCCCGAGGCGCCCAGGTAGACGGCCTGGGTGAGCAGCGGACCGGTGTGCGGGTCGGCCGCGTCGAGCACCAGCACCGCGGCCGTGGTCATGAGATACGCCACCGCGAGGGTCAGGGCGGACTTGGCGTGGATACGCCAGCCGGCCAGCCCGGCCCCGCGCCAGCCGCCCTTGCCGGCCGCGCCGAAGGTGAAGCGGTGGTGCAGCTCGGTGGCCAGCAGCGTGGAGGCGACGGTCACGACGGCGTTGGCCAGCGCGAAGGGCGCCCAGCCGGCGGTGAGCAGCAGCACACCGCTGCTGAGCACGCTGACGCCGCCGCCGAACACCACGAAGCGGACGAACGCCCCGATGATCCCGTGCTGCGCGGGCTCGCCGGCGGGCTCGCCCACGGCTTCGTCGGCGGGCGCGTCCGCCGGTCCGTCAGCGTGGCCGCTCGCGGGCTCGCAGTCGCCGACGCCGTCGTCGGCCACCGCCTCCTCGACCTCCATGGCCGTCCCCGTCCCCAATCCCGTCGTCCCCGACGTCCCTGTCCTCGCCGTGGTCCCGCTCGTCCGCCTCATGCCGCAACTGTCGCGGCAGCCGCTGACACGGCGCCGACACGCACCGCACCGCTGATGTCAGCGCCGCGTCGGCGCGATCTATGCCCGCCGCGGCGGGTGAATGCCGAGTGGATATCGATCAGTTGCCGATCCGTTGCCGAACGCGCCGGACGTGCCGGCCCCGCGGGGAAGGCACCGGGAATGCATGCCCGCGCCCGCGGCCGTCCATCCGCAGGGACGCGGTGCGCCCCCGCCGTGCCTGACGGCGGGGGCGATCTTTCCCGGCGCTCCCGGACGGCGCCCTGCCGCCCGCCCCCGGGGCCGGTGTGCGAGCGGCCTCAGACCTGCATCTCCGCCGGCACCGCGGCCAGCGCCTCCTGGATCGCGGCGACCAGGGCCCGCGCGGAGGCGGCGGTCAGCTCCAGGGCGACGCGGGCGGCGGGCCCCTTGGACGGGTCGGCGAAGTCGATGTTCAGCGTGTGCTCGGCGAGCGCGTGCACGGGGTGGTCGAAGTAGACCGTGACGTCGCTGACCCGGAACCAGGAGCCGCCCGGGCCCTTGGCGCTGCCCTCCACCCGGTCCTTGACGGTGAGGTAGGTGCACATGGTCAGCTCCCGGGGTCCGCGAGGTGCTTGCCGTAGAACTCGGTGATCCGCTCCCAGCCGTCCAGCGCGGCGGCCACGTTGTAGCTCGGGCGGTTCACCGCGAAGAAGGCGTGGCCGGCGCCCTCGTAGGTGTGGAAGTCGAAGTCCTTGCCGTGCTCGGTGAGGATGCGCTCCAGCTCGGCGACCTGCTCGGGGCCGGGGTAGGAGTCGTCGGCACCGAACAGGCCGAGCAGCGGCGCGCGCAGGTCCGGCAGTCGGTCGACCAGCGGGGTGACCTTCAGCGGCATGCCCTCGGGCACGGTGCCGGTGACGAAGGCGCCGTAGCAGTCGACCGCCGCGTCCACGTCGAGGCTGCACGCGGCCAGCACGCTCTGCCGGCCGCCGGAGCAGTAACCGATCACGCCGACCCGGCCGTTGGAGGTGGGCAGCGCCCGCAGGTAGGCGGCGGCGCCCGCCACGTCGCCGACCAGGCGGTCGTCGGGCACGCCGCCGGCCGCGCGGGAGACCGCCGCGGCGTCGTCGGGGGAGGCGCCGGGCGCCTCGCGGTAGTACAGGTTCACGCAGATCGCGTCGTAGCCCAGCTCGGCGAACCGGCGGACGATCTCCTTGGACTCCCGGTCGTAGCCGGGCATGTGGTGGATCACGACCACTCCGCCGCGGCGCGCGGCGCCCTCCGGGCGCGCGAGGTACGCCTCGACGGTGTCGCCGCCGTGGCCCGCGACGGCGACGGTGCTCGCGGTCAGCCCGGCCGCGGGGGCGGTGGGCGTGGTGATGGGGGATTCGCTCATGGAGCCATCTCTACCATAAGCCTGGACTGATCAGTTTGTGCTGTGCACCGGGACGACGACGCGGACGGGGTCCCCCCGCTGAGGGGACGCCGTCCGCGCGGTGATCGGGCGGGTCAGCGGCGGGCGCCGCCGGCCTCCTGCTTGCGGCCCATGCGCTTGGCCATCGGGCCCATGCCCAGGGTGGCCAGGGCGAGCAGGCAGATGATGCCGCCGAGGATCACGTTGTTGATGATTGTCTTGTGGGTGTCGTAGTTCCCGGACACAACCCACGGCGCGATGATCGTCCACACGCCGATCGCCAGTGCGCCCCAGCCCAGATTGTGGGTGCGCTCCAGCGCGGAGCCGAACCCCAGGCCGAGGACCGCGAGCGCGAGCCCGGTCACGAGGTTGCTGACCCGCAGGCCGGTGAATCCGGCGAAGCCCGCCACCCAGGGCGAGATCGCCAGGTAGAGGCCGGCCAGCATCAGGAGGCTCTCCAGCATGCCGGTCGCCGCGTTGTCACCGACCTTCGCGTAACGGTCGCGGAGGGACATGATGTCCGGGTGGTGATCGATGTGGTGCGCCGACGTGCTGGTTCCGGTCGGTGCGTTCCGCGGAGCCGTCGGCTGGGTCGAATCGGTGGCCATGCAAGCCACCCCCTTCGCAGTGCAGTCGCTTATTGCCACCGGATGTCCTTCGGGTCTCCGCCCCGAAGCTGCCGCATCCTCATTCAGCGTAAAACTTCCATAAGCGATGCGGCCACCCAAAGCGGAGCGACATGTCGCGAAGGGCGCGCACGACCGCGAGACCGGGCCTTTCAGGCGCGGCGCGCCGCCACCGGGCCGGGCGTGGCGGGCGCGCGGCCGGGCGCCGCGTCCGCGCGCTCGGGCGGCAGCACCGCGTCGAGCAGGGCCGCGGCGGCGGCCCGGGCGGCAGCCGCGGCGGTGCGGTCGCGGTCCATCCGGGCGGAGAGCGTCGAGCCGTCGTAGAGCAGGTGCAGTTGGCGCCCGAGCGTCTCGGGGTCGGGCGCGCCGGCCTCGGCGGCCAGCGAGGTGAACAGCCCGCGCAGCCAGCCGCGGTACGCGTCCGACGCCTGCTCGACCGCGCCGCCGTGCGGGGCCTCCGCGGACGCCGCGACGAACGCGCAGCCGTTGAACTCCGGGTCGTGGAAGGACTCGTCCTGCGCGTCGAAGATCCCCAGCAGCCGTTCGCGCGCGGTGCCGTAACGCGGCATCACCCGCAGGATGCGCGCGCTGTTGCGCTCGTGCCGAGACTCCAGATAGGCCTGGACCAGGCCCTCCTTGCTGCCGAAGCAGTTGTACAGCGATGCCTTGGCGACCCCGGCGTGCTCGATGACCCGGTCGATGCCGACCGACTGCACGCCCTCCCGGTAGAACAGCTCGTTCGCCGCCGCGAGCAGCCGCTCGCGCGCCGACGGCCGCTCGCCGCGTCCGGCTTCCTTCGCCGTCGCCGTCATCCGAACCACCTTCTCCAGACAGGTCTGTCTATCGTAGTCGCGCGGCCCCCGCCGCGTCAGCTCTCGACCGGCCATCGACCGGCTCCCGACCGGCTCTCGACCGGCTCTCGATCAGCCCCCGGTCAGCCCCCGGTCAGCCCCCCGGTCCCCCCGGCGGCTCCCGGTCAGCTCTCGCGCACGGCCTGCGGGGTGCGCAGGCCGGCGGTGAGCAGCCCCACCAGCGCGACCGCGGCGAGCAGGATCACCGCGGCGCCGTACTCGCGGGCGGTGTCGAGCAGGCCGCCGCCGTGCACCACCAGGAAGCCGGCGACCACCGCGGGCACGCCCATGCCCAGGTAGGACACGACGTAGAGCAGTGAGAGCACGCCCGCCCGCTCGTGCGGCGCGACCAGCGGGACGACCAGCCGGATGCCGCCCTGGAAGCCGGCGCCGAAGCCGAATCCGGCGATCGCGCTGCCGGCGAAGAAGCCGGTGGAGGCGGCCGCGCCGCCGCCGCCCGAGCCGAGCGAGAGCAGCGTCAGTCCGACGCCGACGATGAGGGTGACCACGCCGGTGACCATGACCGCGCGGGTCCCGGCGGCCCGCAGCAGCGGCACCGACAGCGCCGCGGAGCCGGCCAGCACGAACAGGCTCAGGCCGCCGTAGACCACGGAGTCGGAGTGCACCAGGCCGCGGGTGATCGCCGGGCCCAGCGAGCCGTAGAAGCCGGCCAGCGCCCAGACCGAGAACAGCACCGGCGCGGCGATCGCGACCGGGCCGCGGGCGGCGCGCGGCAGACGGATGTCCGGGCTCATGCTGGACAGCGCGCCGGGCTTGCGGGTCACGGTCTCCGGCAGCGCGGCCACGCCCAGCGCCTGGAGCACGAACACACCGAGCAGCAGCAGGTAGACCAGGTGCGTCGGGGACGGCAGGAACTGCACGACGAAGCCGGAGGCCAGCGCGCCGGTCGCGGTGCCGATGGGCGGCGCGAAGGAGTTCGCGAGCGCGCCCCTGGCCCGGTCGACGTCGAGCATCCCGGCGCCTATCGCGCCGATCGCCGCGCCGGTGGCCACACCCTGGACGACCCGGGCGACGAGCAGGGTGCTCACGCTTCCCGCCTCGGCGAAGACGACCATGGCCGCGGCCTGTCCGGCCAGCGCGGTCACGAGCACCGGCCGGCGGCCGACGTGGTCGGAGATCCGGCCGAAGACCAGCAGCGCGGCGAGCACCGCGACGGCGTAGACGCCGAAGACGACCGTGGTGGTGATCGGGGAGAAGCCCCATTCGTGCTGGTAGACCGCGTAGAGCGGGGTCGGGGCGCTGGAGGCGGCGAGCAGGGTGACGATGATCGAGGCGAGCAGCACGAGGGAGCCGGTGGGCCCCCATCGCAGCCGTCGTCGCCGTGTCGCCTCCGGGCTCCGCGGGCTCGGCTCGGCGCCGGGCGCGCCGGGCGCGCCGGGGGTCCGCGGCGCGGGTGCGGTGGCCGCGGCGGTCCTGCCGGGCCGGGTGGCGCGGGTGGCCGGCGCGGCGGTCGCCGCGTTCGCCGCAGTGCTGCTGGTGGCCGTGTGGGTCATTCGGGACTCCCCGGGGTCGCCGGACGGTGTCTGCGTCCGCATCACGTCTCCTAGACAGATCTGTCTAGGCACGGCCTCACTGTAGACAGACCTGTCTGTGCACGTCAAGCGATCCCCGTCACACCCGCCGCGCCGTTCCGCGGCTCACCGGCGTTTACGTGGGGCTTCTCCGGATAGCCGCAGGACAGCGCCCGCACGGGCGCGGACGGCAGCCCGCGCCCGTTCCGTATTCCGGAACCACCCCGTACTCCGACCTCACCCCGATCTCCGGCCCCGAGGGAGGCAGCCGTGGCCGAGCACCGCACCCGCCAGGACCGCACCCGGCGCGACCGGGAGGCGCTGGCCGACTACCGCCGCAAGCGCGACTTCGCCCGGACCCGCGAGCCGCGCGGCGCGGACCGGGAGGCGGCCGGCGACGCGCCCGTCTTCGTCGTCCAGATCCACGACGCGAGCGCGATGCACTTCGACTTCCGGCTGGAGGTCGACGGCGTGCTGAAGTCGTGGGCGGTGCCCAAGGGGCCCTCGGACGACCCGGGGACCAAGCGGCTGGCGATGCCGACCGAGGACCACCCGATGGAGTACCAGGACTACGAGGGCGTCATCGCGGCCGGCGAGTACGGCGGCGGGACGGTCATCGTGTGGGACCGGGGCACGTACCGCAATCTCAGCCGGGACCGGCGCTCGGGGAAGGAGATCCCGTTCGCGCAGGCCCTGGAGCGCGGCCACGTCTCGTTCCGGCTGGACGGCTCCAAGCTGCACGGCGGCTACGCGCTCACCCGCATCCCGCCGCGCGACGGCCGGGGCGAGCCGTGGCTGCTGGTCAAGGAGGCCGACGGCCGCGCCGAGCACCACGGCACCCCGGTGCCGCGCCGGGCGCGCTCGGTGCTCACCGGGCGGACGCTCCGCCAGGTCGCGCACGACGAGCGGGAGTCCCCCGGGTCCCAGGACGGGGGCGGGTCCGCGTGAGCGCGCCGGTCCGGCCCGCCGGCCGGGGCGCGGCGCAGCCGGCGGACCCCGGCCACCGGCTGCTCGCCCGGCTGCCGGAGGCCCGGCGCGCGCTGCTGCGGCCGGTGCGGGACGGCGAGCCGGCGCCGCGCGGCCCGATGCTCGCCACGCTCAGCTCCCGCCGCGACTTCGACGCCGCGTGGCTCTTCGAGCGCAAGCTCGACGGCGTGCGGGCGATCGCGGTGTACGACGACGCCGGCCCGCACCTGCTCTCGCGCACCGGGCGGACCACCGACACGACGTACCCCGAGGTCATCGCGGCGCTGGCGGAACAAGGCTCCCCCGGCCTCACCCTCGACGGCGAGATCGTCGCCCTCAACCGGGCCGGCCGCACCGACTTCTCCCTGCTCCAGCAGCGGATGGGCCTGACCGACCCGCGGGCGGTGCGGGCCAGCCGCGTCGCCGTCACCTACTACGTCTTCGACCTGCTCACCCTGGACGGCTGGGACCTGACCCGGCTCCCGCTGCGCACCCGCAAGGCGCTGCTGCGCGCGGCGGTCGACTTCACCGGCCCGCTGCGGTTCACCCCGCACCGCAACCACGACGACGCGCACCCGGCCGCCGACCAGCTCGCCCAGGCGTGCGGCCGCGGCTGGGAGGGGCTGATCGCCAAGCGGGCGAACGCGCCGTACCAGGCCAGGCGGTCCGGGGACTGGCTGAAGCTCAAGTGCGCGAGCGGCCAGGAGTTCGTGGTCGGCGGGTTCACCGAGCCGGCCGGCGCGCGGGTGGGCTTCGGCGCGCTGCTGCTCGGCTACCACGACGCGTCCGGCGCGCTGCGCTTCGCCGGCAAGGTCGGCACCGGCTGGTCGGACCGGCAGCTGCGGGCGCTGCGCGAGCGGCTCGACGGGCTGGAGCGGCCCCGCACGCCCTTCGCCGCGGGCTCCCCGCGCGAGCGCGGCGCGCACTGGGTCGAGCCCGCGCTGGTGGCGCAGATCGGCTTCAGCGAGTGGACCAGGGACGGGCTGCTGCGGCACCCCCGCTTCCTGGGGCTGCGCGACGACAAGGCGCCCGAGGAGGTGGTGCGGGAGCGGCCCGCGTAGGGCCCTCGCGCTGCACGACGCGTTCGTCACCTGATAGTGATGTTTGCTCTTCCGGCCGTGGGTAAGGCGCGCCTCGTTTGTGCCATGCCCCCGACCGGAAAGGCAGTCGTGTCGAAGCTCGCTGTAGAGCATGTGTTCAAGGTCTTCGGAAGAAGGCAGAAGGAAGGCGTCCGCCGGCTGGAGGCCGGCGCCACCCGTGAGGACCTGCGCGAAGGGGGGACCACGGCCGCGGTGATCGACGCCTCGTTCGAGGTCGAGCCCGGCGAGATCTTCGTGGTCATGGGCCTGTCCGGGTCCGGCAAGTCGACGCTGCTGAGAATGCTGAACGGACTGTTGGAGCCCACCTCGGGCAGGGTGCTGTTCGACGGCCAGGACCTCACGTCCCTGGCCCCGAAGGCCCTGCGCGACCTGCGCTCCCGCAGGATCAGCATGGTCTTCCAGCACTTCGCGCTCTTCCCGCACCGCAGCGTGCTGGCCAACGCCGGCTACGGCCTAGAGGTGCAGGGCGTGCCCCGCGCCGAACGGGAGCGGCGCGCGACGCGGGCGCTGGAGCTGGTGGGCCTGGCCGACTGGGCGCGGTCCTGGCCGGACGAGCTGTCCGGCGGGATGCAGCAGCGCGTGGGCCTGGCCCGTGCGCTGGCCACCGACGCCGACGTGCTGCTGATGGACGAGTCGTTCTCCGCGCTCGACCCGCTGATCCGCCGCGACATGCAGGACCAGCTGATCGAGCTGCAGCACGAGCTGCGCAAGACCGTGGTCTTCATCACCCACGACCTGAACGAGGCGATGCGGCTCGGCGACCGGATCGCGGTCATGCGCGACGGCCGGATCGTGCAGACCGGCACCGCGCAGGAGATCCTCACCGCGCCGGCCGACGACTACGTGGCCGGCTTCGTCCAGGACGTGGACCGCTCGCGGGTGCTCACCGCCGCGTCGATCATGAAGGACCCGCTGGTCACCGTGCCGGCCACGTGCGACGCCGCGGCCGCCCGGCAGGCGATCAGCACCGAGCAGGACGCGCACGCCGCGTTCGTCGTCGGACCGCACGGCGAGCTGGTCGGGGCGGTCACCGAGGAACAGGTCAGCGCGGACGGCGACGGCGGGCGCGGGGTACGGGACCTGGTGGACACCGGCGCGCAGGAGCTGGTGACCACGCCGGCGGACGCCCCGCTGGCCGGGCTGCTGGCCGACGCCGCGCGCACCACGCTGCCGCTCGCGGTGGTCGACGAGGCCGGGCGGCTGACCGGGGTGATCTCGACGGGCACGCTGCTCGCGGCCCTGGGCGAGGACCACGGCCGGCCGGACGCGGTCGCGCACGCGGCGAGGGACGCGGAGCGGGCGACCTCGGCGGGGGACGCCGCGCGGACGACCTCGGCGGTGACCGCGGCCCCGGATGACGGCGCCGCCGGCCGGAAGGAGGCCGCGGATGCCTAGGCTGCGCCTCGGCGACGGCGCCGAACACGTCGTCAACTGGCTGACCCACCACCTGTCCTGGCTGTTCGACGCGATCAGCACGGTCGTCAACGGCATGTACGACGGCGTCGAGTGGGTGCTCGGCGGACCGCCGCCGCTGCTCATGGCCGGCATCCTCGCGGTGGTCGCGCTGTGGATGCGCGGCGTGCTCGCGGGCGTGCTGGCCTTCGCCGGCTTCGCGCTGATCGACTCGGTCGCGCAGTGGGACGAGGCCATGCAGTCGCTGTCGCTGGTCGTCGTCTCGGCCGCGGTCGCGGTGGTGCTCGCGGTGCCGCTGGGCATCTGGGCGGCGCGGCGGCGGACCGTCGGGCTGATCGTCCGGCCGGTGCTGGACGTGATGCAGACCCTGCCGGCGTTCGTCTACCTGATCCCGGCGATCATCTTCTTCAGCCTCGGCACGGTCCCCGCGGTGATCGCCACGATCGTCTTCGCGATGCCGGTCGGGGTGCGGATGACCGAGCTGGGCATCCGCCAGGTCGACCCCGAACTGGTCGAGGCCGCCGACGCGTTCGGCACTCCCCCGCTGGGCACGCTGCTGCGCGTGCAGCTGCCGCTGGCCCTGCCGACGGTGATGGCGGGCGTCAACCAGGTCATCATGCTCGCGCTGTCGATGGTCGTCATCGGCGGCATGGTCGGCGCGGAGGGCCTGGGCTCCACGGTCTTCGGCGCGATCAGCCAGGTCGACATCGGCCTGGGCTTCGAGGGCGGCGTCTCCGTCGTGGTGCTCGCGGTGTACCTGGACCGGATCACCGGCGCGCTGGGCGAGCAGGTCTCGCCGCTGGGCCGGCGGGCACTGGCCCGGCTGCGCGCCTCCTCCACGCACGGCCTGCGGGTGCTGCGCTACCGGCCGCGCCCGGCGGTGGGCGTGGCCTGCGTCGCGGCGCTCGCGCTGGTCGCGGGCGGCATCGGGGTGTTCGGCGACGACTCGGACTCCTCCGCAACCGCCGTGGCCGGCAAGGACGTCGGCCACGGCAGGACGGTACGGATCGGCTCGTTCAACTGGGACGAGTCGGTCGCCTCGGCCAATTTGTGGAAGGCGGTGCTGGACCAGCGCGGCTTCACGGCACGGGTCGACACCTACGACCCGGGCGCCGCGTTCACCGGGCTGGCCTCCGGCTCGCTGGACTACCTCACCGACGCCTGGCTGCCGACCACGCACGCCTCGTACATGAAGCAGTACGGCAAGAGCTACACGAACCTCGGCCCCTGGTACGGCCGCACCTCGCTGGAGGTGGCGGTGCCGTCGTACGTCGAGGGCGTGCACTCGATGGCCGATCTGAAGGGCAGAAGCGGCGAGTTCGGCGGCCGGATCATCGGCATCGAGCCGGGCGCCGGCGAGATGAAGCTGCTGTCGTCGAAGGTGCTGCCGGGGTACGGGCTGGACAAGGAGTACAAGCTCGTGGCGAGTTCGACGTCGGCGATGCTCGCGGAGCTGGCGCGCGACTACGCGGCGCACAAGCCGGTCGCGGTCGTGCTGTGGTCGCCGCACTGGGCGTACAGCACGTACAAGCTGACGAAGCTGAGCGATCCGAAGGGGCTGTGGGGCCCGGGCGACTCGATCAACGACATCGCCAACAGGTCCAGCGCCGCGAAGCTGCCGCAAGTGACCGCGTGGATGCGGCACTTCAGGATGTCCGAGGCGCAACTCGGCTCGCTGGAGGCCGCGATCCAGAAGGCCGGCGAGGGCCACACGGCGGACGGGGTCGCCGCGTGGATGAAGGCGAACCCGGGGATCGCCGACACGATGGCGCCGGTCGGCGGCAGGTGACCGGGTGAGCGCGTGAGGTCGCGCGCGCGTCCGCGTGCGCGCGGGCTCGTGTCGGCGTGAACGGCGCGGCGCCGGCCGGGAGTCGTCCCGGCCGGCGCCGCGCCGTTCATGCCAGCGCCTGGCGTCAGCGGGTGAACCAGGGGTTGCCGCCGCCGAGGGACCACACCGAGACCCGGGTCACGCCGAGCGAGGTGAGCACCGCGAGCTTGCGGTCGAGCGCGGTGGTGTCCACGTAGTCGTACAGCCGGCCGCCAGAGACCCAGCGGATCTCGCCGGAGGAGGCGTCGCGGCGGGCGGCGACGGTGGCCGGGTCGGTGGAGAAGCCGGGGCTCTTGGCCATGTCGCTGTACTGGATGTTGCCGGTGACGTCGTCCAGGTCGCACGGGTCGGGGGCGCTGATCCCGTACGACGGCAGCGCGATGACCAGCCGGTTGTGGTCGGGCACCTTGCTCTGGGCGTAACGCGTCACGTCGCCCAGCCAGTTCAGCGGGGTGATCGGCAGGCAGCGGGCGCCGGGCGCGGTGTCGAACTCCTCGTCGTACGCCATGATCTCCAGCTCGTCCACGCCCTGCGCGCTGACCGCCGCGTAGTCGTAGAAGTCGGCGTCCTCGGTCATCGCGGGGGCGTCGACCAGGAGCTTCTTGCCCTGCGCGTGCAGGGAGGTCGCCAACTGCTTGAGGAACTTCTCGTAGTTGGTCAGGTCCGCGGCCGACCAGGACCAGTAGTCCTCCATGTCGACGTCCACGCCGTCCACGTCGTGCTGCACGGTGAAGTCGGTGAGCTGCGTGACGGCCGCGGTGCGCTTGGAGCTGCTGGAGACCAGGGCGTGCACGTCGGCGGTGGTCATGGCCGAGACGGTCGGGTACTGGTACGCGGAGTGCGCCTTGAGGTCGGCGAGCCCGGCCGCGCTGTAGGTGTTGCAGACGCCGCCCGCGGTGGTCTCCAAGGTGACGGCGCCGGAGCCGTCGACGCTCCAGTACTCCGGCTTCAGCGCGCCGTTGGCCACCCGGCCGTCCGCGTACTCGCTCGCGGCGGTGCAGGTGGAGTCGCCTGCGCCGCCGGGGTAGAGCCAGGTCTCCAGCTGTACGCCGGAGGCGGCCGACCGGTGCGCGGGGGTCCGGTGCGGGGCGACCGGCTGCGTGCGGGCGCGGCCGGCGGTCGCGCTGTCGGCCGCTCGGCCGGTCGCGCCGTGGTGGTCGGGTGTCACGGCGCCCGCCGCCATGGCGCCGGCGAGCGCGGCGGTACACGCGGCGGCGGTGGCGAGGACGAGGGTGCGACGAAGCATGTTCCGTCCCTTCGAGGGGGAGGGGTCCGTACGGTCGGAGGATCGGACGGTCGGGGTCGGACGGGTCGGACGGGTCGGACGGGCTGCGGCCGTGCGGCCGGAGGACCGTGCGGGTCAGGGGTGGTCGGTCCAGTACGGGTCGAGCATCAGGGTGTCGGCGCCCGGCACGGTCCTGGCGGCGGACCAGGAGCCGGCCAGCACGCGGCCGGCCTCGGGGCTCGCGGTCAGGGAGAGCCGGGTGCTGATCCGGTAGCGGTCGCCGCGGTAGACGGAGTGCGTGAACTCCACGACCCGGCCGTCCGCGTCGCGCGTCTCGCGTTCGAAGAGCAGCGCGGGGGTGTGCGCCGGCACGCCGAGGAGTTCGGCCTCGGCGGCGTCGACCACGGTCGGTTCGATGATCTGCGCGGCGTCGGCGAGGCGGATCCCGAAGCGGCGGCCGAGCAGGCCGTAGAAGGAGTGCGTCTCCAGGTCGCGCGCGGTCAGGCCCGGCACCAGCGCCTGCGGTACGTGCACGGTCTCCAGCGACATCGGGTCGCCGTCGACGCTGCGCAGCCGGGTGATGCGCAGCACCTGCTCGTCGGGCGGCACCCGCAGCCGGCGGCTGATCCGGGGCCGGCCGGCACCACCCGGAAGTCGACGGTGCGACTGGTCCAGGTGCCGTCCACACCGCCGACGCCGAGCGCCGCGGCCCGGTCGTCGCCGGCGGTCGGCGCGAGCCGCTGGTCGACCTTGGCGCGGGCCACGAACACGCCGCGCCCGTGCTCGCGGACCAACAGGCCGTCACGGACCAGGCCGTCCACGACGGAGCGCAGGGTGGGCCGGGAGACGCCGAGATCGGCGCACAACTGCCGTTCGCCCGGCAGGGGTTGGCCCGGCTGGGCGATCTCCGTGAGGTCCAGCAGGTGGGCGCGGATGCGCTGCCGCTTCTCCCAGCGGCTCTCGCCGCGGGGCTCGGGGCCGGTCTCGGGGCCGGTCTCGGGGCCGGTCTCGGGGCCACCGCCGCCGTCGCCGCTGCCGCCGCTCTGACTCTCGGGCATGAGCGGATGATGGCGCGTCGTTGACCACTGGTCAAGAAGTGGTCAGCGTTTCGGGACCTGCGGGCCGCCGGGCCGACGGGAAAAGGGCCGGCGCGGCGGCCCGTGCGGGGCCGCGCCGGGGGATGCGCGGAGGGCGCGCGGGGGTCGCGCGGGGTCGGCGCGGGGCGGAAACAGCGGCGCGCCGGGCGGAAACGGCGGCGCGCGGAGGGATGTGCGGGATTACGGTCCGACCGTAGGACGATCGCCCCTAGTCTGTGGCTCTCGCCGGGTTGTCAGGGGAACGCCCGGTCCGTGACTCATGCCCAGGGGGGGCTCATGTTCCGTACCATCCGTGACGTCCGCATACCCGCGGTCCCGCGCCGCCGTACCACCGCACGCGGGGCCGTCGCCGCGGTCGCGGTGACCGCCTCGGCCGCCGCGGTACTGCTGCCGGCCCAGTCGGCCGGGGCCGCGACCGGCTCCGTGCACCTGTACAAGATCTACTACAACAGCCCCGGCACCGACACCCGTTCGAACGCGAGCCTGAACGCGGAGTACGTGCAGATCACCAACTCCACGTCCAAGGCGGTGAGTCTGAAGGGCTGGACGCTGTCCGACGCGTCGCGGCACGTGTACTCCTTCGGCACGTACACGCTCGGCGCGCACAAGACCGTGACGGTGCACACCGGCAAGGGCGGCAACACCGCGGCGCACCGCTACCAGGGCCGCGCCGCGTACGTGTGGAACAACGACAAGGACACGGCGACGCTGCGGCGTTCGGGCGGCGGCGTGGTGGACACGTGCGCGTACAACTCGACGCGGGTCGCGTACAAGATGTGCTGAGCGCCGTCCCGCCCGCCCGCGGGTGCGCCGCGAGCCCCGGAGCCGCGCCGGCTCCGGGGCTTCGGCGGTCCCGGTGTCAGCCCAGGCAGATGATGAGCAGGCAGAGCTGCTGCTGCGGGGGCGTGGCCGGCGCGGTGGCGGCCGGCGGGGTGCTGGGGTCGCCGGTGGCCGGCGGCGTGGTGGCCGTCGAGCCGCTGCCGGTGTCCGAGCCGGTGCTGGTCGTGGCGCCGCCGGAGCCGGTCGAGCCGGTGCTGCCGGTGTCGGCCGGCGGGGTGGTGACCGAGGCCTGCGGCACCGAGGCCGAGTCGCCGGCCTGGTGGCCGCTGTCGGTCGTGGCGGTCGTGCCGGTGGAGCCGTTCGGGCTGCCGCCGATCAGGGTGCGGCCGGCGTCGTCGGTGCCGGCCTGCGTGGTCCGCACGTCCGGGGCGGCGTGGGCGCCGGTGCGCTGCCGCGGCAGCGCGACCTTGTGCGAGGTCGGGGCGTGGCCGGCGGCCGTGCCGTTGCCGGCCGGGCCGGTGCCGTCCGGCAGGGCGACCGATCCGGGGACCGAGTTGGTGTTGAGCGTCACCGGCGCGATGTCGTCGCGGGTCGACGCGGAGGCGGTGTCGCCCTTGCCGCCGTGCGAGGCGGACATCGAGGCGACGGTCACGCCGCCGCCGAAGAGCGCGACGGCGGTCGCGACGCCGGCGCGGCGGCGGGTCTTCTTCCACCGGGCGAGCTGCCGGCGGCGGGCGGCGCGGCCGCGGTGCAGCGTCGGGGCGATCGCGGCGGAGCCCAGCACGGACGCCTCGCCGTCGCCGCCGTCGTCGGTCCCGTCCGCGCCGGGGCCGTCGGCCCGCGCGTCGAACGCCGCCGGAGCGTCGTACCCGGCGCGCGGCTTCGGCACGGGGGCGGCGGCGGGCATCGGCTCGGGCATCGACCCGTGCGGGCGCTGCGCCGGTATCGCGCCGGGAGCCGCGTACGACCCCTCGAAGCGCGCGCCCGGCCGGGCGGCCTGCGGATCGATGTCCGGTGCGTACGCACCGCAACCGGGGCACACCAGCGCCCCGTTGAGGGTCCGGCGGCACGTGTAGCAGTAGTCCATTCGCGGTCTTCCTGTGCTGGCTGCACGCCCGGGAGCCACGTCGGCGCCCGGGTGCTGGCATGTTCACGTACACCCGCGACGGGGCAGGGCCCGAACCTAACAGGAGTTCCGTCAGACAATGCGATCACCTTGTGCGCCTCCTGTGAAGGTCCCACCCCTCCCACCCCTTACACGGGGCACGCGTGTCCCCTCCTTTCCTTCGCACACGGCGGGGAGCTACCGGGTGCGGGGGCCCAGGACTTCGTAGTGGGCGCAGAGGAAGGCGCGGTTGCGGGCCGTGGCGGTGAGGCGGAGGTCGAAGGGGCGGGGAAGAGGGGGCGGCCGGCGCCAAGGGTGACCGGGGCGATGGACACGGTGAGGTCGTCCAGCAGCCCGGCCAGCGCGAACTGGGCGGCGAGGTCGCCGCCGCCGACCACCCACACGTCCCGGTCGCCCGCGGCCTCGGTCAGCGCGGCGTGCACCGCGCGGACGTCGCCGGCCGCGAACCGGACGTCGGCGCCCGGCACGTCGGCGAATGATCCCGGGTCGCGGTGCGTCATCACCCACGCCGGGATCTCGTACGGCCACGGCTCGCCCTTGCCGATGTGGTTCGTCAGCACCCAGTCGTACGTGGTCGCGCCCATCACCATCGCGCCCACCCCGGCGATGAACTCCTTGTAGCCGAAGGGGCCTTCGTCGTCCACGTCCTGGCTCAGCAGCCAGTCCAGCGAGTCGTTCGCATCCGCGAGGAAGCCGTCCAACGAGGTCGCCGTGTAGTAATGCGTACGGGTCATACCAGCGCACCCTATTCTCCCGCTGCGGCTGGTCGCGCCCCCTGAAACCGGCACCCCGTCTGCCCCGAACAGACCGTACCCGCACACCGGTCCGCTGTGGCTGGTCGCGCAGTTCCCCGCGCCCCTGAAAAACCGGCACCCCGTCTGCCCCGAACGGACCGTACCCGCCCACCGGTCCGCTGTAGCTGGTCGCGCAGTTCCCCGCGCCCCTGACTACTCGACCCGCAGCGCACATGCCACCCGAGGGGGCGGTCCGGGGGTGTCCCCGCAGGACTTCGAAAACAACACCGGCAGAAACCAGGCAACGAAACCCGCCACTTTCGAAGTCCGAGGAGATACCCCCGGGACGACCCCGACCCACACCGCAACGCAGCGCACCCGGCCAGGCCAGCGCCCAGCGCCCAGCGCCCAGCGCCCAGCGCCCAGCGTCACCGCAACGCAGCCGCACCCGGCCAGGGCAACGCAGCGCGCAGCGTCAGCTTGCCTGGGACAGGGGGTCGAGCTGGGCCGGCGTCGCGTCGTCCGCCGCCGTGGACTCGCTCAGCTCCCGCCACCGCTCGTCGCTCGCGAGCAGCTCCCGCCCCGCCGCCGTCGCATACGCATACGCCTCCGGCCCGACCAGAAGCCGCAGCGGCGGCTCCTCCAGCCCCACCACCTCGAGAACCAGCCGCGCGACCTTCACCGGATCATTCGCCGCCGTCGACTCCGGCGCGTGCATCGCCGCACTCGCCCCCACCGTCCCCGCGTACTCCTCCCGCACCGGCTCCACCCGCATCGACGCCCCCGCCCAGTCCGTCCGCATCCCCCCGGGCTCCAGCACCGTGACCTTGACCCCCAGCGGCCCGACCTCCCGCGCCAGCACCGACGAGAACCCGCCGACCCCCCACTTCGCCGTCTGGTACGCCGACAGACCCGGCGTGGCCAGCCGGCCGCCGACCGACGACACCTGCACGACGTGCCCCGCGCGCTGCTCGCGCAGCACCGGCAGCGCGGCCCGGGTGAGGTGGACGACCCCGAAGAGATTGGTCTCGACCTGCGCGCGGAAGTCCTCGTCGGTCATGTCCTCGACGGACGCCAGCGTGGCGTAACCCGCGTTGTTGACCAGCACGTCCAGGCGGCCGAAGCGGTCGACGGCGGTCGCGACGGCCGCGCGCGCGGCGGCCGGGTCGGTCACGTCCAGGGGGACGACGACGAGCCGGTCGCCGCCGTCCGCCGCCGCCAGGTCGTCCAGCGAGGAGAGATCGCGCACACCGGCGACGACACGGTGCCCGGCCGCCAGCGCGGCCCGCACGATCTCCCGGCCGAGCCCGCGCGACGCCCCGCTGACCAGGAAGACAGAACCATTCGTACCCACATCTGCGGACATGACCGCTCCTCCGCTCCCGGGCCGCCCACCCGGACTCGCTTCTTACTAACCAGTTGATTAGCAACACCTCCATGGAACCTCGCCCCGCGACAACTGTCAACTGTCCGGTTAGTTGATACGGTGGGAGCCATGACCACCAGGGACGCCGAAGCCACCCGCCGCCGGCTGCTCGACGCGGCGACGCAGGAGTTCGCCGCGTACGGCATCGCGGGCGCCCGGGTCGACCGGATCGCGGCGGCGGCCAGGAGCAACAAGGCGCAGATCTACCACTACTTCGGCAGCAAGGACGGCCTGTTCGACGCGGTCTTCGACGCCATGTGCCGGGAGACCGTGGACGCCGTGCCGATCGACCCGGCGAACCTGCCGGAGTACGCGGGACGGCTGCACGACTCGTACCGCGCGCGGCCGTACGTGCAGCGGCTGGCGACCTGGTACCGGCTGGAGCGGGCGGGCAGCGGCACCCTGCTGCCGGTGGTCATGGAGAGCAACGCGGCCAAGGTCCGCGCCATCGCCGCCGCCCAGGAGGCCGGCCTGATTCCGGCCCGCTTCTCGCCCGTCGACCTGCTCGGCCTGGTGCTGCACCTGTCGGGCTTCTGGAGCTCCAACGTGCCGGAGTACGACGCGATCGCCACCGGCGCGGGGGGTGCGGACGACGCGGACCACCAGCGCGCGGTGGTGGTCGCCGCCGTCGAGGCGCTGCTGCGCTGAGCGCACCCGCGGCCGTACCCTCCGCCGCGCCGCCGGCCGACCCCCGAGCGGCGTCCCGGCCGCACCGCCGACCACACCCGCCACACCGTCGGCCACGAAACGTCAGGGCACGTCACCCTACGGGCAAGCGGAATGCCCCGGCGGCGGAAACCCGCATGAAGGGCAGTCTCGAAGAAACGCAGGTCCCACGGGCCGCCCTACCTTGTTGGCGTATGCCGCCGGGCGCACACGGCGTGACTTCCTGAACTCACCCTGGTGACGACGTATTGGGGGACGCTTATGCTCCGGATGCCAGCAATGCCCGGCATGCCGGCCGGACATGCCGCTCACGCCGACGGCTGGGACAAACTCGGCGCGATACTCCTGCTGCTGTGGGCGGTGGTGATGTGGGCCGCGGTGTTCGGCCTGTGGTGGGCCAACCGCGGGCCGGTCCGCAGGCCGTGGGTCTTCCGCGCCAGCGCGGCGACCATCGTGATCGGCGTGATCGGCCAGATCGGCCACCTGCAGGAGCACGTGGCGCAGGCCGGCTACTGGATCGGCCACCCCAACGACCCGGCGTGGATGACACCTTGGGGCACCGGCCTGGCCAACGGCTACAACGTGGTGGACACCTCCAAGCCCACCCTGGGCATGGAGATCCTGCACCTGACGGGGAACTTCATCTTCCTCGCCGGCATGGCCGCGGTCATGGTGATCACCACCCACACCCGCCATCTCAGGTCGCGGCGCTGGGGCACGATGGGCGTGTGGATGCAGGGCATCCACGGCCTGGAGCACCTGTCGCTGACGCTGTCGGTGTGGTTCGGCGCGACCCGCGCGATCGGCCTGTCCACCTGGTTCGGCCAGCTCGACCCGGGCCCCGGCCTGGTCACGTACCGCGTGTGGTGGCACTTCATCGCCAATGTGCTGGGCTCGTACATCTTCGCCCGCGCGCTGTACGACCTGTGGCGCGAGCGGTCGGTGGTGGCCGCCGCGTACGACGTCCAACTGCCGGCCGCCGAGCCGCGGCCCGCCCACGTACCGGCGCGGCGTCCGGGCCAGGCCCCGGAGCCGCAGACCGGCGCGGCATAGCGGCGGAGCCGCCCTGGGCGTCCCGCGGTTCGGCCGGTATGGCACGGGGGTCGGTACTGGCCGGACCGCGGGACGTTCCGTTCTGCGATCAGACCCCGAGCGCCTCGGCGGCGAGCGCGGTGCCGCGCAGCCGGGCCTCGATCTTGGCGAAGGCGAGGTCGCGCGAGGTGGAGGTGTCGTCGGCGAACGGCGAGAACCCGCAGTCGTCGCAGGTGCCGAGCCGCTCCACCGGGAGGTGCCGGGCCGCGGCGAGCACCCGGTCGCGCACCTCCTCCGCGGTCTCCACCCGGGGGTCGATCGGGTCGATCACGCCGACGAACACCCGGGCGTCGGACGGCAGATGCTGGGCGATGACGGCCAGCACCCGATCGGGGTCGGCCTCGCTGGCCAACTGCACGTAGAAGTTGCCGGCCTTGAGCTGGAAGAGCTTCGGCAGCAGATCGGCGTAGTCGACGTCGGCGCTGTGCGTGCTGTCCTGGTCGCCGCCGGGGCAGGTGTGCACGCCGATCCGGGACCGCTCGTCGGCAGAGAAGCGTTCCAGCACCTGGTTGTTGAGCGCCACGAAGTCGTCCAGCAGACCGCCGCTGGGGTCGAGCTTGAGGCTGAGGCGGCCCTCGGTGAAGTCGAGTTGGACATCGTGGGCGCCGCCGTCGAGCGCGCCGCGGATGTCGGCCTCCGCCTCGTCGACCAGATCGGCGATGAACTGCTCGCGCGGGTAGCCGTCGATGCCGGCCGCCGGGTAGAGCAGGCTCAGCGCGGACGGCGCGATCACCGCCTGCTTGACCGGAAGCGTGGTGTGCCGCTTCGCCGCGGCCAGGTAGCTGTCGGCGTGCACCTGGTAGCGGAACGGGCCCTGGGTCAGGGCGGGCAGCTGGCGGGTGTGGCCGTCGGCGAACGGGATCACCGCGCCCTCGGGGTCGAGGGTGGTCAGCCCTGCGAGGGGGTAGGTCGCGAAGCTCGGCTTGGACTGCTCGCCGTCGACCAGGACGGGCGCGCCGAGCGCTTCGAGCCGGCTCAGCGTGTCGATCACGGCCTGCTCCTGGAGCTTGGCCAGGTCGGCATCTCCTAACGCGCCGCCGGCGTGGTCGGCAAGCGCTTTCAGCAGGGCCGGGGGCCGCGGAATGCTGCCGATGTTCTCGGTGGGAATCGTCATGGACGGACGATAGGGAGTCGGCCGGAGCCCACACAAGCACCCCTGGGGTGGGTTCCGTGAACAACCACGGACGCTGCGTGACCGGTTGCCACGCACCCGGTCGTACACGCAGTGCACCTGGGCGTATGCGGCACGTGCATCAGCAGGCAAACTACTAAGGTTCATTTGCACAGTCTGGGCTGGCGATCTACCGTGGACGCATGGAACAGACCACCGGAACCCTGCCGGACGCCGCGGGCGGGCCCGACGCCGTACCCGGACCGGACGCCACGCCGGAACCCGAGGCGCCGGGTTCTGCCGCGCCGGACCTGGACGCGCCGGGGCCCGAGGCGCCGGGTTCTGCCGCGCCGAGCGGGCCCTCCGCCTCCGCGCTGCGGGCCGCGCAGGACGTCCGCGTGGTCTTCAGCCGGCTGCGGGTCAGGCTGCGCCAGGAGTACGACCAGCGCGAACTGACCCCCTCCCAGCGGTCGGTGCTCGCCCGGCTGCTCGCCATCGGCGACGCGTCCACCAGCGCGCTGGCCGCGACCGAGCACGTCAGACCGCAGTCCATGGCGGCCACCGTCGCCGCGTTGGAGGAGCGCGGGATGGTCGCCCGCCGACCCGACCCGGCCGACGGCCGCCGGCAGCTGGTGTCGCTGACGGCCGAGGGCCGCGGTTACGTCGAGGGCCGGCGGCGCTCGGACGAGGAGTGGATCACCCGCACCCTCGACGCGCGCTTCACCGAGGACGAACGGCAGGCGCTGCTCACCGGGTTGGCGCTGCTGGAGAGGCTGGCGCGGGCGTGACCGCGCAGACGGCCGCGCGGCACAGCGGGGACACCACGGCCGACCGGTTCGACCGGCGGCTGCTGCCGCCGATGATGCTCGGCTCGGTGCTCAACCCGATCAACTCCTCGATCATCGCCGTGTCGCTGGTGCCGATCGGCGCCGCGTTCGGCGCGCCGCCCTCGCAGACGGCGTGGCTGGTCTCGGCGCTGTACCTGGCGACCTCGATAGGCCAGCCGGTGGTCGGCCGGCTGATCGACCTGTACGGACCGCGCCGGCTGTTCCTGACCGGCACCGCGCTGGCCGGCGTGGCCGGCGTCCTCGGCGTGCTGGCGCCGAACCTCGGCGTGCTGGTCGCGGCCCGGGTGGTGCTCGGCTTCGGCACCTGCGCGGGCTACCCCGCGGCGATGTACCTGATCCGCAGCGAGGCCGCGCGCACCGGGCACAAGAGCCCGACCGGCGTGCTGACCGCGCTGGCGGTCACCACCCAGACCATCTCGGTGATCGGGCCGTCGCTCGGCGGCCTGCTCATCAGCATCGGCGGCTGGCGGGCGACCTTCGCGGTCAACATCCCGCTGGCACTGGCCGGCCTCTACCTCGGCGCCCGCCGGCTGCCCGCCACCCCGGGCAGGGCCGAGGCGGCGGACGGCGGCGCGGCCCCGGACCGGCGGGCGGCGGACGGCCGGGCGCGTGCCGGGTCCCGGCCGCGGATACGGGTGCCGGCCGGGCTCGACCTGCCGGGGATGGCCCTGTTCGCCGCCACGCTGGTCACGCTGCTGCTGTTCCTGATGGACCCGCGGCTGTCGCACGGCTACCTGCTGCTGCTCACCGCCGCCGCGGGCGCCGGCTTCTGGATACGCGAACTGCGCGTGTCCACTCAGCCGTTCATCGATCTGCGGGTGCTCGCGGGCAACCGCCCGCTGGTCACCACCTACGTCCGCGCGCTACTGGCCTACGTGGTCTCGTACGCCTACCTCTACGGCTACACGCAGTGGATGGAGGACGGCCGCGGGCTGTCCGCCTCCCAGGCCGGCCTCGCCCAACTCCCGCTGTTCGCCGTGGCCATCGCGATCTCCACGACCACCGGGCGGCGGCCGGAGATCCGCCGCAAGCTGCTGGTCGGCTCGGCGTTCCAGGTCGTCGCGTGCGCGATGCTGCTGCTCCTGGGCGGTCACAGCCCGGTGTGGCTGCTGATCGCGGTGGCCGTCGTCTTCGGCGTCCCGCAGGGCCTGAACAGCCTCGCGCTGCAGAACTCGGTCTACTTCCAGGCCGATCCGGAGCGCATCGGCTCCTCCGCGGGACTGCTGCGCACCTTCGGCTATCTGGGCGCGATCGTCGCCTCCGCGGCGAGCGGCGCCTTCTTCACCGACCGCGCCGACACCGGCGGGCTGCACCACCTGGCCTGGTTCCTGGTGGTCGTCGCGGCGGGCTTCCTCGCGGTCACCGCGGCTGACCGGTCGCTGTCCCGCGTACGCACCGAGGAGTCCTGAACTCCCCAGGAGCTCGGCCCGCTTGACCTGTCAGCCCGCCTGACCTGTCAGCCCGCCTGACCTCTCAGTCCACCCGAACCCCAGCTCACCTGATCCGAAAGGCCGCACGACCATGACCTCCAAGACCGCACTGCTCGTGATGGACGTACAGAAAGGCATCGTCGGCCGCGTCGAGGACGCCGGCTACACCAAGCGGCTGGCCACGGCGGTGGACGCCGCGCGCGCCGCGGGCGTGCCGGTGGTCCACGTGCTGATCGGCTTCCGCCCCGGACACCCCGAGATCAGCCCCGCCAACAAGAACTTCAGCGCGCTGGCCGTCGGCGACGCCTTCACCCCCGCCGACCCCAACGCCGACCCGCACCCCGATGTCGCGCCGCGCGACGGCGAGGTGGTGGTGACCAAGAAGCGGGTCAGCGCGTTCACCGGCAGCGGCCTGGAGACGGTGCTGCGGGCCCGCGGCTACGAGCACCTGGTGCTCGCCGGCGTCGCCACCAGCGGCGTGGTGCTCTCCACCCTGCGCCAGGCCGCCGACCTGGACTACGCGCTGACCGTGCTGTCCGACGGCTGCGCCGACGCGGACGAGGAGGTGCACCGGGTGCTCACCGAGAAGGTGTTCCCGCGGCAGGCCGACGTCGTCACGATCGAGCAGTGGGCGGCCTCCCTGGCCTGACGCCGCGGGCGACGGCCGGATCGCGCCCTTGCGGGCGGGCCGGACCTGGACGGCGGTGGGGCGGTGCCCTAGCGTCTGCCGGGCTCCGGCCCGCCCGCCCGTCTGCCGTCTGCCTGCCTGCCCGCCCGTCAGTCCGTCCGCGTCCGCCCGCCAGGAGGCGCACCGTGACCGTGCACGCGACCCGCGCGACCCCGCCACCGCCGCCGCCCGACATCCTGTCGCCGGAGTTCGCCGCGGACCCGTACCCCGCCTACCGCGTGCTGCGCGCGCACTACCCGCTGCACTACCACGAGGGCACCGGCAGCTGGCTGCTGTCGCGCTACGACGACGTCGAACGGGCCTTCCGCGACCCGGTGTTCACCACCGACAACTACGGCTGGCAGCTGGAGCCGGTGCACGGCGGCCGGACCATCGCGCAGATGAGCGGCCACGAGCACGCGGTGCGCCGGGCGCTGGTCGCCCCCGCCTTCCGCGGCCGGGAGCTGCGCGAGCGCTTCCTGCCGGTGATCGAGCGCAACGCCCGGGAGCTGATCGACGCCTTCCGCGGCCACGAACGCGCCGAGCTGGTCGACCAGTTCGCGACGCGCTTCCCGGTCAACGTCATCGTCGACATGCTCGGCCTGGACCGCTCCGACCACGACCGCTTCCACGCGTGGTACGAGGCGGTGGTGGGGTTCTTCGCCAACCTCACCCAGGACCCGGCGGTCGCCGAGGCGGGCCTGCGCGCGGGCGCCGAACTACGCGCCTACCTGCTGCCGTTGATCGCCGAGCGGCGCGCGCGTCCCGGCGACGACCTGCTGTCCAGCCTGTGCACCGCCGAGGTCGACGGCACCCGGATGACCGACCAGGACATCACGTCGTTCGTCAGCCTGCTGCTGTCGGCCGGCGGCGAGACCACCGACAAGGCGATCGCCGGGATGTTCCGCAACCTGCTGGCGAATCCGGACCAGTTGGCGGCGGTGCGCGCGGACCGCACGCTGGTGCCCGCGGCCTTCGCCGAGTCCCTGCGGCACAGCCCGCCACTGCAGATGATCATGCGGCAGCCGGCCGAGGACGTCGAGGTGAGCGGCGGCACGATCCCGGCGGGCGCCACGGTCACCTGCCTGATCGGCGCGGCCAACCGCGACGAGACACACTTCGCGGACCCCGACGCGTATGACGTCTTCCGCACCGACCTGACCACCGCGAACGCCTTCAGCGCGGCGGCCGACCACCTCGCCTTCGCGCTCGGCCGGCACTTCTGCGTCGGCGCCCTGCTCGCCAAGGCCGAGGTGGAGGTCGGCGCCAACCAGCTCCTGGACGCCTTCGCCGAGATCGACTTCGCCGAGGGCCACGCCCCGCCGGAGACCGGCGTGTTCGTCCGCGGCCCGCTGACCCTGCCGCTGCACCTGACGCCGGCGGCGCCCGAGCCCCGCAGCTGAGCCGGCGGCTGAGCCCGGCGGCTGAGCCCGGCGGCTGAGCCCGGCGGCTGAACCCGGCAGGCGAGGGAGAGCGCTCTCCCGGACGGGCCGAAGAACCCGCCCGGGAGAGACGCCGGGCGGGTCAGTGGATCAGCTGGTAGTTGCTGTCGAGCACCGCGCCCTTGCCGGGCTGCGACTGGTCGTAGCCGTGGTCGTCGCACTGCAGACCGCCGTTGATGCAGTGGGTGACCATGGCGGACTGGGTGGCGGTGTCCCAGTCGGCGAAGAAGTCGTAGTGGAAGGAGAAGCCGGCGCCGCTGGACAGGTGCACCTGCGACATGTCGCCGTTGACCGGCCACGCCATCTTGAACTCGATCATCGGCAGGGCCACCGGGTGGTCGGCCGGGCAGACGTTCTGGTTCGCCCCGGTCGCGATCGGGTACGCCATGTGGCTCTTGTGGTCCGGCACGTCCAGGTGGATGCCGTCCCAGCAACTCGGGGCCTGGAGGCGGATGTTGAGCTGCGTGTCAGGGGTGCTGGGACAACTGGCCGGGAAGTCGTAGTTCTTGTAGCTGGTGCCGCACTCCCAGCCCTCGACGGTCCCCTTGAGGTTTTTGAACTCGTCCTCGCTCTGCATGGGGTTGCCGACCACGAAGCGCAGGCCCTTGGGGAACGGGCGCACACTGGTGTAGTCGTTGACGCCCGACTTGTAGTAGATGGTCTGCGGGCCGATGGGCAGGATCTTCTGGCTGCCGTTGTACAGACTCGGCATCCAGTAGGCCGACTTGTCGCCGGGCGCCAGGCACGCGGTGCCGCTCGCCGCCTCCAGGGACGCGGTGGTCGAGTTGGCGTTGGTGCTGACGTTGCCCATGAAGGTGTGGTCGTGCGAGGCGCCGGGCTGGCCGGGGAAGACGATCGGGTCGTCCGGCGCGGTGTGGTGGGGCGCGCACTTGGCCTGGAACTCGTGGAAGTACGCGTGCGGCGGGTCGTAGGTGGACGGGGTGACGCCGGTGACCGGCGGATTGGCGTAGATGTAGCCGTCGCCGTCGGGGTCGTCGCCGGAGGCGTGCGGGGCGACCGCGGCCATGTTCATCGACGTCATCGCCGAGGAGCCGGCCCCGCCCTTCGCGTCGGCCGAACCCTTCGACACGGCGGCCGACTTCGCCGCCGTGCCCGAACCCGGCGTGCTCGCCGAGGCGTTGGCGGTCAGCAGTGCGCCGCCTCCGCCGGTGACGAGCGCCAGGGCGACGAGCAGTCCGGGGATCTTTCCCCGTGTGCGTGCCATGGGACCTCCTTCTGCAACTCATACGTGGGGGGAGTCGGGAAAGTGCCCCGGGAGAGCGCTCTCCCGGGGCGCATACTGCGCTGTTGTCACGGCAGTGTCAACGGTTACGGCCGAACGGGAGCGCGACGGCCGTGCGGCGCGGGGCGTGGAGGGGCCCGCGGGGAGACGGGGCGTCAAGGGGGCCGCAGGGAAGCTGCAAGCGTTCCGTCCAGCCCCTCCTCGCACACTCGTTGATTGCGGGAGTACGCCCGCACGCTGGTGACTGCTGGGGGAGGCAGGGGCAGATCATGCCGCAGATCATGGTCGTCGGGACGACGCGCCTGGCGATGACGGTGCCGGTCGACGGCTTTCCGATGGAGTACAACCCGTTCCGGCGAACGCCGTGGATGCGATGCGCCGTGGTCGGCGGCGCCTACAACGTCGCGAGCGCGCTGGCGAGTCTGGGCAGCGCGGCGGGGTTGTGCACGCTTGTCGGGCGGGACGACGCGGGCGAGGTGATCAGGACGACGCTGGGCCGGCGCGGGCTGGACGGCCGGGGCGTGGTGACGGTCGAGGCGGAGGAGTCGGGCAAGACGGTGATCTTCGTGGAGCCGGACGGCCGGGTGGCGCGCACCTCGTTCACCGCGGAGTACGCGTTCGACTACCCGATGGAGCGGTACATCGAGCAGGCGGTGACCGCGGACCTCGCCGTGGTGACCAGCCATCCGTTCGGCGAGCCGTTCCTGAGCGTGTCGAAGGAGCTGCTGCGGCTGCCGGTCGCGGTGGACATGCACATGGCCGCGGACATGGACGACGAGGAGCAGCGGCCGTGGTTCGAGGCGGCCGACGTGCTCTTCCGCAGCCACGAGCGGCTGGCGGGCCGGCCGGAGGACTGGATCGCGGAGGTCCTGCGGCGGTATCCCGGCTGCCGGGTGGCCGCGGTGGGGCGCGGCGCGGACGGCTGCGTCATGGGGCTGCGGGACGGCCGCCTGGTGGGGATCGAGGCGGTCACCCCGCGTCCGATCCGCAGCACCGACGGCGCGGGCGACGCGCTCTTCGCGTCCTTCCTGCACGTCTGGCTGACCTCCGGCGAGCCGGTCGAGGCGCTGGAGTCCGCGGTGCTCTTCGCCGGCTGGAAGATCGGCGTCGACTCCGCTTCCGAAGGCTTCGTCTCCGGCCCCGAACTGGCCGCGCTGCGCCACGTGTACCCGATGCGCACGCACATCGGCACGTGGCGGTAGCCCTCGCGCCGGCCCTCGCGGGCGACGGCAGACCCACGGGCGCCGGCGCGCGGGGCCGGCGCGGAGCCGGAAACGGGCGCGGCGCGCGTGGGCCCGGGTGCGATGGGTGCGCCACGGGCGCGGAACCGGCTAGGGATGCTGTTCCGCGAACGGGGAGCGGTCAGGAGCCGGAAACGAGCGCGGCAGGCGCGGGCCCGGTGCGGCGGGCGGGCCGTGAGCGCGGAAGCCGGTCCCGCTGATGCCCCGCGGGCGGAGGGCGCGCCGTGAGCGCGGGCGGTCGCCGCGTGTGGGGAGCGGGCGGCGGGGGCGGTCTGCGTCCCGCCACCGGGGCGGCCCGGACTCGGGAGCGGGCGCGGGTGCGCGGCAGGCGCGGGCCCGGTGCGGCGGGCGGGCCGTGAGCGCGGAAGCCGGTCCCGCTGATGCCCCGCGGGCGGGGGCCGTCCGGAGCCGGAAACGCGTGCGGGTGCACGGCAGACGCGGAGACAGGGGGCGGCGGGCGCGCCGTGAGTGCGGGCGGTCGCCGCGTGTGGAGAGCGGGCGGCGGGGGCGGTCTCTGCCCTGCCGCCGGCCGTGGTGACGGTGCGCCGCAGGCGCGGAGTCGGGTCCCGAGGGAAGCTCCCGCAGGCTGGTTGTCGGCGGTGGCCCCGGGTATGCGCGGCTCGGGCCGGGGGCGGAGCCGGGCCGAGGGCGGCGGCGACGGCGCCGAGGCGGTCAGGCGGGGGGCGGGGTGCGGGACCGGGTGGCGGCGCGGGCCGCGGCGTCGAGGGCGCCGAGGCGGCGGTAGAGGGCTGCGGCGCGGGCGTAGTGGTCGCGGGCGGCGGCGGGGTCGGCGGCGCGTTCCGCCAGCGCGGCGAGGTCCTCGTGGACGAGCGCTTCCTCGTACGCGGAACCGGCCGCGGCCTCCTGTTCCAGCGCCGCGCGCAGGTGCGGGAGCGCCGCGGCGTCGTCGCCGGCCCGCACGTACGCCTCGCCGAGCAGCCGCTCGATCAGCGAGGCGTGCCGGTCGCCGGGCGGGCGTCCCGCGTCCCGCGCTGGCCCGGCCGCGTCGACGCCCTCGGCCGACCCGTCCGGCCGGACCGCACCGCCTGCGGCGTCCGCAATGCCCGCGTCCCCCTCGTCGACGTCCCCCGGGTCCACCTCCGCCTCCGCCTCCGCCTCCGCCTCCGCCTCCGGCGCACCCTCGCGCGGTACCTCCGCGTCCGCGCCCGACGCGCCTACCTCCGCCTCCCCCACGCCGATCCGCCGTCCCTCCGCGTCCTCCGCAGCCTCTCGCGCATCCGCGCCCGACGCGCCCGACGCGCCAACGCCCGACGCGCCTGCGTCCCGTGAGCCCACGCCCGCATCCGCCTCGCCCGCGCCCTCGCGCGGCACGTCCGCGCCCCGCGCGGCCCTCTCCCGCGGGTTCGCGGGGGCGTCGTCCGGGCCCGCCGGCCGAGCGGAAGCGGCGCCGGGCGCAGGGGCGCCGGGCGCGGGGGCGCCGGGCGCGGGGGCGCCGGGCGCGGGGGCGGTGGGCGCCGACCGGCGTACGTGCGGCTGCGGCGGGTCGGTCGGGGGGACCGCCGGGGCCGGGGTGGTGATCAGCGCGTGGGCCGTCGTGAGGTGGGCGAGGGCGTCGGCGTGGGCGCCGCTGAGGCTGGCGATCTCGCCGAGGGCCGCGTGGGCGCGGGCCCGGTCACGGGGCGCGCCGGCCTCGTCCTGGAGGGCGAGGGCGGTCCGCAGCACGTCGCCGGCCCGCCCGAGGTCGCCCAGCGCGCGATGGGCTTGCGCGGCGTGGTGCAGGGTCACGGCCTCCCCGCGGCGGTCGCCGATCGCCCGGCGCAGCTCGACCGCCCGGTCGAACGCGGTGAGCGCCTCCCGGTGCCGGCCCGCCTCGCGCAGGGCGGCGCCCAGGCCCGTGCGCAGCCGCGCCTCGCCGAGGACGTGGCCGCAGGCGTGGGCCGCGGCGGCGCCGACCTCGTGCGTGGTGATCCAGTCGGGAAGGTGCCGCCGCGAGGTGAAGAAGACCCACATGGCGTCGGCGAGCTGCCAGGCGACGGTGTCGAGACCCTGGTCGACGGCCAACTGCTGCGCCGCGACCAGGTTTCCGCGTTCGGCGTCGAACCACGCGAGCGCCGCCGCGCCGTCCGGCAGCGCGGGCCCGGCGTCCGGCGCCCCCGAGCCGCCGGCCCACGGCGTCTCCTCTGCGAACTCCGGTGCCGGCCGGTGGCGTTGTGGCGCGAGCACGCGATCGGCGCGGTCCGCGGTCGCCATGTAGTGGTCGAGCAGCCGCCGTACGGTCTCGGCGCGTACCGCCTCCGGGTCGTCGGCGAACGCCCGGCCGAGGGCGTGGCGTTGGATCAGGTCGTGGAAGCGGTAGCGGCCGGGCCGCGGGCTGCTGAGCAGGTTCGCGTCCACGAGCGCCGCCAGCGCGGGCGCCGCGCCGCGCGGTCCGGGCGCCCCGCCGGTCGTGCCGAGCGCCCCGGCGACGGGCGGCCGCGCGGCGGCGACGGCCTGCGCGACGGCCCCGGCGAACTCGGGTCCCGGGTGGAGCCCGAGCCTGCGGTAGAGCCGGGCGGCGTCCGGCGGCAGCGCGGCGTACGCCTGGTCCAGGCTCGCGGTCATGGAGAACTCCTCGGTGCCGGTGCCGTGTTCGTCGTCCAGGGCGGCGTCGTAGGCGGCGCCGCGGCCGGAAGCGCCACCTGCGACGGCGCCGCGCACGGCCGCGGCGCCGCGGCCGTCGGCGGGAGCGTTGCCGGCACCGCCGGCCGCGCCGTTCGCGGAGCCGGTCACCGACCCCTCCGCGCGGCCGGCCGCCGCGTCCGCGCCCGTACCCGCGGCACCACCCGCGCCCGTCCCGGCGGCCAGCAGATCGGCCGTGACGTCGGCGACCGTCCATCCCGGCCGGGCGGACAGCAGCGCCGCGCCGACGCACACCGCCAGCGGGAACCGGCCGCAGGTGGCCACGAAGCGGTACGCCGCGGCCTCGTCGCCGGCGATCCGCTCGGGCCCGGCGATCCGACCGAGCAACTCCACGGCCGCGTCGGCGTCGAGGGGCTCCAGCGGCACCATGACCGCGCCGTCCAGCAGCAGCGAGGTGAGCTGCCACCGGCTGGTGACCACGCAGACGCTGCCGCCGCCGGCCGGCGCGAGCGCCCGGACCTGCGCGGCGGACAGCGCGTTGTCGCAGAGCACCGCGATGCGCAGGTCGGCGGTGACGGTACGGAACAGCGCGGTCTGCTCGGCGAGTTCGGCCGGCACATGCTCGGGCGGCACGCCGAGGGCGTGCAGGAAGCGCGGCAGCACCGTGCTGGGCGCGACCGGCGGCAGGCCGGCGACGTTGCCGCGCAGATCGACGTACAACTGGCCGTCGGGGAAGTCCTCCCGGCGCCGCCGCAGCCAGGTCAGCGCGAGCGAGGTCTTGCCCACCCCGGGCGGTCCGCTGACCAGCGCGAGCGCGGGGGCGTCGGACGGGTCCGCGGCCCCGCCGAGCGCCGCGTCCCCCGCGTGGGCCGCGTCGAGCGCGGCCAGCGCGTCCGCCCTGCCGGTGAAGTGCCTCGGGGCAGCCGGGAGTTGGCGCGGCACGCGGTGCGTGCCGCGGTCCTGCGCGCCGGGCGGTGGTCCGGCGACGCCGCCGAAGTACACGTCCCCGTGGATCGCGCCCGCCTGCACGGTGGGCCCGTGCACCGTCCCCGACAGGTCGTTCCCCACCTCACGGGTCACGCAGCCCCCCAACGCTCCCCCGGACCCGCGCCGCCCGCCTGCCGCGGCGCCCCGGTCGGTCCGCCGCGCGGTGCCGTGTCCGCAGCGCGCCGCGTCCGTGCCTCGATTCGGTCTCCCCGCGATCGGCCGCGGACAAACAGGCGCACTCGTGGACACGAACGAACATTGGCCGATTGGCGATGCGCCGGGGGGGCGCACAACTCCCTTGCGGGAAGCGGTCGTCGGCGAAGGGCCGCTGGGCCCCCCGCCCCTCGGGGCGCGGCACCTGCGCGGTCGGTGGGGCGTACACGGGTCGCGCACGCAAGCGGAATGCGCGCCGCCCGGGGCGTCCTTCGGACAGGCCGTCGCCGAATGGCCGAAACGCCCCGCTCCGGGCCTTCCCGCCGCCTCCTCGTCCTCTGCCGTACGTGGTAAAGCGCGTGCCACACTGCTGACTCGGGCGGCACCCGCAGGCCGCCGGGCCGCGTCGGGGGCGGGCGGATCGGGCACGATCGGCACG
The DNA here is from genome assembly GCF_035825295.1 of Actinacidiphila sp. DG2A-62. Taxonomy (NCBI): domain Bacteria; kingdom Bacillati; phylum Actinomycetota; class Actinomycetes; order Kitasatosporales; family Streptomycetaceae; genus Actinacidiphila; species Actinacidiphila sp. DG2A-62. Next base: position 3,545,072 of record NZ_JAYMGI010000002.1, read on the forward strand.
GGGAGACCGCAGGTGGAACTACGGATGCTCGGGCCCTTGGAGCTCTGGGCGCAAGGCCGGGCGCACCGGCTCGGTTCCCCGCAGGAACGGCGCGTTCTGGCCGTGCTGTTGATGGCCGAGGGTCGCGCGGTGCCGGTGGACCGGCTCATCGACCACGTGTGGGACGGCGCCCCGCCGCGAAGTGCCGTGGAGACGCTGCAGAGTTACATCTCGCGGCTGCGCGGGCGGCTGCGCGGCGCGGGCGGCGACGCCCCGCAGCTCGACGCCTCCTCCCCGCGCATGTACACGCTCCGGGTCGCCCCGGACTCGGTGGACCTGCTGGAGTTCCGCAGGCTGTGCCGGCAGGCCCGGCAGGCCGTGGAGCGCGGCGACACCGAGTACGCGGTACGCCTGTTCCGACAGGCGGAGGCGCTGCGCCGGGCCGAACCGCTGGCCGATGTCACGGGGTTGTGGGCGGCGTCGGTGCGCGAACGCCTGCGCGAGGAACTGCGCGAGGCGACCGAGACCCGCATCCGGCTGGAGCTGTCGCTGGGCCGCCACGCCCACCTCATCAGCGAGCTGAAGGAGTTGGCCGAGAGCAGCCCGGTGGTGGAGCCGGTGGTCGCGGACCTGATGATCGCGCTCTACCGGTGCGGCAGACCCGGCGAGGCGCTCGCCGCGTACCGGACCGCGCGACGCCGCCTGCTGGACGAACTCGGCCTGGAGCCCGGCCGCGCCCTCCAGGCGGTGCACGAACGGGTGTTGCGCGGCGACCAGGAGCTGTTGCGGCCCACCGCGCCGGCCCGTCCGCGCCTGGCGCCGCTGGACAATCTGCTGCGCGACATCTCCGACTTCACCGGCCGCGAGGAGGAGATCCGGCTGCTGGTGGCGGAGTTGGACAGTCCGGGCACGCCCACGGCGTTACCGCTGGCGGTCGTGCACGGCATGCCCGGGGTCGGCAAGACCCAGTTGGCCGTCCGCGTCGCCAATCTGCTGCGCGAGCGCCATCCCGACCGGCTCTACCTCAACCTGCGCGCACACGGTCCGCAGGGACCGCTCGGCCCGGGGGCCGCGCTGTCCGGGCTGCTGACGGCGCTCGGCCTCGCGCCGGACAAACTGCCCGCCGGGCTGGAGGAACGCGCCGCGCTGTGGCGGGAGTCGATGGCCAGACGGCGGGCCGTCGTGGTCCTCGACGACGCCGCCGACGCCGCGCAGGTGCGCCCGCTGCTGCCCGGCTCGCCCGGCTGCTCGGTCCTGGTGACCAGCCGCCACCGGCTGACCGACCTGGAGGGCGCGCTGTCGCTGCCGCTGGACGTGCCGTCGCCCGCGCAGGCCGCGCAGTTGTTCACCCGGATCGTCGGCCGGGGCCGGATCACAAACCAGGCGGCGCTGCGCCGCACGGTCGACCTGTGCGGCTGCCACCCCCTGGGGCTGCGCATGATCGCCGCCCGGCTGCACCACCGCGTCGGCTGGGACATCGAGGACCTCGCGGACCGGCTGAAACAGGCGGGTTCGGTGCTGGACGAGATCGACGGCCCGGCCGGCGCACCGACCGGCATCGGCGCGGCGTTCCGGCTCTGCTACGCCGAGTTGGAGCCCGACCAGCAGCACCTCTTCCGCCGCCTCGCGCTGCACCCCGGCCCCGATCTGGCCGTCGACGTCGCCGCGGCGCTGGCCGGCGGTCCCGGCGGGCTGCCCGAGGACCGCGTACGGCGCGGCGTAGACGCCTTGTTGGACGCGCATCTGGTCGAGGAGAGCGGGCGCGACCGCATCCGCGCCCACGACCTCGTCCGCGAGTTCGCACTGCGCACCGCCGAGCGCGAGGACTCCCCCGCGGAGCGCGACGCGGCGCTGCGGCGGATGCTCGACCACTACCTCGCGCAGGCCCACCGCGCCGACCGGCTCGCCCACCCGCACCACCCCCGCCTGGACCAACTCCCGGTGCACACCGCCGTGGTGGCCGCGCAGACGGCCGCCGCACCGAGGGCGCCCGCGCGGGACGGCACGCCGCCGGGCGCGGGCCTGCGCACCGCCGACGAGGGCGAGGCATGGCTGGACCTGGAGCGTACGAACCTGCTGGCCGCGGCGCGGCTCGCGGCGGCCCGCTCCCCCGACCACGCCGTGCTCTTCCCGCACGTCCTCGCGCAGTCCTTCCTGGCCTGGGGCGCGTGGGAGGCGGGCGCGGAGCTGTACGCCACCGCCCTCACCTTCGCGCAGGACCGCGGCGACGACGCGACCACCGGCCAACTCACCGTCGAGATGGCGTCGTTGCTGTGGAACCAGGGCGCCCACGACGACGCCCTGCGGCACGCGCGGCGCGCGCTGGACATCGGCGAGCGGCACCGCCGTGAGGACATCCAGGCGCAGGCGCTGTTCGAGATGGGCCGGTGCCATCTGATCTCCGGCCGCCGCGCCGAGGCGACGGCGTGCTTCGACCGGGCGCTCGCCCTGCACCGGGCGGGCGGCAGCCGCAAGGGCGAGGGCGACACCCTCCGCCTCCTCGGCATCGCCCTCTCCCACGCCGGCCGCAACCAGGAGGCGGCCGACCGCTTCCGCGCGGCGCTGGAGATCCAGACGGCGATCGGCGACAAGCAGGGACAGGTGCGGGCGCTCAACAACATCGGCGAGATCGCTTCCCAGATGGGACGCCCCGACGAGGCGCGCGGCTATTTCGAGCGCTCCCTCTCCATCGTCCGGGTGATCGGCGGCAAGCCCGAACTGTCCAATCTCTACGCCAACTTCGGGACGACGTTCCGCGCGGACGGCGACACGGAGCGGGCACTGGGCTTCTACCGGCGCGCCCTGGACACGTACCGGGAGACCGGCGACCCCAGGGGCGAGGCCGACGTCCTGATCTCCCTCGGGACGACCTACCTGGAAGCGGGGAGCCCGGCCGAGGCCCGGCTCAACTTCCAGATGGCCGAGCATGTCTCCGAGCGCATCGGAGATCACTACGCGCGTCAACAGGCGCTCGTGGGAACGGCGTACACGCAGTTGGCTTCGCGTCAGTACGGGCTCGCGACGGCGACGTTCGAGGCGGCGCTGCGGGTGGGCGAGGAGATCGACATCCCGCTGGCGATCGGGCGGGCGCTTGAGGGCCTGGGTCAGGTCACGGAGGCCACGCAGGGCGCGGCCGCGGCCCGCGAGTATTTCGCGCGGGCGTTCGACGTGTACCGCACGCTCGGATTGCCCGAGGCTGAGGCGATGCGCGCCCGGCTGGAAGCGCCGGGGGCCGCCGGATCCTGAACGGCCACCCGTCGTTCAGCTCAGAACGGCCAGATCCACATGAAGATCCGGTCCTTCGCGTCAGCACCCATCGGGCTTTGCATCTGTTACGTGCTCCTCATCGAACACACCTCCCACGGAACAGGGGAGGACTCGCGGGGATCATGGCACACGAGGAAGGCGTAGCGCCAGCCACAACCTGTGCTGGTCAGACGGTAGACCACTATGATGCGCACTACGCGCTAGTATCAACACATCGTTCGCTACTGCAAACTTGCCCCGGCGCACAACCGGGCGCGACCGGGCGTCCGCACGGCGGCGCGGGCTCCGAGCCAAAGGGCTGGCGCACAGCCGCACGGCGGGGCTACGGTGGCCGCGATGACTGACTCCTCTCGCAGAATGGGGGTCCCGTCCGCGCAAGGTGAACGGTGATGACAGCCGTTCGGACCTCGCGCGGGGAGACCCGCACCTCGTACTGGTTGCGCGTGCGACAGTTCGCTGTGCCGCCGCGTGTGATCGAGACCGCCACGGACCGCCGCGAGGTGGGCGACTGGGCGGGGGCGTGTGCCGCCGCGGGCGTCGATGTCGAGCTGAACCTCCGCGCTGTCACGCGGACGTGGGGCTCCGACGTGGCCGCGGCCCTACGCGCCGATCTTCGGGCGCTGGCTCCGCATCTGCTGCGCTGGCACATGCCGCGCATCGCGCCGGACGGGCTGCTGCGGCCCGGGCTGACGATCGAACTCGCGCGGTACGGCGCGGGTGGCCCGGCTCCACTCCCCTCCCCGCTGCGGCTGGTGGTCAGGACGCCGCCCGCGTGGGCGGACGCCGGCCAGCGGATCACCCTCGCGCTGTGGGACGCCGCGCGCCCCGACGCCGCCGCGCGCCGCCACCCGCATCCCCATCCGAACCGCCGCTTCCGCCTCGACCTGCACCGGCATCTGTGGGACGCGCGGCGGGCCGGTGAGCTGCGGTCCCGCTCAGGGGCCGATCTGCCCGCGCCCGAACTCCCCGGCAGGCCCGGCGACTTCGACGACGGGCTCGCCGTCGACCGGTGGGCGGCCGAGGCGGCGATCCTGCTGCGCGCCGATGGACGGCCCGCGGGCCCGGTGGCCGTACGGGCCGGTCGTCGGCGGCTGCTGATGGAGCCGTACGGGCCAGGCGAGGGCCGCGGGGACGGTGATCGCGGGGACGGTGATGCCGAAGCCGAACGCCCCGGCGGCGTACGGATCTTCGAGGCGACGACGCGGCGCGCCGTACGCGGCCTGCCGGTGCTGCCGGACGCCGCGACGTGGACGCCGCCCGATCTCGTGCTGCTGCGGGCCGGCGTGATCGATGCCGCGGCCCTCCACCCGCTGGTGGCCGCGGCGTTGGCGCCCGACCGCTCGCCGGCGCGCAGGGCCGCGCCCGACCGCTCCCCGGACTCGACGCGGCTGGTGGAGTGCGGCGGCGCGCTGCACCGGATCGGACCGGTCGATGGCGTGCTGACCGCGCTCGACCACGATCCGGACGAACTGCGGTGCGAGGAACTCCTGGTCGCGCTCACCGGCACCCCGCTGGCCTGCCTGCGCGCGATCGACGAGGCGCACCGCACGCCGGACTGCCTCTCCGACGTCCGCGCGCGCCTGGACCACGGCGACACCTCCGGCGCGATCGCCTTCGTGCAGGCGCTGCTGGGCCCCGACGCGGTGTTGCGCGGCGGCGCGCTGCGGGACGAACTGGAGACGGACGCCCAACGGCGGCTGGTCCGGGAGCTGTTCCGCACGGACCTGTTCTGGCCCGCATGGGGTCCGCTGCCCGTGGCGTCGTTCCCCGTGCCGCCCGGCGCACCGGCGCGGCGCCGGCACGGTCACGAGCACGGGCGGCAGAAACGCCGCCCGCGCCTGAGCCTGTCGCACCCGCGCCACGCCCTCTTCCGCTGACCTGGACCGTCCCCCCGGTCCGATCCGGCAACGCGCCGCGCCCGGCGCCTCCGCACCCCTCCGTCCGCCCGCACGACGCCCGCCCGCACGACGCGCTCCCGCGCCACACACGCCCGTCCCCCCGTACGGCACCTGCTCCCCGGTGCCCGCGCGCCACGCCCCCCTGTCCGTCGTCCGCCACGAAACCCGAGGTGATGCCCATGACTCCGCCTGCCGCCCCCGCCCCCGCGCTCGCCGCCGACCCGACGCCCCCGCCCACGCCCGCGCCCGCGCCCGCGCCCACGTCAGCGGCTGCGCCCACACCCGCGCCCGCCAGCCACGCCGACCCCACATCCCCATCCCCCGCCGGTCAACTCGACCTCGCCGACCGGCTGTCCGCGCTGCTCGGCGCGGCCACGACCGAACCGCGCCCGCACGACGTGCAGGTGGAGGCGCTGACGCTGGCCGTCGCCGCCGATCTGCCGGTGCTGCTGTGGGGCGAGCCGGGAATCGGCAAGACCGCGGCGCTGCGGCAGCTCGCCGCGGGCCTGGACCTGCCGCTGACCACGGTGATCGCGAGTGTGCACGAGCCGTCCGACTTCGCCGGGCTGCCGGTGGTCGGCGACGACCCGGCCGAGCAGGGCGTGCCGATGGCGCCGCCGGACTGGGCGGTGCGGCTGGTGCGGGCCGGGCGCGGGCTGCTGTTCCTGGACGAGCTGTCCACCGCGCCGCCCGCCGTGCAGGCCGCGTTGCTCCGGCTGGTGCTCGAACGCCGGGTCGGCGCACTGCGGTTGCCGCGCGGCGTGCGGATCGTCGCGGCGGCGAACCCGCGCGCGTCGGCCGCCGACGGCTGGGAGTTGAGCCCGCCGCTGGCCAACCGCTTCGTGCACCTGCGGTGGACGCACGACCACGACGTGGTGGTGCGCGGCCTCGGCGGCGTCTGGCCGCAGGTCACGCTGCCGCGGCTCGACGCCCGGCGGCTGCCGGAAGCGGTCGCCCTCGCCCGCCGCGCGGTGTGCGAACTGCTGGCCGCACGGCCGGCGCTGGTGCACCGGATGCCGGACGGCGAGACGCGCAGGGGCGGTGCGTGGCCGTCGCCGCGCAGTTGGGAGGCGGCGCTGCGACTGACCGCGTTCGCGACCGCGGCCGGCTCCGACCGGGACGTGCTGTCGCTGCTGGTGCGGGGCACGGTGGGCGACGGCCCCGGGCTGGAACTGCTGGCGGCCCTGGACCGGATGGACCTGCCCGACCCCGAGGCGGTGCTCGCCGACCCCGCCGGAGCGGTGCTGCCCGAGCGCGGCGATTTGCGGCAGGCCGTGCTCGACGGCGTGGTCGAGGCGGTCCGCGCGCGCCCCGACGCCTCCCGCTGGGACGCGGCGTGGACGGTGATGGCCCGCGCGGTGGAGACCGGCCCGCCGGACCTGGTCGTCGTCCCCGCGAGCACCCTCGCCGCGCTGCGCCGCGACGGCTGGACCGTCCCGCCGGTCATCGAACGCCTCGCGGGGGCCGTGCAGGTGGTGCGCCGCGTCGGCGAGAGCGTCAAGGCCGCGACCGCCGACGGCGCCGGACCGCGCCGATGACCGCCACAGAGCCGACCGCGTCCGCCCCGGCCCCCGGCCCGAACCCGCCCGTCCCGAACCCCGTCCCGACCCCCGTCCCGAACCCGCCCGTCACGGCCGTCCCCGTACCGCCGTCCTCTCCCGAGCCGGCCGCGTCCGTCGCCCTCACCTTCGTACCGCCGTCCCCGGGTTTTCGTCTGGACACGGCGAAGGTGTACGCCGCGCGGCTGCACGCGGTGCGGGTGCGGCCGTATCTGGCGACGGCCCTGTTCGCGCTGCACGTGGTGGCGTCGCCCGAGGTCCCGACGATGGGCGTGGACCGGCACTGGCGGGTCTACGTCTCGCCGGGGTTCGTGGACCGCACACCGGTCGAGGAGTTGGCCGGGGTGTGGGTGCACGAGGTCTCCCACCTGCTGCGCGACCACCACGGGCGCGGCGACCGGGTGGCGCGTGACCGGGGGCTGACCGGACCGGCCGAGCGGCTGCGGATGAACATCGCCGCGGACTGCGAGATCAACGACGACGTCTACGGCGACGGTCTGCCGCGGCCCGAGGGCGCCGTGCGGCCCGAGGACCTGCGGCTGCCGCCGGGCCGGCGCATGGAGGACTATCTGCGCGGGTTCCGGCTCGGCCCGTTCACCTCGCACCTGGCCTGGCTGGACTGCGGCAGCGGCGCGGACGGCCTCGAACGCCCGTGGGAGCTGGGCCCGGACGGCGCGCACGGGCTCAGCGAACAGGAGCGCGACGCGGTGCGGTTCCGGGTGGCGCGGGCGATCGACGGACGGCCGGGCGACGCTCCCCGCGGCTGGCGGCGGTGGGCCGATGAGGCGTTCCAACCACCGCAGCCCTGGCGGCAGTTGCTCGGCGCCGCGGTGCGCTCCGCGGTGTCAGGGCCGGGCGCGGGCGAGGACTACTCCTACGGCCTGCCGGCGCGCCGCTCGGCGTCGGTGCCCGGCGCGATGCTGCCGAGCCTGCGCCGCCGGCCGCCGCGGGTGTGCGTGATCGTCGACACCTCGGGCTCGGTCAGCGACGCCGAGCTGGGCGTCGCGCTGCGCGAGGTCGCCGCGATCTCCCGCGCGGTGGGCGGCCGGCGCGACCTGGTCCGCGTGGTGTCGTGCGACGCCCAGGCGCACGGCGTGCGGGCGGTGTGCGCAGCCGAGGGCGTCGAGCTGGTCGGCGGCGGCGGCACCGACCTGCGGGCGGGCTTCGCCCGGGCGCTGCGCGACCGTCCCCGGCCGGACGCCCTCGTCGTCCTCACCGACGGCCAGACGCCCTGGCCGTCCGCGTCGCCGCCCTGCCGTACGGTCGTCGGCCTCTTCCCCCGCCGTCCCGTCGGCCCGACCGCCCACTCCCCCGCGTACGCCCGCGAGCCCGCCCCCGCGTGGGCCCGCGTCGTCGCGCTCGACGCGGCGGGCACGTGACGCTCAACGCGGCAGGCACGTGAAGTACGCGAGGCACGTCGGCCCGGAGGGTGGGGACCGGGCCCCGGCGGGTGGAGACCGGGGGCGGAGCCCGTCCCCCGGAGTTCCACCCGCCTTCCACCGCTGGGTTGAGGGAACCGGGCGCGCCGGAGCGGATGCTCGATGCCATGACCACCACCGACTGGATCATCGACATCGCGCTCGTCCTCATCGTCTTCCGGCAGATGCGCGAGGAGCGGCTCACCACCCGCACGATCGTGCTCCCGCTGGCCATCATCGGCTGGGCGGCGGCCACCTACCTGCACCACATCCCGACCGCCGGCAACGACCTGGTGCTGGCCGCCGCGGGAGCCGGCGCGGGCATCGTCTTCGGCCTCTTCGGCGGCTTGCTCACCCGGGTCCGCCTCGGCGAGGGCCGGCAGCTGTACGTCAGGGCCTCGCTGGGCGCCGCCGCCCTGTGGGTGATCAGCATGGGCTTCCGGCTCGGCTTCGCCGTATGGTCCTCGCACGCCTCCGGCGGCGCGCACGTCGCGCACTTCTCCCAGCGCCACGACATCACCAGCGCCCAGGCGTGGGTGGTGGCGCTGATCCTGATGGCGTTCGGCGAGGTCGTCGTCCGGCTGGGCACGATCGTGCTGCGCGGCCGGCTGCTGCTGGCCCGGGCCGACCGCGGGGCCGCGCCCGCCGTCGCCCCGGCCGGCCCCGCCCCGGCGCGTACGTCTGACGGGCGCGCCGCCGGTGCGTACGAGCGGAGCTGGCACCCTGGTGACCGGCGGCGGGCTCTCCCCACGGCGGGAGGGCCCGCCCGCCGTCGCCGGGACGGCCCACGGGGCCCGGCGGATGTGGGCGAGGGTGAACGGAGCGCGGGACATGGTGAACACGTGGACGGCGACCGGGCCGGCCCGCTGGCGGTTCGAGCGCCGGGACCTGCTCGGCATGACCGCCATGGTGATCTGCCTGGCGGTGTCGGTGGCCGCGGCGCCGGGCACGGCGGCGAAGGTGGCCGTGGCGGCCCTCGGCGTGTGCGCGGAGGCCGGCATGCTGCTCGGCCGCCGGATGCTGCCGCCGGACTGGGCGGTCGCCGGGGTCGCGCTGACTGTCTGCGCGGGTTTCGCCATCACGCTGCTCGCGCCGAACGGGCTCGGGGAGATCCCGGTGCTGGTCGCGGCGTCGGTGCTGCCGCGCTGCCTGGCCGAGGGGCGGATGCGCACCGCGGCCCTGGCGGTCGTCAGCGTGGGGTTCGGTGTCTCGATCATGGTGATCTCCGGCAGCGTGGCCGGACTGCTGGCCGGCCTCGGCGCGTGGTTCATAGCCGAGCGGTCGGTGGAGCACGCCGCGCTGCTGGCGGAACGCGACCGCGCGGTGGCGCTGCTCGCGGAGGTGGAGGCGTCCCGGCAGGCCCAGCAGGAGGCGGCGGCCGTCGAGGAGCGCGGCCGGATCGCCCAGGAGATGCACGACGTGCTCGCGCACAGCCTGGCGGGCCTGTCGGTGCAGCTCCAGGCGGTCCGCGCGGTCGCCGCGCGCGAGGGCGCGCCCGCGACGCTGACCGGGCCGCTGGACCGGGCCGCGGAGCTGGCCCGCGACGGGGTGCAGGAGGCCCGCGCGGCGGTGGGGGCGCTGCGGGCCGCGCCGGTGCGGGGCGTGGCCGATCTCGCGGGCCTGGTCGGGGGCTTCCCCGGCGAGGCGCGGCTGCGGGTCACCGGCCGGCCGGGCCGGCTCGCGCCGGACGCGGGCCACGCGGTGTACCGGGCGGTGCAGGAGGCGCTGACCAACGCCGCGCGTTACGCCACCGGCAGCCCGATCGACGTGAACGTGGCGTGGGAGGCCGACGAGGTCCGCGTCGCCGTCCGCGACCACGGCCTGCCCGCGGGCCGCGGCCCCTCGGGCGTCAAGGGCAGCGGCTCGGGCCTGCGCGGCATGTCCGAGCGCATCGAGTCCGCCGGCGGCACGATGACCGCGGGTCCCGTCCCCGGCGAGCCCGGCTGGCGCATCACCCTGCGGCTCCCGGCCACCCCGCAACCACCGCAGCCGCCCGCGGCGACCGCCACGCCGCCCCCGCCCCCGCCGCCGACCCGGCCGAACCCGCCCGGACCCGCCACGCCCCCGCCGGACGGCGGCGCCCCGCCCGCTGCCGGGGCGTAGGGCGGCGTCGGCGGGCTCGGCGCGGCGGGGGCGCGGGCCGTGCCGGAGTGGGGCGGTGACCGTTCGGCGGGGGGCGGGACGGCAAGATGGGGGCGTGGCAGGCCGCGGCGGCCGCGGGGCGCCGGGCTCGGGCGAGGAGGCGGACGCGTGACGATTCGGGTGCTGGTCGCCGACGACCAGGCGGTGGTGCGCGACGGCGTCGTGCTGCTGCTGGGCTCCGCGCCGGACGTCGAGGTGGTGGGCCAGGCCGGCGACGGCCACGAGGCGGTGCGGCTGGCCGCCGAGACGCGGCCCGACGTCGCCCTGGTCGACCTGCGGATGCCCGGCCTGGACGGCGTCCAGGTGACCGCCGAGCTGCTGGCCGCGGACCCGGGCGCCCGGGTGCTGATCCTTACCACGTACGCCGACGACGACGCGGTGATACCGGCGCTGCGGGCCGGCGCGGCCGGCTACCTGACCAAGGACGCCACCGGCGAGGCGGTGCTCGCCGCGGTCCGCGACGTGGCGGCGGGCCGTACGGTCCTCGACCCCGCGGTGCAGCGCCGGCTGGTCCAGCTGGTCGTCTCCGACCCCGCGCCGGCCGCCCCGCCGTCCCCCGCGGCCGTCCCCGCCGGGACGCCGGCGACGGACCCCGCCGCGGAGAGCGCGGACTCCGAGGGGAGCGCGGACCCCGCCGCGCTGCCGCCGGAGGCCGAGGGGCTGACCCGCCGCGAGGTCGACGTCGTCCGCCTGGTCGCACAGGGGCTCAACAACCGCCAGGTCGCCCGCGAGATGGTGGTCAGCCAGGCCACCGTGAAGACCCACCTCAACCACGTGCTGTCCAAGCTCGCTCTGGAGGACCGGGGCGCCCTCATCGCCTGGGCGTGGCGCCACGGCCTGGTCACCACCACGGACCGGTGATCGCCGCCCGGTGATCGCCGCCCGGTGATCCCCGCCCGGTGAGTCCCGCCCGGTGAGTCCCGCCCGGCGGCTCCCGCCCGGCGGCTCCCGGCCGCGGGTCTCGCCCGGGTGAACCCGTACCGCGGGCCCCGAACGAACAGTGTTCCACATCACAACGAACGTCGTTCGCCTTGTGACGAACACTGATCGCTAGTAGAACAGTGTTCGTGACTACTGACCAGCTCCCCACCGCCCGCACGCCCACCGCCGCCGACGCGCGGCCGACCCGCACCGCCTGGCTCGTCCTCGTCGTCGTGGTCCTCGCCGACCTCATGGACCTGATCGACTCCAGCATCGCCAACCTCGCCGGCCCCTCCATCCGCGCCGACCTCGGCGGCGGCGAGGTGACCGTGCAGTGGGTGCTCAGCGCCTACACCGCGGCCTTCGCCCTCGGCCTGGTCACCTCCGGCCGGCTCGGCGACCTGCTCGGCCAGCGCCGGCTGTTCCTGCTCGGCATGACCGGCTTCACGCTGGCCTCGCTGGCCTGCGGCCTCGCGCCCAGCGCCGGCTTCCTGATCGTCGCCCGCACCCTCCAGGGCCTGTCCGGGTCGGTGATGATCCCGCAGGGCCTGGCCCTGGTGAAGGTCGTCTTCCCGCCGCGGCACCTGCGCAAGGCGCTGACCCCGGTCGGTCCGCTGATGGGCATGACCATGGTCGCCGGGCCGATCCTGGCCGGCTGGCTGCTGCACCTGGACCTGTTCGGCAGCCAGTGGCGCTCGATCTTCCTGATCAACGTCCCCTTCGGCGTCGCCGCCGCGCTGCTCGGCCGGCGCGTGCTGCCGCGCGAGGGCGGCGAGGACCGGGCCGCCCGTCTCGACCTCGTCGGGGTCGGCCTGCTCACCGCGGCCTCGGCGCTGCTCGTCGTCCCGCTCATCCAGGGCCGCGAGCTGGGCTGGCCCGCCTGGACGTACGCGATGCTCGCCGCCTCGGTCGCCCTGCTCGCGCTCTTCGTGGTCTCCCAGCGGCGCACCGCGCACCCGGTCATCGCGCCGACCCTGTTCCGCAAGCGCAGCTTCGTCGTGGGCCTGGCGGTCGTCGCCGGGTTCTACGCGTCACTGAGCGCGTTCGTCCTGGTGATCAACCTGCTGCTGCAGCAGGGCATGCACTGGACGCCGCTGCGCACCGGCCTCACGCTCATCCCGTGGGCGCTGGGCACGGCGGTGGCCGTGCTGCTCGCCGGCGCGGTGCTCGCCGAGCGGCTCGGCCGCGCCACCCTGCACCTGGGGCTCTTCCTCGCCGTCGCCGGCCTGCTGGCCCTGTGGTGGTCCGTCGCGCACTGGGCCGACGCGATCACCGTCTGGAAGCTGGCCCCCGCGCTGCTGCTCACCGGATTCGGCTCCGGTCTGGTCTTCGTGCCGCTGGTCGACTTCATCATCGGCGACGCCACGCCCGAGGAGGTCGGCACCGGCGCGGGGCTGCTCAACGCGGTCCAGCAGTTCGCCGGAGCGATCGGCGTCGCGGCCCTCGGCACGGTCTTCTTCGCCCGCGCCGGCCACCCCTCGGCGCACTCCTACCGGTCAGCCGCGGAGCTGGTCTTCGCGATCACCGCGGGGCTCAACGTCCTCACGCTGCTGCTGGTCGGCCTTCTGCCCCGGCACGCGCAGCAGGCGCACTGAGGCCGCGGAATTATCCCGCTCGGGCCCGCCGTACGCTTCTCCTGAATTGCCCTCACCATTTCTCCACCCTCGCAACGAAAAGGCAAAAATTACCGGCGGAACTCCTCGCCGCATTTTTCACCGCGCCGCCGCGAGCCGCCGTCCACGCCTTTCCCGGTGGCCACACGCTGAACACCGACGACATCCGCCCCGCTGTCATCAGGTGCGTTCCGGAGTCTGCACACAGCGCAGTCCACCCAGGTGATCGGCGCTTTCCGGCGGCATCGGAATGCCGCGGCACGCTCGGCGGAAGCTGTGCGTTCCCGGACCGTCGCACAGCGTCGCAGCCCGCTTCCGCGGCCGTAACGGAATGCCCCGTACCGCGGCCGGCCGCCGATTACTGAATCCTTGACACGGCTCTCCGCCGCAGTGGTAATTTTCGCAGCAGAATCGCCGCGGTCGAATCCACGCATTCCGGCGGCGACCAAGCGGAACAGGGGGAGTCTGTCGTGGAACTCGAAGTGCGGGAGCGGGTCCGGGCGGCACGAGGGGGACGCGCGGATGACGCGGGACAGCAGCGGGGTGAACCGCCGGAGTTTCCTGGCCGGGTGCACGGCGGGGGTCGGCGCCGCCGCCGTGCTCGGCGCCGTGGGCGACACACCGGCGTTCGCCGACGCGCGGGGAACGGCCGACGCGCAGGGGTCGGCCGGCGCCCGCACCGCGACGCCCGCGTCCGCCGTCACCGCGGCCGACCAGCAGTATCCGGACCTGGTGCGAGCGCTCAACGCCCGCTACGTCGCCGCCCCCGACCTGGTCGAGGTGGTCGACACCCCGTCCCAGATACCCGCGATCGTCGCCTCGGCGGTCAAGGCGGGCAAGCAGCTGTCGGTGCGCAGCGGCGGCCACTGCCTGGAGGACTTCGTCTACAACCCGGACGTCAAGGTCGTCATCGACCTGACGAACATGAACCACATCTGCTACGACAGCACCTACAACGCGATCTCCGTGGAGTCCGGGGCGACCCTGCTGGACGTCTACACCAAGCTCTACCAGACCTGGGGGATCACCCTGCCCGGCGGCATCTGCTACTCCGTGGGCATGGGCGGCCACGTCAGCGGCGGCGGCTGGGGCTGGCTGACCCGGCGCAACGGCCTGATCGTCGACCATCTGCACGGCGTCGAAGTGGTGCTGGTCGACGCCACCGGCTCGGTCCGCACGGTGGTCGCCACCCGGGACCCCGCCGACCCCAACCGCGACCTGTGGTGGGCGCACACCGGGGGCGGCGGCGGCAACTTCGGCGTCGTCACCCGCTACCTGTTCCGCTCGCCCGGCGTCACCTCCACCGACCCGCGCAAGCTGCTGCCGCCGCCCCCGGCGCAGGTGCTGTTCAACGTGATCGGGTGGGCCTGGGACGAGCTGACCGAGGACGAGTTCGTGCGGCTGGTGCACAACTACTCGCAATGGCACGCGGACAACATCTCGCCGACCAGCCCCACCCGGTTCCTGGCCAGCTTCCTGGTGATGAACCACGCCTCCAACGGCCAGATCGGCCTGCTCACCCAGGTCGACGCGGGCGCGCCGAACGCCGAGCAGATCCTCGACGACTACCTGGCCTTCATCAACGACGGCGTCAGCACGCAGGCCGGCGCGGTCTCCCGGCGGATGGGCGACTTCGCGGCGCTCCCCGAGGCCGTCACCCCGCTGCGGCTGCCGTGGCTGCAGGCCACCCGGATGACCAGCACCACCAACCCGCTGCTCAACGACCCGACCCTGCGCGCCGAGTACAAGTCGGCGTACGTCAAGACCGCCTTCCGGCCCGAGCAGGCGCAGGCGATGTACCGGCAGTTGACCCGTACCGACATCCACAACCCGGACATCAGCATCCAGTTGACCTCGTACGGCGGCGTGGCCAGCGGTGTCGCGGCGGACGCCACCGCGGCGCCGCACCGCTCGGCGGCGTTCAAGATGCTGTGGTCGGTGCAGTGGAACGACCCGGCGGACGACGCCACCTACATCGGCTGGGCCCGCGACAGCTACCGCGACGTGTGGGCGGCCACCGGCGGGGTGCCGGTGCCCGACGACGTCACCGACGGCTGCTACGTGAACTACGCGGACGCCGATCTGAGCGACCCGGCCTTCAACACCAGCGGCGTCCCGTGGTCGACGCTCTACTACAAGGACGCCTACCCGCGGCTGCAGCGGATCAAGAAGAAGTACGACCCGCGCAACGTCTTCCGGCACCGCCAGTCCATCGAACTGCCCTCCTGATCAGCCGATCCGCGGGCCGGCCCGGGCGCCCGGGGCCGGCCCGCGCAGTCGCCCCCGCTACTTCTCCCCCTCGCCCTTCAGCGCGCCGTCCGCGCGCCGGCCGTTCTGGTAGGCGGCGACGAGATATCCGCCGTCCTCCTGCCGGGCCGCGACCCAGGTGGCGCGCAGCGCGCGGTCCCAGACGAAGGTGTCCTCGCCCGGCGCCACCACGCCGCCCTCGGTGACGATCGCCGCGAGCCCCGGCGCGATCCAGTGGAAGCTGACCACGTCCGCGATCAGCCGCGTCCCCTTGTGCGGGCCGGCGAACGACAGCGCGAGTTCCCTGGCGATGTGCTCGCGGCCCTCGAAGAACCGGTCGCCCGACAGGATCAGGGTGGCGTCCTCCGTATAGACGGCAGCGAACTCCTCGGCGTCGTTCCGGTCCCACGCGGCGTTGACCCTGGACACCACCTGGACCGCTGCCGCGGCCTCGGAATCCAGGTTTTCGACGCTCGACGTGAGCGTACTCGTCGTCATGAACATCTCCTCTTCCCCGTTGCCCTCAACTCTTCCTGAGATCCCCCGAACGACCGGCCGGCGAAGAACTCCGGCGGCGGGCGCAATCAAAGGGCTGGGTGCAATATCCAGCGTCCGTTGGGGGTGTGACCCAGGCCTCTTCCATATTGCTTTCGTCCACTATTGGGGACATGCCGCGCAGGATGAGAACTCCGCCGTATCATTGTTCTCATGAGTAACATTCAGATCGGTATTGCGGCTGCACTCGAGCAGTTCTCGCCCCGGGAGTCGATCCGCCTCGCGGCGCTCGCGGAGCAGCACGGATTTTCCGGGCAGATGGCCGCCGACCACTTCCAGCCGTGGGTCCCGGCGCAGGGCGAGGCGTCGTTCGTGTGGAGCGTGCTCGCCTCGCTCGCCGAGAACACCGGCGGCGACCTCGGCCCCGGAGTGACCTGTCCCTCGTTCCGCCTGCACCCGGCGATGGTCGCGCAGGCGGCGGCCACCCTGGAGGCGACGTACCCGGGCCGCACCTGGCTGGGCATCGGCTCCGGCGAAGCGCTCAACGAGCATGTGATCGGCGGCTACTGGCCGGAGGCGCCCGAGCGGGTGCGGCGGATGCTGGAGGCGCTGGAGGTGATCAGGAAGCTGTTCAGCGGCAAGGACGTCAAGCACCAGGGCGAGTTCTTCAAGCTGCACACCACCCGGCTGTGGACGCTGCCCGACACCCCGCCGCCGGTGTACATCGCCTCCGCCGCCCCGTACACCTCGCGCAAGACCGGCGAGCTGGCCGACGGGCTGATCACGCCCGGCGCGTCGCTGGACAAGCTCGCCATGGTGCTGGAGAACTTCGGCATCGGCGCCCGCAAGGCCGGCAAGGACCCCGACACCATGCCCAAGCTCCTCCAGGTGCACCTGTCGTGGGCGCCCACCGACGAGGAGGCGTGGACCAACGCGATGGAGCAGTGGCCCAACGGCGGCATGAAGTTCCCCAAGGCCGACGTGCGGTCGCCGTTCGACTTCGCGCAGATGGCCAAGCTGGTGCGGCGCGAGGACTTCGAGGGCCGCATGGTCGTCAGCTCCGACCCGGACGTCCACCGCGCCTCCCTCCAGAAGTACGTCGACGCCGGCTTCAACCGGATCTACATCCACAACGTCGGCCGCAACCAGGACGAGTTCCTGGAGGTCTTCGGCCGCGAGGTGCTGCCCAAGCTCACCGCCTGACCCGTCCCCGTCCGCCGCTCACCCGGTCCGCGCCGGTCACCGCCGGTCAGCGCCGGTCAGCGCCGGTCACCGCCGGTCAGGGGACCGGCCTCACGCTTCGGCCTCCCGCGTCTGCGGGAGGCCGAACGCGTCGAACAGCGAGGCGTCGCCGAAGACGGTGATCCGCGCGATCGCGCCGTCCGCCACCGTCAGCACCGCGATCCCGTACGCCCGGTACGTGCCGTCCGCCCCGCGGTAGTAAGCGCCCGCGGCCGGCTGGCCGTTGGCGCGGGTCGGCGTCATCAGCCAGTCGCCGGGCCGGCCCATCACCTTGGCCAGGTAGGCGGTGCAGGTGACCAGTCCGGAGAACCAGGTGCGCGACGGCGTCATCTCCAGCACCGCGTCCTGCCGCAGCACCTTTTCGAGACCGGAGATGTCGGCCTGCTCGAAGGCCGACATGTACTTCTCCAGCAGCGCCCGCTGCTCCGGCTCGGTGGGCTCGGTGACCTGGTCGGCGTCGGGGGCGGCCTCGGCGATCCGGCCGCGGGCGCGCTGCAGCGCGCTCTTGACCGCCGCCTCCGACATGTCCAGCACCTGCCCCACCTCCGAGGTCGGCAGATCGAGTACGTCCCGCAGGATGAGCACCGCGCGCTGCCGCGGCGGCAGGTACTGCAGGCTGGCCACCACCGCCAGCCGCAGGCTCTCGCGCGCCGCGACGACCGCCGCGGGGTCCGCGGTGTCGGGCGAGCCGCCGGCCACGAAGGCGTCCGGCAGCGGCTGCAGCCAGGACACGTCCGACCCCGCCATCGCCAGCGGCGCCTCGGCGTCCTCGCTGGGCGCGCCGAGACCCGACGGCAGCGGGCGCCGGCCGCGCCGCTCCAGCGCCGTCAGGCAGGCGTTGGTGGCGATGCGGTAGAGCCACACCCGCACCGAGGAGCGCCCCTGGAAGCCGTCGTACGAGCGCCAGGCCCGCAGATACGTCTCCTGGACGAGGTCCTCGACCTCGTCCACCGAGCCGAGCATGCGGTAGCAGTGGGCGAGGAGCTCCGTGCGGAACATCTCGGTGGCGCGGACGAACCCTCCCGAGTCGGGCGGCGAGTCCGGTGACTGCGGCATCGGGCCAGTCTAACGAGAGGACGGGTTCCCGCCGGGCACGCGTGGAGATCCGGGGTGGCGTGCCCGGCGGGAGACTTGGATCGGCCGTCAGCCGATGAACTCCTCGGCGAACTGCCGCAGCAGGTCCGTCTGGAGCGTGTCGGGGAAGCTGATGACGAACTCCTGCACCCCGGCCTCCTCGTAGCCGGCGATCCGTTCGCGGATCGTGTCGACCGTGCCGACCAGGCCGTAGGTGCTGATGTCGCCGGGGAAGACGGCGGGCGCCCACTGCGGGACCCGCGCGGCCGCCTTCTCGTCGGTCTCGTCGATCACCGAGTGCATCAGCACGCTGCGACGGATGCTGTCGTAGTCGCGCCCGGCGTCCTCGCAGTGCTGCCGGAGGATGCCGAACTTCCGTCCGACCTCGGCGGCGTCACCGATCACGTTGCAGTAGTCGCCGTACTGCGCGACCAGCTTCAGCGTGACCTTCTCGCCGCCGCCGGCGATCATCATCGGGATGTGCGGCTGCTGGATGCCCTTGGGCTGGTTGACCGCTCCGCGCACGGTGTAGTGCTTGCCCTCGAAGGTGACCTCGTCCTCGGTCCACATCCGGCGGATGATCTGCACGGCCTCCTCCAGCTGCCGCAGCCGCTCGCCGGCGGCGGGGAACTCGAAGCCGTAGCCGTGGTAGTCCGCCTCGTACCAGCCGGCGCCGATGCCGAAGGTGAAGCGGCCGCCGCCGAGCACGTCGGCGGTCGAGGCCATCTTCGCCTGGAGCGCCGGGTTGTGGTAGTTGTTGCATGTCGCGAGCTGTCCGATGCGGATGCGCTCGGTCTCCCGCAGCAGTGCGACGGTGGTGGTCCAGCACTCGAAGAGCATTTCCTGCGAGGGCGGGACCGTCATCATGTGGTCAGCCACCCAGATGGTGTCGTATCCGTACTCCTCGGCGGCCTTCGTCCACCGGAGCAGGGCGTCGAGCGCCTCGGCCGGGTCGCGCCGGCCCACGAGCTCCCAGACGAACCCCTGGGGGAGTCCGACGCTGTACTTGATCGCCATAGCCGGTCGGTGTCCTTTCACATGTGCTGCTGTGCCTGCCGTCGGTATAGAGACCAGGCGGACCGCGCAAAGGAATCGCGATCCGCCGAGATCTTTTTCGGAATGTCCCGCTCCGCCCCCGCGCCGGCACGGGCCGGGCCCGGCCGGTGCTCAGAGCTTGCGCAGCACCTGGCCGAAGGACTGCAGGTCGGAGACGAACTGCTCGGGTTCCTCCATGGCGGCGAAGTGCCCGCCCCGCTCGTAGTAGGTCCAGTGCACGATCGAGGAGAAGTCCCGCTCGGCGAACCGGCGCACCGGCAGGAACAGCGACTTCTCGTACTGCGCGACGCCCAGCGGCACGCTGATCGGCGGGTAGCGGCCGATGATCGAGGTGATCGGCAGCCCGGCGCGGTTCTCGACGTAGGTCTGCGCCGAGGAGCCGGCCGTCGCGGTCAGCCAGTAGATCGAGATGAGCGTCAGCATCCGGTCGCGGTCCACCGCGTCCTCGGGGACGTCGGTGGCGCCCGCCCAGTCCCGGAACTTCTCCGCGATCCAGGCGAGCTGCCCGACCGGCGAGTCGGTGAGGCCGTAGGCGACCGTGTGCGGCCGGGTGGCCTGCTGCTTCATCGAGCCGGCCAGCATCTCCAGGAAGTGGTCGGTGCGGGCCATCCGCGCCCGGTCGTCCTCACTGAGGCCCTCCAGCTCCGCGGGGTCGCCGCTGTGCATGGTCAGCATCAGGTTCAGGTGGATCGCCCGCACGTGCTCGGGGTCGACCAGGCCGAGCAGCACCGAGACCACCGCGCCGAAGTCCGCGCCCTGGGCCACGTAGCGGTCGTAGCCCAGGCTGCTCATCAGCTGGGCCCACAGGCCCGCGACCCAGGCCAGGTCGCCGCCGCGCTTCTTCAGCGGGCCGGAGAAGCCGTAGCCGGGCATCGAGGGGATGACCAGGTCGTAGGCGACCTCGGCGTCCAGGCCGTGCGCCCGCGGGTCGGTCAGCGGGCCGATGACGTCGAGGAACTCCACCACCGAGCCGGGCCAGCCGTGCGTGACGATCATCGGGATCGCGTCCGGCTCCGGCGACTTGATGTGCAGGAAGTGCACCTGGTGGCCGTCGAGCTCGGTGCGGAACTGCGGGTAGCGGTTGAGCTCGGCCTCGGCGGCGCGCCAGTCGTAGGTGGTGCGCCAGTAGTCGGCCAGCTCCTTCAGGTACGCGGTGGGCACACCGCGCTCCCATCCGTCCTCGATCAGCTCCGGCCAGCGGGTGTCGGCCAGCCGGCGGCGCAGGTCGTCGAGGTCGGCCTGCGGTATGTCCACGCGGAACGGTTCCATGTCGGGTGCCCCTTCCTTCTCGTCCTTCTCGTCCTTCTCGTCCTTCTCGTGCAATGGCTCGGGGAGCGGCTCGTGGAGCTGTTCGGGGAGCGGCTCCGGAAGCGGCTCGTGCAGCGGCTCGTACCGCGGGTCATGAAGCGGGTCGCGGCGCGGCCGGCGACGCGGCGCTCGCGGCGGTCGGCGGCGCGGGCGGGCGCGGCGCGGGCAGCGGCCGGGCCGGCCGCAGGAACCCGCTGACCAGCACCCGCAGCAGCGTCCTGGGCAGCATCAGCGCCTGCGGCGGGTCCAGCAGTCCGGCGACCCGCATGAGCGCCGCGGTGACCTGGGAGTCCAGCGACGCGGCACGCTGCAGGCGGGCGGTGTACGCGTTCAGCAGCCGCACCTTGCGGGTGCGCGGGCCCGGGACCTGCGGGTAGGCGAGGTCGCTGCCGGCCGCCATCTCCCACGGCGTGTCCACCACCGCGGCCACGTCCCGCAGGAAGCGCATCCCCGACGGCCGCCCCGGCGCGGCCAGGTGCTCGCGCAGCGTCAGTGCCTCCAGCGCCGCCACGCTCATCCCCTGTCCGTAGACCGGGTTGAAGCTGCACACCGCGTCGCCCATCACCAGCAGCCCGCCGGGGAAGGCCGGCAGCCGCTCGTAGCGCCGCCGCACGCTGGCCGGGAAGGTGAACCTCACCGGGTCGTCCAGCGGCTCCGCGTCGCGCAGCGCCCGCGCGATGTCGGGCACGGCGAGCGAGTGCAGGAACGCCTCGAACCCCTCGGGGTCGGTCGGCGGGTGGTCCCCCAGCATGCCGTTGAGGGTCAGGATGTACGTGTCGGGGCCGACCGGTGCGAAGAACGCGCCGCGGTGGTGCTCGGCGAACGGGATCACGTTGATCGCCGGGGCGCCGCGCGGCATCCGGTAGTGCCGGGTGGCGTAGGCCAGCCCTATGCGTATGCGCTCTTCCTCGGGGCGCTCGTAGCCCAGCGCCTCCAGCCAGGCCGGGGTGCGCGAGCCGCGGCCGGTGGCGTCCACCACCAGGTCCGCCTCCAGCGTGCGGACCTCCGGCCCGCCGGCCCCGCCGGCGGGCGGACCTTCACCCCGGTGACGCGGGTGCCGTCCGCGGTGGCGGTCGGCTCCAGGATGTCGTGCTCCTCCAGGAAGACCACGTTCGCCCGCGCGGCCACCCTCGCGCGCAAGTGCGCCTCCAGCACCGGGCGGCGCGAGGCGACGCTCAGCAGGCCGGTGTCCGCCAGACGCACCCGGCGGTTGGTGAAGTACCAGTGGATCTCGCCGATGTCGTAGGTCGGCACACCGGTACGGCTCAGCTCGTCGGTGATCCCCGGGAACAGCTCCTCCATGATCATGTGCCCGCGGGCCAGCAGGCCGTGCGCGTGCACGTTGTGCGGAGCGCCGGTGCGCGGCTCGCGCACGCCCAGCAGCCTGTCCCTGTCGACGACGACGACTTCCTGATAGGAATCGGCGAGCACGCGGGCCGCGAGCGTCCCCGCGATGCTCCCCCCAGAACGATGGCGCGGTGCTTGCTCTCAGTCATGGCCTCAGTCTCGGATCGGGCAGATGGCTCAAACCTCTCCCTGCTTGCGCCGTCCGGCGCCCGGAAGGGGCGGTTTCGCGTCACTGTGCGCGGACGCGGTGTTACGTTCGTAGGGAAGCTGCCGCGCCGGGGTCGGCCTTCACCCACCCACTCCACTTCCATCGGGAGCAGAGGATCATCATGAAGATCGCAGTCGTGGGCACGGGATTCGCCGGCCGGACACTCGCGGGGGGCCTCGCCGAGCTGGGGCACCAGGTCGTCATCGGCACGCGTGACGTGGCCCAGACGCTGGCCAGGACCAAGCCCGACGTGATGGGGAACGTCGCCTATCCGGTCTGGGCGCAGACGCACGGACACATCGGCCTGGCCCCCTTCGCGGAGGCCGCCGAGGGCGCCGACTTCTTCGTCAACGCGACCTCCGGCGCGCACTCCGTGGAGGCGCTGACCGCCGCGGGAGCGCGGAACCTGGCGGGCAAGGTGTTGCTGGACGTCTCCAATCCGCTGGACTTCCAGAACGGTTTTCCGCCGAACCTGTTCGTCAAGGACACCGACTCGCTCGGCGAGCAGATCCAGCGCGCCTTCCCCGAGGCCCGCGTGGTCAAGTCGCTCAACACCATGGTCGGCAACCTCTTCGTGACGCCGAAGGCGGTGGCCGACGGCGACACGACGGTCTGGGTCTCCGGGGACGACGCGGAGGCCAAGCGGACCGTCACCGAGCTGCTGACGCAGTTCGGCTGGAGCGACGTCATCGACCTCGGCGGCATCGCGACCGCGCGCGCCACCGAGATGATGGTGCAGGTCAGGCTGTTGACGATGACCAGCATCGGCACGCCGATGTTCAACTTCAAGATCGCGCGCTGAGCCGTCCGACGGAGCAGGCGGTGCTGCGGAGCCCCCGTCAGAATCCGCAGCACCGCCGCATCGGCGGGCGGAAGGGAAACGCCCGCGCCCTGGGTATGGCCTCATGGTCGGGGTCGACATCCGGCCGGCGTCCGGTCAGTCCACGGCCAGCTCGTGGAGCGCGGGCACCACGTCGTCGGCGATGGCCCGCAGGTGCCGCTCGTAGTCGTCGAACGCGCCGATCCGCAGCACGATCTGCCGGGCGCCGGCGTCGACGTACCGCCTGAGCCAGTCCACGAACGCCGAGGTCGAGCCGCCGAAGTAGAGCTGGAATCCGGACATCGTGTCGACCGGCAGGTTGTTGTAGCGGTGGGTGTAGTCCTCCAGGCCCGCCCGCGCCTGGTCGCGGTCGTCGTTGATGTTGACGGTGGTGTACAGGCACCTCGTCAGCGACTGCGGGTCCCGCCCGGCCTCGTGCAGCAGGGTGTCGATGGCCAGGCGGTTGGCGGCGTACTCCTCGGGCGTGACGCGGATCGGCATCCAGCCGTCGTAGTGCCGGGCGATCCGCCGGGCAGCGCGCGGCTTGCCGTTGCCCGACAGCCACAGCGCCGGGCCGCCCTTCTGCAGCGGCAGCGGCTGGTCCCGCAGCGGGCGCAGGTCGTAGTACTTGCCGACCAGGTCGCCGTCCTCCTCGTTCCAGGCGATCTGCCAGCCGGCGACCATCTCGTCCATCCGCTCCAGGCGTTCGCCGAACGTCATCACCTCGGCGTCCAACTCCGCCTTGACCGGCAGCGGGAACCCCGCGCCCAGGCCCATCCGCAGGCGTCCGCCGCTGAGTTGGTCCAGCGTGACGATGACGTGGGCGAGCGCGACCGGGTTGCGCGGCGGCACGATCAGCGCGCCGGTTCCGATGGTGACGCGCTCGGTCATCGTGGCGACCGCCGCCAGCAGCGTCATCGGCTCCAGCCGGTGCCGGGCGACGTACGCGTCGCCGGCGTAGACCGCGTCGAAGCCCAACTCCTCGATCTGGCGGGCGATCTTGAGCAGCGGGCTCGCGTCGGCCGCGCCCAGGATGGCCACTTCGCGCGTGGGCAGGGCGACGCCGACCTTGACCCCAGACATCTCTACCTCCATCGACGTGGCGGTTCGGCGCAGGGCCGCACGCGGGTCCGCGCCAGCGCGGCTTGATCCCGACGGCAGCAAGGCCGTTTTTCAGCCATCTGTCAGCCTCTCCATTCCATCGTCGCCTCGCCCTCCGGCGCCAACCTCTTCTGAATTGCCCTGGAATGCCGGAAAACGGAGGCACCCAGTCCAGAAGCGCCAGGGCCTGCGGCATCGCACACCGGGCGGGCCCTCACTCCATCCGGTCACTCTGAGCAACTGTCACCCCACCCGCACCTGGCACCTCCCGAGCCTCCTGGGTGCGTGCCGAGCACCTCCCGGCACGGGCGGCGCGCCGAACGCCTCCCGGCGCGGGCCGAGTCGGGGCGAGCGCCTCCCGGCCCGGGCCGAGTCGGGGCGAGCGCCTCCCGGGCCAGGCCGAGTCGGGGCGAGCGCGCGCCGCGGCGGTCCCTCCGCCGGGGCGACGTCCCCCGAACCACCCCTCCTTGACGCTGGACGCGGGCGTGGCAGACCCTTGGGGGGCAGTTATGGGAGCGCTCCCATACACGACCACCCGGCCGCCCTCCCCACAGGACCCCGGGCAACGGCAACAAGGAGATCCCGATGCTCAATCCCCCCACACCCTCGGCCAGACGGCTGCGCCGCGCGGCGACCGCGGTGCTCGCCGTACCGGCCGCGCTGCTGCTCGCCGGGCTGCCGGCGGCCGCGGCGGCGCCCGCCGGCACCGCACCGCAGGCCACCGCCGGCGCGGCGACCGTGAGCGTGGACGCCGGCACCGCGACCGCGACCGTGCCCTCGACCGCGATCGGCCTGAACGCCTCGACGTACGACAGCAAGCTGACGGACGCTTCGGTGCCGGGCCTGGTCAAGGACGCCGGGGTCGGCGTGATGCGCTTCCCGGGCGGCACGCAGTCCGACACGTACGACTGGAAGACCAACACCGATGTGATCGGCGGCTGGAACCAGGCCACCGACTTCGACCACTTCATGACGATGGTGGGCCAGGCCGGCAGCACTCCGATGATCACCGTCGACTACGGCACCGGCGACACGGTCGGCAGGACCCGCTCCCCCAGGAGACCGGGGCGCAGGTCGCCGCCGACTGGGTGCGGTACGCCAACGTCACCCACGGCGACAAGGTGACGTACTGGGAGATCGGCAACGAGGTGTACGGCAACGGCACCTACGGCGCGTACTGGGAGCCGGACGAGCACTGCGGCGCCGTCCCGCCCGCCACCTCCCAGCCCACCACCTGCGGGCCCGAGGTGTACGCGACGAACGCCGCGCAGTACATCACCGCGATGAAGGCCGTGGACCCGACCATCAAGGTGGGCGTCGTCCTGACCGCGCCCGGCAGCTGGCCCGACGGCCAGACCGCGCCCGGCAGTCCGCAACCGTGGAACCAGACGGTCTTGAGCACCCTCAAGAGCCTGGGTGTCACGCCCGACTTCGCCGACGTCCACTGGTACCCGCAGAACCCCAGCACCGTCACCCCGCCCGGCCCGACCGACGCCGGGCTGCTCGGCGACACGGCGCAGATCCCGGACATCACGTCCGGGCTGCGCGCGCAGTTCAGCCAGTACGCGGGCGCCGACCTGCCGGTCATGATCACCGAGACGAACTCGGTGTCGTCCAACCCCGGCAAGCAGACCGTCGGCCAGGTCAACGCCCTGTTCCTGCTGCAGAACTACGCGAGCTGGATCGGCAGCGGCGTGGCCAACGTCGACTGGTGGCAGCTGCACAACGGCATCGTCACCAGCGGCGACAACGGCTCCGACCTGTACGGGACGGCCGCGTACGGGGACTACGGCGTCCTCGCCGACGGCTCCTGCGGCACGGCGGGCGGCCAGCAGGTGTGCGAGCCCACGGCCGATACGCCCTTCCCCGCGTACTACGGCCTGAAGCTGGCCGGCGCGTTCCTGCGGCCGGGTGACACCGTCGTGAAGGCGACGTCCAGCCAGCCGCTGCTCCAGTCCTACGCGGTGAAGTCCGCCGACGGCTCGGTCAAGGTCCTGCTCGTCAACGACGACCCGGGCACGTCGTACACCGTGAGCCTGGGCTACGCCGGGTTCACGCCCGCGTCCGGCGCCCCGGTCACCTCCGTGCTGGAGCCGCCCGGCAGCGGGATCAGCACGGCGGCGCGCGGGACGGCCACCACGCAGACGCTGGCGCCGTACAGCGCCGCGCTGGTCACGGTGAAGGCCGCCGGCAGCACGCCCACGGGCGCCTGCAAGGTCGTCTACAAGGCGAACGACTGGGGCACCGGCTTCACCGCGAACGTCGACCTCACCAACACCGGCGCCACCCCGGTGTCCGGCTGGACCCTGGCCTTCGCCTGGCCCGGCAACCAGAGGATCACGGGCGGCTGGAGCGCGGCCTGGACCCAGACCGGCAACCAGGTGACCGCGACCAACCTCTCCTGGAACGCCACGCTCCAGCCCGGCGCCACCGCGAACCTCGGCTTCCAGGCCACGTACACCGGCGCCAACCCCCCGCCCACGGCCTTCACCCTGAACGGCGCCACCTGCACCACCGGCTGAACCGGCGCCCGCGCGCGGCGGGCGCGAGCACGCGTCGTCCGCGACGGAACGAGCCCCAGGTCACCCGCGAGGTGACCTGGGGTTCGCCGCCGCGCCCCAGCGCCTGGGTCCGGGCCTATTCGGCGGGGGCGTCCAGCGGGTTGGAGGCGACCCTGCCGGCCAGGCCCGCTCGCACCGCCACGTCGGCCGAACTGCCGGGTTTGCGCGTCGCCTGGTCCTGGAAGCACGCGAGGAACTGCCGCGCGAGGTCCAGCCGGGGGTAACGCTCCAGCAGCTCGGCCCGGAACGCCCCCGGATAGTCCTCCGCGTCCGTGCCGACGATCTCGGTGACGGTGGCGCGGGCCAGCAGGTGACCCTCCGGGTCCTCGGAGACGTCCACCTCGCGCCACATGTGCCGGATGATCACCTGCGACAGGCGCTCCCGGCGCTCCGCCGGCCACCCCGCGCCGGCCGCGAAGACCTGGGCGACGTGGCCCGCGGCCTCCTCGAACGCCACGGTGTGGCTGTCGAACTGCGGCACCAGCCCGAGGTCGTGGAACAGCGCGGCGACGTAGAGCAGCTCCGCGTCGAACGCGATGCCCTCCGCCGTACCGCGGGCAGCCGCCCAGAGGTAGACGCGCAGCGAGTGGTTGAGCAGCGCCGGGGACAGATAGGCCGATGCCACCTCCAGCGCGGCGACCGCGTCCGCGCCGTCCGGCACGGGAAGGGCGCCGAGTGACACGTGCCGCGTCACGCGGCCGCGCGACCCGTGCTGCGTCCCGCGGCCGAGTGACCCGTGGTTCACCGCGCGGCCGCGTGCGTAGTGTCGGCGGGCGTGACGCGGATGATCGTCCTGCCGCGGCTGCGCCGGCCGGGCGCGAAGACCGCTGGGACATCGGCGAGCGCGCGCACCTCGCCGACGATCGGCGCGAGCCGGCCGTCCCTCACCCGCTGTACGAGATCGGCGAGGCGGGCCCGGTCGGGTTCGACGACGAAGAAGACCGCGCGTCCCCCTTCGGGGATGACCGTGGGCGGCGCCGTGATGGTGACGAGAGTGCCTCCGGGGCGTACCAGCGCGGCCGAGCGGTCGAGGATCTCACCGCCGATCGCGTCGAACACCACGTCGGCCTCCCCGATGTCCTCCAGCCGGTCCGACTCCAGGTCCAGGAACGTCTCGGAGCCCAGGCCGACAGCGGTGTCCCGGTCGGCGGCGCGGCCGGTGGCGACCACCCGCGCTCCCGCCTCGCGGGCGAGCTGCACCGCGAGCGAGCCGACGCTTCCGGCGGCGCCGTGGATCACGACCGTCTG
The DNA here is from genome assembly GCF_035825295.1 of Actinacidiphila sp. DG2A-62. NCBI lineage: Bacteria > Bacillati > Actinomycetota > Actinomycetes > Kitasatosporales > Streptomycetaceae > Actinacidiphila > Actinacidiphila sp. DG2A-62. The sequence continues at coordinate 3,572,576 of NZ_JAYMGI010000002.1, forward strand.
GCCCGCGGCGAGGCGTCCGTGGTCGAACAGGCCCTGCCAGGCGGTCAGCCCCGAGATCGGCAGCGCGGCGGCCACCGTGTGGTCGACGTCGGCGGGAAGCGGGGCCAGGTTGCGGGCCTCCACCGCGGTGTACTCGGCCAGCGCCCCGTCGCGTGCCCAGTCGGCCAGGCCGAAGACGCGCTGGCCCACGGTCAGGCCCGTCGTGCCGTATCCCAGTCCCGCGACGACCCCCGACAGCTCGTGTCCGGGCACGCTCGGCGTCCGGTCACGCCCGGCCCGGTCGGTCCACGTCCCGGGCCAGTCGAGTTCCCCGCGGGTGAAGCCCGCGGCGTGCACCCGCACGACCACGTCGTTCTCGGCCGCGTGCGGGTAGGGCAGCTCCGACAGGGCGAGGCCGCCGGCGCCGGCCTGCCGGTCCTGGACAGTGATGGCTTGCATGAGTCTTCCTTCGTGGACTGGGCCGCAGTGATCGAGCACACCGATGCCCGCTGCGGGCGGACAGGGCTCCTGCCCCGGCATGATTCGACCGTATGACCCGACCAGCCCGTCCGCGTGGACCACTTCCCAGGCAAAACATTGGGCCATTTGCCGCGGAGTCGGCGCCACGACCGCACAGTGCGCGTGCTCCGCTTCGGCGAGGATCGCCGCGCGAGCCCGGCCGGCCCGCGCCGCCAGGGAGGCGGACCGGTCATGCGTCTGATCGAGGCTGAGGAGATGGGACCGCGCCCGTGGGTTCCCCCGTGCGGAATGGACAGCGGCGACCCGCATCCGTCCGCCTTCGTCGAGGCGCCCACCGGGGGCTGAGACTTCGAGCGGGGCCATACGGTTCGGTCGTGGGTACTGACAACGTCGTGGACGGGCGGGCCATCGGCGACTTCACCGCGGCCTGGCGCCGCGTGGAGAACTGGCTGCGAGCCCACGCGCCGGAGGACTTCGCCGCGCTGCGGGGGCCCGCTTCCGCGCGGGACATCGCCGCGGTCACCGAGGCCTTCCCTCCGCACCCCTTCCTCGTCGCGCTGCTGTCCGCCCACGATGGCAGCGAATGGACGTCCGGCGCTGAACTGCTGCCGAGGTTCGGGCTGCTGCCCGCCGCTCGGATAGCCGACTGGCGCGCCGCAGGCGCCGGGGGCCCCGAAGCCGAGTGGTGGGTCCCGTTCGCCGCCACCTCTACCGGCGAGTACCTGGTGGTCGACCACCGTCAGGGGCCGGGCTACGGAGCGGTGCTGCGGTTCGACTCCGAGTCCGGCGCCCCGTCGAGGGTACGCACGGCTACGGCGAGGCGTCCTCGTCCCCGGCGGACCTTCCTCCCATCCCCACGTCATGGCTGCCTTTCGCAGTCTCGCGGGAGGGCGCAGAACTCCTGCTGTGCCAGGAGCAGGGGGAGTCGTACGGCGCGGTCCTGGCCTGGGACCCGGTCGCGCGGGACTACCGGACGGTCCAGCCCGACCTGGCCGCCCTGTGCGAGCGCGTGGGGAGGTAGGCGGGCGGGCTCGGATTCCCGCCGGCGGCTCCCCGGCAGCCGCGGTGCTCCGCGGCCGGGCTCCGCCACCGTGGTCGACGGCGGAGCCCGGCGCGTCAGCGGATCATGAAATGGTGCGGTGATCGTCCGGGTCGCAACCGGCCAGCTCAGGGATGTCGATGGAGAACGGATCGTTGTCCTGGAGCCTCAGCGCGTCGACGAATCCCGACAGCGAGCTGCCTGCGTTCTGGTTCTGTTGGCCCGGCATGGACGCGCGACCGCAGACCTCCGTCCACAGGGGGATGCCGAACCGCTCGTCCGAGTAGATGTGCCAGCCGTCCGACTGATCGATGGCGCACGGCGTGGCTGCCGGGTACCTCTTGACGTTCATCTCCAACGTCGGCGTGTACCTCCAGATGACGCAGCCCGTGGTGTCCTCCGGGTACTTGGAGTCGCAGCGCACCTCCTGCGAGAAGTTGAACCCGATGGGCGCTCTCTGAGCCTTGGGCGAGACGCCGCTCCGCACGAAAGCCGTCCGCGCTCCGGGCTCAGCCGGGCGAACGGTCGAGAGCGTCGGGCGCCGTCGCCGGACCACCGCGCCGGGAGCCCAGGACCGAACTTCTGCGGCGCGCAGCAGGCGCGCCCCGGGAGCAGCTCCATGTCCTTCGCCTGTCCGAATGCGCTCCCCTCGCGCTCCCCTTGGCCTCCGCGAGCGTCACTTGCCGCGCGGGAGAACCGGCCCGGCGCGGAGAAAAAGCAAAAACCCCAGGTCAGCGACTGTCTGACCTGGGGCTTCTCGGAGCCGCCTTCGGGATTCGAACCCGAGACCTACGCATTACGAGGGCCGACGAGGGCGTGCCGGTTGGTGGTAGCGGGTTGCGGGCCGTCCTAAACCTGCAGGTCAGCGGGTTCGCGGTTGCCGCGTCGTCCGGCGAGGAATGCCGGATGCTGCCCCGTCCGCTCACGCAGCGCTCACGCATTCGGCGGACAGGGCGCCTTGACCCAGCCTGCGGTCGCCCGCGATCTCGGACCAGTTCCAGGCAAGGTCACCTGTAATCGCGCATTCTCGCTCTTACCCGCCCGTTTCATGACTACTCTTGATCCCCGACCGTGCTGTCTCGGCGGGTACCCAGAGTGCTGGCCAAGTCCGACGGGTCGTGGTGACTGGACTATCCCCACGTCGCAACCGTGCACAACGCTGTGGAGTGTCCATGGCGCGGCCATTCCGATTCTCGGCCTCTCCGTGACCACCGGCGACCTGGGTAGACAAATGGGTGCAGGAGAGACGATGAGGGACCATCACCTGACCACGGGCGAACTGGTCGACGGCCGCTACGAGCTGGCGGAGATGCTCGGCCGGGGTGGCATGGGCGAGGTATGGGCGGCGTACGACCAACGGCTGGATCGGTCTGTGGCGGTGAAACTGCTGACGCCACGGACGGCTGTCTCTAAAATGCCACGCAGGCTCGATTCGCAGGACCCCGCCGTCGTCCGCTTCATCAGAGAAGCACGACTGATGGCCAAGCTCGAGCATCCGTACGTACCGGTCATCCATGATGCCGGCACCCATCGAGCAAGTCGGCTCTACCTGGTCATGCAGCGCGTGTACGGACACACGCTGGACCGACTGGTGGCCCAGCGCGGACCCTTTCCCGTGGAATGGGCCGCCGCGGTGGGCGCGCAGGTATGCTCCGTGCTGGTCCAGGCTCACGGACGCGGCTTCGTCCACAGGGATCTGACGCCCCGCAACGTGATGCTCACAGCAGACGGCACGGTGCGCGTACTCGACTTCGGTATCGCCACGGCCCTGCAAGCACCGGACGGGCCACGGTTGACCGACGCGGGCATGGTGGCCGGCACTCCGGGCTTCATCTCTCCAGAGCAAGGCAAGGGGCAGGCGGCCACTCCCCTCAGCGATCTGTACGCACTGGGCTGTGTGTTGTACGAGATACTGGGCGGCCGACCGCCGTTCACGGCCGACGAGCCGCTGGCCCTGGTGGTCCAGCACATCGCCGGTACTCCGGTACCACTGGATCGGCTGCGCCACGACGCGCCAGCCGAACTGTGCGACCTGGTCGCCCGATTACTCGCAAAGCGCCCGGAGGACCGTCCGGCGGAGGCAGCCGAAGTCCGGGAGATCCTCGCCCCCTGGGCCGAGCAGGCGGTGCCGAAGGCCACCCGCGCCGGAACTCCGAAACCAGGCAAAGCCACCGCGCGCCTGTCACACGAGGGCACCGACCTTCCGAACGATCATCCTCCGGCCCATGCACAGGCACCCGCTCCGGAGCACGCTCCAGCCCTGCTCGCAACTGCAGAACCTCCCGTGCGGTCGGGGCAATCTGCGTCCGCCTCCGGAGCCGGGTCACCCGCAGAATCGGCGGACCCGCGCGAGCGCGCGCAACGCCTTGCGGCTGAGGGACGGTTGTCCCAGGCCCTGGAGCTGCTGGGCAAGGATCTCAACGACGTGCTGCCCCGTTTCGGCTCCTCGCATCCTGAGGTCGTCTCCCGCCGGCTGGCCATCCTCCGCTTGCAGTTCGAAGCGCAGGAACTGCAAGCCGCACGCGAGGGCTGTCTGAAGCTCGCAGAGACTCTCGAGTTGACCCGCTCCGCGCCGGACGCGGACCTCGCCGTATGCCGCGCGATGGCAGCCCGTTGCCTCGGTCGGCTCGGACACAGCTCCGCGGCTCTCCGGGAGCTTCGCCAGGCACTCGATCTCCAGAAGAAGGTGCTGTCCCCTCTGCATGTGGAGGTGCTGGAGACCCGGCGGGAGATCGCCATGCTCCTGGCGGCCTCGGGCTCGGCCGGTGAAGCACTGGACGCTCTGCATTGCCTCGCCGAGGATCAACAGACCGTGCTGCCTCCAGACCATCCCGCCCATGCCGAGGTGGCACGGCTGGTCAACCGCCTTGGAAAACTGACCCGCACCCTCCACCTCCCGTAGTAACCCGCCGACAGTCCGTAACAATCGAAGAAGAACCTCGTCGAAAGTGGAGGATGTCCGCATGCCCGGAACCACCCGTACTCCCGAAGCCGCCGCAATCGTCGCGCCGCCGAAGGAGAACGCTCTCGTCCAGGTACGCGGCCAGAACTGGGTGGTGTCCGGCGTCGAAGCAGCCCCGGCCGGCGATGTCACCGTGGTGCATCTACAGTCCGTCGCCGACGGCCGCTACGGCGACACCCTCTCCGTGATATGGGAGGTCGAGCCGGGGCGCCGCGTCCTCCCCGCAGGCTCCCTCCCCGACGCCTCCACCGGAACGTTCGACCCGCCGGAGCAACTCGCGGCCTTCCTCGATGCCGTCCGCTGGTCGGCCGTCGCTTCCGCCGACGTGAAGACGCTCCAGGCTCCCTTCCGGTCAGGTGTCGCCATCGAGCCGTACCAGCTAGAGCCGGTCGCACGTGCTGTCGGTGCCCCCCGCGTCAATCTGCTGCTCGCCGACGACGTCGGTCTCGGGAAGACCGTGGAGGCTGGACTGGTCGCTGAGGAGCTGCGGCTGCGAGGCCGGGCCCACCGCGTCATGGTCGTCTGCCCAGCGGGGCTCACCTTCAAGTGGCGCGATGAGATGACTGACAAGTTCGGTCTTGACTTCACCGTGGTCGACTCAGCCTGTTGCGCCGAGCTGCGCCGCACGCACAGCAGCGCCGCCAATCCGTTCCGCGTGTTTCCGCTGACCATCGTCAGCCTTCCCTGGCTGCGCACGCCCAAGGCGCAGCGGCTCATCGACGAGGTGCTGCCTCCGGGCGGGTCGACGGAGCTGCCGGGCCGCCCCGGACGCCGCACCTTCGATTTGTTGATCCTGGACGAGGCGCACCATGTGGCGCCGAGCGCGCCTAAGCAGATCTACGCCGTCGACTCGCAGCAGACGAAGCTGATCCGGCGCCTCGCCCCCCACTTCGAGCACCGGCTCTTCCTCTCCGCAACCCCGCACAACGGCTATCAGGAGTCGTACACGGCCCTGCTGGAACTGATCGACAACCAGCGCTTCTTCCGCGGCGGTGAGCCGGACAAGGCCGCCCTCGACGACACCGTTGTACGACGTCTGAAGAGCTCCGTCACAAACGAGGACGGCAGCCCCCGCTTCCACATCCGCGAATCGAAGGCGCTGCCCGTCGAGTACCCCGACACCGAGCGCGAGATCCACGCTCTCCTCACTCGCTACGCCGAGCTGCGCAAGAAGCGCGTCACACCCGACCGGCGCGGCGGCCGGAAGGCCGTCGACCTGGTCACCCTGCTGCTGAAGAAGCGGCTGTTCTCCTCTCCCGCAGCTTTCACGCACACCGTCGGCGTCCACCTCGAATCGGTGCGTGCCAAGGCCAGGTCCGGCGGGAACAAGGAGGCTCCGGCCCCGGTCGAGACCCCGCTGTGGATCACACAGTATGAGGACTACGCTGCCGAGCTCGACGACGAGGAACTAGCCGAAGCCGAGCACGACGCGATCACCCGCGCTGCCACGGTCACCCCGGGAACGTCCGAGGAAGAGACCGAGCTGCTCGTGCGGATGGCCCGCTGGGGCCAGGCCCATCAGGCGTCCCCCGACGCCAAGGCCAAGGAGCTCGTCAAGACCCTCAAGGCCATCTGCCTTATCGGTGGGACCTGGGGGAACGAGCGCGTCGTCGTGTTCACCGAGTACCGCGACACCCAGGACTGGCTGCTGAACCTGCTCCAGCAGGAGGGGCTTGCCCAAGAAGGCCGCGTCCTCACGCTCCACGGCGGAAAGAACGCTGAGGAGCGCGAGCAGATAAGGCTGGCCTTCCAGGAACAGCCCATGAGCCCCGAGGGCACGGTCCGTATCCTCATCGCCACCGACGCCGCCAGCGAAGGCATCGACCTTCAGGACCACTGCCGGTACCTGATCAACTACGACATCCCGTTCAACCCCAACAAGCTCGAACAGCGCATCGGCCGCATCGACCGCTACGGCCAGCGCCACAACCCGCAGATCATGCACTTCGTCGGTGCGTCCTGGGACAAGGCGAGGACGGATGTGTACGAGGCCGACCTGGAGTTCCTCGCCCGTATCGCGAGGAAGGTCGCGCAGATGGAGGAAGACCTCGGCGAGGTGAACGCCGTGCTCGCCGAGAAGGTTCAGCTGCGGATGACGGGCCAACTCAGCGACTTCGACATCGAGCACGCCCGCGCGAAAAAGATCAACGGCCGTCCCACGGGCGGCAAGGTGGACGCCGAACAGAACGTCACGGATCAGGTTCGACGGCTCAGCGCCCAGTTGAAGCAGACGACCGTAGAACTCGGCATTACTCCGGACCGGGTCGCCCGCGTGGTGAACACCGCTCTGAGCCTGGCCCGCCAGCAGCCCCTCGTGCCATGCCTCGACGAGAACGCACCGTCCGAGGACGACTTCCGGCAGGGCCTGTACACCGTGCCGCCGCTCACCGGCTCCTGGGAGCGCGCTACGCGCGGCCTGTCCGACAAGCTCCGCCCCGACATCCTGCGCCCGGTCACCTTCGACGCGCAGGAAGCTTCGGGGCGCCCCGACATCGTGCTGGCCCATTTGAACCATCCGCTGGTCGCCATGTCGACGCGGCTGCTGCGCGCGGCCGTGTGGAACGCGGACAACGTCGACCTGCGCCGGATCACAGCAGTTGTGAGCGACGATCCGGCCCTGGAGACCACGTTCGTCGGCGCATTCGCCCGTTTCGTGTTGGTCGGCACGGACGGGCAGCGCCTCCACGAGGAGGTCCTGCACGCGGGCGGCTGGCTCGGCGACAACGGGTGGCAGCGCCGGCTGCGCGGTGTGGAAGCGGTCGCCTCGATCCTGGACCGCGCGCTCGCCGAGGGCCGCCCCGCCAAGGAACGCCTGCTCCATCGGCTCCAGCAGACCTGGCCGAAGACGTACGAGGGCCTCACCCAGTCCGTCGACGCACGGGGCAAGGAGCGCAAGGCGTCCCTGATGGACCGGCTGGCCGAGCGTCAGGCCGACGAGGTGCAGCGCATCAATGCCACTCTCGACCGGCTCCAGCGCACCCTCCGGAACCGACTCGGCGAGACCGCCTTCGCCGCAGCCGGCTCCCCGACGGGCGGGGTGGATACGCTCTTCGGCCTGGACGAGCTGAAGGATCCTGATGAACGCCGCCAGCTCGCCGACGACCGCAAACGCTGGCGGGCCCGGCTCGACGGCATTGAGGACGAGCGTCAGCGCGAAATCGCCGCGATCGCCGCCCGTTACCACGACCCGCAGGACCACCTGTTCCCAGTGGCCGTCGTCTTCGTCATCCCCGCCAAGGAGGCCTACTGATGAGCTCCGCGCCGCGTTCCGGAAGCCGCCGCCCCTCCGCCGCCGCGATCCGGGCCGCGAAGGCTTCCGACGGAAAGCAGCAGCACCTGGACTGGCTGAACCTCGTCGAGGTGTCCGGCCCGTTCCTGACTCTGCCGGTCCTGCTGCGCACCTGGCCACAGCTGGAAGGCGTTCCCAGCGGGCGCCGCGGCGACATCCGCCTCCACCACGGCATCTGGCAGGACGACCGTAAAGGGGCCGGCCGCCTGGACTGGATCGGCTTCCAGCTGCGCACCTTGCTGGAATGGGACGACGCCCTGCATATGCGGGAGGGTGCTGGACAGTTCGGCGACGGCGGCGAGAGCCTGGCCGAGGACGACACGCTGCTGGACCGGTTCGCCGTCAGCCCGCCCGGGTCCGACACCACCGTCCGCCCCGACTTCGCTCTCGTCCGCCCTGGAACCGACCTCACCGCGGAACCGAACACGGCTGCCGCCTCTGCCATCGCCGAGCACGTACCCATCCTCGGCCTGGTTCTCCCACCCGACACCGTGCCGACCCGCCGGATCAGGGACGACTCCTGGGCAGCGAGCGGAGTCGACCGCCTCGCCCACGTCCTGCGCCACCATGGCGTCGAGCTGGGCCTGGTCACTGACGGCCGTTGGTGGTCCCTGGTCTGGGCACCGCCCGGCGGCGTCACGACGAGCGCGACCTTCGACACCATCGCCTGGAACGAGGCGGCCGACTTGGTGGCAGTCCGTGCATGGGTGTCCCTCCTTCGCCGTGGCCGGTTCTTCGGACGGCCGGCGGACGAACTCCTCCCGGCGCTGCTGCGCGAGAGCCTGGACGGCCAGGAAGACGTCACCGAAGCGCTCGGCATCCAGGTCCGGCAAGCCGTCGAACTTCTGGTGGACTCCATCGGCCGCGCCGAAGCCCGGATGGTAAAGCGCGGCGGCAAGGGCCTCTCCGGCGTACCGGCGAGCGAGGTCTACCGGGGCGCCATCGCGGTCATGATGCGCGTCGTCTTCCTCCTCTTCGCAGAGGAACGAGGTCTGCTGCCCGCTGACAACGAGCTTTACGCGGAGGCGTACTCGGTCGGCCGACTCTACGAGACACTGGACAAACGCCGCCGCGCGGACGGTGAAGACTCCCTGGAACACACGACCGCGGCCTGGCACCGGCTGATCGCCCTCTTCCACGCCGTACACGGAGGAGTCGACCATCCACTGCTCACGCTGCCCGCGTACGACGGTTCGATCTTCGACCCTACTCGCTTCCCATGGCTGGAGGCTGTCCCGGAGGGCGCGGACGGTATGGGGGACGACCCCGCACGTGCGTCCGACGGCCAAACCTCCCTCCTCCCGATCGATGACCGCACCGTCCTGCACGTCCTCGACTCGGTGCAGTTCGTCGTCGTCAACAGGGAGCGGCGGCGGCTGACCTTTCGCGCCCTTGACGTCGAGCAGATCGGCTACGTTTATGAGGGCCTCCTTTCGTACGACGGCAAGCGCGCCCAGGACACCGTGCTCGGGCTCATCGGCAAGCCCGGCCTGGAGCACGAGGTGAGGCTGACCGACTTGGAGGAACTGGCCGCCCCGTTCGGAGTGGGCGCACGCGCGGTCTCCGGTCAGAAGCCCAATCTCCCGGGCCTGTCGAAGAAGCTGTACGAGCACTTGAAAGACCCCAAGCCGCCGGCCGCGGTGTCGAAGATGGAGAAGCTGCTCGCCCCCGGCGACGACCAGGCGCAGGGCAAGGCCGTCCACCGCCTGCTCGCGGTCACCGAGAACGACCGCGACCTGGCCGAGCGCATCCTCCCCTTCCACGGCCTCCTCCGAGACGACCTTCGCGGTCTGCCGGTGGTGATCCCGGAGGACGGCCTGTACGTCACGGAGTCTCGCCTCCGCAAGAACAGCGGCACCCACTACACGCCGCGTGACCTGGCTCAGAAGGTCGCCGTGGGAGCCCTGGAGCCGCTGGTCTACCGTCCAGGCCCGCTCCAGACGGCGGACGACAAGCAGTGGAAGCTCATCAAGGCGGAAGACATCCTGAAACTCAAGGTCGCCGACATCGCGATGGGTTCGGCCGCCTTCTTGGTCGCCGCCTGCCGCTACCTGGCAGACCGGCTGGTCGACGCCTGGGTCGAGGCAGAGGACGAGGAGGCCCTGGCCTTCCGCGGCAGCCACCGCGACCAGACGGGCGCGATGACGGCGGCGGACGCGGAGAGCGACCCGGTGATGGTCCGCGCCCGGCGTCTGATCATCGAGCACTGCCTGTACGGGGTGGACATCAACCCCATGGCCGTGGAGATGGCCAAGTTGTCGCTTTGGCTCATCTCCATGGACCCCGAGCGGCCCTTCACGTTCCTGGACGACCGGTTGGTGGCTGGGGACTCGTTGCTGGGTATCGCCAACCTGGAGCAGATCGAGAGCGTGCATCTCGATCCGAAAGCGGGCCGCAAACTGCACCGGGGCGCCTTCGAGGAGGGGTGGACCGAGCGGGCGCGAGCTCGTGTCCACGGCGCGGCAGACAATCGGCAGGCCATCGCCGGAATCAACAGCGACACCATTGCCGATCTGGAAGAGAAGCGGCGCCTGCTCGCGGCGACCAACGAGCACCTGCAACGCCTGCGGCTGATCGGAGACCTCACGACGGGAGCTGGCCTCGCCTCTGCGGGTGGCGGCGACTCGCTGCAAAACGCTACCTACATCCAGGCTGCGGAACTGGCCGGCATGGTCGCCTCCGAGGCGGTCCGGGACTCCGACCCCGTGATCCACAACGCCCGAACGCGGGCTCTCGACTGGCTGAGCAAGGACCTTCCCTCGGACGGATTCGTGCGTCTGCCCGTGCACTGGCCTCTCGTGTTCCCCGAGGTCTTCGAGCCTGAGCAGGGCGGCTTCGATGCGATCATCGGCAACCCTCCTTTCCTGGGTGGTCAGAAACTGACGGGGACTTTGGGACAGGCGTACCGCGAGTACCTCGTGCTCGGACTGGGGCGTGGGCAGCGGGGTAGCGCGGACCTCGTCGCCTACTTCGAGCTCCGGGCCCACCAGCTGCTCAGCGAGCGCGGCCAGACGGGCCTGATCGCTACCAACACCCTTGCTCAGGGCGATACCAGGGAGGTCGGACTCGATCAGCTGCTCGATGACGGCATCGAGGTACGCCGAGCGGTGAAGAGCGCGCGCTGGCCTTCGAAGTCTGCAGCGCTGGAGTACTGCGCGGTGTGGACCACCAGGCCGAGCTTGGGCGCTGAGGCGAGTCGAGTGCTGGACGATGTCGTGGTTCGGGGTATCACTTCGTCGCTTGATCCACGGTCGCGGGTCTCGGGACGGCCATACCGTCTGGTATCAGCGTGGGCGCCAGGTGAGCCTGGCAGCGGGGTGGCCAATAGGTCGCCAGCGTTCATCGGTTCGTACGTCCTGGGCAAGGGGTTCATCCTCACCCCCGAACAGGCAGACGACCTGATCCAGCGCGACCCCCGCAACAAGGACGTCCTGTTCCCCTACCTCAACGGCGAGGACCTCAACTCCCGCCCGGACTGCTCCGCCAGCCGCTGGGTGATCAACTTCCACGACTGGAGCGAGGAGCGTGCCCGCAGCTACCCCGACGTCTTCGCCATCGTCGAACGGGACGTAAAGCCCGAACGACTCAAGAACAACCGCAAAGTACGACGTGAGAGGTGGTGGCAGTACGCGGAGCGAGCTCCCAAGTTGTACCAGGCCATCAAAGGGCTTGACTGTGTCCTGGTGGTAGCCCGCGTCAGCAAGACGGGGATGCCGCTGCTCATCCCTACCGGACAAGTGATGAGCGAGCAGACGGTAGTATTCGCCACCGACCGGACGTCGGATCTGGCATTGCTCAGCAGCGGAATCCATTTTGAGTGGGCAATTAGTCGTGCATCGACTCTCGAGACGCGCGTGCGTTATACGCCCTCGGATGTGTACGAAACGTTTCCTGAACCAGCCTCCACTCCAGCCATGGAGGAAGCTGGTCTAAATTTGCATGAGATCCGGCGCAGTATCATGGGCGAGAGAAGCACGGGCCTGACAAAGGTCTACAACCTGTACCACGATCCACGTAATTCTGAGCAGGATATTGTGCGACTTCGAGCAGCTCACGAGAGCGCTAATCAATCGGTGCTGCAAGCCTACGGTTGGACGGATCTCGACATCGAATGCGGATTTCACCAAACCCCGCGAGGGCTGCGATACACTTTCAGCCCCGCCGTGCAGGCAGAAATTTTGGACCGCATCCTGGAACTGAACCATGATCGGCACCACATGGAGCCCGCTAACGCCCAGGATAAGGGCAATGAGCGAGCGATGGGAAGTGGGGAAAGGGGGTCACCATCTGAAGATGACACCCTCTTCTGAGCTGTGACTTCTCCTAAAAGAGAAAATTGTCGACAGGGGTGAGAATATCTGAAGATCTCGCGGAACCTTTGTTTCGGCTCTCCAGCTTCCCCCTATCCTCCACATTCGAAGTGATATTACCAAGTTCGAGGCTGCGTTGGTCGTGATTGAGTTCGAGCAAGCGGTCTAGGATCTCAATTTGCATAACTGGATCTACGGTGTAACGGATTCCTTGCCGCGTCGGGTGGAATCCGTGATTGAGGTTGAGATCATCCCATCCATAGGCACCTGCAACTTCTTGATCAATTTCTCTGTGGAGGTTTCTCAGTTCCAAAACTCCACTATCGGTGACGGTTTCATCGTGGATCAGATTATAGAGTTTCGTGAGGCCGAGTTGTCGATTTTCCATAATCGGCCTGCGCACATTTTCGAGAGCCTGTCCCGCAGTGGTCAATTCGACGATGCTCTCGGGCCAGGGCAACGTCTCGTACACGTCGGACGGCGAGTAGTTTAGATCTGCCTTCATTGTTGACGAATTGCGCCATGCCCAAATCGAGTGGAATGAACTCGACAGTAGGGTCAGGTCGCCATCCTCGGCCGTAGCGAAGACTCCCAACTTGTGAGAGAGGACTTGCTGGCTAGGTACGCGAGCTGGCATGACCGTGCGACTGACGAGTGCTACCACCAGGACACAGTCAAGCCCTTTGATGGATTTGATCATAGCTGGGCGCTTTTCTGCATATTGCCACCAATAGTCCCGATATACCTTCCGATTGTTCTTGAGTCGTTCGGGCTTTACGTCCCGTTCGACGATGGCGAAGACGTCGGGGTAGCTGCGGGCACGCTCCTCGCTCCAGTCGTGGAAGTTGATCACCCAGCGGCTGGCGGAGCAGTCCGGGCGGGAGTTGAGGTCCTCGCCGTTGAGGTAGGGGAACAGGACGTCCTTGTTGCGGGGGTCGCGCTGGATCAGGTCGTCTGCCTGTTCGGGGGTGAGGATGAACCCCTTCCCCAGCACGTTGGACCCCTGGAACGACTTGCCCTTGTTGGCTACCAGACGATTGCCGGTTGCCAAGGGCGCAGGTCAGGACGTTTTAGGGACAGATCACGCCAAACTTATCGCGCCACGGTAGGGGCCCCGAGGCCGGGCACATGACATCCCTCATGACACTCGACAAGTTCACTGAGGCTCAGCGAGCGGACGGCTACTCGGCCAACACCATTGGAGCCCGAGTACGTTGCATCAAGGCCATAGCCCGCTCCGCCGGCGTGACCGCAGGCCAGCTCAAGGTCGAGCATGTCATCGCGTACTTCGCCGCACGCCCCCTGCGCCCGTGGTCGCGCAGGACCTACCTGAACCATCTGCAGGCATTCGGGAAGTGGCTGGGAGTAGACCTCGTCGAGGGCATACGCAAGCCCGCAGCGCCCAGGTCAACACCGCATCCGCTTGCGGAAGATGAACTCAAGCAGCTCACCGCAGCCACACGTGGAGCGCACAGAACCTGGGTCCTGCTGGGCGCCTTCTGCGGCCTCCGCGCGCACGAAACGGCCAAGCTTGCCAGGGAGGATCTGTCCACTCTCGATGACGGCACAGTGATACTCCGCGTCACAGGAAAGGGTGGACGTACAGACACCATCCCTGTGCCACCGGTTGTCATGAAGGCACTCGACCTCACTGGGAGCGGCAGATTCTGGGAAGGAACACGTGCCGAATCGGTCTCGCGAACTGTCGCCGGTATCGCTGCGAAGATCGGCATCCGTATGCGCTACCACCAGCTCAGACACCGATACGGCACGATGGTGTATCGCTCTTCCGGCAGGGACCTGCTCATGACGCAACGCCTGATGCGCCACGCATCTCCAGCGACTACAGCTGGGTACGCGGCCGTCGCAGACGACCGCGTACACGTGGTTGTGCTTGATCTTCCGGGAGCTGATCCCGAGGCGTCACGGCCAATGGAACAGAGAGCAACCTCGCACCGGTGCCCGTCGTGCCGCCAGGAAGCCCGAGCCTGAAGAAGTGTCTCCTCTCCGAGGTTCGTGGTAACTCGGCGGATCCAAGAAGCCGGCACGGTCTTCGAGCAGCTATTGCCGACCGAACACTGCCGGGTACGGCTCACCGCGCGACCCACCTATGTCAGTGGCCCCCCCTATCGTTGAGCGTGGGTGCTGGTTCGCGCCCAGGGAGGGATACGCGCATGCCGTCGTCACCACAGAACGCCTCCGCTCCGCAGCCCGGCGTTCGCCACCCCGTGGACGAGGTCCCCCAGACCTTCCGGACCGGGACGTCCTACGACGTCCGGGAGGAACTGGGCGATCTGATCACACGCGACCTGCTCGGCCCGTGGGCGGGCGAGACCGAGGCACTCGCGCCGCACAGCGCGGGACCCCGTGACCGCTACCTCGTCGGGCTTCTCGGACCCCGGCCCGCGCCGACCGACGCGCCCGTGAAGGTCGCGGCGGGCCAGGCCGAGATCGACGTCAGCGCTGAGGGGGACGGGCGGGACCCGGAGCTCGCGGACCGGCTCACGCCGCAGGCCGCCGGGCGACTGTGGGCGTCGTCGATGGGGCTGAGTTTCCTGGTGCCGGCCGATGTGGGCATGCTCAGCGTCGTCGCTTCCTGGGGCCGGTACCGGCAGAGCGACAGCAAGGCAGACGACGGCCGGACGGTGCGCACGTGGTCGCGGGAGCCCGTCCGGTACGAGGTGGACATTCCCGTCGACTCGTCGGGCACCGTCCGCAGGGTTCTGGAGGGCGTAGACGACACCGACCCGGACCTTCCCTGTATCCGGCTCGACGTGCACGTGCGGGAGCGCCCTGGCACGGTCGACGGCGCGGACAACCTGCGCTTCGTGGACGTGTCGCTGATCAATGCGCTGGAGGAGTCCCGTGAACTGCGGGACGGGCAGTGGCTGTTCCAGACGAAGCTGGAAGTCACCTCCTTCGACGGGCGGTCCAGCGTGTTCCTGCCGATCGACGATCCGCTGTCCGATGAGCCCAACCGCATCCTGGAGAGCCCTGAGGACAAGCATCTGCGGCTGCTGTACCGGCAGGAGTTGAAGTACGCTCACGGACGGAATGTCGCCGTGCACGCCAGAGTCCTGCCGCAGGGACGCCGGGCCGTCAAGCTGGAGACGACCTGGCTGCCGGTGAAGGACGTACCGGCCACAGTCGCGCCGAACACAGCGCGGCAGCCGTTGCTGGCCGGTCTTGAAGTAAGCATGGACAAGCTCGCCGAACTCGCGGTCTGGGAGCGGCGGGACGAGCTACTGAAGGCCCTGCAGCCACTGGCTGACGGATACGATGGATGGTTGCAACAGCAGGCCGCCAAGGCGGAGACATTGTCGGGCGAGTTGCGGACCACTGCGCTGCGGGCGGTCGACGAGGCCCGCGACGCGTGCAGCCGGATCGCCCTCGGCATCGAGCTGCTGCACACCGACCGCGACGCGCTGCGGGCCTTCCGTTTCGCCAACCGGGCCATGGCCATGCAGCGTCGAGCCACGGCGACGGCCGCGCTGCGGGCCGAGGGCGGTGACGAGCCGCCCACGTACACTGCGGCCTACGCCGAGGTCGACGGACGCGGCGCCGTGGCCGCGAGCTGGTACCCCTTCCAGCTGGCGTTCGTGCTGCTCAACCTGTGCTCCCTTACCGACCCCGCGCACAAGGAGTGCAGAGCCGACAGCACCGCCACCGTAGACCTGCTGTTCTTCCCGACCGGTGGCGGCAAGACGGAGGCGTACCTCGGTCTCACGGCCTATACGTTCGCCATTCGGCGCTTGCAGAAGGTCGTCGGGGAGGGCGAGGACGCCCGCGAAGGACGGGACGGCGTCGCCGTGCTGATGCGGTACACGCTACGGCTGTTGACGGCCCAGCAGTTCCAGCGAGCCTCCGCTCTGGTGTGTGCGACGGAGGTGCTCCGCAGGGAGGACGAGGAGGTCTGGGGCCGCAGGCCGTTCCGTATCGGGCTATGGGTTGGTGCCGGTGTCTCACCGAACTGGTACGGGGACGCGGCGCAGCAGATCGCCGAAGCCAACGAGTCCGCCTCGGGGCGCCATGCGAATGTCCTCCAGGTGCTGTCCTGCCCGTGGTGCGGCGAGGAACTGCGCGCGTGGCGTGATGTGGCACCGGACGATGTACGGCGGCGAGTCATCGTGTACTGCCCGCGTGGGGAGGACGCGGAGCCCTGCCCGTTCTCCCGGATGCGAGCGCGGGGTGAAGGGCTGCCGATCCTCACAGTCGACGAGGAGATCTACCGGCTGGTGCCGAGCCTGCTGATCGCGACCGTGGACAAGCTTGCCCAGCTCCCGTGGCGCGGCTACGCGGGAATGTTGTTCGGGCGCGTGAGTGCCTACTGCGATCGGCATGGCTACCGCCACGACGACCTCGACGAGGAGATCGGCTGCGGGTCCCGGCACAACGCCAAGGATCGGCACAAGGCTGTGACCAGTCGGCCGATGCCGCGGCGGCTGCGACCGCCGGACCTCATCATCCAGGACGAGCTGCACCTGATCTCCGGGGCGCTGGGCACGACGGTGGGACTCTTCGAGTCGGCCGTCGACCAGCTGTGCACCTGGCGAGCGAAGGACTCCCAGGGGCAGCTCCGGGACACTGGGCCGAAGATCGTCGCGTCGACGGCCACCACCCGCAACGCCCGTGCCCAGGTGCTCGGAGTGTTCGCCCGGGACCTGGCGATCTTCCCGCCGCAGGTGGTCGACGTCGGCGACACCTTCTTTTCCCAGCAGGTCGACGTCACGCGTGACAACCCCGGGCGGCGTTATTACGGCGTCTGCGCGCACGGGGTGCGTATGAAGGCCGCCGAGATCCGTGTCGCGGAGATCCTGTTGCTCGCCGGGCAGCACATGTTCGACCTCTACGGTGCTCCCGCCGATCCGTACATGACGGTGGTCGGGTACTTCAACGCGACCAAGGAACTCGCCGGTATGCGGCGAGTCCTGGATGACGACGTGCCGAGCCGGCTGCGTGCCAACGGAAGCCGCCGAGGCATCGCCAACCGGCTGCTGCGCGACACCGACATGCTCAATCTTCAAGAGTTGACTTCCCGTATTTCATCGGCGGAGATCAGCGCCACCCTCAAGCGGCTGGAAATCGGGTTCAACCCGGAGCACGACACGTCAATGCGAAAGAAGGCAATCGTCGACGAGCTCCGAGACGCTGGGAGGGCCCGTGAGCCGCGGGTCCTGCCCGCCCCGCTGCACCGCAGGCCGGTCGACCACGTGCTGGCCACGTCGATGCTCCAGGTAGGCGTGGACGTCTCCCGATTCGGCCTGATGGTGGTCACCGGGCAGCCGAAGAACACCGCCGAATACATTCAGGCATCCTCCCGTGTCGGACGTCAGGCCAAGCGTCCGGGCATCGTGATCACGCTCTACAACTGGGCGCGGCCCCGGGATCTCGCCCACTTCGAGGACTTCGAGCACTACCATGCGACGTTCTACCGGCAGGTCGAGGCACTGTCCGTGACTCCGTTCACGCGGCGGGCACTCGATCGGGGCACCACCGCCACCTATGTCTCCGCCGTGCGGCAGGCGAGTGACGAGTTCTCCGACAACGTGGACGCGGAGGGAGTGGACCTCGACGACCAGCGTGTGCGGGACGTCGAGCGGCGACTGCTGGCGCGCGCGGAGGCCGTGGACGGGGACCGGGCGCGCGGCTACCTCGCCGAGCGCATCGACGCCCTGCGTGACGCCTGGGC
Source organism: Actinacidiphila sp. DG2A-62 (assembly GCF_035825295.1). Classification (NCBI taxonomy): domain Bacteria; kingdom Bacillati; phylum Actinomycetota; class Actinomycetes; order Kitasatosporales; family Streptomycetaceae; genus Actinacidiphila; species Actinacidiphila sp. DG2A-62. The sequence goes on from NZ_JAYMGI010000002.1 coordinate 3,590,324, forward strand.
AGCCAAGAAGGGCGAGCAGGGCCGGCTCGGCTACCGGGGCCAGACCCGGCATAAGCAGACGGTGCTTGGCCTGCTGCACAACGCGGACGGCAGTGGATGGGACGTGCTCACCGTCCCGCAGTCGATGCGCGAGACGGAGAACGAGATCAACATGCTGTTGCCTGCCGACACGGTGCTGTCGGCCCCGGCCGGCAACGCCTGGGAGTTCGGTCCACCCTCCGAGAACGGCGACGGCCCGGATACGGCGAGCGGCGACGAACTCGGCGAGGTGCCGGACCCGGACGGAAACAGCGACGACAACGGCACGGCCAGGGGGCGGTCATGAGCGGCGGATACTTCAGGCGGGTGGGGGCGGTACGGCCGAGCCACCTCATGTTCACCGGCGGTGTCGGCGCCCTCGTCGACCTGCCCAACTTCTCCGTCATGGTCAAGGGCCTCGACCACTGGAGTTACGCCGGCGTGCCCGATCCGGTGATTGAGGAGCCCCGGCTTCGCGGTGCCGTTAATCGGGCCTTGCGACGCTACGGCCCGAACCAGGTGGGCGAACTGCGCGCTGCACCGTGGATCCCTGGCACCGACACAGACCCAAAGGGGAACGCGGCACGGATCGGCGTGCCCGTGACCCCGTTCCCGCAGTGGTTGCGCTGTACGGCGTGCAATGAGCTGGCCTCCCTAGGCTCGGGCAAGTGGGGGTTCGAGAACAACAACGCTCGCCGCCCTGACGAGGCGCGGTTCTACCACGAGAACTGCTACCGGAAGAAGAAGGGCCGCAAACCACTCGCCGTGGCCGCCCGCTTCGCGCTCGCCTGTGTCAAGGGTCACCTCGACGAATTCCCGTACACGGAGTTCGTGCACGAGGGTCGCGCCTGCCCTGACACGACATACCCGACGCTGCGGATGCGCGACAACGGCGGCAACCTTGCGGCCAATGTTTCCCTGGAATGCCTCGTGTGCAAGAAGGCCAAGCGGAACATCCGGGACGCGATGGGCGACAAAGGCCGCGATAACCTGCCCCGCTGCCGTGGTCGGCACCCGCAATGGGACGGTGTCTACGACACTTGCGACGAGACGCCGTATCTGCTGGTCGTGGGCGCGTCTAACCAGTGGTTCCCCGTGACACTCAGCGCACTGGCACTGCCCGATACCGGGACCGACTCGCTGCGCAAGCTCGTTGAGGAACGCTGGCCGGACCTGGCGGACTTCGAGGGCGAGGCAGAGATCGCCATGTTCGCCAAGAAGTCGAAGCATCACCGCTACCTTCGCGACTACGAGCCCGCACAGGTCTGGCAAGCCATCTCCGCCTACCGCGCGGCCCTGTCGGGTGATGAGGGCGAGACCGAGCAGCCGCCGGGCCCTCCGGACCTGCTGACCCCCGAGTGGCAGGTGCTGTCCGCGGCAAAGACCGCCGACTCGACCGAGGACTTCGCGCTCGTGGACGCCTCGCTCAGTGGCCCGCTGTCCACCGTCTTCTCCCAAGTGCGGCAGGTAGAGCGGCTACGCGAGGTGCGGGCGCTCATCGGATTCACCCGGCTGGACGCCCCAGATCCCGAGGACCCCGGCCTGGTCACCCGCGTCGACCTGGGGCGGCGCGAACGTGGCTGGGTGCCGGCCAGCGAGGTGCGCGGCGAGGGACTATTCCTGCGGGTTGACGATCACCTGATCGAACACTGGGAGCAGCGCGTCGCGTCGAGCGACGCCCTCGCCGCACACGCCGCGGCTTTCGGCCGGTTCCGTGAACACCGCAGGTCGGAACGGATCCAGGACGGCTCCGACCTGATGCAAGGCTGGCCGGGCAGTCGCTACATCGCCCTTCACACGCTCTCCCATCTACTCATCCGCACCATCGCGATGGAGTGCGGATACAACTCTGCGAGTCTGGCCGAGCGGATCTACAGCGGTGACGCCGATGAACGGCGGACCGGCATTCTCATCTACACGGCCGTCCCGGACTCGGAGGGCACGCTCGGCGGGCTAGTCTCCCTCGCCGATGAGGACCCGAGTACTGGAGAGAACCGGCTGGCCAGGATCGTACGGACGGCGCTGTACAAGGCGGGGCGGTGCTCCTCGGACCCGCTGTGCGGTGAGCGTCTTCCCAAGGCGCCCGAGGATTTCCTGCACGGTGCCGCCTGCCACTCCTGCCTGTTCGTGTCCGAAACGACGTGCGAGCGCGGCAACCGGTTCCTGGACCGGCGGTTCATCGCCCACCTGGCAGGCGACCCGAAAACGCTGGCCCTCATCCCGAACTTCGGGTGAGCGGATCAGCCTGGTGAGCCGCAGACGCTTCGAGGCGGCGGCAGCGACGGCCGCCGCCTCGCTCGGCCCCACCCGGACCAAGGCGCTGGCCACGCTCCTCTCCCAGGGCCGTTCCCCGGCGTACATCCTCGCCAGGCTCCAGGTGCCGGCCGCGCTGGAAGCCGTATCGGCGTTGCTTGCGTCGATGACGGAAGACGACGTCCCCTCGGCGGAGACGGCGGCGTATCTGCGGGGGTACGTGGCGGCCTGGACCCGGCGACGTGAGGAAACCGAGGCCCGTGCAGTCTGGAGCGGTCCGTCCACGCCTGGGACACCCGGACGCTCCACCGCGCAGGTGCTGACGGAGGTGGTCGGCGCCGCACAGCACCGGCTCGTCGCCGTGACCTACTCGGCCCGCTCGTACGCACCGCTGACCGCAGCACTGGCCAAGGCCGTGGCCCGGGGCGTCACAGTGGACATTGTCGTGGAGACGATCGAAGGCGCGGGCGGGCTACTCTCCGGGCGTGAGCCAGCCGATGCCTTCTCCCGCGTACCGGGCCTGCGGCTCTGGCACTGGGCGATGGGTCAACGCTCAGCTCCCGGCAGCCGGTTGCACGCGAAGCTGGCGGTGGCTGACGACCGTATCCTCTTCCTGTCCAGCGCCAACCTCACTTCGGCCGGCGCCGAGCGCAACATCGAGGCCGGCGTCCTGCTGAGTGGCGGTCCCATGCCGGGACGGATGGCGGACCACATACGGGAGCTGCAGCGTCGGGGGGTGCTCGCTCGGTGGCCAGGAGCTTCTTGAGGTTCCGCCACCATCGAATGATCGCCAATCACGTGACCGATTGATGGCCACTGTGTACTGACAGCCTCGACCTGACCAACAATGAACCTTCACCTTTCACGAAAAGCAGGAGGTCGTTGATGGTCGCCGTCGCTCTGGTGCACAGCACCGCGCTGATGATGGAGCGGCTCCCTGAGAGGCCTCCGGCATGGCTGACCCGTGGTGAGCGGACCTTTGCGTACCCGTACAAGGACTGGAGAAAGCCGCGTGTGTGGTGTCTCGCCTTCTTCACGGACGGTCACACGCGCTATGAGCAGCGCAGGATCATCGGGGTGGGTGGCGTCTTCCCGGGCAGGCGGTCAGGCACCTACGAACGCGCCCTGCTCGCACGCGACTTCACGGCTCTCCAGGTTCCGCTGCCGATTGTCGACCTTGAGGGCGCGATGGGGGCCAGCCGCCGATTCCTCAAGGACGACGGTCGTTTGTCTCCCGCGGCCGGCGACAACTTGCTCACAGCCATCCGGCATCTTCGACCGGAACTGAACGAGACACTGGACGACCTGGAGGACAGCCTGGGGGCCCATCCTCCGACAGGTCAGGAGGGAGAGCAGCGGAGCTTTGAGAAGGATGCCGTGGGGATCCTCATGGAGACGTTCGGCGCGGACCGCGATCCGCTCGAAGCGTGGCAACAACCACTCGGCGGAGATGATCCCCGATCCCGGTCCGTCCCCTTCGTCGAAGGGCTCCCCGCACTTCGGCAGATCGAGGATCAGCAGATCGTCCACGACTACCTGCGCTTCCCCGGCATGGAAGGCGAGGACGCCGTGCAGGTCGGCTGGCGGATCTACCGCCGCAGTTCCGAATCCAGTCATCGGCTGTTCGTGTACAACGCCAACCGCACGAACGCCGAAACCGTCATGGGCGTCGACATGATCTACGTGAACGAGCACGCTCGCAGCGTGGCGATGGTCCAGTACAAGCGCATGCGCCAGAGCGGGCCCGGCTGGGTGTACTGGCACGACACGACCGGTGAGCGGGAGCTGAAGCGGATGGAGACAGTCGACGACGAGTGCAGAGTGGAAGATCAGAGGGCTCGAAGCGGCCGGGGAGGCCCGACGACGTTGGGAGATCTGCGCCTGATCTCTACGCCCAGTATGGTCAAACTGAGCCGGACCACTCCTTTTCTGATGAACTCCGCCGCCCTCATCCCCGGCATGTACCTCGCGCGAGAACACTTCCAAGAACTGCTTCAACGCCCCCAGGCCGAGGGACCGTCCGGCGGGAAACGCATCACCGAGCACTCGGTTCCTCGGTACCTGAACAACACCACCTTCACCACGCTACTCAGGGACGGATGGATCGGCACGCGCGGCACCAGCTGGGATTACGTCATCGGCCTGATCCGCGAGAGCCTGTCCGCCAGCGGACCGGGCTCCGTCGTCGTGGGGATGCACCGAAGCGAGGTTCCACCCGGCAACCGCCGTGTCAACTGACCTGCGCCGTGGAGGGCGATCGAGGCGATCCAGCTGCCCTGCCACATACGGACCGGTCTCGCGAGTCGGAGCCGGTCAGTAAAGTAATCGTAGTCTTCTGGAGGGGCGCGGATGGCGACGCTGGGGATGCACCGGGACTTCCTGCTGGAGTTCGCGGCGTTGGAGAAACCAGTCCAGAAACGCGTCTTCGAGGTGTTCGAGAAGTTCGCGGCAGCTACGCACGCCGGGCTGCACCTGGAGAAGCTGACTCACCAGAAGGACCCGCGGCTGCGGACCATCCGCATCACCGGATTCTGGCGCGGGGTCGTTCTCAAGGGAGAGTCGGGCGACAGCTATCTGCTGCTCAAGGTGCTCCCCCATGACAAGGCTAACGACTGGGCCGCCAACCACCGAGCCTCGGTGAACGAGGTGACGCAGGGCATCGAGATACGAAACGACGTGGCCCTGGAACGCGCCACCGCAGGTTTGCGGGCGCTCGCCGCCGACGAACCGGCCCGTCTGTTCCCCACTTCCGAGTATCCGGACAAGGTACTGCGCAACCTCGGCGTGGACGAGGAAATACTTCCCATCATCCGGCTGATTCCGGACGAGGATCATCTGGAGGCATTGCACAAGGTGATGCCGGAGCATCAGTACGACGTTCTGCTGGGGCTCGCGAGCGGTATGAAGCCCGAGGCGGTCGACCGGGAACTGGTGCAGGTGTACGCCCGGGCCGCCACGCGGACTCCCGAAGCCGATGACGGTGATGAGCTGGGAACTGCGATGGTGCGTTCCGGCGGTCGGGTCGCGCTCGTGTCGGGACCCGTCGAGCTGCAAGGAATCCTGGAGCGGCCGTTCGACGCCTGGCGAGTCTTCCTACACCCGAGCCAGTACCGGGTGGCGTACCACGAGGGCTACGCCGGCCCGGCCCGGGTCACCGGCGGGCCCGGCACGGGAAAGACAGTGGTCGCTCTGCACCGGGCGTACCACCTGGCCCGGCAGCTGCCCGAGGACGCCGCTGACGGATGCGTCCTGCTCACCACCTTCACCAGGGATCTCGCGGCCGAACTGGAACGCTGTCTGACGCTGCTGGTCGAGGAGGAGGCGGTCCGCGCGAGGATACGGGTGGTCAACGTCGATGCTCTGGCCAACGAGATCGTACGAGCGGAGCGCGGCGGCGCCCCGCTGAAGCTGGTGTTCGACCAGAAGGAGATCACCGCCCGCTGGACGCGTATCACGCGGCAGCTGGGGATCGACTTCACGGACGTCTTCCTCGACCAGGAGTGGCGTCAGATCGTCCTGGCGCAGGCCCTGACCGAACCGGAGGAGTACCTGAAAGCGCCACGCACTGGCCGCGGCACCGCGCTCCCACCGCTGAAACGCCTCCAGGTGTGGCGTGCAGTCTCCGCTTTCGAGGAGCAGTTGCGCCAAGCCGGCGAGTGGACATTCCTTCAAGTGTGCGCAGAGGCGGCACGGGTCCTGGACAGCCGGGGGAACCGGCCGTACCGCCATGTCGTGATCGACGAAGCACAGGACCTGCACCCCGCGCAGTGGCGGTTTCTGCGGGCCTTGGTCCCCCCGGCCAGGACGATCTGTTCCTCGCCGGGGATACCTACCAGCGCATCTACGGAAACCGGGTGTCGCTGCGCTCGCTCGGCGTCCAGGTCGTCGGCCGCTCGCACCGCCTGCGGATCAACTACCGCACCACCCATGAGATCTTGGCCTGGTCGGCCTCACTGCTGACCGGCGAGGAGCCTGACGACATGGACGGCGGGCACGAGACGCTGGCGGGATACCGCTCGACCATGCACGGGAAGCGGCCGGAAACGGCCGGGTACGCCACGAAGCATGAGGAGATCGAGGCGCTGGTGGCCCGGGTGCGGGACTGGACCGACGCAGGGGTGCAGGCGGAGGACATCGGGGTGGCGGTGCGCTTCGTCCAGCTGGGGCGGGACATCGCCCAGGCTCTGGAGCAGGCTGGAGTCGCGGCGTGCGTGCTCGGCGCCGGACATAGTGGCCCCGGTATCCGGATCGGCACCATGCACCGGATGAAGGGGCTGGAGTTCCGCTGCGTCGTCGTGGCCGGAGTGAACGACGGTACCGTGCCGATGAAGTCGGCCGTCACCGCGGTCGAGGTCGACGCCCAGCAGCACCAGGAGGACTTGAACGGCGAGCTGAACCTGCTGTTCGTGGCGTGCACACGGGCACGTGAGGCGCTGCGGGTGTCCTGGCACGGGACGCCGAGTCCCTTCCTGGTGCCGGTCGCCAACCGACACCCGTAGTGCTCGTAGGCCCCGCGCGCCATTGCTTCGGTCCCATCCGTGACGTGCGTGGAGAACGCAGGATGACGTCGCCCCCACACTCCGCAGGGAGGCGCACGGAAGGCGTCAAGGAGTACCGGGATCCTCGTCCGCCATACGGCGTGCCTCCGCAAGGGCCACCGTATGCGCGAACCACTCCAGCACCGCACAGATCTCCTCGCTGTGCGCTGCGAAGGCCTCCACCGCAAAGGACGGGCGCAGGTCCAGTTTCGCCTCGGCCAGGTCGATGCCATCGATCCCGTTCAGGCTGTTCATCAACTCGCGCCGTAGTGGCTCATCATCGAAAGGGGGACGCCTCTTCAGATACTGGAAGACGACCTCGACGGTGCCGGAAACCGGGTAGAGAGCCAAGGGCCACAGCTCTCGGGAAGCGGGCGCATTACCAAAACGCACTGTGGGGAAGCAACTGGTTTCGCTCGCCCGGCCGTAGGCGAGATGACCGCCCTGCTGCTCCCAGAAGCGCAGGGCGCTCAGGACGCCGTCGACCGTCTCCTCGGTCTGGTTGTCGCGCAGCTGCGTTTCGAACCGGCTGGCCGCCGACTGCTGCTCATCGCCGTCGGCCCGCAGTGCCGACTCGGCCTCATCGGCGACATCCCTGCCCAGCAGGGCCGCCAGGTCGGAGGTGGTCAGCCGGTGCGATCGGCGGGCCCGGCCCGCCTCGTCGAATGAGACACCCTCGGCCTCCAGACGGGTTCGCACATCACCGAGATCCTGGCCGTCCGGCCACCTGAAGCCGGCCGAGACGCGGCCGTCCGCCGTCAGCACCCGGTAGGCGCCGTGCAGGCCCACCTTGGATGCCAGATGCTGGCCGACCGGGACGGCGTGGGTGCCGATCAGCGCCGCGACATCGCCGTACGTCGTCCACGTCCCGGCCGGCATGGCGAGAAGCGCTGCCCGCAGCTCCTTCCAGCCGGACCACTCGTCATCCGCCGGAACCGTGCCCGCGACGGGGCCGGGCCACAGCCGTACCGCCCGGTCGGCCAGCGCGGCGGCGCGGTCGAGGATCTCCGCCTTCCCCCAGCGCTCCCGTCCTGCGATCTCCTGGTTCATCCGCAAGGAGCTGAAGTCCAGGATCTCCTGCTTGCGACGGAAGGGATGGTTCGAGAGCTTCGCGTTGTCAGCCGAGAGAGTCAGGTTGCCCAGCGTGTGGACCAGCAGGGCATGGAGTTCCTCGGCGCTCTGTCCGTCCTCGGTCTCTTCTGCCAGCAGGTCCAGCCACTGGTGGGCGGGATTCTGCGGCAGCACGTGTTCGACGGTCAGGTGCGCCTTGGCGTAGTCGACCGGTTCGCTGCCTCCGTAGCTCTCCTCCAGCCTGCGCAGCACCTGGAACCGCTGGTTGCTGCGGCCCGCCTTGTAGAAGGGACGGGTGCGGATCGCCTCGCAAACGGCGTCGTCGTCGGGCCAGACACGGGCTCCCGTCCTGCTCTTCGACAGGAAGCGGCTTACGGCCTCGGCCGGGTCGTCGTCCTTCTCCATCTCCCTGACCATTTCCATGAACACGCGGTTGCTGCCCGTGGTGGAGTGTCCGGTGAACAGGCGCCGCACCATGTAGCTCTCGGCGTACGCCAGTGCCCGGGCGGCCTGGTGAGGTGTGGCCTGCCCGTCGTCCATGCGGTCTAGCAGATGGAGTGCCAGCGGGTAGTGAGTCTGGCCGCCCCACCGGGAGAGCCTCTCCAACACCTCACGCAACTCCAAGTCAGGCTCCCTCTCGGGTTCCAGGATCCGCATCAGACGTTCCGCCCGGCGGGCCAGGGAGGCGATCTCGCCCTCCAGAGCCGCTTCGTTAGAGCTCAGAGACTCGAGGCGATTCTTCTGGTCCCGGTAGATCTCGCTCTGCTTCGCCCTGCTGTTGCCGGCTACCACCAGGTCGAGCCAGACGAGGAGTTCGAGGTTGGCGGGGCCCAGCCGTTCCTGCATGGGGAGCCAAAGATTCTGGTAGACGGACTCTCCCCGAGTGGGCAGGCACATGAAGAGGTAGTTGCGAAGCAGGTCGCTCTGGCTGAGTCCGACACCCGTGTTGTTGATCGACTCGAAGATCCGGTAGACGTTGTCGCCCTCCGACGCGGTGATCTCCACGATCGACAGCAGACCGCTCAGCACCGTCTCCACTGCGTCCGTCCACACCTCACCGCCGTTTTCCTCGCCCTCGGCGAGGGCACCCAGGAAGTACCGGTAGGCGGCGCCCACATTGCCAGCGCCACCGGCTCTGGGAGAGCTCTCGACGCAGGCGGTGAAGGCGTCGCGGTCGGCTTGCGTCGGTAGGAGGCGGTAGTGATCGTCGCCGCTGCGGTACTTGTTGACGAGTACGAGATCGTGGATGCGCTCGGCCTTCTGCTCCGCGCCGCGTTCCCGGTGGCGGTCGCGCAGCGCGGTAAAGGCGAGCATGAGGGTGGTGAGCCGCTGCTGACCATCGACGACTAGCCAGCGCTGCATGCCGCCAGCAGTGATCCGGCCGGGGGCCAGCACCACGGAGCCAAGGAAGTGCGCCGCAGGAGGTCGTCCTTCCAACTGCTCCTCGACCAATTCCTGCACATCGTCCCAGAGTTGCCGCAGCTCGTCACGCTGCCAGCTATAGGTGCGCTGATACAGCGGCACTTGATACTGCTTCTCGCCCTGGACGAGTTCGTTGAACGTGGTCTCCTGAGCATGCACGCGCGTCTTTCCCCCTACTGAGTCCCGGACGACCCATATTCCACCATCGAGGTGGCGGTATCTCGTCCTCGACTAAATCGGTAGCGGTGAGGTGTCTTTCAGGAGCCGAGTCTCACGGCTGTACGGGAAGGCGCACAAGGGTGCGCTACCACACGTCGTGGCTAGTCAACAGTCCGCGATGTTGGCGTTCAAATTGCTGCCGACCTGGCGTGCGCAGCCCCAGGAGAGGGTGACGCCGGCGCCGCCGTGGCCGTAGTTGTGGATGACCAGGCGGCCGTTGGGGCGGTGTTCGGGTTCGACGCGGACTGTTGCCCGGGTGGGGCGGGTGCCGATGCGGTGGGCCAGGACCTGAGCTTGTGCGAGGCGGGGTTCGACTGCGGTGCAGCGGTGGAGGATCGCGTCGGCGGCGGCCGGGTCGGGGTTGAGGTCGCCCTGGCCGTCGATGGCGGTGCCTCCGAGGACGACGGTGTTGCCGTGGGGGTAGATGCACAGCAGGTCGGGGGAGGTGCCGGTGTCTTCGGAGAAGAAGTCGGTGAGGCCGGGGTTGGTGACGACGACGTGCTGGCCCCGGATGGGGCGGAGGCCGGTATCGGCGGCGAGCGTGCGTGCGCCGAGGCCGGTGCAGTTGACGACGGTGCGGCCGAGGACGGGGTCGTCCAGGTCGGTGACCGTGCCCTGCTCGATGGTCGCGCCTGTCGCGAGGAGACGGGTCCGCAGGTGGGCGAGGTAGACCGGCATGTCGATCAGGGGGACCTCGAACCGGTAGCCGGCGGTGAAGCCGGGCGGGAGTGCACTCACGGGACAAGGCTGGAAGCCCGGCAGCGTGGTGGCCCACTCCGGCGGCACGTCGGCGTGGCGGGAGGCTTCGATGCCGGAGGCGATGCGTACGCCGGTCGTCGGATCGCCGGCGAGCGAGCGGAAGACCTCCAGCGAGTGTCGGCTCCACTCGTCGACCTTGTCCTTGGGCTCGACCAGGTACGGCCCCCACATGGCCCCCGCGGCCAGCGACGTACGCCCGGGGATGTCCTCGGCGATCACCCGCACCCGCAGTCCGGACTCAGCGAGGACGACGGCAGTGGTGAGGCCGGAGACACCGGCCCCGATGACGGTCACCTGCTCGGTTGCAGCCACGGGAGCGACCCTAGCGTCCAGCGATCGCACCCGCCGGGTGCTCGGCGAGGCGGTTTTCAAGTTCGGGGAGGAAGCTGCGCACGTGCGGGTTGCGCTGCCGACGCCGCAGATCCCCGGCGAGTTGCTGGAGGACCGCGGTGCTGCGCGGTGAGCGGACGGTGGCCAGCCGCTGGGTGGCCGCTGCTGCGATCCGGCAGGCCAGCTCGGTCTCGCCGGAGCTGGTGTAGCCGAGGGCGAGCCATGCTCCTTCGAACAGGGCCCGCCGCTGGCTCGGGTCGTTGAGGGGGACTTCGTGCGCGCCGGTGGCCAGCAGCGCCGTTCCGCGGGTGACGAACCGGCGGCCCTGTGCGGTGGCGCCTTCGCCGTGTCGCACGCGACCGAGGTGGATGAGGGCGTAACCGGCTTGGCAGTCCAGGTGGTTGCCGGTCAGGTAGTACATCCAGCGGGGTTCGGAGCCGTCCGGGGCGGAGGATTCGACCAGTTCGCGGGCGGTCTCCCGGGTACGGTCGAAGTCGGTTGTGCGGCCGGCGGTGGCATAGGCATAGGCGAGCCGGGACAGGACCGATGCACGCACGCCGTTCGGCGCGCCTTCGCTCGTCCGCGCAGCAGCCTCGCCCAAAGTGACGGCATCGGCCGGGTGTTCGCGGCCGGCGGCCTGGAAGGCAAGGTCGGCGAGGATGTGCGCGGCCAGCGGGCGGTCGTTGACCTGGTGCGCGGCGCGCAGGGCGGTGACGAGGTAGCGCTGGGCCAAGCCGTGGTCTCCGGCGTCGAAGGCCATCCACCCGGCCAACTGCCCTACCTCGCCCAGCGCGTGGAAGAGCCTGGTGGTGGCGTACGCCGAGTGTCCGCCTTCGTGCAGCAGAAGCGCTACGGCGCGGAACTGCGCGCCCACGTAGGCCAGATGCCGTGCACCGCCGTGCTCGTCGTCGAGGAGTTGCAGCAGGGGAAGGTTCTGCTCGACCTGGTCGATCAGCGGGTCCGAGCCGGTGGGCTGCGAGACACGACCGGTGAGCCCGCCCCGGCCGGCCGAACCGTCCACGTATTGCGAAACGAGCGCGAGGAGCGCGGAACCGGAAGCGGCGAGGAAGCGGCGGCGGTCACGTAAGCCGCTGGCCACCCAGTCCTCCACGATGCCTCCCAGCTCACGTGCGGTCCATGGCCGCGCCAACTCGCTGTCGGCCGGCACGAGGACCGGCGAGGGCGTCGACCGCGCCTGCCACAGCCACTCGACGGTCACCGTCCGGCCCAGCTCCTGTGACAGCACGTGCGCCACGGCGGTCGGCAGCGGAGACCGGGGAAGTGCGCCCTGGTCACGCCAATGGTAGGGCGCGCTCTCGGAGACGGTGCCGTCGCCGAACGTCCGGTTGATCTTCCGTGCGAGGACTTTGGGACTCCAGCCCAATTCGTCCAGGCACGCCGCGAGCTGAAGGTTAGGTCCCTCGGGCCGTCGGCTCATGCAGCGGTCCACCCCCGCGTTGCTGTGCGCCTTCGCCCATCCCATGATGCCGCCGCGAAAGGGCTGGTGGTCAATGCGGCAGCGAAGTTGACCGAGTTGACCGCTCGATGGGCTCCTGCGGTCCGCACGCTATCGGGTGTGCTGGGACAGTGACAGAGGGCAACCAGACCGACGGCCGGTGCCTGCCTCCCCCGTCAGGCATCGGCCGTCACCTCCCACCCGCAGGCTGAGGAGAGGCTCCCCATGAACCACCAGCAGCTCCCGGCCCCGGACGAGTTCCACGTCCAGGCCGACACCGATGCCATCGGCGAAGCCCGGCAGAGAATCGTCCGGACTGCGCAGCGCTGGAGCGTCCCCCTCTCGGACTCGGCGCTGTCCGACGTCGAGTTGTGTGCGAGCGAAGTGATCACCAACGCCCTCACGCACGCGGGTGACGAGTGCTGGGTGCGTACGCGATGGACGGGCCGGTTCCTTCAAATCGAGGTCACCGACCGTTCCCCGCGACCGCCCGTGCTGTCCGCCGCGCTGCCCGACGCCACCGGCGGCAGGGGTCTCGCTCTGGTCGAGTGCTTGTCCCATGACTGGGGCTGGGTTCCGCGGGACCTCGGTAAGACCGTCTTCTTCCTCGTGGCTGACGACGATGTCCCTAAAGGGCCGGCGACTGTCGACGCCGAACTTCTCGCCTGCGCCGGGCGGTTGGCGTGACGGCGACCGTCGGCGAAGCGTTGCGCCACCGCTTCGGGCCTCTCGTGCCCCTTCACGACAAGCCCCTGTCCGCGATGTGGCGCGCGTGCGGCGACAAGGCCGTGCTGAAGGTCTACCGAGGCATCGCGCCTGCCGAGCGGCGCACCCGGGAGGCCCAGGCGCTCGCCCTGGCCCGCGGCTGGGGCCTGCCCGCGCCGGCGGTACGGGACAGCGGTGACGAAGACGGGTGCTGCTGGCTGTTGCTCGACGCCGTCGGCACGGCCGGGTCCACGGCGCCCCCCGACGACCCGGTAGGCGCCTTCGTCCAGCGAACCCTCACGCTGACGGAAGCCCTCCAGCGGCGTCCCGCACCGATCAACCCCGGGCCCGGGTGGCTGCCGAGCGGCAGCAGCTTCCCGACCAACAGCCACGCGCTTCTCGCCCAACTCTCCGCACGGTGTGCGCAACGGCCGTGGTGGCATCGGCTGTCGAACGCCCTGACTTCCCTGAACGGCGAACCGATTGCCTACCTGCACGGCGACATCAAGCCTGAGCACTTCGTGGACGACGGCAGCGCCGTCCACGTCGTCGACTGGGAGGCAGCCGCGCGCGGCCCCGCCGTGTCGGACACCGCGGACGCCGCCTTCCACCTGATCCGCGACCTGATCTACGCAGACAGGCCGCTGCATCTCGACTCCATGAGCCGGTTACCGGTCAACGGCCCGATCGCCGCTTGGCGCCTCGTCCTCTGGCTGGACCGCCGCCGACCGGACGACCTCTGCCTCCTCACCACAGCCGACGTGAACCGCCTGATCCGCGCCGCCAGCACCGCCGACGTCCTTCGTCGCCTCAGCCGCTTGGTCACCGTCGCGCGTGAAGCGGGAGTTCCGCGGTAGCGCCACTACCACCCCTGCCCGTAGCCCTGACTTCAAGGAGTCCACGTGAACCGCACCGTCAGCACGTCCGGACGCAGTCGAATCGTCATCGAGACCGGTACACCGCGCCCCGAAGCGACCACCATCGTCGAGCGCAAGGGCCTCGGCCACCCGGACACCCTCGCCGACCACCTGGCCGAACGGCTCTCACAGGCGTACAGCCGCTACACCCAGGAGACCTTCGGGGCCGTGCTCCACCACAACTTCGACAAGCTCGCGCTGCTGGGCGGCGCGAGCCGGGTCGAGTACGGCGCCGGCGAGATGAAGGCGCCCGTCCGCGTGCTCGTGAACGGACGGGCCGCCCGAACCTGTGGGGACAGCGAGATCCCCGTGCAGGAACTGGCCGAGCAGACGGTGCGAGCCTTCTTCGCCGAGAGGCTGCCGGAGTTGGCCGACCATCTCGACCTCCGCTTCCACATCACCGCCAACTCCAGCCCCGGCGCGGTCATCACCGACGCCGACGCGCCCGAACGCACGCGTTGGTTCGCGCCGCGGTCGGTGGAGGACTTACGGGAGCGGCGGGCACTGATCGCCAACGACACCTCGATAGGGACCGGTTGGGCTCCTCACAGTCCCTTCGAGGCGTTCGTCCGCGAGGTGGCCGATGCCTTCTCCGGCGTCACGCCCTTCACGCGGGAGCACCCGTGGTGCGGCAGCGACGTGAAGGTCATGGGTTACTACGACGGCGAGCACGCCGACGTCGTCCTGTGCGTCCCGCAGAAGAGCAGGTTCGTACCCGACCGGGCTGCCTACCTCGCCAACAAGGAGGCAGTGCTCGCCGAGTGCCGCCGGATCGTGGTCGACCATCTGCCGGGCACTCCCGTCGACTTCCGGCTCAACGTGCGCGACGTGCCGCAGAAGGACGAGCTGTACCTGACCTACACCGGCAGCTCCATCGAGTCCGGCGACGAGGGTGTGGTCGGCCGCGGCAACAGGGTCAACGGCCTGATCACGCCGTTGCGGCCGATGAACATGGAGGGCGCCAGCGGCAAGAACCCCGTCTACCACGTCGGCAAGCTCTACAACCTGGCCGCCGCCCGCTTGGCCCACCGCCTGCACGAGGAGACCGGCGGTCACGCCGAGGTGCACATGGTCAGCGCGACGGGCGAGCCGCTGGACCAGCCGTGGCGCGTCCTCGTACGCCTCTCGCGACCCGACGCCCACGTCGAGACGGTGCACTCCCTCGTCCTGGAGACCCTGGCCGGATTCCCGGCGCTCACCCAGGAGTTGGTGCAGGAGGGGGTGCTGCTCAGTTGACGACGACCTGCCATGCTCTGCCACCCCTCCCGGAGACGTGCCGCAGACGCCTGCTCGCCCACTACGGTTCAGCGGCGACGACGTGGCTCAACGGAGTTCCGGTCCTGCTCACGACCGCCGGTCGCCGGTGGAACCTGAATCTCACCGGCTACCACGACGCCGGCCACGCCAGCGTTCTCGCCACGGCTCACGACCGCGAGGGCAGCCCCGTCCTGGTGAAGATGTGGTTCGACCCCGACCGTTACGCCCGCGAGACCGCTGCCCTGCGCCTTTGGCACCCGGGACCGGAACGCGTGCTCCTGGCGGCGGATGACGAACACCGCGTGGCGGTCCTGCGCATGATCGCCGGACGACCGGGCGGTGACAAGCCACCGTCCGACGAGACAGCCCGTGTCGCGGAAGCAGTGCAGCAGGCCCACGGCATCGGCCGGAACGTCCGCCCCGGCACGTTCCCCCGCTCACCGACCACATCCGCAACGACATCGAGCCCCGTATCCGGGAGCGCGGACGCACCAGCCGCTACGGCCGGCACATCGCGCAGATCACCCCGTATCTGGTCGGGCTTTCCGGCGATGCGGCCCGCCGTACGGTACTGCACGCCGACCTCTACCGGGAGAACGTCGCCTTCACCCGCCAAGGCCGCCCGATGCTGCTCGACCCGCTGCCCATGCAGGGCGACGCCCTCTTCGACTGGGCGTTCTGGACGCTCTACTACCGGCTCGGCAACGGCACGCACGACCGGCTCCGCGAAGCCGCTCGCCGCTCGGGCGTCGCACGAACCAGCATCCTGCCCTGGTGCCTGCTCATCGGGCTGCACGGCCTCCTCTACTACGAAGACACCCGAGACCCTCGCCACCAGCAGATGGCCGACGTCCTGACGGTCCTGCGCTCGTACGCCGAGAAGGAGACGACACCGTGACGACGATCCTGCTCCGGCACGCGAGCACCTCCTACAGCGCTCGCTACCTGGTCAACGGGGACCCGGGCGTTCGGCTGCCGCTCGACGCCGAGGGCGTCGCCGCGTGCCACGTCCTGCGCGCCTCCGGCTCCCTGCGGCACCCCCACACCTGGGTCACCAGCGCGTTCCTGCGGGCGCAGCAGACCACGATCCTCCTCGCCGGTCCGGCCCAGCTGGAACCGCGCATCGACGCCCGCCTCAACGAACTCGACTACGGCGACTTCGAGGGCGGGCCATTCCTCGACTACGCCGACTGGCTCGGCCTGGCACGGTCCGTACATCCGCCCGCCAGGGGCCGCCGAGTCCCAGCACGAAGCCGTCATCCGCATGCTCACCGCCGTCAGGGACGCCTTGCGGCATCCCGGCCCCCGGGTCGTCGTGGCCCATGGTTTGTTGCTGTCCCTGCTCACCTGGACGATGGCCGGGCCGTCCGACGAGCCGCTCCCGCTCTTCTTCCCGGAAGCGCCGTGCCTGGATCCTCTGGTCATCGCCGATACCCGCCTGCACCGTCTCACCAGCCGGTGGATCGACAGACTCACCAGCGAGGGGGTTCACGCACCGCCGACCGGGGGTGGCCCGGCGGAATCGCTGCAAGCGGGGGTCCCCATCCTTGCTAACTTCGATCCTCTACGGACCCCGCCCGAGGAGAGATCCCCTCATGCATGATGCACGCGCTCTGATCGACATGGGAGACGAGGCGGTACGCCGTCTCGCCCGTCGCGGCTACGCCCTGGACCTCTCCTCCGTTGAGTCCCTCCAGTCCCGCCGCAACCAGAGCATTCGCATCGCCGACGAGCTGCGCGCCGAGTCCAAGACGGTCGCGACCGAGGTGCAGAAGGCCGCCAAGTCCGGCGGGGACACGTCCGCGCTGAAGGACCAGGCACGCAAGCTGAAGGAGCAGATCCGCGAGGCGGAGGCCGAGCAGGAACGGGCTCAGGAGGAGTTGACCCAGTTCCTGCTCATCATCCCGAACCTGCCTGCCGACGAGGCCCCCGACGGTGACTCGGAGGACTTCGCCGTCGAGCAGCGGCGCGTCGGCACCCCGCCGTCCTTCTCCTTCGAGGCGAAGGATCACGTGGACCTCGGCGAGTCCATGGGCATCCTCGACTTCGGCCGCGCCACCAAGCTGTCCGGCCCGCGCTTCAGCGTTCTGCGGGGCGTCGGTGCGGCTCTGGAACGGGCCCTGGTCACGCTCTTCCTGGACCTGCACACCCGCCGCCACGGCTACACCGAACACTCCGTGCCGTTCCTGGTCACACGCAAGACCATGACCGGCACCGGCCAGCTTCCCAAGTTCGAGGAAGACCTGTTCGCCACAGGGGTCGCGGACCGCGAGCTGTTCCTCATCCCGACGGCCGAGGTTCCGCTCACGAACCTGTACGCCGACGAGATCATCCCGCCCGCCGAGCTGCCGATCGCCCTTACCGCGCAGACGCCCTGCTTCCGCTCCGAGGCCGGCTCGTACGGCCGCGACACCCGTGGGCTGATCCGCCAGCACCAGTTCTCCAAGGTGGAGATGGTCCGCATCTGCGCGCCCGGTGACTCCCGGGCCGAGATGGAGAGGATGACCGGTCACGCCGAGGCGTGCCTGAAGGAACTCGACCTCGCCTACCGCGTCGTCACCCTGGCCGCCGGTGACACCGGCTTCTCCGCTCAGCTCACGTACGACATCGAGGTCTGGCTGCCCAGCCAGAACACCTACCGCGAGATCTCCTCGGTCTCCGACTTCGGCACCTTCCAGGGCCGCCGCGCCGGCATCCGCACCCGTGACGAACACGGCAAGTCCACCCCGGCCGCCACCGTCAACGGCTCCGGCCTGCCCGTCGGCCGCACCCTGGCCGCTGTCCTGGAACAGCACCAGCAGCCCGACGGCTCCGTCCTGCTCCCGCAGTCCCTCGTTCCGTACCTCGGCTTCCGCCGCATCACGGCGGACGGCAAACCCTCGGAGGCATAGGTGTTAGTCGGCGTCTGCGACTTCCCCGGCAGCTACGCATTCCCCCCGACAGGCTACGGCGGGATCGAACGCTGGCTGTGGGCCGTAGCAGTAGGGGCGGAAGCCGCAGGCGCCGACGTACACCTCCTCGGGCCGGCCTGGCGCGACGACCTCGGCCCGGAGTGGGTCCGCAAGCCCGTCAGGCTGGAGGACATCAAGCCAGGGTCGGCTGCCGCCCGCGACCTCGCCGCTGTTGGGTACGACCTGCTGGTCGTCGGCCACGAATACCCCACTCTGCCGGCCTGGCGCCGCATACGGGACACGCTGGACTGCGACGTCGCCACCTTCCAGCACAACCCCGACTTCCGCCACGCCCCTGATGCCTTCGACGGCAAACGCAACCGCCTGTACTGCTACTCGCCGGAGATGATCGAGCGGTACGAGGCTTGGCGGCCCCGCCAGGAACTGGCCGTCCACCTCGGCCTGGACGAAGCCGAACCGCCTGCCGTCAAGGGCAGCGATCTGGTGTGGCTCGGCCGTATCGACGCCGAGAAGGCCCCCCACCTGGCCGTACGCGCCGCCCAGATCCTCGGCCGCCGCATACGCCTGGTCGGCCCGGTCTTCGACCGCGAGTACGTCCGGCGGCACGAGCGGCTGCTCACCGCCGACCACGTCGAGTGGGCCGGCGAACTCGGCGGCCCCGCCAAAACCGCCGCCATCCACAGCGCCGGCACCTTCGTCTACACCTACGCCCGCGACTACGTGGAGGCCGGCGCGGCCGTCTTCGGCGAAGCGCTACGCGCCGGCACACCCGTGGCTGCCCTGAGCTGGCGCGAAGGCACCTGCGCCGAAGCGGCACTCTGCCCGGACACCGGTGCCGTCACCGTCCTCGGGGCCGAGGCTGACGACGAGACGGCAGCGCAGGCACTCGCCGAAGCGATCCGCCGCACAGAAGACCTCGACCCGGCCACGATCCAGGCCTTCGGCCAGGACCGTTTCGACCCGCAACGTCACTTCAACGCCCTGGCGAGCCGGTCATGCTGACCACCGCCGACCCGGCCGAGATACCGGGCCTGCTCCGCAAGGCCCTCGGCCCCCGCTGGAACTTCACTATCGACGGCACGCATCTCGACATCCGCCACCGGGACCACGGAACGCCCTACCACTCACCCCGCCGCACGCTGCCCTGGCCAGACCTGCTCGCGCTCCTGGAGTCCGCCTTCGCCGACCAGGGCGTCCCCGAGCCCCCTGCCTACCCCTTCGCTGGGGCCGGGAGACCGAACTGACCATCTCCGCCATCCAAGCCTTCGACCCCGTCCTCAAAGACGGCGGCACCATCCCCTACCGCCAGGGCTTCCTCCCCCAGCCCGTCGTACGCCTCACCGCCAAACGCGGTGCTGACGGCGCCCTCCAGGACGGCTTCCTGACGTCCTTCGTCAACACTTCCCGCGTCGAGTTACTCCCTGACCTGCCCGCCTACACCACCGCCTTCGATCAGCTCCTCACGGTCCTGTCCCGCCTGAGCCTCCACGCCCGCCACATCACCTTCCGCGGCAACCTCACCGTCTGGCACCGCCGCCAAGTCGAAGGCATCACCCTGCGCTTCGACCACGCCAGCCTCCCCCTCGGCGACGTGGTCCTCCTCTGGAACGCCGCCCACCCCGACCGCCTCGTCCTCGACCTGGGCACATCCCTCGAACGCCTCGCCTGGACCCGTAGCCGAACCTCCTGGACCCATCTGGTCTTCGGCGCCCTGGCCGACGCAGCACCCCTCGGCGTTCTCGACGCGCTTCGCACGGCCACGCTCCTGCTTGGCAGTGGCATCGCCCCTTCGGCGCGCGGCCCGGGCAACATCACGCGCCGGATCTTGCAGCACATTCCCTCGGAAGCGGCCGCCCTTGGGGTGAGCCGAGCCGTCCGCCATTTCCATCAGTACTGGCGACACACCAGCGATGTAGCCGTCAACTGGCCAGAGATCGCAGCGCAGTTGGACGACTTCCTCGGGGCCGGAACCCGGGTCTCAAGAGGTAGTCGGCGAGCGATCGCCCTGGCGACCGGAGAGTGACGTCGGCGCCAAGCCCCGGTCCGCTGGTATGCCAGGTCGGAGGCACCCCGCACCCCTGTTGATCACTTCCCGTGACCTTGCCGGGACTGATTGTCAGTGGTGGGTGCGAGCATGAAGTGCGCGCGGGGGCGGGCGACAAGACAAGGGGGGCGCATGCCCTGGGTACAGGAGTACGTGAAAGCAGATGGGACGCAGGTGCGGGCGCACTGGCGTTCTGCGGCAGGTTCCGGGACCGGGGTGCTGGTTTTTGGCCTGATCTTATTAGCGGCGGCGGGCTACCACGGCCACACTCCCGCGGACGCGGGACAGACCGGGCCTACCCCAGCGCGCAGGGTGCACTATCCGATCACCTTTGCGCCCGTGGCGGGACACCCGCAGCATGCTGTGCCGCGGTCGACTGTCTCCTATCCGATCGGGTTCCCCTCCAAGGGGAGCGAGCGATGAGCCGCAGGCAGCCGGCCAGGCGCCGGCGCACGCGCAAGAAGAACAACGACGCACTGATCCTCGCCCTCTTAGTCGCCGTCGTGGCGATCGCGCTCGTCGTGACGGTGGTCAGTTGGCTGTTCAGCCACGTGTGGATACTCGTACTCCTGCTGCTCCTGGCAGGTGCCGCAGGCGGAGCGTGGGGGTACCAGCGCGTCCAGCAGACCCGATGGGAGGCCGTGCGCGCTCAAGGCCTGCGGTACGCCCTCTCGCAGCTCGACACCCTGCATCACCGGCAGTTCGAGCACGCCGTACGCGACCTGATGCGCAGGGACGGGTGCCGCGATGCAGTGCAGGTAGGCGGCGCGGGCGACAACGGCGCAGACGTGAAGGCCACCGACCCCTTCGGGCGACGGTGGGTGATCCAGTGCAAGCATCGCCGTGACGGCAACCGCGGATCTGCCGTTGGGACGCCGGACTTGCACGTCCTGAACGGCACCGCCCGCCAGTTGCACGGCGCGGATGTCGTCGTCCTGGTCACCAACGGCCGCTTCTCCGCCAACTGCCGCCCGCTGGCAAAGTCCCAGAGGTTGCACCTGGTCGACCGGCGCCTGCTGGGAATGTGGGCCTCGGGATCACAGCCGATATGGGAAGTGCTGCGCGAGCTTCCGCCTCCTCGGAAGGCATCGACGCTCTCCTGACAGCAGCCGGGCCGGCCGCAGCCATGCACGGCCCGCGGCCATCGCCGCCTCTCTTACCGGTGACGCTGCGACCCCATATCGGGCGAAGCGTTCACCGGGGATGCCGCCGCAGGGCTGGGGCCGGAGGGTGCCGCTCCGGTGGTCGTGCGGGCTCGGGCTGCGGTGGCTCGGTGGTTGGGGGTGGTGGTGATGCGCCAGGTGAGGGTTTGGGCGAGTGAGTGGGCGGTGTTGAGCTCGCGTTCGGTGGCGGTCTGGTGGAGGAGGGTGGGGAGGTGGTGGCCGGCGGTTTCGGCTTGGGCGAGGGTGGTGGCCAGGGCGGGCCAGGCGGGGTCGGTGAGGATGCGGTCGGCGTGCTCGGGGATGGCTTGGCGGACGGCGGCTTCGAAGCGCTGAGTGGTCTGGGGGTGTGGGGTGCGGCGGGCCAGGTCGGCCAGGACGGGAGCGGCGGCGTGGCGGTAGCCGGCGTGGAGGTGGGCGAGGGCCTGGCGGGCGGCGGCTGCCTGCTGCTGGTAGCCGCGTTGCTCGTACCAGCGGATGGCGGCGACGGCCAGGTGGACGAGGGTGGCGATCACCGCGACGGGCAGGCCGCTGGCGTCGTGCGAGGCGTGGATGAGGTTTTTCGCCGCTTGGCGTAGGGCGGTTGCTTTCTGGTGGTCGGCACGGATCGCGGAGCGGCGGGCGCGGTTGAAAGCGGTGGCTGCGGCGCGCAGTTCGGCGCGGTAGGCGGGCGGGGCGTTGAGGGCGGTGTTGTGGAGCATGGTGCTGTAGGCGGCCAGGTGGGCCTGGACTGCGGCGTCATCGTCGCCGTCGAGGGTCTGGGCGGCGTGGCGCAGAGCGGTGTCGGCGTGCTGCCAGGTCTCTCGGGGGTGGGGCAGGGTGCGGCGGGCGCGGGCTTGTCCGGGGTGGGTGAGGGTTTCGCGGATGCGGGTGACGGACAGGTCGGGGGCGAGTTTGGAGCCGCCGTAGAAGACCGGTTCACCGCTGGTGTTGGTGTCGCCGGGGGCGGCGAGGCTGTAGCCGGTGACCTCTCCGCTCTTGGGTCCGAGGCGCTTGTTGACGGTGATGCCCAGGCTGCCCAGGACGTCGAAGAACTCCTGCTCGCTGCCGACCGCGGCCAGTACGGCGTACGCCTGCTCCCGCAGCCACTCCCGGCTGGTCACCGGCCGGCCCAGGCGTTCGGCCTTGGCGCGTTCGGCGCTGGTGGGGGTCTTCGGCGCGGTCATGTCGCCGGACTTGAGCTGCCGCAGCCCGAACTCGGCTTCGATGAGGCGGCATTCGGCTTGGGCGCGCCGGCCGTCGCGGTGGGTGCGGGCGCGGCGGCCGTCGGCGCGCACCGAGACGGCGGCGATGTGGATGTGGTCGTCGGCGTGCCGGACCGCGATCCACCGGCAGGCCAGGTCGTCGCCTTCGGGGGCGATGCCGGTGGCTGCGACGATGCGGCGGGCGACCTCGGCCCACTCGGTGTCGGTGAGGTAGCGGTCGCCGGGCGCGGTGCGGACGGGGCAGTGGCAGACGTGCTTGGCCGGCATCGTCCCGGTCTCCTTCGCCCGCAGCCGCGCGTGCAGGTCGAGACGGTCGGCGAGCCGGCCGATGGTGGCGGTCGGGTCGCGGCCGGGGTCGGGGGCGCCGGCCATGTCCCAGGCAGCGACGATGTGCGCATCGGTGTGCTCGTCACGCCAGCCGGGCCGAACAGGTAGTAGAGCAGGCCGGCGGTGTGAGAGCCGGTGGAGACGTCAGGGACCATCAGCTCGCCTGCTGCTTGCCGACGAACCCGTCGAGGAGCGTGAACGCGTTCTCCACCGTCTGCTCGACCCGGGCCAGGACCTGCTCGGCGTGGTCGGGGACGATGCCCGAGTTGAGGGCGTGGGTGATCTGGTTGAGGTTGTTGCCCGTCCGCCGCAGCTGCGCGATCAGCCGCTCGACCACCTCCACGAGCGGGCGTGCCGGGTCGTCCTCCGGACTCCCGGCACCGGTGCCGGTCCGACCGAGGGCGTGGGCATAGGCGACATCGCCGACGTACCCGGCGAAGAACTGACCCCGGGCTTGAGCGGCGGCCTCGATCACCGCCTCCGCGGTCGGAGTGAAGCGGACGCTGCGCACCCGGTCGCGGGTCTCCCGGGTGCGCTTGCGGTACAGCGGTGCGAGCAGCGGCGGATCAGCGGGATCGCGCGCAGACAACGGCTCCTCGGCCGGGGCGGTGGGCAGTTGCTGGCCGCAGGACGGGCAGACCCCGCCGACCGACGGGCGCGCGGCGTCCTGGTTGAGGCCGCGCTCAGCCTCAACCATCTCGTCCGGCGCCCCCTGGCGCCGGGCCCCCTGCCGCCCGCCGGGGCGGAGGCAAGCGCGGACGAAACCCCAAAGGGGTGTCGACCGCTCCAGCTTGCTCCCACTCGGGCAGGGATCTGCGGCTGGTTCTTCTCTTTCGTGATGTTTCCTTAGGGCTGGGCGATCCGGCTGCCGTGAAGGATCAGCAACCCGTCCCACTCGTTGCGTGGCTGGTCAGAGCAGGTACGGGTTGCCGTCGTGGTACGGGTCGACCCGTCACGGCCCCGCCACCCGTCCCGCGCTGACCTGCGACGGGACGGGTGATGCGGGTTGATGAGGGTCCGCGTCGATCAGCGGCGCGGACCCGTACCAGGCACCAGGGGCGCCGGCGGCAGACCCGAACCCGGTCCCGTGCGCTGGGTCGCCTCTGGCGGAGACGGCCGGGACCGAGCCTCAGATTCGCTGCGTTCAGCCCCTACCGGCGGTGCAGCTGGGTGGACGCCTGAAGCCGTCGAGGCGACGGACTCAGGCGCGGGGCAGTACCGGTTCCAGGCGTCGGTGAAGTCCGCCCGGGCGTAGCCGCGGCGCTGCGTGCTCTCGGAGAAACGGCGGTTGGCGGAGTGGATCTCGTAGTCCGCCAGCAGCATCTGCAGCTTGCGGGCGGTCAGTCCGACCGGGCCGTGTTCGTGCCAGGGCGCTTCCGGGTCGGAGTTCAGAGCGTGCAGCAGCGTCTCGGTGGCCATGAGCCTCGGATCTCCGTTACGGGCGAACGCGGCCCGGATGTCGACCAGGATCCGGATTTTGGCGCCCCGATCGTGTTCGTTGCCCTTCTCCCGGTCTGTCATCGTCCGGCACGCCGTCCGGGCACGCTGCGGCCAGGCACCTCCCGCCAGATCGGCGACGGCGACCAGCGGCTCCCACGTGTCAGCGGCCCGGTCCCGGACCGGCATGGCCGGCACCAGGTCCGAAGCCGCCTCCAGCTGCGGGCCCAGCCAGTCGGCCAGCCGGGCCCGCACCGCCTGCAGGAACGGCACGTCGGTACGCGTGCGGAAGTCGTCGACGTGCTCGCTCTCCAGACGCTTGCGCATCCGGATCACCACCGCCCGGTCCATGATAGTGTCCGGCAGGTCACCGATCCCGGCGATGGCGGCCATGGCGAAGGTGGGGAACTTCACCGGCTTGTGCTCCGGCCCCACCACCCGCGTCGTCGGGCGGTTGCGCTGATGCCCCGCGTTGAGCAGACCCCGCATCTCCTCGTTCTTCTCCGCCACCTTCGCGCTGCCGAAGATGGTGTCGGCCTCGTCCACCAGCAGCGTCGGCGGTTGTTCGGTGATCGACCGGAAGATCGCCGCAGGGGTCGAGTTGACCGTGATGAACGGGTCGTGGACGGTCTCGTGCAGCACGTCCAGCAGCCGGGACTTCCCGCACGCCTTCGTCGGCGCGACGATCGCCAGCCTTGGCGCGTGCTGCCACGCCGGTTGCAGATGGGTCGCCGCGATCCACAACGTGATCGCATCCAGGGCCTCCGTACTGGGAGCGACCACGTACCGGCCCACTGCCGCACGCAGCTCGTCCAGCAATCCGGAACCCACAGCCTGTGGATGGTCCACCGATGGCCGCTCTGGTCCGCGCGGACCAGACGGCGGTTGGTCCGCGGTACCAGTCACCGCGGTGCGTGGTCCGCCGGTCCGCTCGGCTGGTCCGCGGTCCGGTCCGCCAGCGGCGCCGGCATGGTCCGCGGCCGCCGGGTGCGGACCCTCGGGTTCCCCGCCATCAGCCTCGCTGGTTCGCCGACCGGAACTGTTGGTCAGCGAGCCGGCCGTCGCATCACCGTGGTCCGCCAGATCTAGCCCCCTGGCCTGTGAGGACCAAAACTGGTCGTCGCCCTGGTCCGGGTGGGCCACTGGTCCGGGGACCATCCGCTCAGCCTCGGCCCGATCCTCAGCCTCCGGGCTTACGGTTCGGTCTGCCGCTGGACCGACTGGCTGTTCGGCGGACCGGACGTTGCGGGTCCGCTCGATCGCTCCCGCTGTGGTCCTCTGGTCCACGGACGGCTTGAAGACCGGTACTTGTGCGTGGGCCGTTGGTCCGCCGACCGCCTGGCCGCGGCCGCCCGGTACCGCCACCGGCGGCCATGCTGGGATCGGGGATGCGCCATCGGCGCCTGGGTTCATACGGGGCATGCATCACTCCTCGAACGGCAGGCTCCAGGCTGATACGCCTGTCCCACCGGGGTGGATGTTGAGAGCGTCTTGGAGAAGCACCAGAACGGGCTCACGCCACCAGGCCCAGCAGGGCCTGCAGTTCGGCGGTCACCACCCGGTAGGCATTGCCCAGCCGCAGCACCCGGCACGGGTACTCGCCACGCTTGGCCAACGCGTAACCCTTGCTCCGGCCCAGGCCCAGCGCCCTGTTCGCCGTCTCCAAGTCCACCGCTGCCGGCAGCGCCAGCAGTTCCTCCCGGCTCATACCCCTCATCGTCGGACGGGCCGTCTCGGCCACACCCATACACGACTCCGCTCGTTCCGTGGAGCTCTCGGCGAACACCGTCTGGTGTTCGTCCTCCCAGCTCACGAAACAATCCTGACGAAGCTATTGTGTCTTCATGACACAATCTAATCCCGATGATGGAACCACAGACGACGAGGACTACGACGACGGCTACGAGGACGAGGAGGACTACGACGTACCGGAGTGGACCGACCAAGTCATGGCAACCGTCGCGGCCGAAGTTCGGCGGCGACGGAAGAAGCGGGGAATCAGCGCCCAGGAGCTCGCTGACGCGTGCGCCGCGATCGGCCACCCGATCCCCCGTAACGTCATCGCCAACATGGAATCCGGGCGCCGCTCGGTCCTCCCGCTCGTCGACGTCATCGTGCTCGCCGAGGCACTCGACACGCACCCCGCACTTCTGATCTACCCCTTGGGGCATGTCAGCGAAGTCCAGCGTCTGCCCCTACAGCACCCAACCCCCACCTGGCACGCCATGAGCTGGTTCACCGGGGAATCCGGCTACGACCTGGACGCGGCCCTCGTCAAAGCATTCCGCACGCAGGGCCATCAGGAAAGCATTGCTCTCAGCGCCTGGCGTGAGATGCGGTCCCATCAGGACGCCGCAAGGAGAGCCACGGACTCCGCGAAGCGCGAAGAAGCCGAGCGGGAAACGGACCAAGCCGTCAAGCGCCTCAAAGCAGCGGCGGCCCAGCTGCGAACAGTGCGCTCCCGGATTCAGAGAATCCTCGGCCCAACAGTGAGTATGCCACCAGGGATCGAAACGCTCATTAATGATATCCCCGAAGAAAAGGACAGCATTTGAAGGGCTCCACCCACCGCCGCTGCTACTGCCGCGACCTCAAAACCGGCAGACCCCTCGGCAAGAACTGCCCCAAGCTCGCCACCCGGAAGCACGGCTCGTACTCCATACGCCAGGAGTTCCCTCCCCGCGAAGACGGCACCCGCCGCTCCTTCAGCCGCGCCGGCTACGAGACGCTCAAGGCCGCCCAGGCGGACCTCGACCACGTCCGTGCCCTTCTCGGCCTGGCGGAGCCGAACGACCCCGAGGGCATCGCGCTGATCGCGGCCATGCTGGCGGAGGTCGGCGAAGAGAAGGCCCCACTCCCCGATGTCGAGGAGACCAGGCGGCGACTGAAGTCCGGGCAGGACCTCATCGGCCGGATCACCGTGGGAGAGTGGTTGGACCAGTGGCTCGCCTCGAAGCGCATACGCAAGTCGGGAATCAGCCGGTACGAAACCGACGTTCGCGTGCACCTCAAGCCGCGCATCGGGCACCACCGCCTCGACCGGCTTCGGGTCAGCCACCTCAGCGACATGTTCGCCGCCATCGCCGACGCCAACGCCGAGGTCCTGGAACAGAACGCCCAGCGGAAGGCAGCGGTCGCGGAACTGACCACCGTTCCGTGGAAGGGTGCCGAGCACCGTGCGCGCCGCAAGGCGATGAAGGCAGCCATCGACGCCATGCCGCCGATCCGACGGGTGACCGGTCCGGCGACGCGGCTGCATATCAAGGCCACCCTGCGGGCCGCCCTCAACGACGCCATCGGCCAACAGATCATCACCTTCAACCCCGCGGCCCACGTCGAGATCGACCCTGTACGCAAGCCCAAGGCCCTGGTGTGGACCGACGAGCGGGTCGAGAAGTGGCTCACCACCGGCGAGAAGCCTTCCCCGGTCATGGTCTGGACCCCGGAGCAGACCGGCGCGTTTCTCGACTTCGTCGCCGAGGACCGGCTGTACGCGATGTGGCATCTCATCGCCTTCCGCGGCCTGCGACGCGGTGAAGCGTGCGGTCAGCCCTGGTCGGAGACCAACCTCGACGCCCACTCCCTTACCGTCTCCGCCCAACTCGTCCAGCACGGCTGGCAGGTGGAAACGTCCGAGCCCAAGACGGACAGCGGCTTCCGTGTGATCGCCCTCGACGACGACACCATCGAGGTGTTGAAGAGGCACCGCGAGCGGCAGGACGCGGACCGGGAGGAGTGGGCCTCGGCTTGGGTGGACACCGGCCTCGTCTTCACCCAGGAGGACGGCTCCTGGCTGCACCCCGGCAAGGTCACCGACCTGTTCGAGCGGCTCGTCGCCGCCTCCGGCCTGCCACCGATACGGCTGCATGACCTCCGCCACGGCGCAGCCACCCTCATGCTCGCCGCCGGCGTCGACGTGAAGGTCGTGTCCGACACCCTCGGCCACAGCGACACCCGGATCACGCGGGACATCTACCAGAGCGTCCTCCCCCAGGTCGGCAAGAACGCCGCCGAGGCCACCGCGAGGCTCGTCCCCCTCCAACGCAAAGCCGAGGCGGAACAAGCCCGCAAGGCTGCGAAGAAGGACAAGGAAGCGCAGGCCCGAGCGAAGAAGAAGGGCAAGCGCAAGAAGCCCAAGAAATAGGTCCCGAGCGGCTCCGCTCACGCATCGCTCACGCAAGCCGTTCACCGCGATCCGAGCGCCCGGACGCACTATGCCCCGAGAAGCACAAAAGGCCAGGTCACGGGCTATGTGACCTGGCCTTTTGGTGGAGCCGCCTTCGGGATTCGAACCCGAGACCTACGCATTACGAGTGCGTTGCTCTGGCCAACTGAGCTAAGGCGGCTGGTGGTGCGGGCCGCTGCGGGCCGCTTCCGGTGGTGGGAAGGGTGGCAGCAGCAGCGGGTGAGAGTCTACAGGGTTTCGCGGAGTGCTCCGCACCGCGGGTGGATCTTCGCGACCCGGTCGGCCGACGGCTCGCCCCGGGCCAGCCGGCCAGGCCCGCCCGGTCACCGCCGCGACCGAGGCCAGGCCCCGGTCAGGCTCGGCCCCCCGAGGGCCCCCGAAGGCCCGCCCGGCCCCCAAAGGCCCTCACCCGCACCGCTTCCCCTCCCCCGGCACCCTCCCCCGCAGCAGATACGCGTTCACCGCCGTGTCGATGCAGTCGGAGCCCCGCGCGTACGCCGTGTGGCCGTCGCCGACGTACGTCAGCAAGTGGCCGGACGAGAGCTGGGACGCCAGCGAGACCGCCCAGGCGTAGGGGGTCGCCGGGTCGCGGGTGGTGCCCACCACCAGGATCGGGGCCGCGCCCGGCGCGGTGATGCGGTGCGCCTGGCCGGTGCTGTGCACCGGCCAGTACGCGCAGACCAGCGAGGACCACGCCAGCGCCGTGCCGAAGTGCGGCGACGCCTTGTCGAAGGACGGCAGCGCGCGCTCCACGTCGGCCGGGGAGCGCAGCGCCGGCGGCAGGTCGAGGCAGTTCACGGCCGCGTTGGCGTACATCAGATTGCTGTACTTACCCGACTCGTCACGCTCGTAGTAGCTGTCGGACAGCTTCAGCAGCGGGCCGCCGTCGCCCTTGTTCGCGCTGGTCAGGGCATCGCGCAGGCTCGGCCACGCACCCTGGTCGTACATCGCGGCGATCACCCCGGTGGTGCCGAGCGCCTCGGTCAGCTTCCGCGCGCCGCCGGTCGGCAGCGGGTGTGCGTCGAGCTTCTTGAACAGCGCGTCCAGCCTGCTGCCGGCGTCCGCGACCGACGAGGAGCCCAGCGGGCAGTCCGCGCGCTTCACGCAGTCCTTCGCGAATGCCCCGAACGCCACCTCGAAGCCGCCCGCCTGCGCCCTGCTGCCCTCCAGCGCGCTCACCGACGGGTCCATCGCGCCGTCCAGCACCATCCGCCCGACCCGCTTGGGGAACAGGCCCGCGTAAGTCGCGCCGAGGAAGGTGCCGTAGGACTTGCCGACGTAGTTCAGCCGGTCGTCGCCGAGCAGCGCGCGCAGCACGTCCATGTCGCGCGCGGAGTCGACGGTCGAGACGTGCCCGAGCAGCTTCGCCGACTTCTTCTCGCAGGCCGCCGCGAAGCTCTTGTCGGCGGTGTCGAGGGCCTTGATCTCGGCGCTGTCGTCGGGGGTGGTGTCGACGGCGGTGTAGGCGTCCATCTGCTTGTCGGACAGACAGCCCACCGGCGCGCTGCGCGCCACGCCGCGCGGGTCGACGGCCACCATGTCGTAGCGCGCGGTGACCGGCGCGGGGTAGCCGAGCGCCGCGTACTGCAGGTAGTCGATCGCCGAGCCGCCGGGTCCACCGGGGTTGACCAGCAGCGACCCGAGTTTCTTGCCGGGCCCGGCGGCCTTCTTGCGGGCCACCGCGAGCTTGAGGTCGTCCGAGCCGGACGGGTGCGCGTAGTCCAGCGGGACCTTCATCGTCGCGCAGTCGAACCCGGCCACGCCGCAGTCGTGCCAGCTCAGCTTCTGGTCGTAGTAGCGGGAGAGGTCCGGGCTCGGCGAGGCCGCGGCGCCGCCGGACGCGTTGCCCGAGACGGCGGCGTCCGACGCGGACGCGGAGGCGGACGGCCGCGACCCGTCCCCGCCCGAACTGCACGCGGTCAGCACCAGCAGCCCGGCCGCCGCCAGCACGGCGGCGGGCACGCGCAGCCGCCGCCCCCGCGGGGCACGCGGGCTCGGCGCGCCGGGGACATGCGGGGTCACGCTCAGCGAGGTCATGCGCTTCAGGTGCGGCATCGGCGGCTCGGGTCCTCCCGTCGGGTGACTGCGAGCGTATCGGCCGCGAGCCCCCGATGATCGGCGCTGCTGTCGCCTTTTGAGTGATTCGCGGATTTCGCGGAACTTCTCGTACGGAGGGGTCCGTTGCTGCTGACGGGTCCACGGGGCTTCTCGGGACGGTCGCGCCGGGCGTCCGCCGCCGGTCGCCGCGCGGGCCGGTCCGGACGGGAGGCGGTCAGCGCGGCTGGAGGAGGGAGTACGGACGACGGGTCGGAGTGGGTGCGGGCTCGGGCGGCACGGGGCGGACGGCCGCGGCGGCCGACACCCTGCTCGGTCCCGCGAGTTTCTCGGTCATGAAGGCGGCGACCTGCGGGAAGACATCCCGCCTGGTCAGCGCGTCCAGCACCCGCACGGCGTCGCGCCGACCGCCGTCGGGGCCGGCCGCGACCGCCGCCTTCAGCCGCAGCGCGGAGGCGCGCGAGCCGCCCTCCCCGGCCGCGCTGGCCAGCAGCACGGTCGGGTGCGCGCCGGGCGTCGCGGTGATCCCGCGGTACGTCCCGGAGGTGCCGGCCGCCGCGCCGAACCGGCCGTCGGAGGTCAGCGCCTCCCGCACCGCGCAGGGCGCCTGGCCGCCGACGCCGAGCAGGCCGCTGGCCGCCGGGCCGGTCAGTGTGCGGTAGCGGCGCGCGACCTCCGCGAGCACCACGGCGTCGTCCCGTGTGCAGTCGGCGGGGACGGCGACCACGAACAGGTCCGCGCGCTTCTTCTGCGCGGCCCGCGCGAAGCCCTCGAACACCTCCTCGGCGTCGCCCGCGACCCGGGCCACGACCACGGGGTAGGCGAGGGTGGCGGCGCGCCGGGAGTCGTACAACGGCGGCAGCCACACCCGGGTGCCGTCGCTCAGCTGCTGCAGCGTGCCGCCGGCCGGGTGCCCGATCGTGTGCACCTCGGGCGCGGGCGGCGCGGGTTCGGGCGTGCGGGGCGGGGGCGGCGGCACGCTCGGCGTCGCCACCGGCGCGGCTGCCGCGGGCACCAGGCCGGCCGCGTCGGCGCTTCCCCGGCTCCCGCTCCCGCCTCCGCCTCCGCCGTGCAGCAGCGACACGCCGAGCGCCGCGGCGACCACCGCGGCGGCTCCCGCGGCGCCCGCGCGGGCCGCGGTGCCCCTGCGGTCCACCGGGAGCTCGTACACGCGGCCGGCGCGTTCGGTCCGCCAGTGACGTACGGCGCGGTGCGCGAGCAGTGCGGTCGCCGCGGCGGCCGCCAGGAGCAGGGCGGTGAGGATCGTGTCGGCCACGGCGGGACCCCTCGGGCGGGCGGCATGGTTCTCCCTGCACCATGCCTTCCGCGTCCCCGCGTTGTGTGCTCGCGCTCGCCGCGCGCCCCCACGCTCACCCGTTCGGCTCCCCCTCGGGTCCCCCCGCCCCCGACGCTGCCCCGTCTCCGCCGTCCCGGCTCTCCTTCCCAGCCCGACGCTGCCCCGTCTCCGCCGCGCCCGGCCCCGCCTCGACGGTGTCTCGCGCCCCTGAAAAACCGGTCACCCGTCTGCCCCGGTCGCGCCATGGCCGTCCACCGGTCCGCTGTGGCTGGTCGCGCAGTTCCCCGCGCCCCTGACTACTCGACCCGCAGCGCACATGCCACCCGAGGGGGCGGTCCGGGGGTGTCCCCGCAGGACTTCGAAAACAACACCGGCAGAAACCAGGCAACGAAACCCGCCACTTTCGAAGTCCGAGGAGATACCCCCGGGACGACCCCGACCCGTACACGCAACGCCGCGCACCCGGCCAGGCACAGCGCCCAGCGCCCAGCGTCACCGCAACGCAGCCGCACCCGGACAGGGCAACGCCCGGCGCGGGCTCAGCGGTGAGCGGCGTGCTCGGCGGGGCCCCCGGCGAAGGTCCGCAGGACGTTCTCGGTGGTCCGGGTCACGAACTCCCGCGTCCCCACCCCGATCCCGTGATCGCGCCCGCCCTCCCCCGTCCCCGCCATGAGCCCCTCGACCCACCGCATCGTCCCCGTCGCGAAAACGCCCGCCCCGCTCGCCACGGAGTAGTACGCCGCGTCGGAGAAGCTCGCCCGCCCCGCGCAGACCACCGGCGACCGCGCGACCACCTCGATCCCCGGCGGCGTGTGCGGCCCGGGCACGACCCGGTCGTACTCGACCCCGACCAGGTGCGGGAACGCCTGCCCCGCGCGTACGCCGGTCCCCGCGAACACCCAGTGATCGGGCCGGGTCACGACGAACGGCGCGTCCACCGGGAAGCCGTCGTAGAGCACGCCGGTCAGGGACGACTCGGGATCGGGCGCCGGGTGCACCCGGAAGTCGGTCGTGGGCATGTCGGGATGCTCCGCGAGGTAGGGATCGGCGCCGTAGTCGGTCTTGTAGCAGACGACGGTGCGGGCCGGCCCGCCACCGCCCTCGCCCTCGCCGCTACCGCCCTCGCCACCACCGCCCTCGCCGCCACCGCCCTCGCCACCGCCGCCCTCGCCACCGCCGTCACGGCCGCCGTCATCGCCGCCCCCGCCTGGTTCGAGGCGCACGCGCCGAAAGCAGGTGTTGGCGCCGAGGAACGCGAGGTTGGTCCCGGCGTCGCGCGCCGCGGTGACGTGCCGGCGCTGCTCGGGCGTCCAGTACTCGTCGTGCCCGAGGACGACGAGCGCGTGCGCGCCGCGCAGCACCGACGGCGCGAGGTGCACGTCGATGCCGGTGGTGTACGCGAGCGGG
Source organism: Actinacidiphila sp. DG2A-62 (assembly GCF_035825295.1). NCBI lineage: Bacteria > Bacillati > Actinomycetota > Actinomycetes > Kitasatosporales > Streptomycetaceae > Actinacidiphila > Actinacidiphila sp. DG2A-62. The sequence goes on from NZ_JAYMGI010000002.1 coordinate 3,623,299, forward strand.
ATGCCGAGCCGCTCGGCGAGGACGACCAGCGCGCGCTCGTACACCAGGAACTTCTCCGCGCCGCTGCCGTCGTAGGGCCGGTCGAAGCTGACCGCGAGCGCGCGGTGCGCGTAGGAGCCGTCGCGGCCCTCGTAGAGGCTGTAGCCGCCCCACTTGTTGTACGCCTGCCAGGTGGCGGGCGCGTGCATGATCAGGGTGCGGCCGGCCGCACTGGTGGAGCGGACGACCATCGGGACGTATCGGCGGCAGCCGTTCTCGGCGTCCAGGCGCAGCAGGTACGCGCCCTCGGGCCAGCCGTCGGTGGGCACGCTCAGGCTGCGCGGCCAGCCGGCCCGTACCGTCCTGGTGGCCACGGCCATGTCGACCGGGTACGGTCGTGGCCGGTGCCGCCCCGGCACCCGCGCCGACCGCCACACCAGGCGCGCCTGCGCGCCGCCGTACCAGCCGACGCGGAACGCCGACACGCGGAAGCCGGGGGGTCGTGGAGACGTGGAGCCCGAACTCCTCGCCGGGCACGACGCTCACCTTGTCGGCGTAACCCTCGACCGCGTCGGGAGGCCCGACCGCGCCGAGCCGCCAGTCCCGGCCGGCGGCGGGCCCGACGCCGGGGAGGCGGCGGCCGGGGCCGGACGACCCGGCGTCGCAGCCGGCGAGGGCGCCCGCGGCTCCGGCGGCGCCGGCCGCCGCGGCGCCCAGGAAGCGCCGCCGGCCCAGCCCGCCGGGCCCGCGCCGCGCGCCTGCGTCCTCCATGCGGTCCTCGCTCACATCCGTTTCCGCGCCCGCGGCAGCATCGTCGGACGGCGGGCCGCATCCGGCGATCCGGGAGCGGCCGTACGGCCGAACGACCGGCCGCGGACCGGTTGTCAGTGGGTGGGGGTACGGTCGGGCACAGAGCTTGAGGACGAGTCACAACAGAACACCAGAAACTCCGGATAACCATTAGATCCGACGCAAGCAGACATATGCCACAGACCGGCGAAGGAGCGGGGACCATGTCACGGGTGAGGGTGCACAACTTGGCGGTGTCGCTCGACGGGTACGCGACCGGCGAGGGACAGAGCATGGAAGCGCCGTTCGGGCACGCGGGGGAGCGCCTGATGAGCTGGTTCTTCTCGACGCACGCCTTCCGGGCGATGCACGGGAAGGCGGGGGGCGGCGCTGGCGTGGACGACGCGATGGCGGCGGCGTGGGGGCCGGGGATCGGCGCGGAGATCATGGGGCGCAACAAGTTCGGCCCGCAGCGCGGCCCGTGGCAGGACCACGAGTGGAAGGGCTGGTGGGGGAGAATCCCGTCTTCCACACACCGGTCTTCGTGCTGACCCACCACCCGCGGCCCTCGATAGAGATGGAGGGCGGCACCACCTTCCACTTCCTCGACGCCACCCCCGAGGAGGCGCTGCGCCGGGCGCAGGAGGCCGCGGGCGGCCTGGACGTACGGATCGGCGGCGGCCCGACGACGGTCCGGCAGTTCCTGGCCGCGGACCTGGTCGACCACCTGCACATCGTGCTGGTGCCGATCGTGCTGGGCCGGGGCGTCCGGCTGTGGGACGGCCTGGAGAGCCTGGAGGAGCGGTTCACGCACGAGTCGGTGACGTCGCCGAGCGGGGTGACGCACATGACGTTCACAAGGCGGTAGCGGCGGGCGGCGCGGTCCGGCCCCCGCAAGACCTGACCGGGAGAGGGCGCGCCGCCCGGACGAGGGACGAGTCAGCCGGCGCGCAGGGGTCAGCCGGCGCGCAGGGCCAGCGCCATGGCCTCGACGGCCAGCAGCGGGGCGACGTTGCGGTCCAGTGCCTCGCGGCAGGCGAGCACGGCCTCGATCCGGCGCAGGCTCTGCTCGGGACGGGAGGAGGAGGCGATGCGGGCGATGCCGTCGGCGGCCTCGGCGTTGGCGACGCGCTCGGGGGGACCGCCGAGCTGTACGGCCAGCACGTCGCGGTAGAAGCCGGCGAGGTCGGTCAGGGCGAGGTCGAGGGTGTCGCGCTGGGTCCTGGTGGAACGCCGCTTCTGCCGGTCCGCCAGCTCCTTCATGGCGCCCGCGGTGCCGCGCGGCATCCGGCTGCCGGCGCCAGCCGCGGCGCCGAGCGCGGCGCGCAGCTCCTCGGTCTCCTTGGCGTCGACCTCCTCGGCGACCGCCTTGGCGTCCTCGGCGGCCGCGTCGACCAGTTCCTGGGCGGCCCGCAGGCAGTCGCCGACGTCGGCGACGCGCAGCGGCAGCCGCAGCACGGTGGCGCGGCGGGCGCGCGCGGCCTCGTCGGTGGCCAGCCGCCGGGCCCGTCCGATGTGGCCCTGGGTGGCGCGGGCGGCCTGTGCCGCCAGCGCGGGGTCGATGCCGTCGCGCCGCATCAGCACGTCGGCGACCGCGTCGACCGAGGGCGTCCGCAGCGTCAGCAGCCGGCAGCGCGAGCGGATCGTCGGCAGCGCGTCCTCCACGGACGGCGCGCACAGCAGCCACACGGTGCGCGGGGCGGGCTCCTCGACGGCCTTCAGCAGGACGTTGGCGGCGCCCTCGGTCAGCCGGTCGGCGTCCTCCATGAGGATCACCTGCCAGCGGCCTCCGGCCGGGGAGAGGGAGGCGCGGCGGACCAGGTCGCGCGTCTCCTTCACGCCGATGGACAGCAGGTCGGTGCGGACCGTCTCCACGTCGGCATGGGTGCCGATCAGGGTGGTGTGGCAGCCGTCGCAGAACCCGCAGCCGGGGGCGGCGCCCAGGGCCTTGTCCGGGCTCGTGCACTGCAGCGCGGCGGCGAAGGCGCGGGCGGCCGTGGCCCGGCCCGAGCCGGGGGGGCCGGTGAACAGCCACGCGTGCGTCATCCGCGACGCCGCGCGCTGCTCCTCGCCGGCCGCTTCCGCGGCCACGATGCGGTCGGCGTCCGCGGCGGCTGCCGCCAGTTCCTCCACGACGCGTGGCTGACCCACGACGTCCTCCCACACCGCCACGTCCACGTCCCCTCTCGTCCGCCCGCCCCCATTCTGCGCGCTCCCCCCGACATCCCCGCACTCTCCTCCAACGCTGCCCCCGTCCCGCCGTACCCGTCCGCCGGCCCGCTGTGGCTGGTGGGGGTACCCCCCCGGACGGAGTTCTGGGAGAGCAGTCCCCGCGCCCCTTTCGGGTCACGCCCTGCCCCGATCCAGCCGTTGCCGTCCCACTCGCCGTCGTGGTTGGTGGGGGTACCTCCCGGACGGAGTCTGGGGGAGCAGTTCCCCGCGCCCCTTCCGGGTCACGCCCTGCCCCCGTCCCGCCGTTGCCGTCCCACTCGCCATCGTGGCTGGTGGGGGTACCTCCCGGACGGAGTCTGGGGGAGCAGTCCCCGCGGCCCCCCCGGGTCACGCCCTGCCCCGGTCCCCCCATTGCCGTCCCACTCGCCGTCGTGGTTGCTCGCGCAGTTCCCCGCGCCCCTGGAACGCAGCGTCCAGCGCACAGGCGGGCACAAGCCCCGCAGCCCCGCGCCCCAGGGGAACTCGGCCCGCAGCGCACGTGCCACCCGAGGGGGCGGTCCGGGGGTGTCCCCGCAGGACTTCGAAAACAACACCGGCAGAAAGCAGGCAACGAAACCCGCCACTTTCGAAGTCCGAGGAGTCACCCCCGGACGACCCCGACCGCACAACGCAACCCAGCGCACCCGGCCACGGCAACGCCCAGCGCCAAGCCGGCGCGGCGTGCGGCATCGTGGGGCTCGGGTCAGAGGGTGAGGCGCTGGACGCCGGAGGCCACCGCGCGCTGCTCGGGAGCGTCCGCACCGGTCCAGCAGGAGCCGCGCCGCGCCAGAAGCCGCCGCAACCACAGCTCCGTGGCCACGACCTCCCCGAGCCCGTCCAGCGCCCCGCCCCCGACCCCGCCCTCCCCCGTCGCCGCCGCGCGCAGCGCACCCCGCACGACCCGCCCCTCCACCAACCCCGCATCCGCGAGCAGCGGCGCCTCGAACACCTCCATCAACGGCTCCAGCGCCGCCCGCAGCCCCACCCGCATCGCCCCGCCGCCCGACGCCGAGGGCGACGACGCCCCCCATCCGGCCGGCAACTCCCGCACGCCCGCCCCCGCGAGAACCTCCCGCAGGACGTCCGCCCGCGCCCCCGGCCGCACCCGCAGCGCCCCCGGCAGGGCCCTGCACGCCCGTACCACCTGGTTGTCCAGGAACGGCGCGTGCAGCCGCTGGCTGTAGACGGCCGCCGCCTGCTCCAGCACGCGGTAGTCCGCCGCGTGCCGGGCCAGCGCGGCGCGGGCGCGCCGCTCGCCGGGCCGGTCCAGCGGCCAGGGCCGGCGCGCCGCGTCCTGGAGGCGGACCGCGATCTCGGCGCGCGCCTCGCCGGTGAGCCAGCGCGCCGCGGGTCCCGAGCGCACCCACGCCATCGCGGCCAGCGACGCGCCGAGCGGCCCGCCGCCGTCGGGGCCGGCGGCGAGCGCGGCGTCCGGCGGGGCGAGCAGCGCGTTCGCCGCGTCCTCCAGGCCGCGTTGGTACGGGGTGCGGGCCAGCCGCCGGGCCGAGCGGTAGACGGTGAAGGGGACGGTGAACGGCACCAGGACCGCCGAGTGCCCGGCCGCGGCGACGTCGGCGCGGGTGAGGGCGGCGACGGGCCGGACCAGGTGCCGGCGGCGGCGGTCCATCAGCAGGTCGGCCAGCCGCGCGGGGTGCGCGTCGAGCACCTGGCGGGCGCCGAAGCCGATCAGGTGGTCGGCGCCGCCCGCGGACAGCCGCCTGCGGTGGCGTTCGGCGAGGATCAGCGAGGGCCCGGGCTCGTCGGTGAGCGGGATGCCGCCGAGGTTGCCGCCGACCAGGTCGGCGTAGGGCAGGGCCTCGGCGCCGCCGGGGACGACGACGTGCCGCAGCCGGGGGTCGGCGCCCATCGCGCGGGCCCGTTCCAGCTCGGCCTCCCGGCCGCCGGCGCCGCCCGGGCCGCCGGGTCCGTCGCCGACGAGGTCGTTGAAGGTGACCGCCAGCAGGCGTTCGCCGGCCAGCGAGCCGGGGGCGCCGGGGAGAGTGCCGGGCATGCCGGGCAGGCCCGCGGCGAGCAGCGCGAGGGTCGCGGAGGCGGCGCCGCCGGAGAGGTCCGCGCCGATGCCGGGGGCCGGCGCCTCGTCGGGGTCGGGCACGAACCGCGGCTGGGCGAGCCGGGCGCGCACCGCGTCGAGCAGCGCGTCGCGCACGCCCTCGACGGCGGCCTCCGCCTCGGCCGCGCCGGCCGGCTGGTGGCCGACGGCGAGCGAGGCGGTCGGCTCGTAGCCGGTGATCTCGGGGGCGCCGTCGCGCAGGATGAGCGCGTGGCCCGGCGGCACCCGGCGCACGCCCAGGTACGGGGTGCCGTCGCCGAGCGCCTCGGGCGCGTCGGGGCAGGCGAGGGTCGCGGCGAGGTGGGTGACGTCGAGGCCGGCCTCGACGAGGTCGGCCAGCGGGAGCGCGGCGGTGGCGTAGGCGGTGCCGCCGGCCCAGGGAGTGTGGAAGACCGGGAGCGCGCCGGCCAGGTCGCCCAACACGGTGATGCGGCGGCCCAGTTGGAGCACCGCGGTGTAGCTGCCCGGCCAGGCGGTCACATGGCGCAGGGCGCCGCCGCGCGCGGCGACCAGTCCCAGCCGCAGTTCCGCGTCGGTGGCGCCGCAGCGGCCGAGGACGGCGAGCCGCGCGACGCCCTGCCCGTTGCCGTAGCCGCCGCCGTTGCCGTAACCGCCGTAACCGCCGCGACCGCCGTTGCCGCCGTGCCCGTCGAAGCCCGGGTAACCGCCGTACGCACTGCCGTCGTAGCCGCCGTACCCGTCACCGTAGGCGCCGGAGGCGCCCGAGGAGCCGGAGGCGGTGTGGAACGAGCTCGGGGAGCCGTAGGACGAGCCCATGCCGTAGGTGGTGCCGCCCGACGGGCCGCTGTCGGCGTGCACGACGCGGATCTCGTCCGGCCGCCAGTCGCCGACCGCCCACAGCGGGTCGGGTTCCTGCCACAGCAGCCGGGCGCCGACCGGAAGGAGCCGGCGTGTCCTGGACCCGCCCCCGCCGCCCGGACCGGGGCCCGCGGCGGCACTGCTCCACCCCACCAACCACCGCATCGCCGCCTCCACGGGGTGTGGACAGCGCGGACGGGGGTGCATTGCCGGTTTCGCCCCGCCTTGCCGCCACGTCTGACGTCCGAAACACCATGCTGCCACGTGGAAGCGCGCAAGGAGGCGCACGGGCGCACCGAGGGGCGCGGGTCGCGGTCGGCGGCGGCGCCGTGGGACCGCTCCCGGGCGGGGCCTCCCGGGCGGGCGGACGCGACCGCGGCGAAACGTCGGTATCGCGCCAAAGTCCGCGGCACATGCCGCAGTTGATATGCCGGAGTACCGGTCCGCGGCGGGCCGCCCGAGGTGCCGCGGGGCCGGGAGCCGGCCGTGCTTCGTTACGTCGTGGGCGATCGGCGGGCGACGGCCCGGGAGGGGCGGTGGCACCTCCCGGGCCGGTCCGCCACCCGCGGGGAATTGTGGCAGCGGAACCCCTTGGCCCGCCCCACCCCGTCATAGCCGCGTGCCGGGGGCCGCGGGCCGACCCACGCCACCATGCAAGCGCCGCGCCCGCGAACGGCACAGAGCGCACGGCCGGGCGCACGGCCACATATACCGGGAGCACACGCCGGATCACGCGCGTACCGCTCCGGGGCCGCCGCCGACCGGGGGGCCGGATTCCGGCCATCCGGCACAAGCCTCTTAACGGTCGGGATGCGGCGAACTACGCTGGGTGTACCCGGTTCGCACACGTACGCGCGAGTCGGGTATCCGGCACATGCGCCGGGCGGGTCCCAACGGGGTCCGCACGGTGGCCGAATCGGTTCCAGGGGAGGGCGACCCCCGTGCCCCAACGACATCACCAGGCCGACCGGCCTGCCCCCAGCGGCATCACGAGGTGAACCGCAGTGAACAGAGAACACCGCGGGCCGAACGAGAAGCTCGGCACCCTTCTCGCCATGGCGGGCATCAGCAACGCCGGACTCGCCCGCAGGGTCAACGACCTCGGCGCGCAACGCGGCCTGACGCTGCGTTATGACAAGACCTCGGTGGCCCGCTGGGTCACCAAGGGCATGGTGCCGCAGGGCGCGGCGCCGCACCTGATCGCGGCGGCCATCGCCGGCAAGCTCGGCAGGCCCGTGCCGCTGCACGAGATAGGCCTGGCCGACGCCGACCCGGCGCCCGAGGTCGGCCTGGCCTTCCCCAGGGACGTCGGCGAGGCGGTGAAATCGGCCACCGACCTGTGGCGATTGGATCTTGCCGGGCGGCGCGGGCCGGGCGGCGGCGGCATCTGGCAGAGCTTGGCCGGATCTTTCGCAGTGAGCGCTTACGTGACGCCCGCTTCGCGGTGGTTGATCACCCCCGCGGACGCCACGGTGGCCCGCGACGCCCCCGCGCCCGGCATGGCGCACGTCGGCCACGCCGACGTCACGAAGCTGCGCGAGGCGGCCGAGGACGCGCGCCGCTGGGACTCCAAGTACGGCGGCGGCGACTGGCGTTCCGGCATGGTGCCGGAGTGCCTGCGGGTCGAGGCGGCGCCGCTGCTGCTCGGCTCGTACAGCGACGACGTGGGCCGCGCGCTGTTCGGCGCGACCGCCGAACTCACCAGGCTGGCCGGGTGGATGGCCTTCGACACCGGCCAGCAGGAGGCGGCGCAGCGCTACTACATCCAGGCGCTGCGGCTGGCCCGCGCGGCGGCCGACGTCCCGCTCGGCGGCTATGTCCTGGCATCGATGTCGCTGCAGGCGGTCTACCGCAACTTCGCGGACGAGGGCGTCGACCTGGCGCAGGCCGCGCTGGAGCGCAACCGCGGCCTGGCGACCTCCCGCACCATGAGCTTCTTCCACCTGGTGGAGGCGCGCGCGCACGCCAAGGCCGGCGACGCGGCGGCCTGCGGGGCGTCCCTCGCGGCGGCCGAGGCGCTGCTGGAACGCTCCCGCGAGGGCGACGCGGACCCCAGCTGGCTCGGCTTCTACTCCTACGACCGGCTCGCCGCCGACGCCGCGGAGTGCTACCGCGACCTGAAGATCCCGCGGCAGGTCCAGCGGTTCACCGAGCAGGCGCTGGCGCGGCCCACCGAGGAGTTCGTCCGCTCGCACGGGCTGCGGCTGGTCGTCTCGGCGGTCGCGGAGCTGGAGTCGGGCAATCTCGACGCGTGCTGCGCGGCGGGCGTCAAGGCGGTCGAGGTCGCCAACCGCATCTCCTCCGCGCGGACCACGGAGTACGTCCGCGATCTGCTGCACCGGCTGGAGCCCTACAACGACGAGCCGCGCGTGCTGGAACTGCGCGAACGGGCACGGCCGTTGCTGGCGGCTCCCGCGTAGCGGGCCGGTCCCGCGGTCGGGGCGCAGCCACCGGCCGGCGCACGCGGCCTGGAGGCGCTCATGCGCGAAGTCGCCCGGCGCTGAGGCGGCGGCGATAGGCTCCGCGCATGGGGGACACGCGGGACACGGCGGACGTGACGGTGGTCGGCGCGGGGATCGTCGGCCTGGCCACGGCCTACGCGCTGACGCGGCGGACGCCGGCCCCCGGGTGCGGGTGGTGGAGAAGGAGCCCGCGCCGGCGCTCCACCAGACCGGCCGCAACAGCGGCGTGATCCACAGCGGCGTGTACTACCGCCCCGGCAGCCTCAAAGCACGGTACGCGCGGGCGGGTTCGGCCGAGATCCCGCAGTTCTGCGCGGCGCACGGCATCCCGTACGCGATCACCGGCAAGCTGATCGTCGCGACGTCGCCGGACGAACTCCCGCGGCTGGCCGCGCTGGTGGCCCGGGGGCGGGAGAACGGCCTGGACGTCACGGAGTTGGGCCCCGCGCAGATCGCCGAGCGCGAGCCCGCGGTGGCCGGCCTCGCGGCCGCGCACGTCGCCTCCACCGGCATCGCCGACTTCGGCGCGGTCGCCGCGGCGCTGGCCGACGAGGTGGTGCGGGCCGGCGGCGAGGTGCTGTACGGCCAGCGGCTCGCCGCGGTGGACCGCGAGGACGACGGCACGGTGGTGCTGCGCATGGCGGCCGGGAGCACGCTGCGCACCCGCGTGCTGGTCAACTGCGCGGGCCTGCACAGCGACCGCGTCGCGCGGCTGGCCGGCGCGGACCCGGGGATGCGGATCGTCCCCTTCCGCGGGGAGTTCTACGAGCTGGCCGCGGCGCGGCGCGGGCTGGTGAACGGGCTGGTGTACCCGGTGCCCGATCCGCAGTTCCCGTTCCTGGGCGTGCACGCGACGAAGGACGTGCACGGCGGGGTGCACCTGGGGCCGAACGCCGTGCCCGCGCTGGCCCGCGAGGGCTACCGGTGGCGCACCGTGCGGCTGCGCGACGTCGCGGACACCGCGGCGTTCGCGGGCACGTGGCGGATCGCGCGGCGGCACTGGCGGCACGAGGTCGGCGAGGTGCGGCGGTCGCTGTCGCGGCGGGCGTTCGCGGCGCAGGCGCGACGGCTGCTGCCGGCGCTGCGGGCGCAGGACCTCCTCCCGGCGCCGGCCGGGGTGCGGGCGCAGGCGGTCCTGCCGGACGGGACGCTCGTCGACGACTTCCTCTTCGGGGGCGAGGCCCCCTTCGTCCACGTCCTGAACGCCCCGTCCCCCGCGGCGACGGCCGCGCTCCCCATCGGCCGCGAGGTCGCCTCCCGCACCCTGACCGCCCTGGCGGCGGACGACGTCCCGTAGCAGCACGGGGAACGGGGCGACGAGCGCACCCCCGGCGGGAAATCCGGAAGCGGGCGGGGCGGTCCCTCCGGGGGCGGTGGGCGCATTACGGCACAGCGCGGCGTCCCCGTAGACTCGGACATATTGTGAGCAGCTCTCCCTCCACCACACACCGCGCGGCGACCGGGGGCGGGGCCGGGGCCGGGAAATTCCCGGCGGGTCCCGCCGCGGACCCCGCCGGCTCCGCGCTGAACACCGCATCCGCTCGTTCCACGCCCGCCGCGGCCGTATCACCCCCGCCCAGGCCGCGGCGATCACCCGGCACTGGCCCGCGTGGGGCGTGGAGCTGGACGGCACCCCGCTGGACCTGCGGAAGCTCTTCGGCGCGCGGGACGCGGGGACGGGTGCGGGCACCAGCACCAGCACCAGCACCGTATCGAGCTCAGCCGAAGGCGCCCCCGCCGACCTGCCCGTCGTCGTGGAGATCGGCTTCGGCATGGGCGACGCCACCGCCGAGATGGCCGCCGCCGACCCGGACACCGGCATCCTCGCGGTGGACGTGCACACCCCCGGCCAGGGCAATCTGCTGATGCTCGCCGACCGCCTCGGCCTGACCAACCTCCGGGTCGCCAACGGCGACGCCGTGGTGCTGCTGCGCGACATGCTGCCCCCGGCCTCCCTCGCCGGCCTGCGCGTGTACTTCCCCGACCCCTGGCCCAAGCCCCGCCACCACAAGCGCCGGCTGATCCAGCCCGCGTTCCTGGACCTGGCCCTGCCGCTGCTGCGCCCCGGCGCGACCGTGCACTGCGCGACGGACTGGGAGCCGTACGCCGAGCAGATGCTGGAGGTCCTGAGCGCCGCGCCGGAGCTGGTCAACCAGGACCCGTCCGGCGGTTTCGCCGCGCGCCCGGCGTTCCGGCCGATGACCAAGTTCGAACGGCAGGGCCTGGCCAAGGGCCACGTCGTGCGCGATCTGCTGTTCACCCGCCGCTGAGGCGGACCGTGGCGACGATTCCGTACGATCCGGGCACCCCGCACCCTCGCGGAGCGACACCCCGCACCCGTACTGTCGACAAGGTGTCAACGTACCCGTTCGCGTCCCCTCCTCCGTCCCCCTCCGACTCCCCGCCGCAGCCGCCCGCCCGGGCCGCCGCCGCGCCCCGGCCCGAGGACGTGCCCGCGACCGGGACCCCGCCCGGTGTCGGCGTCGAGCCGCCCGCGCCCGGCGGGCCGCTGCTGTACGCGCCGCGACGCGCGTTCTGGGAGAGCAAGGCGGTTCGCACCGGCGCCCTCTTCACCGCCCTCGCCGTCTGCGGTGTGGTCATCCTCGCGGTGGTGCGCCAGCACATAGGCACCGAACCGTTCCTGGTCGGCATGGCCCTCGCGGTCCTGCCGGTGCCGCTGCTGCTGTGGGCGTTCCTGTGGCTCGACCACGTCGCCCCCGCGCCCTGGCAGAACGTCGTCTTCGCGTTCTCCTGGGGCTCGTGCGCCGCGACGCTCGTCGCGATCTTCGCCAACGAGTACGGCGCGAAGCTGCTCTCCTCGACCTTCTCCGGCACCGCGACGCAGACCGACCAGTGGGGCGCCACGTTCGTCGCGCCGCTGGTGGAGGAGACCGCCAAGGGCACGGCGATCCTGCTGCTCTTCCTCTTCCGCCGCCGGCACTTCGAGTCCGTGCTCGACGGCATCGTGATCGCCGGACTCGCCGCGACCGGCTTCGCGTTCACCGAGAACATCCTCTACCTCGGCACCGCCTTCAGCGAGGACCAGCAGCTCGGCTCGCACGGCGCGACCACGTTCGCGACGTTCTTCGTGCGGGTGCTGATGACGCCGTTCGCGCACCCGCTGTTCACCTCGATGACCGGCATCGGCTTCGCGATCGCCGCGGTCGCCAGGCCGGGCCGCCGCTGGCGGTGGCGGTGGGCGCCGCCGGTGCTGGGCTGGATGCTGGCGATGACCCTGCACGGCACCTGGAACGGCACCGGCACGATGTCCCCGCTCGCCTTCCTGACGGTGTACGTCGCGGTGATGATCCCGGCGTTCGGCCTCGTGGTGGTGCTCGCGTTCTGGGCGCGCTCCAACGAACTGCGCACGGTCCGCACCCACTTGGCCTCCTACGCCGCGGCCGGCTGGCTCGCGCCGGCCGAGCCGGGGGCGCTCGGCTCGATGGCGGTGCGCGCCGAGGCGCGGCGGCTGGCCCGGCGCACCCAGGGCGAGGCCGCGGCGCGCGCGGTCCGCGACTACGCGGTCTTCGCCACGCACCTGGCCTTCCTGCGCTCGGCGGCGACGCGTGGCCGGCCGACGCCCGACTTCCCCGCCCGTGAGGGCGAGTTGCTGCACCACCTGTGGTCGCGCAAGGCGTGGGCGCAGCCGGCGCTGCTCCAGGCCGCGCACCCGCCGGCGCCGATGTGGCCGGGAGCCTGGCCGCCGCCTCCGCCACCGCCGTACGCACAGCAGCCGTACGGACAACGGCCGTACGGGCAGCAGCCCTACGCGCAGCAGCCGTACGAGCAGCCGCCGTACACGCAGCAGTCGTACGAGCGGCAGCCCTACGCGCAGCCGCAGCACGGGCAATCCCCGTACGGGCAGGCGTGGGAGACGCCGGCGTGGGGGCAGGGCGACTCCGGGGGCGAGCACGTGTAGGCGGGAGCGAACCGGGGGCGGCTGCCGTGCGGGGCCGGGCCGGCGCGCGTCCGGGATCAGCGGAACGCGCGGCGGTAGGCGTTGGGGCTGACGCCCGTGGTGCGCTTGAAGCGGTCGCGGAAGGCGGCCGGCGAGCCGAACCCGACCTGGGCGCCGATGCGTTCGACCGGGTGGTCGGTGGTCTCCAGCAGGTGCTGGGCACGGCGGACCCGGGCGCGGTGCAGCCACTGCAGCGGTGTGCTCCCGGTCTGTTCGCGGAAGCGGCGGATCAGCGTGCGGGTGCTGGTGCCCGATCGCGCGGCGATGTCGGCCAGCGCCAGGTCCTCGCGGCCGAGGTTGTCCTCCAGCCAGGCCAGCAGCGGTTCGAGCGCGGAGCCGCGCGGGGCCGGCCGGTGCGGGTACGGCTGCACGATGAACTGCGCCTGGCCGCCCTCGCGTTCGAGCGGCATCACGGACAGGCGCGCGGCGTCGGCGGCGACCGCGGAGCCGTAGTCGCGGCGGATCATGTGCAGGCACAGGTCGAGTCCCGCGGCGGCTCCGGCCGACGTGAGGATCTGGCCGTTGTCGACGTAGAGGACGTCGGGGTCGACGGCGACGTCCGGGTACGCGGCGGCGAGCGCCGCCGCCCCGGCCCAGTGCGTGGTGGCGCGCAGCCCGGCGAGCAGGCCGGCGGCGGCGAGCGTGAAGGTGCCCACGCAGATCGAGGCGATGCGGGTGCCGCGCGCGGCGGCGGCCTTGAGCGCGTCGAGGACCTCGGGCGCGGGCGGCGCGTCCGGCTCGTGGACGCCCGGCACGATCACGGTGTCGGCGGCGTCCAGCACGTCGAGGCCGTGGCGGGCGCGCACCGTGAACGCGCCGGCGTCCACCTCGGCGCCGGGGCCGCCGGGGGCGGCGACGCGCACGCGGTAGCCGGGCCGGCCGTCGGGCAGCCGGGTGCGTCTGAAGACCTCGATCGGGGTGGCGAGGTCGAACGGGATGACCCGGTCGAGCGCCAGGATCACGACGGTGTGCATGGCGGGAATGTAGCCGGACGCAGGGGTGCCGCCGAAGGGCACGCGCACCGCTGAGTGGGCATTCTCACAGTTCAGCGGCCACAGGGGGGCCTCCGGCCCGGGGCTGTCATTTTTCTGGCGTCACCTGGCGTTCTTGCCACTGGGAGGCGGCCCGTCGGCTGGCTACGGTCGCAACCGGACGCGCCCTGGACCGGGTCCGGACCCGCACCGGCACCGGACTCGGCACGGCACCGGAACCGGCCTGCATGTGCATCCGCACCCCCCGGTGAATCCGCATCCGCCTGTGAATCCGCACCGCTGTGACTCCGCACCCGCACCTGAACGAAGGCACTGCTCCCGTGACGAAACTCCTGCTGTCCCTGCACGTCCTGGCCGCGATCCTGGCGGTCGGCCCGGTGGCGGTGGCCGCCAGCATGTTCCCCGCGGCGCTGCGGCGCCTGGGCGCGGACGATCCCGGCGGGGACCGGACCGACCCGGCGGGGCTCGGCGCCCTGCGCACGCTGCACCGGGTCTGCCGGGTGTACGCGGGCGTGGCGGTGGCGGTCCCGGTGCTCGGCTTCGCGACGGCGAGCGAGATGGGGGTGCTCCACTCCGCCTGGCTGATCACGTCGATCGTGCTGACCGCGGTCGCGGCCGGCGTGCTCGCGCTGCTGCTGCTCCCGGCGCAGGAGGCGGCGCTGGAGACGTTCTCCGTGGCCGCGGCGCCGCGCCTGGCGATGCTGGCCGGCGTCTTCAACCTGCTGTGGGCGACGGTCACCGTCCTCATGGTGGTCCGCCCCGGCTCGACCACCGGGGCGTGACCGCGATGCGCCTGCTGCGTGCCGCCGCCGCGGTCGAACTCGTCACCCTCATCGCCCTGTTCACCAACCTGGCGACCTACCACCAGCCCACCGTGGCCGCCCTCCTCGGCCCGCTCCACGGCTGCGCCTATCTCTACGTCGCCATCGCGGTGGCCCGCGCCAAGCCCTCCCCCACCACCCGCACCAAGCTCACCGCGGTCATCCCCGCGGTGGGCGGCCTCCTCGCCCTCCGCCACCTCCCCGCCCCCTGACGGCGAGGCCGCGGCGCTCGGTTTGAGCCCTTCGCCGATACGCGGCCCCGGGACATCAGGCCGACGACCCCTCGATAGGCTTGGGCAAGGGCAGCAAACCCCAGCCGAACCCAACCGAGTAGGCCCGTGAACGCTCAAGAGAAACCAGCGTGGACGCCCCCGCAGGGATCGTGGGCGTCTTCAGCAGCGCGGCGGCGCAACATGCAGGCCATCAAAAGCAGGGATACCAAGCCGGAGAAGCGCATCCGCCAGCTGCTCCACGCCAAGGGGCTGCGCTACCGAGTAAGCAAACGGCCTTTGAAAGACCTGCGTCGAACGGCTGACGTGGTGTTCGGCCCCGTGAAGGTAGCCGTCTTCATCGATGGATGTTACTGGCACGGCTGTCCCGACCACTACGTTCCGCCGAGGACGAACGAGGGCTACTGGTCGACCAAAGTTGCGGGCAACATGGCGAGGGACCGCGACACCGACGAGCGCCTCACAGAGGCTGGGTGGACCATTCTCCGATTCTGGGAGCACGAGCCGCCAGAGCTATGCGCTGACATAATTGCGGCTACGGTCATCGCCCACCGGCAAAAGCTCAGGAACGCCGCCGAGCGCGAAAGCAGCTAGCTGCTCCTGGTCCCGGTTTTCGGCCGGAGCACCTTCATTCTCCATCACATAGTTCCGCAGATTGGCCTCCCGGCTCTGCGGCCGGAGGACGGCCGCGATCGCCCGCCCCACCGCCTCGGCCACGGGTGGTGGGAAAGCATTTCCCACTTGCCGGTACCTCGCGGTCTTTCCGCCCTGGAACTTCCACGATTTCGGGAAACCCTGGATCAGCGCCGCCTGCTCGACCGTCAGCATAGGGCCGTCCGGGCGGAACAGGTCTCGTTCAGGTACGACCTCGCTGGCATCATTTGCAACGCCCATAGCGTCGATTCCGAGGCTTAGCCAGGCCTTCTTGGCCCGACTCGGCCCGAGGTCCGCTCCTCCGTGTTTCCTGGACCCCCCTACGAGCGTGGGAGCAACCCCGCTGAACCCGTCCGCAGACCTCGACGCCGCGGCGGCGGCGAGCCGCTCCCACCGCTGAAAAGCTTCCTTGCCCGTCATCACGACCTGACCGACTTGAAACTTCTGGTTCCAGAAGGGCTTGAACCGCTTTCGCATACTGTCCTGAAGCGCATCATGAACAGTGACGAAGCCGCTGGCAGTGCCTTGAGGCCAGACGAACTCCGCATCCGCCAGAACATCGTCCCGGATAGCCACAAGGATCGCCCGGGGACGCAGTTGCGGAACACCAAAATTACCGGCGTCGATCCGTCGCCACACCTTCCCCATGGCAGCATTCTGCGTCTCAACGGACCACGTGGCTTTGATCTCAGGAACCCGATAGCCAAAATCATGGAGAATATTGATGATTTTACGCCGATAGGCGACAAAAACATGAGGAGGCTCTAGGATTCCCCGGACATTCTCGATCATCAGCGCTTTGGGCCGGAGCCGTTCGACAATCTCTAGCATCGCAGGGAAGAGATCACGCTCATCGTCCTCTCCAAGCCTTTTCCCAGCAAGGGAAAATGGCGGGCAAGGGACTCCGCCGGCCAGTAGATCAAGCTCTCCCTGCTCAAGCTTGAGTTCTTTCAGCTCGCGCGAATCGGGATAGTCCCTGACATCGAAAGGCTTGAGATCTCCAGCGCGCTTTGGCCCCCAGCCGGGCCAACCTTTCACATTTTCACTCAATGTCCTGACGGCATGGGAGTCCCACTCGACTAGCGCACGGTGGACGTAGCCAGCGTTGTGCAAGCCCAGTGCTTGTCCCCCAGCCCCGGCACAGATTTCGAGCGAGGTGAGCGGCGGGATCGCCTGCCCGGCCTGTCCGCCGCCCATTGATTCGCTCCTCGTGCTGTGCATCACTGCAGTCGGCCAAGTGTCGCAGACTGAACGTCCCGGCGCCGGTGTCCGCGCTGGATCTTCACGCCAGCGCACGACCGGGCACAGCGATCTTAGCCAAACCCACAGCGGGAGAGGGCGCCTACCCCTCCTGGCGTCTCAGATGCCGGAGCAGCTCAGCGACATCGCTCGGGGCCAGGCCAGCTGCAACAGACGGTTCCTCCTGCAGGTCTCCCAACTGCTGCACGGACGGGTCATCAAGGATGCGCCCCATGAACTCAAGCTTCTGGTCGAGCCGCATCGCCACCACTTCATCGACCGTGTTCCTCGCAGCCAGAACCGTCACGTGGGTGTCGGTGTCAGGATCCAGGCCGAGACGGTGGATGCGGTCAAGGCTCTGCAGGAATCGGCCGGCCATGAAGTCACGGTCGACGTACACCGCATCGTGGCAGACCTGGTGCAGGCTGATTCCCTCGCCGAGGGTCGCGGGGTTGGACACGAGGACCATGCACCCGGGGTCCTCGCGGAACCGCCGCAGCTGCTCGTCCCGGTCCAGGGTTCCGCCGTGGACTACAGCAGGGCTGTACTCGTGCAGGAGACCTTCGAGGGTCGTGATGCTGCGGACAAACGTCGTCCAGATCAGGGTCTTGCGGCCCTGGGCCGCATTGCGGGCCACGATGGACACCGCTTCCTGATATTTCGGTGACAGCTCGTAATCGGGCAACTGCTGCAGAAGAGCGTACAGGGAACTTCCCGGAGGAATGTCGAGGGGAGGCAGCTGGTAAACCAGCGGCTCGTATCGGCTGGTTCCCGTGACGAGGAGCGAGGGGCTGGTCGCCGCCATGAGCAGCCTGAGGGCGGTCTTGCCAAGGGCGCTGAGGTCCTCCCGGGCACCGCCGGCGCCTATGCCGCCGACGAGCGAGCTGTAAATCTCGTTGTGCAGCGGCGGAAGGTCGACGTACCGCAGCTTCAGCTCAACGGGCGGAAGACCGAGTTCGTGTTTCGTCGTACGTGTGAACAGTGGTCTCAGAACGGAACTTGCATAGGCAAGGTCGCCCCCGGCGACCGCCTGTGTGACTGACCTCTGTCCCTGTCCCGGCCAGACGAAGCCGAGCAGGTTTTCCAGGTCCTTCGAGCCGTTGGGCGCGGGTGTCCCCGTCAGGATCAGCCTTCGCCGGGCGAGAGGCCCCAGAGCCATGCACGCGGCACCGTAGGTGCCGCGCGCGCCAAGCTTCATACGGTGGGCCTCATCCAGGACGATCATCGACGGACCGTCCTGCAACCAGCCGGCGAGCGCCGGCAGCGAGCGGTCGAGCTTCTCGTAGTTCACGATGAGAACCTCCGCCCACTGGTCGAAGGACCGCCCGAGGATGTGGGTGCGCAACGGGCGCCGGAAGGACACACCCGTCTCGTACTGCCAGGACTCATAAGCAGATTTGGGACACACCACGAGCAGTCTCGATACTGCACCCTGTGCCCGCTGGGCCGCATAGACCGCAAGGGCGACTCGTGTCTTCCCAGCTCCCGGCACACTGAAGTTGGCGCCGTGCTGCAAGGAAAGCAGCTTGGCGATGTCGCGCCGCTGGAACTCGTTGAGCGGTGCCTCCCACTCGTCACCAAGGCTGGCCGCGAGGTCTTCGTTGCGCGGCGGGACCGTCTCCGTCCGCTCGACTGGCTGAGCCGGACCGCTCAGCTGCTTCTTGACTGTTTCGGCGTCGCGGAGCACATCGAGGACAAGCGCGCGCAGCTCGGGAGCCCACTGGACCCCGGCGTGATGAGGCCAGCTGTTCACGGTGCTAAGCCCCACCAGCAGGTCATCGAGATCAACTGATGCGGTGAGGGTGCCGAGTTGGCCGCCCGTACGGAAACGGGCGGCCAGCTGCACCAGATCGTCGCGGTACTGCTCGGTCGTACGAAACAGCACCCTTGTGCGTGATTCGTCGAACCCGAGGTACAGCGAAACCTCCGCGTCCTCTGTCATCAGCCACCTTCCACGGCCGCTGCGGCCAGCAGCCACGAGACGCCGTCGCCGGGGTGGGCAATACCGCGGCCGGCCTGTTCGGCCAGTTTCCGGATACTCTCACGGAAGAGCACGACGGCCTCGTCGAATGACTCCTCGTCCAGGGACCGGGCAGCCCTCGCCTGGACAAGGTCCACCACGCACTGATCGATGTCAGCACAGGCATCCGCAAGCCGTGCAGGTGCCAACTGCTTGCGCCGACGCACCCGGGCGTCACGGCCAGCCGCGTCGATCGCCTTGTCGAAGGCCTCCCGTGCCTGGTCAACGACGCCTTGGGCTTCTCGCTTAACATGGTCCGGTTCACTGCTGGGGGCTGTCACGGCAGCTTTCGCCTTCAGGATGCGGTCGTTGAGCGCACGCGCCGCAGACACCGCGGTGGACTCCGCCGGAACTTCGATACCGAGGCCAGGCACAAGAGCCGGACCCGCGTCGTCGGCTGCCCCGTCCAGGCCGGCAGGCAGTGTCGAATTGAGGTACTTGTTCCTGAAGTCTCCCTCGATGTAGCGGACGTCCGTCTTGGCAAATCCCAGAAGGATGGCGGCGAGCCTCATTTCCCTCAGGACGTCAGCCTGATCCGGATCCGCGGCCGCCAGGGTCTCGTAGGCGCGGTGCAGTTCCTTCAGCTTCTCCTGGTCCCCTTCGAAGTCCACAAGCCGCAACTTCGCGCCGCCGGCGGTCTGGCTCCTGCCGATCAGGTCGCGGATCATGCCGAGGATCCACCGCTCCTGGTGGTAGGTGCTCTTCCTGATGCGGAACTCCTTCGCAATCGAGTCTGGAGTCCTTCCCAGGGACGCCTGCTCTTCCATGGCAAGCAGCCTGTTGATGTATGAGTAGTCGCGGCGATGGTCCTTCCGCAGCTGAAGGGAAAGCTCAACCGAGTAGATGTCCGCCCAGGTGAAAGACTCGGGGAGGACTCCCACTCGCATGGACCGGGCACCGATCTCCCGGAGTGCCGCCGCCCGAGTGTTGCCGTTTACCAGTACGCCGTGATGCGTAATCAGGCCCGGGTCGGTCTGCCCAAAATCCTTCAGGCTCTCCTTGAGCTTGTCGAACTCGGTGTCGCGGCGGTTGGGGTCGGCAGGTTCCGCCTGGAGAAGGTACTGCAGGTATCCCTGGCTCTCAGCGTTCCAGGGATCACGCTCCAGTTGCTGGTCGCGGGCCGAGTCATGACTCCGCTGGGCCCGGATGCGATGGGTGCCCGGGTTGTAGTAGAGCCCCTCAAGAGGAAGGTCGATCACCTCCACGTGCAGGGGCTGATCATTCCAGTCAACGGTCACAGTTTCACGGGTGCCGCCCGCGCTCTTCGCCTCCTCCAGCCGCTTCCTGATCAATTCGCCGAACTCCGCGGCGCGTGGTGGCAGCGGAAACTCGCGTGCCATGGCCACCCTTCCCTTCGTCCTCTGATGACTTCGCCTGGTCCGTCGCTATTCCTCGTCGTTGGCCACGGCCAACTGGATGAGAAGCCGACTCTCCTCCGGCAACGTACGGAAGACCCCCCACAACTGCTCCAACCCGCTCATCGTCCTGCGGTCCGCCTCCATCCAGCCCGCCAAGACCCTCCGCTCCAGCGGAGTAAGCCGCCGAACCGTCGCGAGCAAGCCGTCAAGATCGACCTCCCGGTCGCTGCCAGCAGCACACCGGTTGCACTCGGTGACATACTGAATCTCCACCTGACCGGTGGGCTTGCGCACCTTGCGCCGGGTCACGTTCAGCTTCGAACGTTCATATCCCGCCTCGTCGTACAGTTCGCCGGCCCCGATGCCGCACGTCCGGCACAGGAAACCGTCTGCTTGCCACACCTTCGTACGCTGCGCCGCCGTGAGCCGACTCTCCTGGCTGCCCGGCTTCGCCTGCCCCGGAATCCAGATTTCGGCCCCCTTGTTCACGTACCGCTGCTCCTCCTGGCGAAGTCCGGGATCGTCACGGCTCGTGTCGATGCGCCATCCGTGCGCGCGCAGCTCACGAACGCGGCGGTCGATCTGGGTGTCGTGCGGAAACGCCTGCCTCAGCTGGGTCTTGGTGAAGATGTTTCCCTCACCGACCTCCGTCTCAAGCCACAGCGCGGCGCGGATCTTACTACCGAAATTCTTGTCCTGCCAGGACGGCAGATTCGTGGCCATCGAGAACCTCCGTGGACGCAGCGCACGACACCCCGGCGTATGCAGCACCGGGCTACGTCAATCAATACACATCTCCCCGCACGCAAGTCCAGCTCGTTCTTTTCTTGCCAGCCAACCGGCAACAAGAGAGCGAGCGGCAGTGTTGCCAGTCGACTGGCAACAGAAAAGCGCTTCCCGCGAGACGGTCCCCGTGGTTTGCTGTGAAGGTTCAGGATGGCCCCGCTTGGGTAAAGCCCGGCGCCAAAGCAAGGGGGAATTTTGCCCGGAAAATGGCAGATTCAGCCGCTTCCTGCGGATTCAACGCCCGAGTTGCGGCATTTTGTGTCGGTACTCCGCCGTATGACACTCCTCCTGGGAAGCTCCATGACAGCGGCGGCACGGGCAGGCAGCACCACCCCTTCCGTCCTGAGCCGCTACCTGAGCGGTGCGAGGAAGCCCACGGTGGAAACGCTGAAAGGTCTGCACACCGCAGCACAGGAGGCTGCCCAGAGCACCGGCGCAGCGTGCCCCACGTGGGCTGAGCTCGAGGAGGTGCTCCATAGGGCGTGGGCAGGCTCCACCCGCTGCGACAACCCGCTCTGCGAGGAACTGCAGCACCGGTACGACGCCCTTCTCTCTGAGCGCAGGCGGCGCCGGACGCAGGCGGGTCTGCGAAGGCGCCTCAGGATGCGTTCACTTGCACGAGCCGGCTCGGTCGCCTCGGCGGCAGCTTTCGAGCGCTCGCCGTCGTCAACAAGGCGCAAGACTGCGCTGCCGGTCCCCCCTGCGGCACGGGACCGGCAGCACGCCGCGTTTCAAGTGCCCGCCGCACTGGGCCTCGCGAAAGATGTCGCAGCACTCGCAGACGGCGAACGAGAAGCCGGAGCACCGGGGGCAGAGACGTCCGCGCTGGCGCTGCTCCGGCAGGGCGCCGAGGTGCTTACGCCACTGGAGAGCGCCGCATCGGCAGTGTTGCTGCACCGGCAGGACCCGCACCTCGCCACGTCGTACCTCGGAATACTGGGGCGGGACAGACCGGAGAAGGACGTCATCCGTATTGCGGTGGCCCTCAGCGACTTCGGCTTTACGCCTGGGGCTGAAGCTATCCTTCGCACAGCTGCCGGCGCCAGAACGTCTGCGTGACCTTTCACTCGCTGTGTGTACACGTGGGTAATGCCCCTGGCCAGACTGAACAGCGCGAACGGTAAACCTGGTCAGAGGTTGGTGAGAAGGATGCGGGCGGGCGTGATGAGGTTGCGCACAGGGTGGGTCGGCAATCAGGTTGGTAGCAGGATCGGTGAGCCGCGCGAGAGGCGGGAACGTGGGCGCAGGCAGCGTCGACAACGCCGGTCCGGTGTAGCCGAGGACCGTGCGCAGCGCCGCGTGAGAGCGTGCGGCGGTGGGTGGCGCAGTGGAGACGTTGATCCAGGCTGATTGCTTGTCGCTGATCTCGGCGCCTCCGACCGTCCAGTCGAGCAGGTTCCTGAACGAGCCCGGCAATTCACCCGTGTACCCCGGGACATAGATCAGTAGCGCATCCGCCGTCCCGATCAGGATGCGCAGCCGGGTGACTTCCGCAGGCAGCGGTTCGTGGTCATCGTCAGGGTAAGTGGTGCAGTCGCGCGACGTCGAAGTACGGCAACGGGCGGACCGCCGCGTTGAGTTCATCGGCGACAGTACGCAGCGCCGCCGTGTTGGTCGACGTGGCGCGGGTAGTGCCGCTGATCAGCGCGAGCGCAGTGACCCGAGGGGACGGGAGTTGCGCGGGGCCGGAAGTCGGACACGTCTACGACGTTACGTGCCCGCACCATGGCTCCCAATTGGCCGGCCGGGCGGTTTGCGGGCCTTTTCGGGGCCTTCGGCGGCACGGAAATGCGTTGTGGGGGCGGTGGGGATCGGGTAGGCAGGGTGGGTGATTCGACAAGGCTCCATCGTGCTGCGCGCCCGCGAGGCGGAAGACGTCGAGGTTCTGCACCGGGAGCTCTACGAGGACGTCCAGGGGCGGGCGCGCTCGGACCGGCGGCCCTGGCGGCCGCTGCCGCTCGGGACCGCCTCGCCGTACACCTTCTCCTTCGACCCGGAGAACGACGACCGGCCGGTGTTCTCCGTCGTCGAGGCCGCGTCCGGCGAGCTGGCCGGGATCGCCGCGCTGTGGGGCCTGGACCCGCACAACCGCTCGGCGCACCTGGGGATGTCGCTGCGGCCGGCCTTCCGCGGACGCGGCCTGGGCACCGACGTGGTCCGCGCGCTGTGCGTGTACGGCTTCACCGTGCGCAACCTGTTCCGGCTCCAGGTCGACACCCTCGGCGACAACGCCGCGATGATCGCCGCGGCCCGGCGCAACGGCTTCACCGTGGAGGGCACGATGCGCAAGGCCGCCTGGGTGTACGGCCGTTACCTCGACGAGGTCGTCCTCGGACTGCTCCTGGACGAGTGGACCCCGCCGGCGCCGGAACCGGCGGCGCACCCGTGATCCGAACCGCCACGGCCCGCGACCGCCGTTCCCGGCACGGAATCCCGCGATCGCCGGTCCCGCCGCGGGGCACGCGGCCCGCGGCGGCCCGCGTGCCCCGCGGCCTCACATCGACAGGCGGCGCAGCTTGAGCACGTTGTCGCGCCGCACCGCGGGCTGTCCCTCCCGGTCGGTGTACTCCTGCTCGTGCTCCTCGGCGGTCAGCAACTCCCACGCCTCGGCGCGTAGTTCGAGCTGGTCGTAGACCTGCTGCGGGGTCGGCAGCTCGGCGTCGGCGTGCGGGTGGCCCTGCGGGAACGCCGCGTGGCCGACGACCAGCAGCACACCGCCGGGCGCGACCGCCGACGCCGCCTGCCGCAGGATGCGCTCGCGCGGCATCTCGAACGGCGAGTGGAAGAAGTGCGCCGAGACGAGGTCGAAGGACCCGGAGGGGAACGTCTCGGTCAGGTCGTGCCGCTGCCAGTGGATCGCCCCGCCGAGCCCCGCCTCCCGCGCGTGCTCCTCCGCGCGCTCCAGCGCGACCTGCGAGATGTCCGCGGCCACGACCGACCAGCCGCGCGCCGCCAGCCACACCGCGTCCGCGCCCTCCCCGCAGCCGAGGTCCAGCGCGCGGCCCGGCCTCAGCTCGGCGGCCTCGCGCACCAGCACCGCGTTCGGCCGCCCGCTCCACATGCGCTCGCTGCCCGCGTAGCGCCCGTCCCAGTACTCCGCGGCCGACTCCGGCAGCGCGTCCCCGCCGTCCGGCGCGCCCTCCTCCGGCGCGCCCTCGTCCGGCCCACCGCTGCCCGCGGGCCCGCCGCTGCCCGCGGGCCCGCTCCCGCCCGCCGGCGCGTCCCCGCCCGGTCCCTTCCCGTCGACGGGCCCGACATCGCCCGCCGCCGCGCCGCCGCGCACCGCCCGGTCCTCGTGCTCCCCGCTCACCGTCCACCGTTCCCTTCCGCCGCCGTCGCGCTTCCGAGGGCCGCCGGGGCAGTCCCGGCCGCCGCGGCCGAGGCGGCCGGCCGGTCCGCCGGGTCCGCCTCGGCCGCCGGGTCCGGTCCCGGCCCCGCGGCACCATCCTGCCGCCGGACCGCGACCGCCTCGCGGACCTCGGCCTCGATCAGGTCCATGTTGATCGCCGCGCCGGCCCGTACGCCCGCCGCCGCGGAGCCGATGACCTGCTCGGTGAGGTTGGTGACGTTGCCCGCCACCCACACGCCCGGCACGTCGGTCGCGCCGGTCACCGGGTCCGCGGGGATACGCGTACCCACCGCGTACGCGCCCATGAGCAGGTCCGCGGGCCGCAGGCCGAGGCCCTCCAGGACGCCGGAACGGGCGGTCAGGCGCGTGCCGACGGCCAGGCCGCGGACCGGGACCGTACGGCCCGACGCCAGGACTACGCCGTCGAGCCGTCCGTCCGCCACCGCCAGCCGGGTGACCTCGCCGTCGACCACCGCGACGCCGCGCGCGGCCAGCTTCTCCCAGCCGTCCTCGTCCGGCTCCACCCCGCTGGTGTGCAGGAACAGCGTGACGTCGGCGCTCCACTGCCGCCACAGCAGCGCCTGGTGCACGGCGAGCGCGGCGTCGCCGACCGCGAGCACGCCGATCGGCTGGTCGCGGACCTCCCAGCCGTGGCAGTACGGGCAGTGCAGCACGTCGCGGCCCCAGCACTCGGCGAGGCCGGGCACGTCCGGCAGCTCGTCGGTCAGGCCGGTGGTGACCAGCAGGCGGGCGGCGTGCAGCGCGGAGCCGTCGTCCAGCTCGACGCGGAACCGCTCCCCGTCGCGCACCGCCGTCACCGCGCGGCCCTCGCGCACCTCGCCGCCGTAGCCGGCCAGCTCGGCGCGGCCCGCGGCCAGCAGCTCGCGCGGCGGCGTGCCCTCGCGGCCCAGATACATGTGCACGCCGTCCGCGGGCGCGTTGCGCGGCTCGCCCGCGTCGACCACGAGCACGCGGCGCCGCGCCCGGGCCAGGGTGAGCGCGCCGCTCAGCCCGGCGGTCCCGCCGCCGATCACGATCACGTCCCACGGGTCCCCGTCCGCTCCACCGCGCCCGTGCAGGGTTTCGTACATCACGCCGCGACCTCCGCTTCCGCTGTCGTCCTGCGGCTCTTCTCCTGCCTCGCAGCCTCGCCCCGGACTCGCCAGGTTGACAAACTTTGTTGCCGTGACGGCAAATGGAAGGGTGACGTCGAAACGAGCGAAGCGGGTGCACCCGGGGGCGGCGGACCGCACGGGCGGCGCGGCGAGCGGCGCGGGCGCGGCGAGCGGCGCGGCGTCCGGCGGGAACGGCTGGGCCGACGGCGCCGAGAACGCCGGGACCGGGGGAAGCGGCGGGACCGGGAGGAGCGGCGGGAGCGAAACGAGCGGCGGGAGCGGCGACGACCTCGGAATCGCCGGCGTCCTCACCGCCGTGGGACCGCGGCTGCGCGCCCTGCGCGGCGAGAGCCGGATGACCCTCGCCCAGCTCAGCGAGGCCACCGGCATCTCGGTGAGCACGCTCTCCCGGCTGGAGTCCGGCGGTCGCCGCCCCACGCTGGAGCTGCTGCTGCCGCTCGCGCGGGCGTACCACGTGCCGCTGGACGAGCTGGTCGGCGCGCCGCCGACCGGCGACCCGCGGGTGTACGCACGGCCGTTCGTCCGCGGCGGCCAGACCATCGTGCCGCTGACCCGCCACCTCGGCGGCCTCAACGCCTACAAGCAGATCATGCCCGCGCGCCAGGAGTCCGGCCCGCCCAAGCGCCCCGAGCAGCGCACCCACGAGGGCTACGACTGGGTCTACGTGCTCTCCGGCAAGCTCTGGCTGGCGCTCGGCGAACACGACCTGATCCTGACGGCGGGCGAGGCCGCGGAGTTCGACACCCGCACGCCGCACGGCTTCGCCAACGCGGGCGACACGCCCGTGGAGATCCTCAGCCTGTTCGGCTCGCAAGGCGAGCGCGTCCACGTACGGGCGCGCCCGACCCGTCGCTGACAGCCGACCCGCCCGACCCCACGCGGGGGCCCGGCGGCCCCCGCGGGTCGCCGGGCCGCCGGGCCGCCGGCACGTTGGGCCCGTACGCAGGTTTCACGGGTGCGCCGCGTACGGGGGTCGGGTCACGGAGCCGGCGTTCGGGAACGCGGAGCCCGGGCGGACGGTCGCGGCGCCGGCCGCTCAGACGGCGACGTCGTGGGAGCGCAGCCACGGCAGCGGGTCGACGGGGGCGCCGCCGCCGGGACGTACCTCCAGGTGCAGGTGCGGCGCGGGGACGTTGCCCGTCGCGCCGATCCTGCCGATGGTGTCACCGGTGGTCACGCGGCCCTCGGTGGCGACCATCGTGGACAGGTGGCAGTACCAGAGCTGTGTGCCGTCGTCGAGGGTGAGCACGACGCGGTAGCCGTAGGCGCCCGCCCAGCCGGCGGAGGTGACCGTGCCGCCGTGGACGGCGTGCACCGGGGTGCCGGTGGGGGCGCTGAAGTCCTGGCCGGTGTGCACGTTGGACCACGGGTCGGCCTGGCCGAAGCCGTCGGTGAGGGTCGCGGAGGCGACCGGCTTGATGTACGAGGCGGCGAGCTGCGCGAGGCGCTCGGCCTCGGCGCGCGCGGCGGCCTCCGCCTCGGCCCGCGCCTTCGCCTCGGCGGCTGCCTTCGCCGCGGCGGCCTGCTCGCGCACCTTGGCCGCGGCGGACTCCCGCGCGGCCCGGTCGGCGGCGATCTTGGCGGCGGCGTCGCGCTCCGCCTGGGCCGCGGCCTCGCGCTGGGCGACGGCCTGGCCGATGATCCGGGTGCGCAGCGCCTCGCCGGGGTCGGTGGGCGCGGGCGCCGCGGCCTGCGGGGGCTCCGTGGCGGCGTCCTCGGCGGGGGCGTCGGAGCCGGCGGGCGCGGGCGCGGCGGCGGGCGTGGTCGCGGCGGCGGGAGCGGCCGCGGGCAGCGGTTCCGCGGTACGCGCCTGGTCGGGCGCGGCGGTGAGGTCCTCCGCGGCCGGGGCTGGCGCCTCCGCCGCGGTCGCGGTGTGCGCGGCGGCCGGGCCGGTGTCGGCGGCCGGGCCCTCGGCGTTCTGCGGCTCCGGGGTCTGCTCGGGCGTGATGTCGGGCGTGACGTCGGGCACGGACACGGGCGCGGGCCCGGCGGCCGGCGCGGCCCCGGCCGGGGCCGCCGCGGCGACGCCCGCGGCTCCGACGGCGGCCATCGCGGCTATGCCGAGGACGGCGCCGCCGCGCGAGAGATTGCGCCGCTGCGGTCGCTGCTGCGCCTCGGCGGCGGGAGCGGCTTCCGGCACGGGTTCGGGCTCCGGGGCCAGGGCGGGCAGCGGGGTCGGCGCGAGCGCGGGGAGCGGCTCGGGCAGCTGCCCGGGGGTCGCGGCCGGCAGCGGCGCGGGCTCCGCGGAGGGGGCGGGGGCGGCGTAGGGCGCGGGAGCCTCGGCGTACCCGGCGCGGGGGCCGTACGGGTCCGTGTAAGGGTCGGCGTAGGGCGCGCGGTCGGCGTACGGGCCGGCGGCGTAGGCGTCGGCCGGCCCGCCGGCGTAGGCGCCGTTGACGTCGCCGGTGTCGGTGTACTCGCCGTATTCGCCGTCCCGGGTCCGGGCGTGCGGCGCGGACTCGGTGTACGGACCGGACTCGGTGTACGGGCCGGACTCGGCGTACGGACCGGGTTCGGGGTACGCGACCGGGCCGGCGTACGGCGCGGGTCCGGCGTACGCGACGGCGTCGACGGGCGCGCCGGGCCGGGAGGGGACCTGCGGCACCAGGGACCGGGAGGAGGCGGCGGACTGCGGCTGCGACTGCGGCTGCGGCTGCGGTGCGAACTGCTGCTGCGGGAGCGGGGGTTGGGCCGCCTGCCGGGGCAGCGGCTCGGGCTCCGTGCGCGCCGACGGGACCGAGGGGGTCGAGGGGGCCGACGCCTGCGCGTCGGTCGTCTCCGCCTCGGGACGGGCGGGCGAGGGTGCGTAGGCAGACTGGTTCGACGCCACGGCGGGCGCACTCCTTCCTTCCCTCTCGCCTACCGGGTTAGCTGACGGGTTCGGAGCAGGAAGGTCTCCTACGGACGGCCTCGCGGCCGGCCGATTCACCCCACGTTCTCGGGTCCCCGGTTCCCGCGGACGGGATTCGGCAAGCGCACGGTGCCGCCTCTGACGGCGGTGGTGACGACCGCGCTGCGTTATCGAACGTTAATAGAGCCGGGGGCGTTTTCCAAGCCGAACCCGGGAGTTGGCAACGGGAACCAAACGGTCACACCATCCGTAGAAGGGGTAAAGCGGGCACCTCGCGTGGCCTGCCGGTGATGTGAGCGTGTGTCATACGTGATGCGGAGGGGGTAGGGACGGCTACCGTCGGTGAGCGGGCGGAAACGGTTTCCGCCGGTCGGCGCGCAGGCGTGCGCGGCGGTGCGCGGGACGGCTTCCAGGGGTATGGACCTCTGCCATTTCGCGAACCGCTTGGCAGGTCGCGGGCGTCGGCCCCACGATGGGCGAGCCCCACATTTTTGTCATGCACTCGCCCGCACTCTGCCTCCAGAGGGAGCCCGCCATGGCACGCCGGAACCGACCCCAACTCCCGCCGCAGCCCGCCGGATTCGGCCAGTCACCGGACCCCGCGGAGCCGGCGGACCCGGCCGGCTCCGCCGCGCCCGGCACGTCCTCCCGCCGGGCGCTGCTGCGCGGCGGGCTGGCGCTGGGCGCCGCGGCGACCGCGGGACTGGCCGGCGAGCTGTGGTCCGGGCACGGCACCGCGACCGCGGCGACCGTCGACTACCCGTCCGCCACCTGGGCCCCGGCCAGCACCAGCAACTACACGGCGTCCAACCGGCCGTCGACGTACCCGATCAACCTCGTCGTCATCCACGTCACCCAGGAGACCTTCGCCGACACGATCAGCCTCTTCCAGAACCCCAGCCACGCCGCGGCCGCGCACTACGTGGTGCGTTCGTCCGACGGCGCGATCGACCAGTGCGTCCGCGAGCACGACATCGCCTGGCACGCGGGCAACTGGGACTACAACACGCGCAGCATCGGCATCGAGCACGAGGGCTGGGTCGACGACGCCTCGTGGTTCACCACCGCGATGTACCACGCGTCGGCCGCGCTGACCGCCGAGATCTGCACGAAGTACGGCATCCCCAAGGACCGCGACCACATCATCGGGCACGTCGAGGTCCCGGGCACCGACCACACCGACCCCGGTCCGAACTGGGACTGGGTCCGCTACATGCGCCTGGTCAACGGCACCTGAGCCGCGGACAGGACGACCCCCGCCCCGGGGCCGCCTCGGCAGGGAGGCAGGAGGTGGGCCCGGGGCGGGGGGTCAGGGGGGATGGCATCGTTGTCAGAGGAGCGTACGGGACGCGCTGGGCGGGGGCAGCGGAAAGAGGGCGGTGAGCCGCGGCAGGCGCCGCGCGGCCTCGGGCTCGTCGAGCGCGCTCCACCGGTGGCCGCGGGGGGCAGCGGCGGGCGGCGCGGGGGTGCGCAGCAGCGCCACGGCGGCGTGGAACGCGTCCTCCGGCGCACCGGTCAGCCGCGCGTGGACCGCGGGGGCGAGGTCCGGCAGCGCCGGCCACTGCGGCGCGTCCCCGCCCCAGCCGTCCCGGGGCCGACCGGACAGCCGGCGGATCTCCGGGACGTAGGCGAGGGCGTCGGGGTCGGCGACGGCCGCCTCGAAGACGGGGCGGCCGAGGCCGACCATCCATCGCTGGAAGTAGGCGAAGGTGTCGTCCGAGCACCAGCCGCCGAAGACGCGGTCGGCCGCGCCCCACAAATTCCAGGTGAACGCCTCGGCCATGGCGTTCTCCAGTTCCGCCTGGAACCGCACGAGTTCCTGCGGGGTCTGCGCGGCGAGGGTGTCCCGTACCCACTCGTCGCGCTTCTCCGCAGCCAGGCCCAGGCGGCGGAGTTCGGTCATCAGAGTCCAGAGGGGGTCTGTCTCCATGCGCCGACTATGCCAGGGGCTCATCGCCTCCGACGTCACTTTCCAGCCACCCGGCTGCGCCGCGCTCCCCTCCCCAACGCCCGAGGTTGCGCCGTACTCGCCGTACCCGGCCGCAGATCCGTCGTGGCTCGTCGCGCAGTTCCCCGCGCCCCTGGGTTGCTGACCTCCGGCGCCGTCGGGACGTAGGAAGAAAACCGCAGCGCACCCGGCCGGGGCAACGCGCGGCGTCGAGGCGATCGGGAGGCGGGGCGGGCTCGGCGCGGGCGTCGCGCTAGGTTCGGGGGGTGGCCCGGACAGCGGACAGCGGGGGCGAGACCCGCGACACCCTCGCCGCGATCCTGCGCGCCATGATCACCGACCCCGCCGTCCTCACCGAGGTCGCCACCGCCGCCCGCACCTCCCCCGAAGTCGCCCGCCTCCCCATCGCCGAGAACCTCCGCCACATCCAGGTCCTCCTCGCCTCCGGCCTGGCCGGTTTCGAACGCCCCGACGTTCCCGACACCCCCGGCACGCCCGACGCCCCGGAGGACGACCCCACCGCCACCCGCCTCGGCGCCGACCGCGCCGAACAGGGCGTCCCCCTGACCGCCCTCCTCCACGGCGTCCACGCCGGCCGCATCCGCGCCCTCCAGATCGGCGTCGAACGCGGCCGCGCCGCCGGCGTCCCCGACGCCGTGCTGCTCGACGCGCTCCTGCTGTTCGACCGTCACGCCGGCGCGATGGAGCGCCAGGTGATCGCCGGCTACCACGCGGCCGAGCTAGAACGCGCCCGCACCTCGCGCGACGAGCGCACGCAGGTGCTGCGCCGGCTGCTGCACGCGGAGCCGGGCCCGGCGCCGGGCCCGGAGGAGCTGCGGCGGGCAGGGCTGCGCCCGGAGGCGGCGTACCGGTGCGTGCTGGCGGACGTCGCGGACCCGGTGCGCGCCCGCGCGCTGGAGCGCCGGCTCACCGCGCCGGACGCGGTGTTCGGCCTGGTCGACGGGAGGTTCGCGGGCCTGCTCCCGGAGTCGGCCGGAACCCCGCCGACCCATCCCCGCGCGCCGTGGGCCGGGAGCGGCCCCGCCGGAGGGACGGACAAGCCGGCACGGCCGACACAGCGGTCACAACCGACGCGACCGACAGGACCGACGCAACCGGAACGGCCGACGGAGCCACGGAGCCGGCGGGCTCCACGAACCCCGTGGCCCCGGAAAACCCCACGCACCCCACACGTGCCGCAGACTCTCCGAGCCCCACACGGCTCACGAACGCCGCGCACCCCACGGAATCCACCTCCTCCTCCGCGGACTCCACACACCCCACCGACGCCACCGACGCCACCGACCCCACCGACCCCACCGACCCCACCGACCTGGTGATCATCGGCCCCGCCGTCCCGCTCGCCGCGCTGCCGGACACGCACCGGCTGTGCGCGGACGCGCTGGAGGCGGCCCGGGCCGCGGGGGCGACCGGCCCGCACCTGCTGACGGACCTCGCCGCCGAGACCGCGCTGGCCGCGCGCCCCGACCTCGCCGCGACGCTCGCCGGGGAACTGCTCGGCCGGCTCGATCCCGCGGACGCCTTCCACCGCGAACTGGCCCGTACCGCGCTGACGTTCCTCGACCTCGGCCACCGGCTGGACCTGACCGCGGCGGCGCTGCACCTGCACCCCAACACCGTGCGCTACCGCCTCGCGAAGCTGTCCCGGCTGGCCTCGCCCCCGCCCGCCACGCGCCCGGCGCGCACACCGCGACCGGCCCCGGCACCGGCACCGGCACCCGCGCAGCCGCCGGCAGCCCCCTCGCCGGCCCAGGAGTGGGACGACCCCCGGCTGCTCCCCACCCTGCGCTGGTGGTGGGCCCTGCGCACCTGGCTGGCCACAGCGACGCCGACCGCCCCCGGCGCCCTCACCCCAGACTCGCCGCCGCGTCCTGATAGTCCTGCGTCTGGTCGGGCGTGAGGATGCGGGAGACGCGGACCAGCGACGCGCCGACGTAGAAGTGGTACTCGGCCGCGTCCAGGCCCTGCAGCGACGCCTGGAGGTGCGAGGCGCGGGCCCGCGCCTCGCTCGGGGTGGAGAACGTCTCGATGACGCCGCCGAGGTCGACCGGCGACGGGTCGGTGCCGGACACCGAGCCGGGCGGCACCCGCGAGTCGGTGAAGGCGATCTTCGACCGGTAGCCGTCTCTCTTGCCGAGCAGGTGCTCGGGGTCGGTCGCCGCGGTGTAGACGGTGGTGGTGGACATCGTGGAGATCCGCTGCTCCAGGTACGCGGCGACCTGCTCGGCCGAGCCGAGGCCCACCACCGGCTGCTGCTCCGCCACCGGGGTGCTCGCGTCGGCCGTGCCGGAACCGCCCGAGGAGCACCCGGTGAGCAGGGCGCCGGCGACGAGCAGCGCGACGGTGAAACCTGTGGCAGATGTGACAGACGCGGCAGAGGCGGTACGGATGGGCATGATCCCCCCAGACGGGCATGTGAGGGGCACACGGTAACGCCGCCTCCGCCGGGCCGGGAGCCCTACCCGGCAGTCCGTTGTCATACCTTGGCCGTACGGTGTCCGTCCGATGACTGGCGGATGACGGCGCGGGCCCCGCTCCCGCTCGCGAGCCGCGTACGTCCAGGCGGCGTACATCCGCGCGGCCTCCTTACGCCCACGCATCCGCGTACATCCGCACGGCGGCGTACATCCGGGCGACGCGCCCGCACGGCCCGGTTTCCGGCCCCGCGCGAACGCGGGTGCAACCGCGGGCCGTTCGGACGTCGTCCTGACAACCGCGTCCGGTGGGACCGGAGTTGCGTTCGAGGGACCTCGCCGGGTATCCACAGCGGATACGCCGAATGCGCGCTGGGAAAGGTGACTCCATGTCCTCGCTGTCGGACGCCTGGCACCGCTCCGCGATCGGGCGGCTGACGAAGCAGGCGTCGCACATCGAGCTGATGCACCGCTCGATGGGTTTCGCCGCGCTCGGCTTCGTCACGCTGATGCCGCTGCTGGTGGTGGTCGCGGCGGCGACGCCGTGGGAGCACCGGCCCGGTTTCGCGCAGTGGGTGGTGGACGGCATGGGCCTGGACGCGACCGGCTCGCACGGCGTCCGCAGCCTGTTCGCCGCGCCGAACAACGTGCTCAGCGCCACCAGCGCGTGGAGCCTGGCGTCGCTGGCGTACTTCGGGCTGTCGTTCGTGGCCAGCGTGGAGACCGGCTACCGCAAGATCTGGGACCTGCCGTCCGGGCCGTGGCACCGCGACCTGCGGCGCCTGGTGTGGCTCGCGGTGCTGACCGGGTACCTGTTCTGCGAGTCGCAGAGCGCGGCGGTGCTGGGCAGCGGCCCGGCGCCGGCGGCCGTGCGGCTGGTGCTCACCTTCGTCCTGGGCGTCGTCTTCTTCGCGTGGGGGCAGTGGTTCCTGCTCGGCGGCGGCGTCGACGTGCGCACGGCGCTGCCCGGCGCGGTCTTCACCATGCTGGGCCTGGCCGGCCTGCGGGTCTTCTCGCACTTCTTCTTCGCGCAGCTCCTGGTCAGCAACGCCGGTACGTACGGCCCGGTCGGCACGGTGCTGACGGTGGTGACCTGGCTGGTCGGCGTGGGCTTCGTGGTCTTCGGCGGCGCCCTGCTCGGCCGGCACCTGCGGGACGGCCGGATGCTGCGGCAGGGCGGCGAGATACCGCAGCCGCGGCGGCCGCAGGAGTGGTACGAGATGCCGGAGGAGACCGCGCCGGGCGTGCGCTGGCGCTCGGACGGCGCGGGCGGGGCGATCGACTAGGGCGTGCCAGGCGTCGCGGGGCAGGCACGACGTTGCGGACACGCCCTGGCGGCGCGGGCCGCCGGCGCGCGAAGCAACCGTGGTTTGACCGTCGTCCCGGCACAAGTTACTTTCGATACGCAACCGTAGCGTAGCGAAAGTGGGAAACGGCGTGGCAGACGTACCGAGCGGTCCGCGCTCCTCGGCCGGCGGGGCGGCGCGGCCACCCGTGCCCGGGCGGGCGCCGGCCATGGGTCGGCCCCGCGACACCGGCCGCGACCTGGCCATCCTCGACGCGACGCTGTCGCTGCTGACGGAGGTCGGCTACGAGCAGCTGTCGATGGAGGCGGTCGCGGGACGTTCCGGCGCGGCGAAGACCACGATCTACCGGCGCTACCGGGACAAGGCCGCGCTGGTGGCCGCCGCGGTCGAGCACCGCGCGCACGCCGCTCCCCCGGAGCCCGCCGCGGACGACCTGCGCGGCGACCTGCTCGTGCTCGTCGGGTGGCTGGCCCGGGAGATCGCCGAGCAGGAGATCGGGCTGCTCGGAGCGGTGTTCACCGGCATGCGCGGCGATCCGCGGCTGGCCGAGGAGATGCGCCGCATCCTGCGCAGGGACCAGGCGGCGATGACCGACGAGCCGCTGCGCAGGGCGGCCCGGCGCGGCGAACGGCTCGCGCCCGGCGCGGCCGCGCTGTTCGCGGAGGTCGCCCCGGCCGTGATCGTGCACCGCGTCGTGGTCGCGGGCGAGCCGTGCGACGTGCCCTTCGTGACCCATCTCGTCGACGACATCCTGCTGCCGCTCCTGCGCGAACGCTGAGCGACGACCGCGCGCGTACGCGACGCGCCGAGACCGGCCCCGGACCGCCCGGACCACCGCAGCCCGCCACAGCCCGCCCCGAACCGCCGCAGTCCGCCGCAGCCCACCGCGACCCGGCGCCCCGGCCGCCCGCGCGCCCTCCCGGCCGCCGCACGCGCCGCGACCGTCGCATCCCGGCAGACCGCACCCAGGCCCCCTGCCCGAGCCCGCCGCCCGTGACCCGCACCGGAGCGGGCCGCCCGGACCCCCGAAAGGAATCCTCATGATCATCGTCACCGGCGCCACCGGCGCCCTCAACGGCGCCACCGTCGAGCACCTCCTCGCCCGCGTCCCCGCGGACCGCGTCGGCGTCAGCGTCCGCGACCCCGCCAAGGCGCGGCACCTCGCCGAGCGGGGCGTCCGGGTGCGGCAGGGCTCGTACGAGGACCCGGCCGCGCTGCGGCACTCCTTCGAGGGCGCCGAGCAGGTCCTGCTGGTGTCCACCAACGACCCGCACGCCGACGCGGCGGCCCTGCACCGCGTGGGGATCGAGGCCGCGGTCGCCGCGGGCGCCGGGCGCATCCTGTACACCAGCCACCAGGCCGCCGCTCCGGACAGCCCCTTCGCCGCCGCGCCCGGCCACGCCGCGACCGAGCGGCTCCTCGCCGAGTCGGGAGTCGCCTGGACCGCGCTGCGCAACGGCTTCTACGCCCACAGCCTCGGCTGGCTGCTCGGCCCCTGGCGGCAGACCGGCACGATCGCGGTTCCCGAGGACGGGCCGGTGTCCTGGACCGACCGCGCGGACGCCGCGGAAGCCGCGGCGGCCGTCCTGGCCGGCGACCGCGTCGTCGACGGACCTCTCACGCTCACCGCGCGCGAGGCCGTCACGTTCGCCGACATCGCGGCCGTGGCGTCCCGCGTGGCCGGCCGCCCGGTCCGCCGGGTCGTCGTGGCGGACGAGGACTGGGTCGCCGACAAGGTGCGGACCGGGACCCCGGAGCCGATGGCCCGGATGCTGCTCGGCTTCTTCCACGCCGCCCGCGCGCACTGCTTCGCCGCGACGGACCCCGCGCTGGCCGAGCTGCTGGGCCGCGAACCCCGTGGCGTCGCCGACCAGTTGGCGCCCGCCACGGACGCGTGAGGCGGCGCCCGGTCGGCGCGACGGCCTCATCCGGTCCCCGTGTGAGCCCCACCGGGCGCCCAAGCGGCAGGCGCGCCCGCTACGGCGGGTCGCCGACGTCGAACGCGACGCCCCCCGGGCCCACGCTGATCCGGCGGATGCGGCTCAGGCCGTCGACCAGCCGCCGGAAGACCGAACGGTGCGCGCACGAGGGGCAGGTGACGGCCGCGGTGAAGCGGAAGCGGCCTTCGTAGGTCCACACGCAGTCGAGCGCGACCTCGTAGGTGACGGTCCTGCGGCACCGCGTGCACGGCAGCCCTTGGAGCTCCAACGGGACGCGGTACGTAATGAGTTCGGACAGTCTGCCGCACCGCCCGCAGTACCCGGCGCCGCCGCCGTCCGCGATCCAGCCGTCGCCGCGCGCGTTGACGCGGACCTCCGCGACGTAGAGCTCGCCGCCGTCCGGGCCGACCGGCTCGCCGCCGCGGCAGCTCACGCACAGGGTCGTGCAGCGCAGCTCGACGTGGGCGCCCGCGCCCGCGGGCGCCTGCGCCTCCCCGCCCGCGGGCGCCTGCGCCTCCCCGCGCGCGCCCGCGCCCGGCTCGACCTCCGCCATGGACCGCTCCCGTCCTCCGACGACCGTGTCCGGCACCGGTGCCGCTTTCCGCCAGTCTAGGAACGCCGCGCCCGTTCCGGGGGCCGTCGGGGCGCGCGGGTGCCGGAGTCCTCCCCCGGGCCGTCCGAGGCGCCGCTGAGACAAAGCGGCGCGCGGCGCTCTCACTTCCGGCGGGGCGCGCCGCCCGGTGACCTAGCGTCGCGGTGAGGCGGCCGTGGGCCGCGTGGACGCCGGGCGAGGGGACGACGACGGTGAAGGCAGTGGTGATTCGGGAGTTCGGGCCGCCGGAGGGCCTGGAGGTGGTCGACCTGCCCGATCCGGCGCCCGCCGCGGGGCAGGTGCTGATCGCGGTCGAGGCGATCGGCGTCGGCGGCGTGGACGCCGTGATCCGCAGCGGGGCGCTGGCCGGGTACGGCTTCACGCCGGGCCACGTCCCCGGCAGCGAGGTGGCCGGCACGGTGACCGCGGTCGGCGCGGGCGTGGACGCGTCGTGGGTCGGCCGGCGGGTGTGGGCGTTCACCGGCACCGGCGGCGGCTACGTCGAGCAGGCGGTCGCGGCGGTCCAGGACGTGCAGCCGCTGCCCGAGGAGCTGTCGGCGGCCGACGCCGTGACGCTCGGCGGCTCCGGCATCGTCGCCCACTTCGCCCTCGCGCACGCGCACTTCGCCGCCGGCGAGTCCGTTCTCGTGCGCGGCGCGTCCGGCGGCATCGGCGTCTGCGCCGTCCAACTCGCCGCGCGGGCGGGGGCGTCCGCGGTCGCCGTCACCACCTCCTCGGCCGCGCGCGGCGAACGGCTGCGCGCGCTCGGCGCGACCCACGTGCTGGACCGGGACGGCGGGAACGGCGGTACCGGCGGGGGCGGCGATACGGGCGGCGGCGGGACGGGCGAGGGCGCCGGGCCGGGCGACGGCGGCTCGGGCGCGAGCGGCGGCCCCGACGCGACCGCGGCCTACGACGTCGTCGTCGACATCGTCGGCGGCCCGCACCTGCCCGCGTTCTTCGACCGGCTGCGGCCGAACGGCCGACTGGTCGCCGTCGGCATCGTGGCCGGACCGCCGCCCGCCGACTTCGGCATGAAGCTGATGGCCGACTTCCGACGATCCCTGTCCTTCGCCACCTTCAGCTCGGACACCGTGCCGCCGGCCGACCGCGCGGCCGTCCGGGCCGCCCAGTTCATCGCCGCCACGCACGGCACGCTCACGTCCGTCGTCCACGGCGTCCTCCCCCTCGCCGACGCCGCCCGCGCCCACCGCGCGATGGCGGACGGCGAGGTCTTCGGCCGGATCGTCCTGACGCCGTAGCGCGGGCGGCGCGCGCGGACGGGGACTACGCCGCGTCGACTACGTCAGGATGCGTGTCCGCACCGATCGCTTCAGGGGTTGTTTCCCCCGCGGCCCGGTGGCGCCCCTACCATCTGCGCCAAGGGGGCACACATGGACACAGCGGGCACGGGCGCCGCCGCGGACGCGGTGGTCGCGACGGCGGGAAGCGCCGCCACCGCGGACGCCGCGGCGGGGACCACCGCCGCGGGGACCGCGACCGCGCGGACCACCCCCGCGTGGGCCGGCCGGGAGCGGGCCGGCGCGGCACGGGCCGCCGGCGAACACGCCGCCACCGAGCGCGCCCGCGGCGAGCGGCTGCCCTCGCTGACCGGGCTGCGCTTCGCCGCCGCGCTCCTGGTGTTCTGCGTGCACGTCTCGATCTCCGGCGCGCTGGGCCCCTCGCAGGCGCAGCGCGCGTTCCACCGGGCGGTGGGCGCGGGAGCGGTCGGCGTGTCGTTCTTCTTCGTCCTGAGCGGCTTCGTGATGACGTGGTCGGCGCGCCCGACCGACACCGCGGCGCGCTTCTGGCGCCGGCGGGCGGTGAAGATCTACCCCAACTACCTGGTCGCGCTGGTGTTCACGCTGGTGAG
The DNA here is from genome assembly GCF_035825295.1 of Actinacidiphila sp. DG2A-62. Lineage (NCBI taxonomy): Bacteria > Bacillati > Actinomycetota > Actinomycetes > Kitasatosporales > Streptomycetaceae > Actinacidiphila > Actinacidiphila sp. DG2A-62. Next base: position 3,661,119 of record NZ_JAYMGI010000002.1, read on the forward strand.
CCTGGCCGTCACGGCGCACGCGGCCGGGTGGTCCGTGGTGGTGCCCAACGTCCTTTTGGTGCAGTCCTGGTGGTGGGACCCGGGGGTGCATTTCGGTGCCAACTCGGTGAGTTGGTCGCTGGCCTGCGAGGCGTTCTTCTACCTGCTGTTCCCCTGGCTGCTGCCGCTGCTCTCGCGGATCAGGCCAGAACGGCTGTGGGCCGCCGCGGCGTCGTGCGCGGTCGCGGTGTTCTGCGTGCCGGCGGTGGCGACCGCGCTGCCGGCCGACCGCCGGTACTGGTTCGTCTACGTCTTCCCGCCGGTCCGGCTGCTGGAGTTCGTCCTCGGCATCGTCATGGCGCTGGTCGTCAGGGCCTGGCTGCCGCGGCTGCCGGTGTGGCCGGTGGCCGGGCTGCTGGTCCTGGCGTACGCGGTCACGCCCTACGCCCCGGCCGACGCGGAGACCTCGGCGGTCACCCTGGTGCCGTTCGCGCTGCTCATCGCCGTGGTCGCCGCGGCCGACACGGCAGGGCGCGGCGGCTTCTGGCGCTCGCGGACCGCGGTGTGGCTGGGCGAGATCTCGTTCGCCTTCTACCTCGTCCACCAGACCGTCGTCCTGGACCTGATGAAGGCGCTGGACGCGCGGAACTCCTCCCCGGCCGCCGGGGCGGCCTTCACCCTCGCCGCGCTCGCGCTGTCCGTCGCGCTGGCCGCCGCGATGCACCGCTGGCTGGAGACTCCGCTGATGCGCCGCTTCAGCCGCCCCCGTCCGCGCTGACGTACGCGGGCGAGCGCGACGGCACGCGCGGGCGGGCCGCCGGGCGGGACTGCCGCGCGGGGCCGACCGACGGCCCGGCGGGTCAGGCGAACGGGCGGACCAGCAGCAGCTCGGTGTTGTGGTCGCCGGCCGCGCCGAGCTTGGCCGCCGGGGTGGCGTAGGGGTCGTTGAACGACAACTCGCGGTAGAGCGCGGCCAGTCCGGCGTCCGAGGTGTCGCCGACGTCGGTGCCGTAGCGGGCCGCGGACTCCACCAGCGTGGTGAACAGCGACAGCGTGCCGTCCCCGTTGTCGGCGATCTCGATCAGCCGCGCGTGCTGCGGGAAGTCCACGTGCGAGGCGGTGGTGATCTCCCAGAACGCCCGCTCGGGCACGGCGTGGCCGTGCGCGACGATCTGGTTGGCGTGGGTGTGTCCGTTCACCCAGGCGACCACGTTGGGGTAGCGCTGGACGAGCGCGACCAGTTCGTCACCGCTGTGCCGGCCGTCCAGGAGGTTGTACGGGTCCGGCAGCGTGTTGCCCATCGTGCCGCTGGTGTGGTGGCTGAAGAGCACCACCAACTGGTCCTGGGAGCCGCGCCGGACGACGTGGCCGTCGCTGTCGTACCAGTGCGTGCTGTACGTCTGCAGCACCGACTCCAGCCACGCCAGCTGCGCCCCGCCGATCGAACCGTCCGCCCAGCCCGCCCTGTTGGTGGTGTCGAGGCTGACGCCGAGGACGCCGGGCGCGATCGGGAAGGTGTAGTACAGCTTGCCGCTGGAGGCCGCGGCCGGGGTGAAGCCGTGGCCGACCGGGCCCGGGCCGGTGTACGCGGGGTCGAGGTGCGCCCGCGCGAACTGCTGGGGGGTGAAGGGCGCGCGCCGCGCGTCCGGCGTGACCTTGCGCACCGGGCCGCCGCCGTCGAGGAGTCGGAGCAGGAGCAGCACCGCGGAGGCGGGGTCGTGCCGGATCGCGTCGGCGAGCTTGGCGGCGGTCGCGTCGTCGACGCCCTCGATCTTGCCGTCGCCGGTGTAGAGGGAGCCCAGCAGCCCGAGGTCGGGCAGCGTGCCCTCGATGCTGTCGTCGTGGTTGCCGACCGTGGTGTACCACGGCACCCGCAGCCCCGGCGCGGTGAACGGGCGGCCCGCGGCGGTCAGGAACCCCGGCACCTGCGGGAAGCCGGCCTGCTTGTACGTGTCCTGGAAGGACGACTCGGGGTTCCAGTAGCCCGCGCCGCCGGAGTTCTGCACGCCCTCGTAGCGCGTCAGGTCGCCGGTGGCCGGGGTCACCGCGCCGCCGCTCATCACCGTCAGGTACCAGTCCAGCTCGACCAGTTCGTGGTTGTCGGTGTTGTCGCCCGTGGCCATCACCAGCGACAGCGGGAGCCCGGTGTACGGGCCGCCGGACAGCGCGTTGATCCGTTCCACGAGCGAGGAGGCGCCGCGCACGGTCAGCGCCTCCTGCGGGCGGTGCGCGGAGTCGATGGACCGGGCGAGGTACTCGAACCGCACCGGCGACTCGGTGTCCGCCAGGTGCAGGTCGGTGAACTGGGCGAAGGAGGCCACGCCGGTGCGGCGGTCGTCGCGGCCCGGGCCCGCGGCGGCCAGGTCGGTCCGCACCACCAGCGGCCAGCCCGGGCCGGCGGTCAGCCGGCGGTACGGGCCGTCGCCGGTCGCGGCGGCGACCTGCTCCAGCGTGGTCCCGGCGGTGCTGACCGCCCGCGCGGCGCTCGCGGCGACCGCGCGGTCCCGGGCGGCGGCCGAGGCGTAGGGGCCGTCCAGCAGGCCGAGCGCGGCGGTCGCCGCGGTCGCGGACGCTCCGGTGAGGAACAGACGTCGGCTGTAGGGGCGCATGGTTCTCCTGCCTGGGGCCGTGAGAGGCGGACGGGACGTGCGGGCGGGACCGGTACGGCGGGTGCGGGCGGACGGCGGGCGGGGCGTGCGGAGCGGGTCGGGGCGCGGCTCTGTATTACCAGCCGGTAATCGGCAACCGCCAGGGTGGCGACGGCGGTTGGACGGCGGGACGACCGCGGCTGGACGGCCGGTGAATTCCCCCGGGAGCTTCGCGGCGGCCCACCGCGCGGCCCCCGTCGCGCGGACCTCGCGCGGACCTCGCGCGACCGTCGCGCGGCGGCGCGCCGCCTCGCCGCGCCGGGTCTGCCCCGCGTCGCGCGGCAGGTCTTCCGGCACCGCGCCGGGGCGCGCGCTCCGGGGCACGCGGGAGGCGACCTGGGGATACGTGTCCCCTACACGCGCGGGGGCGCACGACGCCGCGCCCCGCGCTCCGGCAGCCGGTCGTCACGCGCTGCTGCCCGGCCCCCGGTCTCCCGTATCCTCGGACCGACCCCCACAGACCGCTCGGTTACCCGCTCGGAGAGGTGCTTCCGTTGTCCATGGCTGAGGCGGAGTCGGCCGACACGGTCCGCGGTCCCGCGGACCGGGTGCGCGACCTGCTGGGCATCGGCTACATAGATGCCAAGCGCGCCCGTGCGATCGAGCTCGCCGTGCCGGAGGCGCGGGAGCAGGTCATCGGCTGGCTGGCGGACTTCGCGCGGGCCGGGGCGTGGCGCGACTTCGAGGCGTTCGCGAACCTGGCGCTGCACCTGCGGCCGGAGGCGGTCGGCGCGGCGGTCGCGCCCGTCGTCGGCGCGGCGCCCGCGGGGGCGAACGTCGAGGACCTGGTGGAGCTGCTCGCCGACGCGGGCCCCGGCGCGGCGCCCGCGGTCCCCGCGCTGCTCGCCCTCCTGGAAGCCCGCGCGCCGCACGACGGCCCCTACTACGGGCTCTCCCTCAAGATCATCGCCGCGCTCTCGGCGATCGCCACGCCGCCCGCCCGCGCGGCGCTCCACGCCCTCGCCGCCGACGCCGCCGCCACCCCGCTGCGCGCCGCGGCGGCGCTGGGCGCGAAGTCGTAGGGGCCGCGGGCCTGATGTCCCCGCCGCGTCGCGCGCGAGCCGGCGCGGCGGCCCCGCGGCGCCGCGATCGACGGTCCCACGGCCCGACGCCCGGCGTCATTCGAGGAGTTCGAGGTCCGGCGGGACCAGGGTCGTGGACTCGACCAGCCCGCGCAGCAGGTTGTGCAGGAGGTTGTTGTCCCACGGCGCGCCCCCGTCGCCCTCGTGCAGCAGCGCGTAGGGGAACCCGGCGTCGTGCAGACGGCGCCGCAGCCCCGCCAGCTTGTACTCGATGCGCCGCTCGCTCCACTTCACCCCCGGCGCCAGCTCCACGAGCTGCTCGGCGGTCTGACGGTACGTCAGGGGGCGCGGCCCGTCCTCGTACAGCAGGTACCGCTGGCCCATGACGACCAGCAGCAGCCGTTCGTCGTCGTCCAGCGGCCACACCTTGGGCGGCAGGGTGTCCGCGCCGCGCCGCGGCGACGGTCCCGGCGCCTCGTGGCCGCTGACGAACAGCTCGACCAGGTGCTCGCGGTAACCGGAGCCGCGCACGAACACCGGCGTGTAGCCGACCGCGAGCGGCACCGGCTCGGAGCTGACGTGCATCAGCCGGCCGTGCGGCAGCCGCACCAGCTGCTGACCGGTGTTGCGCAGCCACCACTGCCGGCGGCGGAAGGTCAACTCGCCGTGCGCCCGGCTCACCCGCAGGTCGTCCTCGCCGACCGCGAGGTCGACCTCGGGACGCTCGCCGCGGCCGAACCGCACGGTCCTGCCGGTCTGCGGCGGCACCTGGATGCCGCCTGCCACGCTGCGCGCGTGCAGCGTTCCGGGCCGCGCGGGTCCGGTGCCGCGGGCCAGGCTGTCGGGACGGTTCACCAGGTGCCTCCTTGTCCTGCAGGTGCCTCCTGTCCTGCATGGGCGTCACGTGCCTGCCCGCCCACTGTGCCCCGGGCCGCTCGGGACCCCTCCGCACGACGGGCCGCACGACGGGCCGCACGGCGTCCGCCGGGACCGGCCCGGGAGGCGCCCAGGCGAGCCGGCGGCCCCTCGGCCTCAGCCCGCCGCACCGCCCGCCGCACCGCCCGCCGGGGACAGGGCGCCGGCCGCGGCGGTCGCCAACTCCACGGCCATGGACCGCAGTTCGGCGTCCGTACGGGTCTCCCCGCCGACCACCACGCGCACCGTCTCGGCGCCGTCGGTGCCGTCCGCAGCGGTGAACGCACGGCCCGGCAGCATCACCAGCGCGGTGTGGTCGCCCTCCTCGTCCGGCGGCGCGACGAAGGCCGTACGGCCGTGCAGCCGCGTCGCCGTGCCGTCGTCCGCGGTCGGCGGCTCCCCGCGGTCGAAGAACACCTGCACGTAGGTGTCGCTGGTCGTGCTGCGCCACGAGCACCGCCAGTTGCCGAAGCCGATGTCCGGGTCGTCGGCGTCCACGCCGGGCACCACCCCCAGCGCGTGCGCGTCCAGCAGCGTGCACGCGTCCTGGTGGGCCAGCGAGTCGGCCGGCGGCACGGGCGAACGGCGCGGCAGCGTGCCCTTTGCCGGCACCGCCGCGAGCGTCGCCGCGGCGGACCGCGCCGCGGTGTCGGCCATCCGGCACAGCAGCGCGCCGGACGGCGTGTTGTCGCCCTGCGGCTTGGCCGTGACGGTCACGTACGCGCCGTCCCGCCCGTCGCCGGAGACCGACAGCTCGCGGTCGCACTCGTCGCCGTCCAACTGCTCGCGCACGGTCCGCACGCTGCGGCCGCCGCCGGCCGCGCCGGGCGCCGACCCGGTGGTGCTCGTCGTCCCCTCGACCTCGCGCTGCGGGCCGGCCTCCAACTCCACCTCGACGTCGACCGGTCCCTCCTTCGCCACGCCGACGATCACGTCGCAGCGGTCGAAGTTGCCGTAGGCCGGGTCGAGTCGGGTGCTGCCGTACGTCCGCAGGGCCGCCGGCGCGAGCAGGGAGCACGGGTCGACGGTGCGGTGGTCGCCGAAGACGCTGCCGGCGGCGGAGGCGTCGGCGCCGGCAGCGGTGCCGGTCGGTCCTGCCGGTCCGGTTCGGCCGGTCGGTCCGGCGGTACGCGGGGCGGCGTGCGCCGAGGCGCCGGTCGCGGGCGGCGCGGCGCTGCCGCCGTCGTCCCCCGAACTCCTGGTCAGCGCCCAGGAGATGACCGCGGCGGCGAGGACGACGAGGGCCGCGGCGGCGGCGATCAGCGGCGTCCGGCCGGGGCGGCGGAACCGGCCGGCGCGGTACGGGCGCGCGCCGTCCGCCGGCGTCCCGGCCGCGGGGGCGGCAGCGACGGCCGAACCGGCCGCATGGCCACGGCGGTTCGGGCGGGCCGGGGCGCCGGCGCCGGTCGCCGGGCGGCGCTGCGGGGGCAGCGGCGGCAGGTCGGAGGTGTCCCCCGCGATCTCGCGCAGCAGCTCCCGCGCCTCGGCCGCGGTCGGGCGCCGGTGCGGCATGCGCTGGAGCATCGCGGTGAGCGGTTCGAGCAGCGGTCCGACGTCCGCAGACAGGTCGACGTCGCCCCGGGCGGCCCGGCGGGCCGCGAGGAACGCCTCGGTCTCCGCGGCCTGTCGGGGGTCGGGGTCGCGGTCGGCGTCCGCCTCGGCCCGGCCGGGCTCCGCCGCTCCGGCCCCGCGGCGGGGCGGGTGGCCGGCGGCCAGGGCGTAGACCGTCGCGGCCAGCGAGAACACGTCCGAGGCGGGCTCGGGTTGGCCCCTGACCACCTCGGGCGAGGCGTAGTCGGGGGTGTAACTCACCGCGCTGTTCGGGGTGATCGTCTCCTTGCCGTCGACGCGGTACGCGGCGCCGAAGTCGGCGAGCTTCGCGGTGAGGGGCCCGGAAGGGGTGGCGGCGGCGCCGGGGGTCGGCGCGGTCGGCCCGGTCGGCGCCGGGGTCTGCGTGACCACGACGTTGCCCGGTTTGATGTCGCCGTGGACGATGCCGGCGGCGTGCAGGGCGACCAGGCCGTCGGCGATCTGGGCGCCGAGGTGGGCGGCGAGGCGCGGCGGGAGCGGCGGGCGGTCGTCGAGGCTGCCGCCGGGGACGTACTCCATGACCAGCCAGGTGGTGGCGCGGGAGCCTTTGCCGAGGTGGACGGTGTCATGGAGGGTGACGACGTGGGGGTGGGTGAAGCGGGCGAGGACGCGGGCTTCGGATTTCAGGCGGTCGAAGCGGGGGGTGGGGGTGGGGGTGAGGCGTTTGAGGATGACGTCGCGGCCGAGGGTTTCGTCGTGGGCGAGCCAGACTTCGGCGGTGCCTCCGGGGAGGGGGCCTTGCTTGAGGCGGTAGCGTCCGCTGACTCGGGTGCCCAGTCGCACGGGGTGTCTCCCTTGGCCTCTCGCATCACGCGTCCCACATCCGAACCTAGCGGCTCCGCGCCGCGCCCACCCCCACGTCCACCAGGTCTTCACGCCGAGGCGGCCGGCCGCCTCGACGCTGGGCGCCGGCCCGGCCGGGTGCGCTGCGTCGCGTGCACGTATGGCGTTGCCCCGGCCGGGTGCGCTGCGTCGCGTTGTGGGGACGGGAGGGGTCCCGGTGGGGGGCGCGTAGGAAAGGGGGCGTGGACGAGGAGCTGACGTACGACCCCGTGCTCGCGGCGCAGCCGCCCCCCGCGCAGGCGGCCGGAGCGGTGGCGCCGGGCACCGCCCTGGTACTCGTGCCGGAGGACGGCCCCCTGCGCACGGTCCGCCGGGGCGAGCTCGTCCCCGAGAGCGGGGCGTGGCAGGCCGTGTTCACCGTGGACGTCACGGAACACCGCCTGGTCCTGCCCGTCCGCCTCGCGGACCACCACGTCCGCGTCGTCGTGCGCTGCCGCGTCGCCGACCCCGCGCTGATCGTCGCCCGCGGCGTCCGCGACGTCGGCTCGGTGCTGTACGGGCAGGTACGCGACCTGGTCGCCGCCGCCGTGGCGGGCGCCGCCGGCCGGTACGCCGCCGGGGCCGCCGTCGACGCCGCGCTGGAGGGCCTCACCGGCGACGCCGCGGTGCGGGTCCGCGACGCCCGCGCCGTGCTGGAGCCGGTAGGCGAGGGGTCCGGCAAGGTGGTCAGGGGCGAGGTCGTGCGCGGCGCGGCGGCGCCCGGCCCACGCGTCAGCCGGGTCCGCGGTGTTCCCGCCCGGCCGCGGCGCGACGCGGACGGGGGCCCGCGATGACCGGGCGCGGCGTGGCCGCCGAGGTGTGGGCCGCGGACACCGCGGACGTGCGCCTGCTCACCGTGTGGAGCGAGCGCCGCGCGGGCCGCGGCGAGGACGCCGAACCGCTGGCGCTCCTGCACCGCCCCACCGGCCGGGGCCTCCTCGCGGTCTTCGACGGCGCGGGCGGCGCCGGGGCGGCGTCGGCGTGGGGCGCGTACACCGGCGCCTGGGTGGGCGCCCGCGTCGCCCGCCTGGCCACCGAGGCGTGGTTCCGCCACGCCGTCGGAATCGCCGGCCGGGTCCCCGAGTCGGGCCCGGGCGGCGGGAGTACGCCCGCGGGGGCCGCGCCCCCGGCCGGGGACGCGTTGGCGCGGGTGGTGCGGCACGCGTTGCGGGCCGCCTCGCCGGCGAGCCGGAGCAAGCTGACCGGTTCGATGCGCCGCGCGCTCCCCACCACGCTCGCGGCCGTCTCGTACCGCGCCGCGGAGGGGGCGGTGCGGTGCCAGGCGCTGTGGGCGGGGGACTCGCGGGCGTACGTCCTGCTGCCCCGCACCGGACTGCACGCGCTGACGCGGGACCACACCGCCGAGGACGACGCGCTGGACCAGCTCCGGCAGGACCCGCCGATGACGAACCTGCTGAGCGCCGACCGGCCGTTCACCGTCGCGGCCCATCCGGCGCGCGGTCCGGGCGCGTTCCCGCTGCCGTGCGTGCTGCTCGCGGCGACCGACGGCTTCTCGGGGTACGTGCGGACGCCCGCGCACTTCGAGTGGGTGCTGCTCGACGCGCTCATGAGGGCGCGGGACACGGCCGGTTGGGCCGCGGGGCTGCGGGAGGCGGTGCGCGGCTACACCGCGGACGACGCCTCGCTGTCGCTGGCGGCGTTCGGGTTCGCGGACTTCCCGCGGCTGCGCGAGGCGTACCGGGGGCGCCACGAGAGCGTACGGAGGCGGTACATGACCGGTGCGCCGCAGGACGACCGCGGGTGGCAGGACGACGCCTGGGCGGCGTACCGGCCGGGCTACGAGCGGTACATGCCGCCCCCGGACGGGGACGGGGACGGGGCGGGCGGCGGCACGGCCGCGCGGGTGCCGGCCGGCGGGGGCGGGCGTGAAGGCGGGCGACGTCGTGCACGGCTACCGGGTGGTCACCGACCCCACCAACGCGGGCGGCGGCAAGTGCGTGTGGGCGTTCGCGGAGAAGGACGGCGCGCAGTTCTTCCTGAAGCAGTTCCTGGAGCCGAAGCGGCCGCGGGAGGGCTCGGGCAGCGCGGAGAGCCGGCGCATCCGGCTGGAGACGTGCCGGCGCTTCGAGGAGCGGCACCGCGCCGTCATGGACCGGCTGCCGCCCGACGCGCCGGGCGCCGGCAACCTCGTGCTGGCCACCGACTTCTTCCACGAGGGCAGCACCTACTACAAGGTCACCGAGCGGATCGACACCGCCGGCCTGGCCGAGCCGCACACCCTCGACGCGCCCGCGAAAGCGGTGCTGTTGCGGACGCTGGGCGCGAGCCTGCGGCTGCTGCACGCGATCGGCGTGGTGCACGGCGACCTCAAGCCGGCCAACGTGCTGGTCCAGCGCCGCGGCGAAGCCGCTTTCCACACCGCGAAGTTGATCGACTTCGACGACGCGTACGTGGCGGGCGACCCGCCGGACCGCGCCGAGATCGCCGGCGACTCCCTCTACGGCGCGCCGGAGTGGCGCCGCTACGTCCAGGGCGACGAGACCGTCCAGGGCTCTCGACTCACCACGGCCGCCGACGTGTTCGCGCTCGGGCTGATGACGCACCTGTGGCTCACCGGGGAGCTTCCCGGCTACGACCGCGACCGGTTCGGCTCGCCCGCGGACGTCGTCGACGCCGGGGTGCCGCTGCGGCTGGACCCGCGGCTGAGCGACCCGGCCCACGCGCTGCTGCGGGCGATGACCGCGGCCGCCCCGGAGCGCCGGCCGGATGCCGCGGGCTTCCTCGCGGCGTTCAGGGACCCGCGGTCGTGCGCGCTGGGCGAGCCGCGCGAGCGCCCCGAGCCGGTGGAACCGGCCGGTCCGGCCGACGAAGACGACGCGAAGCCCCGGGCCGGCGGGGACGCCCGGCCCGGCGAGGACGCCCGGCCCGGCGGAGACGCGGGCCCGGACGCGGCGGCGCCGCGGGCCAGCCGGCTGCGGGTCAACCTGCCGGGGTCGCGCGCCGCTTCGCCGCCCGCCGACCGGCCGACGGCCTCCCGGGTGCGGATCAACCTCGGCGGCCGGGCGAGCCCGCGGCACGACGCCGCCGCCCCCGGTTCCGGGCCCGGCCCGCGGCCCCGTTCCGAAGAACTGCCCGAGCACGAACGCGAGGAGACGACGCCATGAGCGCCGACATCGAGAAGTACCGCGGCAACCTGCGGTACGCCGTGGACATCGTGATGTGCATCGACGTCACCGGCAGCATGAACCCGGTTCTGGACGCGGTGAAGGACAGCTCGCTCCGCTTCCACCAGCGGCTCGACGAGATGATGGCCGCCAAGGGCAAGGAGATCAGCCAACTGCGGCTGCGTGTCGTGGCGTTCCGCGACTTCGGCGACAACCCGGCCGACGCGGTCGAGCAGACCGGCTTCCTGCGGCTGCCCGAACAGGCCCCGGAATTCGAGCGGTTCGTCCGGGGGCTGCGCGCCACCGGCGGCGGCGACATCCCCGAGTCGGGCCTCGAAGCGCTCGCCCTGGCCGTCAACTCCCCCTGGGAGACCGGCCTGGACCGGCGGCGCCACGTCATCGTGATGTTCACCGACGCACCCGCGCACCCGCTCGGCACGGTCGGCGCGTCCGCGCAGAACTACCCCAAGGACATCCCGCGGACGATGGACGAGCTGTTCGAGCAGTGGGGGTACGCGCGCAGCCAGCGGGCCGTCATGGAGCAGTCCGCCAAGCGGCTGGTGCTGTTCGCGCCGGAGACCGAGCCGTGGCAGGAGGCCATCGGCGAGGAGTGGGACCTCACGCTGCACTTCCCCTCCAAGGCCGGTGAGGGGCTGGAGGAGTTCGAGATGGACGAGATCATCGAGACGATCGCGAACAGCCTGTGAGGCGGCCCGGCGGCCAAGACCACGGCGACGGCGACGGCGACGGGGCCTGGCTGGAGTGCCTGGGCGCGGTGGTCGGCCCGGAGCCCTTCGGGCCCGGCGGGCTGCTGGAGTTCCGCTGGGCGAACGGCTCACGGTTCGCCGTGCCACCGCAGCGCTGCGTCTCGGTGACGGCGACCCCGGTGGCCGCGGGGCCGCGCGGGGCCGGCAGGACGAGCGGGGACGGCCCGACGGGCAGGACGGGCGCGCCGCGCGGGGACGGCGACGCGCGCGGGCACGGCGAGGTGCCCCGGACCGGCGGGACCGGCGGAGGCGGCGGGGACGGCAGGACCGACGGGTCCGGCGGGGACGGCGGGGAAGGCGGGTCCGGCGGGGAAGGCGGGGACGCGGACGGCCGTGCGGGCCTGCGGCTGACGTTCCGCTTCGAGCCGGGCGGCGGTCCCGAGCACGTCACCGGCCATGTCGCCGTCGTCCTGTTCGTCGCGCCCCGACACGCGGCGCGCGCACGGGAGTTCGTCAAGCGGCTGACCGCCGGCCACGGCATCCGCGGCGTCGTGGACGCCGCTCCCCCGGCTCCGCGGGCGCCGGCGCCGGCGCCCGCCACGCCGGCGCCGGCGGACAGCGGGCCGTGGCTCAGCTCGCCCGCCTCGCACGAGACGGAGGCGCTTTTCGCCTGGGTGGCACGGCGGCTGGCGGACACGGACGCCTGAGCCGTACCGGAGGCGGCGGGACCGGAAGCCGCGGGACCGGAGGCGGCGGGACCGGAGGCGGCGGCGCGAAGGACCGGCCGCGGACCGTGGAAGAGGGAGCGGAAGAGGGAGGGGAGCGGGGTGGCCGAGGCGACATGGCGGTGTCCGGCGTGCGACACGTACAACGGCGTCGCCCTCGGCGCGTGCGACATCTGCGGTACGGCCAGGCCGGCCACGCCCGCGCCCGGCGGGAAGCACCCGGACCGCGCGGACCGCGCGTCCGCGGCCGACGCGCCCGGACCCGCCGCCGAGCCGAAGCCCGCGCATACGGCCTCCTCGGCACCGAAGCCGAAGCCCACGCCGAAGCCGGCGTCCACGCCGAAGTCCAAGCCTGCGCCCAAGCCCAAGTCCCCGCGTCCGCCCGGGTTCGCGCCCGTGCCCGCGCCGACCTCGCGCGAGCTGCTGGAAGGGCTGATCCGCGACCCGGCCGCCTTCGGCGGGGTGCGGGCCACGCCCGAACTCGCCGCGGTGCTCCCGGAGTTGTTCCATCCCGACGGGCGGGTGCGGCGGGAGATCAGCGGCCTGGACGGCCTGCTGCCGCCGCCCGGCTCCGGCGCGACCGGGAGGAGGACGCCGCCGAAGCCGCCGGCGAGGAGGACGCCCGCCGAGAAGGCGCCCGCGACGCCCGCTCCCGCGCGGACCGTCCCGATGCGGACCGTGCCGAAGCGCAAGACCGCGGCCGAGCGGCGCGCAGCAGCAGCGTCGACCGGTTCCACCGGCTCCGCCGCTTCGACCGCTTCGGCCGCGCCGGCCGCCGGGACCGCCTCCAGGACGTCCCGAGCCGCCGCCCCGCCCAGAACCGGCGCGCGCGGCGGCGCCCCCGGCGGGGCGCCCGGGTACACCACCGCCGACACGGTCATCGGCTGCTGCTGCGCGCTGCTGCTGCTCGCCGCCGTCGTCACCGGCATCGTCGCGCTGGTGCTGAACGCCGGCGCCGTCGCCCACTTCTTCTCCCACCTCGGGCACGCCTCGCACGCCTCGCACGCCGCGTCCCCGCCCGCCGCGCCGACGCCCGGCGGGACCGTCGCGCCCGGCACGCCCTGCCCGGCCGCGCTCACCGCGCTCATCGACGCCGACCCGATCGACGGCGCCCTGGGCCACACCGGCAAGGGCGCCACCCTCGCCGCGGTCTACCAGCGCCACGACGGCCAGGAGGAGTACGCCTTCTGCCGGACCTCCGACGGCACCCTGCTCTACTTCGGGCGGACGGTCGGCAAGCCGTACGAGGGCACGCCCGCCGGCGCCAAGGCGATCAGCGGCGGCTACGAGGTCGACTACCCGCGCGACGGTACGAGTTTCCGCTTCACCGGCGGCAAGGTGACCGCGTACAAGAAGGACGCGAAGCAGTGGGACCGGGTGATCGTCCCCGAGCCGGGGCTCGCCGCGGGGGCCGCGCCGTCGGGCGCCTCGTGAGGGCCGCCGCGCCTATTGTCGTGCCATGCAGTCCTACACCATCGGCCAGGCCGCGCGGCTCCTCGGCGTGAGCCCCGACACCGTACGGCGCTGGGCGGACGGCGGGCGGGTCGCCACCCACCGCGACGACGCCGGCCGGCGGCTCATCGAGGGGCGCGATCTTGCCGCGTTCTGTGTCGAAATGGCGCAGAACGAACCACAATCCGACGAGGACGGCGCTCCCCGCACCTCGGTCCGCAACGCCTTCCCGGGCATCGTCACGGCCGTGAAGCTCGGCGACGTGGCCGCGCAGGTCGAGATCCAGTCCGGCCCGCACCGGCTGGTATCGCTGCTGACCAGGGAGGCAGTGGAGGAACTCGGCCTGGAAGTCGGGATGCGGGCGACGGCGCGGGTGAAGTCCACGAATGTGCACATCGACCGCACCTGAGTCACACCCGTATCTTGCTGCTCGTTGATCTCTCCAATGCCGTCAGTTTCTGTTGAAACGCTGCTTCTTTGCGGCTGGATTGCTTCGTAAATATGTCGACGGAATGGCCAGGTCGGGCCGCGTACGGGCGGTCAACGACGGCAAATTGGAAGAAGTGCTTCCCCGCCCGGCGGCGAAAAATGAGCGTTCCGGGTGTCCGGGCGCCCTGGGGAGGGAACTTTTTCGCACCGTCACCCGCGCACGCGGCGGGAACCGGAGGGGACCATGGCATTTGTTCCATATCATTGCCGACGTCATGGGCGACGATCCGCGGCCTCGACCCGCGCGATTGGTCGCTCATTTTCTGCCCGTGCCACCCGACGCCCGGCGGGGAGGTGCGACCGTGAGCACACGGTACGCACGCTTCGGTGAGCGCCCGCTGCGCGACCGCCGGTCGGTCCACGCCGTAGCGGCGCTCGCTCCGCAGGCCCCGCAGACGCCGCGGGCCACCGTGCGCGACCCGCTGCCGATCGTGCCGCTCGGCTCCAACGGCCCGCTGGTCGGGGCGCAGGGGCTGGGCTGCATGGGGATGACCGAGATGTACGGGCCGAGCGACCGCACCGAGTCGCTCGCCACCCTCGAACTGGCCCTGGACTGCGGGGTCACCCTCTTCGACACCTCCGACGCGTACGGCATCGGCGCCAACGAGGAGCTGCTCCGGCCGTTCCTGCGCCGGCACCGCCGCTCCGCGCTGATCTCCACCAAGTTCGGCCTGGTCCGCAGGCCCGGCGATCCGTTCCACCAGGGGATCGACAACTCCCCGGGCAATCTGCGGCGTTCGGTCGAGGCGAGCCTGCGCCGGCTCGGCGTCGACTGCATCGACCTGTACTTCGTGCACCGGCTCGACCCGCTGACGCCGGTGGAGGAGACGGTCGCCGCGATGGCGCGGATGGTCAACGAGGGCAAGGTCTGCCACCTGGGCCTGTCGGAGGTGACCGGCGCGCAGTTACGGGCCGCGCACGAGGTGCACCCGATCGCCGCCGTGCAGTCGGAGTGGTCGCTGTTCTCGCGCGATGTGGAGGCCGACGTGGTGCCGGTCGCCGTCGACCTCGGCGTGGCGCTGATGCCGTCCGCGCCGCTCGGACGCGGCTTCCTGGCGGGCGCGTTCACCGACGCGGGCACGCTGCACGACGACGACTTCCGCCGCCAGACCGAGCGCTTCACCGGCGCCAACGCCCGGCGCAACGCCGAACTCCTCGCGCCGTTACGGGAGATCGCGGCCGCCCGCGGCGCCACCCCGGCGCAGATCGCGCTCGCCTGGCTGCACGACCGGACGCGGGTGCACGGCGCCGCGGTGGTTCCGGTGCCCGGCACCCGCAGCGGGGTCCGGCTGCTGGAGAACATCGCCGCCGTCCGTATGCACCTGACGCCGGCCGAGCTGGCCCGGCTCGACGGCATCGGCCCGCAGGTGGCCGGCCGCCGCGAGGTCGGCCTGGCCTTCGAACGCGCGGGCCGGGCGGGATACCACTAGCCGCGCCCGCGCCCGATCCCGCAACCCCCGTCCCCGACGCACAGCTGCACCCGGGTCGCACCGCCGAGGCGGCGGCCCCCGTGCAGCGCGGCGGGGGCGTCGCCGTGTCGGGCCCCGCCACGCCGGGAGAGCGGCGAAGCAGGTGGCGCGGGGCGCTGACGGGCCGCTCACCGGCCCAGCGACGGGTGGGCCGGACGCCCCGCGCGGGTCCTGCGCGGGGCGTTTCCTTTTGACAGCTCTGGAATGCTGTTCCACCATGGGAATGGAACGACATTCCAGAAGCGGCGTCCGGGCGGCCCGGACCGCCCCGACCCCGCCGGAGGCACCCCATGACCACCCCCACCCCGCACAGCCAGCGGCCCACCCCGCAGAACCACCGGCCCACCTCGCAGGACCAGCGGCCCACCTCGCAGGACCAGCGGCCCACCCCGCAGGACCAGCGACCCACCCCGCACCCGCGGGCCTCGCGGAGCACCCCCACCCGCACGTCACGATCATCGGCGCCGGCCTCGGGGGCCTCATGCTCGCCCGCGTCCTGCACGTCCACGGCATCCCGGCCACGGTCTACGAGGCCGAGGCGTCATCGACCGCGCGCTCGCAGGGCGGAATGCTCGACATCCACGAGCACAACGGCCAGGCCGCCCTCGCCGCGGCCGGCCTGACCGAGGGCTTCCGCGCCCTGGTCCTGGAGGGCCGCGAGGCGACCCGGGCGCTGGCCCCGGACGGCAGCGTGCTGCTCGACCAGCCGGACGACGGCGGGCACGGCCGCCCCGAGGTGCAGCGCGGCGCACTGCGGCAGCTCCTGCTCGACTCGCTGCCGGACGGCACGGTCCGATGGGGGCACAAGGTCCGCGGCGTCCGGCCGCTGGGCGAGGGCGACGCGGCCGGGTCCGGCGGGTCCGGCGAGGCTGGCAGGTCCCGTGAGGCTGGCGGGTCCGGTGAGGGCCGCTACGAAGTGGTCTTCGCCGACGGCGCGACCGTCGTCACCGAGCTGCTGGTCGGCGCGGACGGCGCCTGGTCGCGGGTCCGCCCGCTGCTGTCGGACGCCACACCCCGCTACACCGGCGTGTCCTACGTGGAGACGTACCTCTACGACGCCGACACCCGGCACCCGGCCGCCGCGAAGGCCGTCGGCGGCGGCGCGATGTTCGCACTCGTGCCGGGCAAGGGCATCCTGGCCCACCGGGAGAGCGGCGGCGCCCTGCACACCTACGTGGCGCTGGCCAGGCCGCAGGGGTGGTTCGACGCCGTCGACTTCACCGACGCGGCCGCCGCGGCGGCGTACGTGGCCGGGGAGTTCGAGGGCTGGGCGCCCGAACTCACCGCGCTGATCACCGACGGTGAGACCGCGCCCGTACTGCGTCCGCTCAACACGCTCCCGGCGGACCACCATTGGGACCGCGTCCCGGGCGTCACGCTGATCGGCGACGCCGCGCACCTGATGATCCCCTCGGGGGAGGGCGCCAACCTGGCGATGTACGACGGCGCCCAGCTCGCGCTGTCCCTGGCCGCGCACCCCGGCGACCCCGAGGCGGCGCTGGCCGCCTACGAGCGGGACCTGTTCCCCCGCAGCGCCGCCGAGGCCGCCGACGCGAGCGAGCTGAACACCCTGATGCTGGGCCCCGACTCCCCCCACGGCCTGATCGCCATGTTTGTCGGCGCCGCGCAGGCGGACCCGGCCGAGCACTGACCCGGGCGGGCGGGGATTCGGAGACGGCCGGACGGACGCGGCGCGCGAGCGGGGGGACGGCCCCTGGGGCTCGCCGGAATTCGGTGGTGCCCCCAACGGGATTCGAACCCGTGCTACCGCCTTGAAAGGGCGGCGTCCTGGGCCACTAGACGATGAGGGCTCGTGGGCCGGCCGAGGGGCCTGCTACGGCGCTTCGGGGACGTTGCGCAGCATAGGGGACGGCCAGGGCATTGGGCAAAACGTATGCGGGCCGGCGGGGCGCGGCTGGCGGCGGGCGGGGGCGGGTCCGCAGGAGGTCCACGGCGAGATCCACGGCGAGGTCCACGGCGGGTACGGCGCGGGGCCGGCGGGACACAATGGGCGGGTGCTGGAGATGACCCGCGAGGAGTTCGAGGAACTGGTCGGCGAGGCGCTCGACCGTATCCCCGCCGAGCTGACGCGCCTGATGGACAACGTGGCGGTCTTCGTCGAGGACGAGCCCGACCCGGCCGACCCGGACCTGCTCGGCCTCTACGAGGGCACGCCGCTGACCGAGCGCGGCGAGTGGTACGCGGGCGTGCTGCCCGACCGGATCACCGTCTACCGCGGCCCCACCCTGCGGATGTGCCGCTCCCGCGAGGAGGTCGTCGAGGAGACGGAGATCACGGTCGTCCACGAGATCGCGCACCACTTCGGCATCGACGACGCGAGGCTGCACGCGCTCGGCTACGGCTGAGGGACCGGCCCCCGCGGCGCCCCTGCGGCCGAGGCGGGGGCGGAGGCGGGCGGGCGCTGCGCCGAACGCGGCCCGGGCATGTGCGGGTGCGCGCCGGACGCGGCCCGGGGCGCCGGACGTGGCGCGGGGCGCGGGGCGCGGGCGAATGTTCTGCCGGACGCGTCCCGCCGGGCGGGCCGGGCGTTGCGCCGGTCGTGGTCCGCGCGGGGCGGGAGCGTGTCCTGGCGGGAGCCGTCGCGTTGGACACGGCGGGTCCGTCCCCGCTCGCCGGCGCCGTACGCGCTCGCGGTCCGGGGCGCGTACCGCAGCACCCCGCACCGCCCGCACCGCCCGCACCGCCCGCACACCCCGCACCGGCCGCGCCGGCCGCCGTACCGAGCCCGAGGTCGCCTCCCCATGCCCGCACCCCAAGCCCGCGTCAGCCCAGGTCCCGGCGCCCGGCCCGCTCCCGACGGCGAGAACGGCGCCGGGCGCGACGCCGGGAACAACGGCGGGGGCGGCGGCGAGCACGGCGGCCCGGGCCTCGCCGCCGGGGTCAGAGCCGCGCTCCTGGTCACGGTGGTGGCCGCGAGCGTGGCCGCCTGCGTCAGCGCCGGCAGCCAGTCCGACCCGAAGGCGCCGGGCCCGGCCGCCTCGGCCGCCGCGGGGGGCGTCGGCGGCGGCCGGCACGCCGGGAGCGGCCACGGCGGCCCGGCCGCGCCCGCGGGCAAGGACCGCATGTCGCCGTCGCCCACCGTCTCCGGCACCGGGACGGCCTCCGTCGACCCGTCCGCCTCCGCGGCGCACGGCGCGTCCGGCAAGCCGACCGGCCGTTCGTCCTCGCCGGCCCCGGGCGGCCAGGACACCCCGCGGCCCACCGCCCAGTCCTCCCCGCCCGACACCGGCACGACCGAGGCACCGCCGACCTCCGACGCGCCGCCCACCGGCCCGACCGCGCCGGCCGACCCGCCCTCCGGCTCGGACTCGCCGGACCCGGGCGCGGGCTCCCCGGGGTCCGGCGGCTCAGGCGGTGCGGGCGGCTCCGGCGGCTGACCGCGAGCGCCGCACGCAGCCCCGACCGGCTGCCCCCTCAGACCTGTGCGCTGTCCCCCACAGCCCTGTCCGCTGCCCCGCACGCTGGTGATTGGCGCAACGGCCCCTCGATGCGTATGCTGGTAGATCGTTTGATCCCACTTCCATTGCCTGGCGCCTGATCCTATGCGCGCCGAGTGGCGCGTTCCTTTTCTCCTGTGGCTGACCGCATCGAGGCGGTTGTAAGCAACCCTCTGGAGCTGGCGCGTGCCGT
This sequence comes from Actinacidiphila sp. DG2A-62, assembly GCF_035825295.1. NCBI lineage: Bacteria > Bacillati > Actinomycetota > Actinomycetes > Kitasatosporales > Streptomycetaceae > Actinacidiphila > Actinacidiphila sp. DG2A-62. The sequence continues at coordinate 3,679,713 of NZ_JAYMGI010000002.1, forward strand.
AAGTCTTCCGAGAGGTTCACCTTCAGCATGTCCCTTGACAGTGCCGACCGCTCCGTCGTGCTCGCGACCGAGACCGACGTCGCCCTCGACCGCCACGTAGACACCCCCGACGACGCCGCCGCCGGCGCCCGGGCCGACGCCACGGACGCCGCCGCGGACGACGCCGCGCGCGAGGTCACCGGCGAACTCTCCGTCGGGACCGCCGACGCCGCAACCGACTCCGCCGCCGACGCCGCCGCCGACGCCGCCCTCGACGAGACCCCCGGCGGCACCTTCGCCGACCTGGGCCTGCCCGAGGCCATCGTCCGCAAGCTCACCCAGAACGGCGTCGTCACCCCGTTCCCGATCCAGGCCGCGACGATCCCGGACGCGCTGGCCGGCCAGGACATCCTGGGCCGCGGCCGCACCGGCTCCGGCAAGACGCTCTCCTTCGGCCTGCCGCTGCTGACCCAGTTGTCCGGCGGCCGCACCGAGCGCAAGCGCCCGCGCGGCGTCATCCTCACCCCGACCCGCGAGTTGGCGATGCAGGTCGCCGACGCGCTCCAGCCGTACGGCGACGTGCTCGGGCTGAAGATGAAGGTCGTCTGCGGCGGCACCTCGATGCAGAACCAGATCTACGCGCTGGAGCGCGGCGTCGACATCCTGGTCGCCACCCCCGGCCGGCTGCGCGACCTGATCAACCGCGGCGCCGCGGCCCTGGACCAGGTGCGGATCGCGGTCCTGGACGAAGCCGACCAGATGGCCGACATGGGCTTCCTGCCCGAGGTCACCGAGATCCTCGACCTGATCCCGGCCGGCGGCCAGCGGCTGCTGTTCTCCGCCACGCTGGAGAACGAGATCGACACCCTGGTCAAGCGCTACCTGGTCGACCCGGTCACCCACGAGGTGGACGCGGCGCAGGGCGCGGTCACCACGATGAGCCACCACGTGCTGGTCGTGAAGCCGAAGGACAAGGCGCCGGTGACCGCGGCGATCGCCGCCCGCAAGGGCCGCACGATCATCTTCGTGCGCACCCAGATGGGCGCCGACCGCGTCGCCGAGCAGCTCATCGAGGCCGGCGTGCGGGCCGACGCGCTGCACGGCGGCATGACGCAGGGCGCGCGCACCCGCACCCTGGAGGACTTCAAGGCCGGGCAGGTCAACGTCCTGGTGGCCACCGACGTCGCGGCCCGCGGCATCCACGTCGACGACATCGACCTGGTGCTGAACGTGGACCCGGCCGGCGACCACAAGGACTACCTGCACCGCTCCGGCCGCACCGCGCGCGCCGGCCGCTCCGGCACGGTCGTCTCGCTGGCGCTGCCGCACCAGCGCAAGCAGATCTTCCGGCTGATGGAGGACGCCGGCGTGGACGCCTCGCGCCATGTCATCGGCGGCGCGGGGGTGTTCGACGAGGACGTGGCCCGGATCACCGGCGCGCGGTCGCTCACCGATGTGCAGGCCGACGCGGTGCAGAACGCCGCCGTCCAGGCCGAGCGCGAAGTGGCCGAGGCCACGCGGCAGTTGGAACGGCTGCAGAAGCGCGCCGCCGAACTGCGCGAAGAGGCCGACCGGTTGACCGCGCGGTCGGCGCGCGAGCGCGGCGAGGACCCGCAGGAGGCGGTGGCGGCGCGGACCGCCGAGGCCGCCGCCGCGGTGGAGGCCGCGGCAACGCCGGTGGTGCCCGAGCCGCGCGAGGAGCGGGCGCCGTACCAGCGCCGCGACGACCGGCGGGACGAACGCCGCGACGAGCGCGGCAACTTCGACCGCCGCCGGGACGAGCGGCGGGACGACCGGCGGGACAGCCGCCCGTCCTACCACCGCGACCGGGACCGCGACGACCGCCGCGACACCCGCCCGTCGTACGGCAACCGCGACGACCGCCGGCCCGGGTACGGCGACCGCGACCGCCGCGACACCCGGCCCTCGTACAGCCGCGACGACCGCCGCGACAGCCGTCCGTCCTACGGCAACCGGGACGACCGGCGCGACGCCCGTCCGTCCTACGGCAACCGCGACGACCGCCGGCCCGCGTACGGCCGCGACCGCGACACCCGCCCCGGCTACGGCGCGCGCGACGACCGCCGCCCGGGGTACGGCGACCGCCGCGACAGCCGTCCCTCCTACGGCGACCGCGACCGCCGCCCCGCGTACGGCGACCGAGACCGCGACCGCCCGACCTCCTTCAACCGCGACGGCGGCTCGTCCTCCTACGGCGACCGCAAGCCCCGCTGGAAGCGCGGCTGACCCCACGCCGGCCCGCTCCCGGGCGGCTGCCGAGCCCCGAACGGGCCCGTAACCCGCGCACCCGCGCGGGCGGCGGGCCCGTCCCGCTGCGCCGGCTGACCGCGCGGCCCGCCCCCGTCCGCGCCCCGGGCGACAGGGCCCGATTCCCACTCGGACCCGGCCCCCGATCCCGGCTATGCTGCGGGGAGCACGCCAGGAAGGCGGCAGCGGGCCCTTAGCTCAATTGGCAGAGCAGTGGACTTTTAATCCATTGGTTGTGGGTTCGAGTCCCACAGGGCCCACGTACGGAAGTCCTGGTCAGAGCACATCTGGCCGGGGCTTCCTCCGTATGTTGGGCATGTACACGGCCACTGCTCGCCCCGTGCTCGCCCGAAATCCCAGACGTCCACCGTTCTGTCGGGGACTCTCAGCCGCTCCCTCTAGACCCGCCCACCTCTCGCCCGCCATCCCTCGCGGGGGTGAAATGCCCTAATAGGGCTGGACAGGTGAAGCCACCCGGAGATCCAATCGTGTTCCACATCACACGCAGCGAGGCACGGGGGCGAACTGCATGACTTCAGGCCGATTAACCACGTAATCTCCCTGCCACGCCAGCGACCGACTGACCACCGAGTCGCGAAGGTGCACCGCCGCCGCAAGGTGACAACTCCCCGGCGGCCACTTCCCCTTTACTGCTCCGGCAACAACCCCGGCTCTGGCGTTCCTTGGAACACCCCCCACCCCCGCCCCCGCCCACACCCAAGAGCAGGAGCCGAATTTGCACCCTCCCATTTCCACCCGGATCTTCCTCGCGCTGGCGACTCTGCTCTTCGTGAGCGGCTGTTGCCTCGGCTTCATCGGCCTTCACCCCGCCGTCCAAAACCCTGCCTTGTCGCGCCTCGGCATCCTCCTAGCGCTCTGCTCCTTGCCTCCCTGGATCGCCGTCATGGCATGGCAGAACCGACAGCTCACCGCCGAGCAGCTGCGCGACGCCCGACTGTCCGGCTACGCGATCGCCATGAACCAACGGTGCGAAGGCCTCGGCCTCAGCCCCGAAATCACCATCCGCGTCCCGCAGCAGCGCCGGCGCAAGCCGCGCACACGGAAGCGCGGCTCATAAGAGCCGCGCTTCCGCTGGGCCGCCGAGACCGCTTCCGCCTCGACGATGGCCCCGGACCCCAACAACTCCCCCACAGCGCCGTACGCCCCCCGCAGGCGCCGTCCCCGCCTCCCCCTACGCTCGCTTACGGCCGCCCACACGCACCGCCATGGCGCGGCGTCGACTACCGACGCGTCGACTCGCCAACAAGGTAGACCGGCAGGGTCTGGTACCAGTGCAGAAAGACCGGGGCATGCCCGTCGAAGCGGACAGTCCGCCCCGTCCCCACCACCCGCATATCGATGATCTTGAACGCACGCGCTCCCAGGACAGCCCACTGGCCGACCCGGAGCGCGTGCGGGGGCAGCATCGTCAGACGCACCGGCGGAACACCGCCAGCGGGCCTCGTCATCACGCGCATGGTTCCTTCCTGGTCCAGGTGAGGCCATCCCGCCGTGGGCAGCGCGGGGTTACGGGGGTCCGGGCGAGACACCGGCACGACTCGGTGCCACCCCTACGCCGGGCCCGTCCACCGGGGCCCGCACTCCGGGATGCGATCGGAGGCGGGCCCCGCTCGGCGACCGGTCGGCTCGGCCGCCGGCCCCGCGGCGCGCGGAGCACGAGGCGCGCCGCGGGGAGATTGGATGCGCGGGCCGCGGCCGGGGCCAGATGCGGCGCCTCGCCGAGGCCCCATGTGTCGAGCTCGGTGTCAGTGATATCGACCGCGGTTGCCGGGGCCGCCTCCGCCGGAAGAGGGGCCCCGGCGCGGCCGGGCCTCGGTCAGGCCCGGCCGCCGTACCCGGCACGCCGGAGCAAGAGGGCGTCCCGGGCAGCTCTCTGGGACTACGCCGCGTCGGCGACCCGGAAGCCCTGCATCAGGTAGCCGCGCAGCCGCGGGTCCCGTACGGCCGCCGTGGCTTCCCGGATGCGCCGCACCATGTACGGCTCGCAGTGGGCGTCCAGCTCTTCGTCGGCCAGGAGCGTGAAGTCCAGCAACTCCGGCTTCTCGCCCTCGGGCGTCCCGGCGTTGAGGACGATCGCGTCCAGCTCACCCGGCTCCAAGCGGTGGAAGAAGACGTAACTGTTGGCCTCGGCGGACCTGCCCGGGTTGTCCGGCACCCAGTCGATGACGAGCAGCGTGTGGGGCACGAGCGTGAGCCCGATCTCCTCCTGCGCCTCCCGGACCGCGGCCAAGTGGGGCGCCTCATTGGGGTGGGCGCCGCCCCCGACCAGCTGGTACACGCCGTCCTTGTAACTCGGCCGGACCACCAGCGCGCGGTCCTGGTCGTCCAAGATCAGCCACACGCCGCCGTTCCGACGCTCGCCGGGGTGCTGTAAGTCGGTGTCGCTGTGTGCCACTACATCTCCTGTGATCGTCGTTCTTCAGGGCCCCGCTCCTCGGCGGTAGCGCAGAGAGCGTTGAGGAGCGGGAGTCTGTGACCCGTCCCGGCCGGTGCCGGGGGAGCACTACCGCTCAGGGGCAGGGCCGCACGGCCGGGACGGGATCAGTGCCGGCCAGGGCGCATCCGCGCTCCAGACCGCTTGCGGTCACCGGACGCGCCACCGAGGTGCTCGCCGGGCGTCCGGGAAGGCTGCGGAGCTGTCCGCGCGCAACGGGCGGCGTACGGCTACGCGCCGACGTCCGCGGTTAGCCCTCCGCCTGGCCATGGCCAGGCGCGTAGCTGGGCTGCACCACCACAGCACCGGCCCGAGCACCAGGCTCAGCCGCAGTCCGCAGGGGTACTGGGAGCTGGTGCCTCCGCGCGTCATCACATCTCCTCGGTCATGGTCGTTGTGCAGGGGAAGCTCCGAGCGGCCCGGCCACCGCTGAGACGTCACGATGGCCGGGCCCGGGACCCGCTGCGGCAGAAGCGCCCGGGGGAGGTGGCGCTACGCGGTGCGTGCGGTGCACCGGGCCGTAGCGGGGGTCTGGGCGGCAGGCGATCGCATAGGTCAGGGTCACCACCAGGACTGCGAGAACCGCGCAGTAGATCGCCTGCAACCTGCGCTCGCTCACGCAGGCCTCTCACGAACGGCATGCAGGTGTCTGGTTTGGCCTCCCCCGAGGGCTGTGCGGTAGCACTGCGCGCAGGCATACATCTGGAGGCCCGGCCCGGTCTGGGAGTAGAAAGCGTCCACCGGGTAGGCACGCCGCGTAGGCACGCCGCAGAACCGGCACACGGCCACCGGGCCGAGCTCCACGGCCTTCTCCAAGGGGCCGATCACGAGTTCGATCGCACGTCTGAGGATCACGGGGTCGGTCAGCCTCCGAAGCGGGTCTCGCAGCCAGCGAAGCCCGTTGTGACATCCGTTCCGCGGCGGTGCCAGCAGCCCGTCGCCCTTCTGCCGGAGCACCACCCCCGCAGCCGACGCGTCGGGCCACGTCGCCACCGCCTCCGGAGGCACGATCCACACGTGCCACATCAGACCCGGGTCCACGAAAACGGGCCCGACCTGCGCGCCGACCGCGTCCAGGACGCGCGCCCCCCAATCCGAGGGCAGCGCCACCGCGCTCCACCGATCATCCGCCCACACCGCGCCGGGCACCCGATCACGAGGCAGGAAGCTCAGGTTGCTCACGCTCCGGCCTCCCGCAGCTCGGCCCACACGCACTTCCCGCCGCGCAGCACGTGCACGCCCCAGGCCGCCGACAGGGATTCCACCAACCACAGGCCGCGCCCCGTCTCACTGTCCTGCGTCAGGTGCTGCAACGCGGGCGCGGTGCTACTGCGGTCGATGACCGCTACGCGCACCACGGCTTCGTCCAGCCGGGCGACGCTGACGCGCATGCCCTCGCCCTCGGCGTGCCTGATCGCGTTGGAAATCAACTCGCTCACGACCACGTCGGCGCCGTCGAGGCTCATACCCCACGTGAGTAAGGCCCGTTGCACCAGGTGGCGGGCCGCCGGCGCCGACGCCGCCACCCTTGGGAAGTTCTCACCAAACATGAGCGGTCCGGCAGGGGCTGGCGCTGTCGGCACGCGCAGGCTACGCATGAACGTCACCCAGGTTCAGGCCCAGGCTCGGGGAGAGGAGCGAGGCCAGCGCCGCGGGGGTGCACCGCCGACCCGGGACCTGGGGCGGCAGGACCCACCACGGGCCGTCTCCGGCCGGCACCGTCCGGTCCGGCGCGGGCACGAGCAAGTACGCGCGCGGCGGATGCACCGTCGTCCCTCGCACGCGCCACGGCTGCTCGGCCGTACCGGGCAGGAGGACGGTGTACGCGCCCTGGCGGCGGTAGACACGGTCCTGGTAGAACACCAGCCCTTCCAGCGCGTGCCCCAGCGGCGCTCCGCGCTCCCGCGGGGGCGCGCCGACCACCGCCGTGCCCATGCGGTCTGCGGGGATCGTCACGGCCGTGAACCGCTTCCGGGGAAGCAGCCAGGCCGCGCCCGTGGTCTCCCACTGCGAACGGGCCTGCGGCGGATGCACCGCCGCCGCTAGCAGCCATTCCGTGACGGCGAGCAGCCGCTCGTCCGGTCCGGCGTTTCCGCCTCTGTCCATGAGCACGACGCTATGAGCTGGACAACTGCCCTACCAGGCACGCGCCGTGGCCTCTCCGGGCCCTCAACTCAGTGAAGGACTACGGAACATGTCCGTTACGGAGCGTCGAAAAACTTGGCAAGCTCCCGGTGCCGGGCCGTCACCCGGCCGTTCAAACGCTGCACCTGGTGGAAGATCTGCGTCGCCATCTGCTGATGCCGCAACCAGGCAGGCGTCTGCGCCCGCAGCTGCTCGAGAATCGACGTGGCCTCATCCCGGCGCCGCAGCGCCGCATTCGCCGCAGCGACGTCCAGCAGATGCCGGCGCATGAACGTCACGTCACCAACGCCCCGCACGCGCTCCGCCAGCCCCAGCACCCGCTCGGGCCGGTCGGCCACGAGCTGGTTCTCGATGTGCTGAAACGTGATCGTCCTCCAATCAAAACGGCCCCAGCTCGACGGCGCCACCGCCGTCGCACCCGCCAGGGCCGTGCCCGCCGTGCGCCCCAGCCTCAGCATCTCCCGCGCTTCCTGCGGCTTGTTGTTGCGCGCCGCCGCGGCGCTCGCGTGCACCAGCAATTTCCCCCAGGCACCCAGGTCCCTACGCGACGCCTTGGAGATCCGCGGCTCGACCGCCTCCGCCGTGCTGATGCTCACCGCCTCCGCCTCCTCCAGACGGCCCTGCCGCATCAGCAGCCATCCCTGCTGGTACACCGCCCCCGCTACCGCGTCCATCGCCCCGGCGGCCAGGGCGTCATCGGTGGCGTCCCGAAGCGCGACGTGCGCCAGGTCGTATGCGCGGACCTGCGTCAGGTAGCGGCCGGCCATCTGCAGCACGTCCGACCGCACCCGCAGCGCCCGCAGATGATCCGGTTCCCCGGCGAAATGCGAGACCGCCACGTGGGCGGAGGACACCAGTGGCGGCAGAAGCTCCGCCACCTGCCCGTAGTCGTCCGTGTGGTAGGCCAGTGCCACCGTGCCCGCCATGTCGGCCAGGCGCAGCAGGTCCGGCTCCGGGTCGGCAGTCACCGCTGGCATCCGGCCCGCCGGGCCGATGGGCGGCGTGATTACCTGCCGGAACGAGAGCAAGTTGAGCTTGTCCGCGTCCCCGCGCCGGGTCTGATGCGGGACCGTAGGTTCCAGCAGATCGGACGTGCGGACCCTCAGCGCGCGGGCCAGGGCGTGATAGGTCTCCAAGCGCCCCGTGCCCCCACGCTCAAGCTTCTTGACGACGCCCAGGCTCAACCCGGCCAGCTCGGCTAAAGCCTCCTGGGTGAGCCCCCGGCGCAGGCGGGTCGCCCTGAGACGCTCACCTGGAATCGCTGCCGCGTCATCTCTAGGCTGTGGCATGCTAACTCCTGTTCTGACCTCGCAATCAGAACGGTACTGCGAACTGCGTCTCGCCAACCAGCGAGACGCAGTTCGCATGAGCACCCCGAATCGCCGCCCGCATCACAGAGCGTGGCGAGCCCCGCCTACGGGTCCGGCTTGCAGATCTGGCAGGGCACCGTGTCGTCAAACCGCGCCAGCATGGTGCGCGCCATTCCCGCGTCGATTGTCTGGATCGTGTACCGCCACCGGTCTTTACCGAGGGTGAAGCAGTCCCGCTCGTGGACGACGAGCTCCTTCCGGGGGTGGTCGCGGACCAGCGAGACGAGCAGGTACTCCGGTTCGGGCTCGGCGGCCGGCTCGCGCGGCACGCCGGCGTAGTCCTCGCCGCCGAGCTGCCGCACCGCGCCCGCAGGGGCGTAGAGACTGAGCTCCGCCCACCACTTGCCGGCCTGGTCCTGTCTCCATCGCCGGAGGCGGGCCGGCACTGTACGGCCGCCTGGCAGCTCCAGGCCGACCCGCGGGGGCTCAGCCGACGAGGATTCGGACATGTGTTTGATAATAGTCGGGTGGCGCCGCGCACGCCCTCGCGCGCGGCGCCCCGGCTACACGCCTGGGAGGAGCCCGCGGGCGGCTGCGCCCCTCACCCTGGAGACGGGCGGCGCCGGAGCAGACTCCCGGCGCGGGTACGCAGGGCTGCGGCATCAGCGGGCGCGAGGCCCGCCAGTGCGTGCTGGAGTACGAATTCGACCAGACGCCACCTCTCGGCCAGCGCCGAGGGCGGCGCGTCGGCGGGCGAGCGATGTCGGACTGGAGGCCGTGCTGCGATCGAGCGCAACGCGTCGGCGGCTCCGGTGCATCCCGCCCGCTGTAGTTGCGTCGGCGTCAGGCCGACCGCGCGCGCCATCCGCGCCACCGTCGCGTCCGGGCCTGTGACCGGAGTGGCGATGCCGCTCACCGTCTGATAGCCCAGGACGATTTGACGCCAGCGACTCGGGCTGATGCCGGCGCGCCGCGCCGCTTCGGCTGCTGATATGCCCAGCGTCCGCTGGGCCGACTGGATCAGGGCCCCTTCGGGGCGTTGCGTTGGTAAGCTGGTCATGCGCGAACTATCGCACAGCTTCGCGACAATCTTCAAGGCTGCACTGCGAGTGTCCACGGACGACCAAGGCCGCCACCGGGAGGGCGTTGAGGTAGTTGGTCTGGGGCCGACCTTCCTGCCTCCCGCACCCTGCACTGTCAGCGGCGCGTCCTAGCATCAGGGCATGGCCGATCTTCATGACGACGTAGTCCGCGCGCAGCGCGCAGTTGACGGGGCGTGGGCCTGCGTCGAGGCGTACCGCAGGAGGGTCACCGAACGGCGTCGGCGAGAATCCCAGCCGTCCTCGGACGGGCACCCGGCCTCGCTGCGCCCGTGGACTCACCGCGAGGACAGGGCGTACGAGCGTCTGCACGCGCGGGTCGTCACCGCCGCCTCGGAGCGTGCCGCGGCGATGCGCCAGCACGGCGTCACCTCGACATGGGAGTCCGAACGGGAGCTGCGGGCAGCAGCCCGAGAACCTGCGGCGTAGGCCGGCCGCCCCGGTGACCGTGGCACGCGGGCGAGTGTTCCGTGGCAGCACAGCGCCCCGCCGGGGGGGTGGGCGGGGCGCTTGTGGGGGATATGGGGGCCACGCTGGCACAGCTGAGCGGCGGGCGCCATACGACGATCTGCGCAGAACGGTTGTGCCTATCCCGGATCGTCCCCGCTCGCGGTGGCCGGCGGCGGCGGCTCCTGGTTCCCGGTCAGCTCTGCGGTCCGGCAGTCCACCCGGTGGACCGCGTCCCGCAGGCTCGCGCCGCCATTGGGCCGCACCTCGTGCACCACGATGCCGACCCGCTGCTCGATCGTGTCCAGGCGTTCCATCACGCCGGGCCGTGCCGGCACTCCGGGCCGCGCCGGGACGCCCTGCCAGTCGTCCACGACCTGTTCCAGGCGCCGCAGGACTGCGAGCAGCCGGCGTAGGCCCCGAAAGCCGCCGACCAGGGCGCCGGCGAGCGCGATTGCTGCCCCGGCCCACACGACCGCGGTGTCGAGCGGGCCGATCCCGGTCGTGCCGTCGCCGAGCGGCATGGTCAGTTCGCGGTGGGCTGCAGGCGCGCGGCGAGACGGTCGATCACCCGGTCCGCCACCCGGTCCGCCAGGGTGTCGCCGAGCTGGGCTGTGATGCGTTCAGTGAGCGCCTGCACCTGGCTGTCCGTCAGGACCGGCACGCCGGCCGCCTTGATCGCGGCCAGCAGCTTGGCGTAGTGGTCGTCGCCGTACCGCAGGAGGTCGCCGGCGCGGCGCGCCGCGGTGGTGCCGGGTCCGGCGGTCGGACTGTCCTCGGTGTGATCCCAGACCGCTCGCACGAGCTTGGTGATGGAGTCGGGGGTCAGGTCGACCGTGGTCATCTCGTCCTCCGGGGTGTAGGTGCCGGCGGCCATCGCCAGCACGGTCGTAACGGGAAAGGCGCCGGGGTCCCCGTGCGAGTTCTCCGGGACGTGCGAATGCCCGCACACCCCGCGAAAGCTGGTCCACTGCGCCGCGGTCATGCGCGCCGGGGACGCGCCGTACGACGCCGGGGTGACGCCGGGGCGGCGCGGGTCCGGGCCGTACGCCAGCCACACCGGCGGCGCGGTCAGCGGCACACCGTGCGTCGCGTGCAGCCACGCCACGAACCGCGCGACCTGCTCCAGTGCCCAGTCGGGGGCCTCGGGCCAGTACACGTAGTCGACGCCGGCGAGCGCGCTCCCCCAGGCACCGCGGTGCGCCGCATCGCACGTCCCCACCAACTCGAGCTGCGCGCAGTTCAAGGTGTTCGTCTCCACCCCGCCCGCGCGGTTCTCCAGGGCCCGAGCCGAGACGTCGATGTCGAAGTGCTGGTACCACACCAGCTTCCGCGCTTTCATGTCTGGCACGGCGGTCAGGGTGGGGGCCTGCGCGCCGCCGCCGTAGTCCGGCAGACCCGTCGACTCCGTGGTGTGCAGGATCAATGCGTTGACGGTCATCGCGGAGCCCGGCCACCGGTCCTGCCACCAGTAGTCCGTGGACGCGCCGGGGTAGCGCTGGGGGCGCGGCGCGGCCATCACCCGTCCTCCCGCCAGTGCCAGGACCCGGGCGTCGTCCCCGACGCGTCGTACACGCCGCCGCCCAGCCCCAGCGGCCGGAAGTGCTGCCCGGTCGGGTTGAACACGACCAGCCCCACCCGGCCTGCATCACCGGGGTCGACCTCGGTCACGATCGCCGCGCGGCGCTGCGGTGCGTACTCCTGCGAGCCGTCCGCGCGGACCGGCGAGCCGAAGCTGACGTAGAGGACCTGACTGCCCTCGACGGGTACCGAGACCGGCACCGAGGCCGGCGGTTCCACGGCGTTCATCCCCTCACCCCCGACCCCGCGGTGGGCAGCCCGCCGCCCTGTCCCTGCGCGCCGCTCGCCGGCGGGCCGCCGGGGTCGGTGTCCGAGGGAAGGCCGGCCAGCCGGCGCGCGGTCGCGGCGGGGATTCCTGCCGCGGTCAGCGCGGTGAAGTCGGCCAGCATCACCGCCTGCTCGGCGGCGGTCAGCTCGGCACGGTGCCCGTCCACGTCGTGCTGCCACGCGGTCACGCCGGAGGCGAACTCCGCCTCGGAGATCAGCGTCGCCCCGGCCGGCAGCGGCACCTCCCGGTCGACGTCGCCAAGCATGGTGCGTTCGCTGAGCGACCCGTCGGCGTTGCGGTAGTACATGGTCGCGTCCATCACCGCCCCCTCTCAGAGGTTGAAGATCCAGGCACGCATCTGCGTCTGGACGCGGGTGTAGGTGGCGCCGCCTCCGCCGCGGCCGATGCTCACCACGAACGGCTCGTTGAGCGTCGCGCCGGCGGGGATGGTGCGCTGCTGGACCTTGGTCATCTGCCAGTGCAGGCCGAGGACCGACGTCGTGCCGCGGTTGGCGAAGAACTGCATCTCGTCGCCGCCCATGCCGGCCGCGGCGGCTGAACCGACCGGAAAGTCGAAGCTGACGTCGGCCTCGGTCTCGTAGATCACGACGGCGGGCCGGCACGGGTCCGGGTTGGGGATGACGAGGGTGTCGGTGTGGGCGGGCTGGATCGCCGTGCCCGCGGGCACGGGGACGTTCGCGAAGCTCGTGGTGACGGCGTCCTCGACGTACGTCAGGCGCGGCGGCAGGTCGGCGCGGAGCTGGCCCGCGCTGTCGCAGAACAGGTCACCGGCGTTGGCGTCGATGTCGCACGCGTACGGCCACGCCGAGGTGGGGACGGTCAGCGGCGCCGAGCCGGAGCCGTCGCCGGCCAGGCCGCACCTGGTGCTGACGGTGGCTGCGCCGGTCGGCACGAACAACCCCCCGTCCGGCGCGACGGTGACGTTGTTGCCGGCCTGGCCGGACAGGGCCGCCGAGAACACGCCGGTCGCCGGGTCGTACGCGACCCCGGCGCCGCCGTGCAGGCAGCCGCGCACCTCGGTGCAGTCGGTCTGCGCGGAGATCACGTACGGGTTCGCGGCCGAGCCCGTGCCGCTCACCGCGACGTTGTCGCCCGCGGTGATCTGCGCGCCGCTCTGCCCACCGCCGCAGCCGCACCTGGCCAAGCCGCCCACCTCCGGTGGTCACTCGGCCCGGCCCACAACCAGCAGCTCACCGCCGACAATACCGCCGCGCCTCCACGTCAGCCGTACAGCTCGATGACAACCAGGCCGTCGCCCCCGTCCTGCCCGTTCACCGCACCGCCATAGGACAGCGCGCCGCCCGCGCCCGCGCCGCGCCCGCGCGAGGCCGTCCCCCCGCCCTCGGAAGCGCGCGCCACACCGCCCTGCCCGAGCTGGGAATTCCCACCCGCCCCCGCGAGTCCCTTCCCGCCGGTCAGGCGAAGCGCGCCGCCGGAGTTTCCCCCGCCGCTGATCTGCTGGCCCGTACCAGCCGCGGGGCCGACCACGCCCGAGGTCGTGTCCGGCGTCGTCCCGGAGACCATGGAAGCGGTGCCCCCGTCTCCGCCCGGCGCGGTCACGAATCCTCCGAACGAACTGCTCCCGCCAGCGCCGCCGGAGTTGTTGCTGGTGCCCCCCACCCCGCCCACGCCGACGACGATCGACTCCACCGCGCCGAGCGCCGCCGCGTCGATGATCGACAGTGACCAGCCGCCGCCGGCCCCGCCCGGCCGGGCGATGCACTCGCCGTTGTCGGCGTCCGCTCCGGCGCTGCCGCCGCCTGCGCCCTGCACCTGCACGCGCACCCGCGCCAGCCACGGGTAATCCGCCGTCACGAACTGCTCAACCCCGGGAACGTCGAACACGAGCATCTCCCGTAGCCCCATCGTGCCGGGCTTCAGGCAGAGTTCGCCGTTGTCCAAGACCTTGAAGTAGTCGTCGCACACGCACACGGACGCCATGGCACACCTCGCTCACGGATGGTGCCCGGCCCACAACCAGCGACTACGCCGACATGTTATGACCTGCGGTGACATGAGGCGGATCAGGCGAATTCTGCTGTTCTGTTGAGCGGAAGGCCCACCGGGCCACCGGCAGGCCCATCCGGCAACGCGCCGGAAGTCACCCGAAGAACCGGGACTGAGGCGTGAAGGCATGCCACGACTCTGGCCTCTGCCAGCCGAGGTCACAGCACCGACCGCCTAGCCAACTGCTCCAGACCGGACAGCGACGACCACATCAGGCACTACGAGACAGCCTTAGGAACTGGATACGAGTACCAGAGAGAAGCTCTACTCATCAGATACGAGAGGAACCTTTGGCGAATTGCATAAGGCGACCATCGCCGGAAAATGTCACACTAAAGTATGGAGCAGTTTTGTTGTTCTTCTGGCTGTAAGTGACGCGCCAACTAGTGTAGCCCTCCGCTTCGGTTGCTGCTGCAATCTGCACCGCATCCGGCGTTTGCGTGGAGCTCCTTTTTGCGAATTCTGCGGCCAATGATTTCGCCGAGTTGGCGTCATGGACCCGTGTTAGAGCACGGTAACCGTCTAGTGTGACACCGGAGGTACTTTCCACTGCATAGACAGCCGCGCTAGGCCATGCGAGGTCGGCGACCCCATCCTGCCAGGAGACAACTAGAGTCTTTTGGTCATCCCCGTAAGGATTCGGAAGGCTGGATATCTGCGTCCTGGTGATCTTCACGCTGTGACCGAATAGAACTTCGAGGGAGTGCGCGGCAATACGCTCTTGGTCCGAGCTTGCTTCCTTAAGCGGAGTGCTTGAGGATATGATGTTCATCGTTATCGTCAGTAGCCCAAAAACGGCTAGCACAACCCCAGCTGAGCCCTGAATTAAATACGTTTTGCTCCAAAACGTTCCCGTGAATACACGCTTGCCTCCTGTTGCCCTACCGGAGAAAATGAAACCCAGGGCGAAAAGAGCGGCTACGACGATCGCGCCGGAGGTATTGGCGATAACATCATCACTATCGCAGGCACGTCCGATGCCTGAAATACTCGCCTGCGCAACCTCAATAGCAACAGATAGAAGGAGGGACCCCGTCACAACACTGAGGCAGGACGCGCCGGCGAACATGAGAAACAGGGCGAGCGGCACAAATAGCAGTAAGTTCATGGACCACTGCTCCGTGCCTACCGCGTCAAGAAAGTTCTTACTAATCGTGCACGTTCCAGAATATCCTGATGAGTGCTTAGCTGGTGTGAGAGTGGCAGAAATAAGCATCCCAAATGCCGCACCTGCCCCAGTCCACCCTACACGCTTCGATCTGGTGAAAGTACGACTGAGCCACAGTCCGAGCGCGGCAAAGGAGACTGAAATGATCAGCGCAATTATCAGCAAATGGGGTTGCGCAGAAAATATCGCCGAAAACATTGAGCGTCCTTGTGCGCTAGTGGAGTCAGGGTTTAATGCTCATTCCGTGCGGCTCCCCATGGGTGTGTGGGTGGGGATGATTCCCCACCCACGCACCCAGAGGAGAATTATCCCCTGGGACTCACTCAAACTCACAGTCTGATTGAGGAGGTGTGGCAAACTGACCCTGCCCAGTCACCTGGATGAGACCAGTCATGTTCTCGCACCCGATGGATTGCAGAGGCCAACCCTTGAACTCCAGGTCGTATACGCCTCCGGCTGATAGGCTATGATAATTTCCTCCCCACCACGTACCGTTACTGTACGCGAAGCCCCCTACCAGTGAGATGGTGGAGCCGGAATACTTGGAGTAGACGATGTGGATGTCGACGGCAGCGAACCCGCCGGAGTCTGTGCTGCGTTCCATTCGAATGCAGAGATCGCCGTTGCTCAGCGACGTGCATTCGTATCCAGTTCCGCCCCAAGCGCTTGCCTGAGTAACGCTCAGGCTGAGGGGAAGTAGTGAAAGTATGGCACCTACGGTCAATGTACGCAGTCTCCTGCGCATGCACTCTCCAAACCTTGAAGGAAGTTCTGGATCGTGGTGCCCGGTCACGCTACAGGGCTTGCTTACTACGCCGCAATGCCCATTCAATTGACAGTCCGTTTTGCGCTGAACTCTAACATCATGGCTGCCCTGGCAGACCGGGGCAAAACCATAAAAGTGGAGATCGCGTGAATTCTAGTAAAATGGATGGTGAACTGTGAGCACCGATAAGGAAACCGCAGAGGACGGCGTGCTCGAAACGCCTCTACCTGAAGTTCTTGAGGCGCTAGCGGATCGCATAGAAGCACAGGCCGCGGAGACACTCGAAGAGCTGAGGAAGCAGGCCGCACGGATCAGGTCCGAGAGTTCTCGAACCGCCTCCGATCTTCGCGATCGGGCTGCTCGGCTGCGCGATGAGCAGGCTTTCGGTAGCTGAGCGACTAGGCATACCATAGCTGCATCAGGCTGGTTAGACAATTCCAGCGGGGTTGAGCGGGTGTCTATATCAGACTGAGGCGCTGACGATTCAATGCCCGTCTCTGATCAAACCCTTTCCGCAGTGAGGTGTAGCTGGGCTTGGGCTGGTGTGGGCGTTCCTGAGAACGCCCACACCCGTACGACCACTTCCGTTGCGGTGATCTCCTCCAGTACGGCGAGCAGTGGTGCTGTCCCGACCGGTGTCGCGGTGACCACGGGCGGCTCTTCCCAACGCCAGGGGAACGCCCAGCGGGCGTGCCCTTCGGCGTCGGTCTCGACCACCGCAGCGGCTGACGCGGCGCACACCGGTGGCCCGCCGACGGGCACCGCCGCGGTTGCGGGGACGGGAGCGGGGCGGCTGCGGCGGCGTGTCGTGGACCGGGTGCGCCGGTCGAGGTCCCGGAGCAGGCCGCCGAGGGGGTTGCCGGCGATGCGGCGGGCGGGGGTTCCGCGCATGCCCATCAGGCTGCCTCCGCCCCGGTCGCGGCGACCTGGACCTGCACGCTCTCCGCGCCTGGCTGACCGCCGCTGTCGCCGTCCTCGGTGACCTTCAGGCCGACGATCTTCAGCCGCTGGGAGATGTCGCGGCAGGTGGTTGTGGTGGTGACGTCCAGGCACCAGCCCGGCACCAGGGCGGGGACGCTGATCGCGGCCTGGGGGTCGATCGTGACCTGCTGGGTGTCGATGAACACCGGCACCGGCAGCGAGGTGGACAGCTTCGAGCGGGCGGCGGCGGTGGCCGCCGCGTTCGTCTTGAGCGAGGTCTGCTCCTCGTAGCGCTCCAGCAGCCCGTAGTACGGGTGGATGCCTCCGGCCTCGCCGAGGACGTCGCCGTCCTCCGCGCCGGCGACGACCCAGCGGGTGGCCAGGGCCGCCCCGTCCTCCTCCACCCGCAGCCCGTCCGGCAGGTCCGCGTCCGTCAGCCGCCCCACGGACACGGCGTGCGTCTCCGGCATTAGCAGGATCTTGGAGCCGACCGCGGTGTAGTCCAGGCCGGTCTCGGCCAGGTCCCGCAGGTGGTCGCCGGTCTGCCCGATCCCCCGGTCGTAGGCGCGCGCGCCGCGCACCCCGCTCGGGGCGATGATCTGCACGCTGTGCCCGGGATCGTCGGGCGCGAAGCCGTCCTCGATGAGCGCGGCGGCGATCTGCGCCAGGTCCGCGTCGTCCCCGAAGACGAGGTCCTGGTGGGGAACGCGGCGGTCGAGCCAGCCGAGGACGTCGACGGCCTGGACCTGGATCTCGCCCAGCCCCCAGCTCACGTCCACGATCGGGCCGCTCCACACCGGCCGGCCGTCGCGCCAGATGGCCAGGCTGTGCCGCCAGGACCGCACGGCGGACAGCGTGCGGCAGCAGTCCCCGTCCGGCTGGATGATCACCTCGGCGGTGCTGACGTCGTCCAGCACCCGGGTCCACTCCACGTGGATGAGGACCTCGGCGCGCGCGACCATGGCCCCGGACCGGTCGATGATCGCGGCGGTGTGGGTGCCGCATCCGGCGACGGCCATGTCAGAACCCCCGCCCCGAGACGCCCACCGAGATGATCGCGTCGGCCGCGGGCGGGTTGGACACGTCGGACTCGATGCACAGGCAGTACCGGTCGCAGTCCAGCGCGGGCCACGACGGCGGCGCCCCGTTCTGGCCGTACACGTCCGCCGAGGACTCGCAGGAACCGCCGCACTCCACCACCGCCCGGCCGATCTGCCCGTCCAGGGTGAGCGCCCCGCCCGCGGGCACGTACCGGACCGTCCACGTCGCCGCCGGGTCGCAGCGGCCCGCGTCGGCGATCTCCTCGCACGTCAGGGCGGCGTCGGTGTCCGCCCGCTCGAACAAGGAGAGGGTCACGTTCCGCAGGTCCGCCGAGCCGGCGCGGACGGTGATCATGGGGGCGTCGACCGCCCACCGCGGCCGGCCGGACACGTCCAGGTCGTAGCAGTCGCGCTCCACCGCCAGCGGCAGGCAGAAGCAGCTGCCGGGGGCGTCGGCCGTGGGAGGGGCGGGCGGGCGGCACAACGGGTCCGCACAGCCTGCCGCCGGGTCGGGGCAGGCCGCGAGCCGGCATCCGCCCCCGCACCCCTCACCGGCAGCGGAGTGCAGGCACCAGGTCACGCACGTGTCCGTGCCGTCCGCCGGCGGCGGCACCTCGAGCAACGGGGCCGTGTCGGTCCACAGCCACGGCACCCCGGCGGTCAGGACGATCTCCACGGTGAGGATGTCCGCGCCGGCCTGGCACGCCCCGGCCGCGCAGCCGTCCCCGGTCCGCGCGGTCACCGTGGGGCCCTGCGCCAGCGCGACGCGGCGCACGGTGCGCCGGTGCCGCGCGTTGAACTCCTCCGCGGTCACCTCCTGACCGGGGCAGCAGTTGTACAGCGTCAGGCAGTCCCCGTCGCAGCCCGACCCGCCGCCGCACCCGGCCAGGGCCTCGCCGAGCCAGTGCAGCCCGTAGTCCACGCCGCAGCACGTCGAACCGAGCAGGATGCCGGTGATCGTGATCGTGCCCGGCTGCACCCGTGCCGGGCCGATGCTCGCGCCGCCGGCGACCGCCGCGGTCGACGACCGGCGCACCGGGTAGTCGTCCAGGCCGTCCACGCTGAGGACCATCAGCCCCGCGAACTCGGCGGACTCCGGGACGTCGGGGTCGTACCACGGCGCCTCGTCGGACGCCGGGTCGGTGTACGGCAGGTCACCGACCAGGTCCGCGGTGAACGTCGGACAACTGCACGCGCCGCCCGAGGTGAGCGGGGAGCCGACCGACTGCAAGTAGGCGTCCAGGCGGGCATGGTTGGCGATCTCCACACCGCCCAGGGCCAGGTACCACTCCAGCGCCATGTCTACAGCCACCCTCCTGCCGTGGCGAGCCGCGAGACGACGCGGTGCGCGGTCGCGTGCGCGTCGCCGGCCTCGTGGATCGTGAAGTGGTTGACCACCTGCGGGCCCGCGGTGCGGGGGCTCGTCCCGGTCATCCGGTCCAGCAGCGCGGTCAGCCCGGACTGCTCGGCGAGCTGCGCGGCGCGCTGCGGCCGGGTCAGCGGGATGACGACCTCGGGCCCGGCCTCGCCGATCAGCGCGCGCGTCGGGCCGGTCACGATGCCGCCGTTGGCCAGGCCCGGGATCAGATCCCGCACCCCGGACGGCAACCCGCTCTTGATCTTCGCGGCGATGTCGCCGCCGATGTTCCCCACCGCCTTGGAGATCGCCCCCGGCAGACCGGAGAAGAGGCGGACGATACCGGCGATCAGCCCGGTGACTGCCTTGGTCACGGCCGACCCCGCCGACGAGAACGCGCCGGCGACGACCCGGCCCACGCCCGACAGGGCACGCCCGATCCTGGCGGGCAGCCCCCCCAGATACGACACCACTTGTCCAGCGAACGAAGTCGTTGCCGACAAGGCCGCCGACCCGGCGGACCGGAAGATGCCGGCCACGCGGCTGGACAGCGAGGCGAGCGCCCCGCCGGCCCGGCCAGGGAGCCCAGCCAGGTACGCGATCGCCGAGGTACCGAAGGAGATGGTCGCGGCGAGCGCGGACGATCCGGCCGTCTGGAACGCCCCTGCCACCGTCGCGCCCAGGGACGCCAGGGCGCCGCCCACGCGGCTCGGCAGCGCGGCGAAGAACGCGCCCACCGACACCACGAAGGCGGTCACCGCGGCGAGCGAGACCGTGAACGCGGTCGTGAACGCGGCGGCCAGGACGGGGCCGAGGCTCACCAGGGCGCCTGCGATGTCGGTCGGCAGGCGGAAGAACAGGACGATCAACCCGGCCAGCGCCGTCAGCAGCCCGATCACCGCGTACGCGACGGCGCTGGTGAAGGCGTCCAGGAGCAGCCCGGGGAGCGCCTGCAGGACGGCGAGGATCTGTCCCGGAAGCGCCTGGAACTCCGCGACGACGGCCGCGGTTGCCGTCGACAGCGCACCGGCCAAGGCCGACCCCAGCGACGACAGAGCCCCGGCCACCTGGCGGGGAAGGCCGGCGAAAAAACCGACGACGGCCCGCAATCCGGCGCTCACCGCGGATGAGCCCGCCGACAGCGCCGAGGAGAACGCCGACGCGATGACGCCGCCCAGGGACGACAGCCCCGAGACCACCAGGCCGGGCAGGGCACGCAGCCCGTTCAGCGTGGCCGTCAGCCCGATGACCAGCCCGTCGAGGACCGCCACCAGGCCCCTGACGATCGGAACGACGGACTTGATCACCAGCCACGACGCGAACCCGGCGCCGACGGCCAGGATCGGCGCCTCGACGCGGACCATGAGCGTGACGAACGGGACCATGGCGGCGACGAGGTCGGCCACGGGGGGCAGCAGCGGCACCAAGGCCGCCACCAAGGCGTTGAACGCCGAGACGACCGGCGGCAGCGTCGGCAGCAGGGACGCGATGATCAGGCCGACCAGCGGGGCCAGCGAGGCGACCGTGTCCGTCAAGGCGCTACCGACGGAGTCGAGCAGCGGTACGAGGGCCTGCGCGGCGGAGCCGAGCGCGTCACCGAGGGCTGCCGCGACTTGCGACAGCACGGGGACCAGTGGCAGCAGCGCTGCCAGCAGGTTCTCAGCGAACGCGGCGAGCGGCGGAACGAGCGGCAGAACGATTTTGAGCGCGGCGGCCAGGACCGTCGACAGCAGCGAACCCAACTGGGCGATGACGGGGCCGAGTTGGACGCCGAGGCTCTGGACGACGGGGTCGATCACCGCGGCGACCTGCGCTAGCGCGGGGACCAGGGCGCGGGCCAGAATCCCGACGAACTGGACGACGGACGGCAGCAGCGCCGCCAGCGCCCCGCCGAGGCTCTGCCCCAGCTGCGCGCCGACGCCGGCCAGCCCGCTGGCGAAGACGCCGAGGATCTGCGTCAGTTGCGGAAGCAGCTGGAGCAGCGGCCCGGCCAGCGAGGACAGCAGCGGCCCGAGAACGCTCGTGGCGATCTGCAGGGCGTCGCCGACGACGCTGTTGGACGCGACGCTCAGCTGCGTCAGCAGCGGCAGGAGCGGCTGGATCGCCCCCCGGACCGCGGCGAAGACCTGGACCAGGGCGCCGACCTGGCTGCCGCCCCCGGCCGCCAGCGCCCCGAAAACGTCCGAGGCGATGCCGCCGATCTGGAGCAGCAGCGCGCCCAGCTCGCGGAAGACCCCGAGGGCGCCCTGCACCCACGCGACGGCCTTCCCCCGGTCGCGGCCTCCTGCAGGACCGCGCCCAGCCGGATACCGACGCTGCCGATCGCGTCGCCGACCTGCGTCCCGAACGCCGACGTGATCGCCGCGCCGAGCTGGACGAACCCGGCGACGACCGGCTCAATGCCGATCGCCAGCCCGCGCGTCGCCTCGGCCGTGCCGGCGAGGATCTGCCGGACGGATTCGACCGCGGTGGCGGACTTGAGGAAGTACGCGACGCTTGCGCCGGCCGCGCCGAACAGGTTCGCGATCAGCGACAGCCCGGAGCGCAGCGGCCCCGCGAGCGCCTTGGCTACCGCGGTGATCTGCCCGGCCAGCGGCTCGAACAGCGCGTCCTGGACGCTGCTGCGCAGGGAGCCGAGCGCGGGCTTGAGGGCGCGCAGCTCCCGGGCGGCGGCCTGGGCGTTCGGCGAGAGGGTCTTGAGCGCCTCGTCGAACTTCTTCTCGTCGTCGCCGAGGGCGGCCGAGAAGGCGTCGCCTACGCCGACCAGGGCCAGGCGCAGCGCCCCGATGGCGGCGGCCCCGGTCAGGACGACGGCGGGCAGCGCCGCGATGATCCCGGCGGCCGGGGCGAGCGACGCCGCGAACGACGCGATCTGCGCCCCGGCACTGAGCGCGGCGGCGCCGATCGCCGCGAACTTGAGGCCCTTGAGCAGGACCCAGCCGACGCCCCCGGCGATGCTCCCCAGGCGCCGCAGGGCCTGCGTGAACCCGTTGACGTCCGGGTTGACGGGGACGTTGACCGGCGGCGGCCGGTGAGCCCTGATCCGGTCGTCGAAGCCGGTGAAGTCCGGGACGACTCTGACCGGGATCTCCAGGCCGGCCAGAGCGGCGCGGACGCGGTCAGCGAACCCGGTGACGTCCGGCGCCACCGGGATGTTGATGCTCTCCAGCGACCGAAGGCCGGCCAGGAGGCGGGCGTCGAACCGGGACAGGTCCGGCTCGACGCGCACCGACACCGACGCGGCGTCCAGGCCCCGTTGGATGTTGCGGCGGATCTGCGCGCCCAGGCCGCGGGTGTAGCGGTCCAGGGCGCGCTGGATACGCAGGCCCAGGTCCCGGGCATCCTCGGTGACCCCGGAGTCGTCCAGGGTGATCGTGATGCGGGCGGAGCCGTAGTCCTCGTCGCCGTCGGCCACCGGGCAACCCCACGAGTACGTGTGTGGTTGCCCGGCCCAAAACCAGCGGCGTACGAGCGGGCGCGCGGCCCGGTCGTGATCCCAGGTTAGCTGGTGGCTCCCCTGGTCATCCGTGCGTCTTCCGCTGCGACCTGCGCGGCGAGGGCCTGCGCGCTGGCCATGTCCATACCGGCCCCGGGCGGCCGAGCCCTGCGGCGTTCCCCGCCGGCGCCGGCCGGCGGCGCATACAGCATGGCGCGGGTGCGCTCCCGCGCCGTGTCGTCCTCGGCCAGGGCGTCGATCGCCGCCTCAGCGGCGTTGAGCATCCGCCTCAGCGGCCAGCTGTGGGGGTCGATGCCCTGGAGGGCGAGACTCCCGTCCCACGCCTCCCACGAGGCGGCGATGCTGTCGCAGAGCCGCCAGACGACGTAGGAGGGCGGGTGCCGCCGCTGTAGAGCTCGACGACCCATTCCAGCAGCTCGACCAGGACGCGGTCAGGCAGCCGCAGCCGGTCGGTCACGCGCCCCCCGGTGACGGCCTCGGCCGCGGCCCGCGCGGCGTCGAGGTCCTGGTGGGAACTCACCAGCGTGCCCTTGGCGTCGACGACGTCCAGGCCCGTGAACAGCTCGGCGGACTCCGGGAGCATGAGCTGAGCGAGGAACGTCCGGATGCTGCGGGTGACCGCGCGCAGCTGCCCCGGTTCGATGGTCGTCAGGTCCTCGAGGTTCACGCCGCTGCCGCGGTGCGTTTCGCGCAGCGCGGCGTAGGCGTCCATGAAGTCGTCGCCCATGACTTCGGGTTGGAACAGCAACTCGGTGCCGCCGACATCGGCGACGTGCGGCTCGGTGTTGAGTGCGAAGGTCCTTTTCACGCCATGGCTCCTACGGATGTGCGGCGGACGCCCGGCCCACAACCAGCGGCGTGCCGCGAAAGAGTAACGGGCCGCCGCTATCGACGCGATCGGTTGCGGAGCGGGTGAACGAGGTACGGGGCGTGCTTGCCCGTGTCATCCTGCAACTCCGGTCACGAATTATGACGAGTGTTCGGGTGGGGCCTTGAGCGCAGCCCAGGGCGACCGAGGCTGGCCTGACCGCTCGTCGATCCGTCATGCTGGTCGCATGTTTCGAGGTGGGCGGCGAGTGTGGCAGGGCGGACGAAGCGAGAATCGGAGCGTGGCGGTCCGCATGAACGAGTTCTACGACTCGCTCCAGGGCGAGGATAGGGCGTCTGCCCAAGACGTTGCCCTTACGTACGGTCGCACGGTCAATCGCCATTACCGTCGCCTCCTTAGCGCGAAGGATGCATCGACCTACCCGTACTATGTCGGGCTTTCCTCGGACTTGGGCAGCTTCACGCACGTCACTAAGCGGATAACTCTGGTCGCGGACACGATGCTACTGTCCGACCATGGTGTCGGAACGGTGCACCAGTTGGGATTCCATGAATACTCGCTGTACGACGGCATGGAAAATACAATGAGCCGATTCGGGATGGTAACCGCAGATCTTGCCGAGCTAGGGCGGTGGCTCCTGGACGCTGAACCTCTATTGCGCAAAGGGCTGGTCTGGTACGGGCCCGTTTTCTTAGAAGGGGAACAAAGAGCGCCAATCGGTCGGGATTGGGAAAGACAAGTTCCGGCGCTTCCCTCGTTCAGGGACCAGTCTATCGATTTCTTGGTGGAACACGGACGAGCCGTGGATCTGTCGGGAACCAAGCCTCTCGCTAGTCGGGTGGTCCGGCCGATCCTGGAAATCGACCTCCCGTTTATCGATGGGCTCATACTTAGCGACTTCGCACAAGTCACTAGCGAGGAGTTCGACTCTTACCGGCAGTACCGCGACTTCATGCGCTACCGGCTCCTCGAACTCGACGACGCGCTGGAAGCGGTCGATTCGCAGGTGGCCCTGGAGCGAGTCGCGCTCTCCATCCGTGACGAGCTGAACACCGCTACCGATGAGATGAGGCGCGCGGCCCGGTCCCGGGCCCTCAACCGTTCCGGTGCCGTCCTGAGTACGACGAGCGCTGTCCTTGCCGCGGTCCGCCCGGAGGCTCTCCACGGCGCCCTTGCGACCGGTGCGACGTTGGCAGCTGGGGCCACCGGCCTGTGGCCGACCATTCAGGCGTTCGCGGAGACCAAGCTCAAACGCACGCAAGACAAGTGGCACTACGTATGGGTCCTTCAGAAGAAGGGAGCCCGTTGAGCGCCACGTCGCGGCCCTCCCTTCCTCCTCAAAGAACTCCAGGCCAGGACGAGTGGGTTACGTCTGTAGTAAACTCGGAGAGCCCTACGCAGGTCGGTCGACGAACGGTGTAGTCGAAGAGGCTGGCTCAGCGGCCTTCACGCAAGGCCCGGCCGAGGAAGTCATTCGGCTTGGTGCCCGGGTGCCTCACGACTCTGGCGTAGACCACTTCGCCATCGACGACGAACCGCAGCACCCCCGTCTTCCGGCGCGGCCGGATGATGTGCGGGCGCGTGCCGTTGGGGACGTACAGAACGGCCGGGTGGTCGCAGGTGATGACGCCTTGCAGCCCGCGGGGGGTGTCGATCACCTTCCACGACACGTCCTGACCCATCCGGCCCGGCGCTTCCCGGGCGGCGATCGCGGCCACGCGCTGGGTGCGCTCGGCGAGCCGGCGCCCCACCGCGCCGTTGCGCAGCCGCAGTACCCGCGTGATCCAGGCCGGGCCGAGCCGCACCTGCGCGCTCATGGCGACTCCTCGTCCGCCGGGCAGCCGCAGTTCCCCAGGGCGACGGTGACGCGCTGCTCCAGGCCCACGCAGCCGCCCTGCGGTCCGACCGTGGACGCCGTTCCCACGACGAAGAGCCGGCCCAGCCGCCGCTGGGTTCGGTGCCGGGCAGACAGCAGAGCAGCGCCGAGTACACCGTGGCCATGTCGACGTGCAGGACGCGTGCCGCCTGCGTCAAGTCATCGCACGACGGCGGGCAGCCCTCATCGTTGATCGTCGGCGAGTACAAGGGCCACGCCCTGTACGACGGCCGGGCGCTGGAGGCGTTCGACGATCGGGAAGCGCTGGACGCCGCAGCCCACGCCGGCCAGCT